>CAZKFH010000043.1:0-16733 GCA_964551945.1 uncultured Actinomycetes bacterium | reverse complement strand
GAGGGCTCGCGCGATCGCCACGCGCTGCTGCTGGCCGCCCGAGAGCTGCGCGGGGTACTTGTCTGTCTGCTCCGGTATCCCGACACGCTCCAGCAATTGCATGGCTTTCTCCTCGGCCTTTGCCTTGGCCCAGTGCCGCACGTTGCGAGGGGCGAGCGTGAGGTTCTGCATCACGGTCAGGTGGGGGAAGAGGTTGAACGATTGAAACACCATCCCGATCTCGCTGCGCACCTTCTCGATGTTCTTGATGTCGTCCGTCAGCTCGATACCGTCGACGACGATGCGGCCGGCATCGTGCCGCTCCAGCCGGTTGATCGTCCGGATGAACGTGGACTTCCCGGACCCCGAGGGTCCCACGATCACCACCACCTCACCGCGTCGGACGGAGGTCGTGATTCCTTTCAGCGCCTGGAACTTGCCGAAGCTCTTCTCGACGCCCTCTGCAACGATCATTGAACCGTTCGTCTGCTGTGCAGTCATCGTTACCTCTCTCCCACGCCGACGCGTCGCTCCACGCGCTGGCTCCATCTCGACATCGAGAACGCCACTACCCAGAAGATGAATGCCGCGGGCAGGAGAGCTTCCCCTTCCCTGCCGACGAAGACATCCAGACGTGTTGCCCTGCCGGCTGCAGATGCGAGGTCGGAGAAGATACCGGCCACCACGAGCAGCGATGTGTCCTTGAAGAGGCTGATGAAGTGGCTGATCATCGCCGGAATCGTGTTTCGCAGCGCCTGGGGAAGCACGATGTGGCGCATCATTCGCCCGTATCGAAGACCGAGAGCGTTCGATGCTTCGTACTGCCCTTGGTGTACCCCCTGCAACCCGCCCCGCACGATCTCCGCCACGTAGACCGCACTAAAGATCACATACATGATCATCGCCAGCACGATATTCGGGGGGTCGATTCCGGGAGGAAGGAGCAATGGCAGGACGAATATCCCGAAGATGATCAAGGCGGCGAGCGGAACCCCCCGGATGAACTCGATGAACCCCACGCAGAAGACGCGAACCGCCGGGAGCGTGCTGCGCCTCCCCATCGCCAAGAGGAGACCGATCGGGAACGAGGCGAAGATCGCGACCACAGCGACGAGCACGTTGAGCACGAATCCGCCCCAGTTCTGCGGCTTCACGCCGTCGAACGCCCGGAGCATGACGATCACGAACGGGAACGCAAGCAGCCACGCGATGAGCAGCGGCCTCCGGATCCAGGCCCCCATCGCCCGGCCGGCAACCCTTCCCGCGACGACCGTGGCAGGAACCGCCGCCACGAGGCCGAGAACGAGGGGACTGTCGACCGCATACAGGAGGACTCCTGCAGCCGCGGCGGTTACGACCAGTCTCCAGACGATCTTTGCCACCGTGGGCCGCGTGCGCGGCACGCTGCCCCTGGAGAGGCCCACGAGCAACGCGATGGCAAAGACGCACACCCAGATGCGCCACACCTCGTCGAGGGGAAATCGCCCGACCATGTAGACGCGGAGGTTGGCCTTGAAGACCGACCAGTCCGCACCCCCGAAGGCGAAGGAGAGGATCTTCGTGGAGAGCCAAGCGATGAACGCGGCCACGATCAGAGTGAGGGCCGTACTCCTGGGGTTCGCGAACAGGTTCTTCTTCACCCACTCACGCGGGGATGTCGGTTCGGCTTCGGGTGCAACCTCGGCGGTCGGGTGGTCCGATGTTCCGAGAGTGAGCTCGTACCCCTCTTCGCTCGCAGGTCGTTTCATCGGGTTCCTCGCCTCGTCACGGCCCGGTTCACCAAGTTCATCAGGAAGGAGATCGTCAGGCACATGGCCAGGTAGAAAAGCATCGACAACAACAGCACCTGCGTGTCGTGCCCGCGGCCGGTGATGATCGACTTCGACACGCGGAGGAGCTCGTAGAACCCGATGAGGATCCCTAGGCTCGAGTTCTTCAGCAGATTCAAGTACTGGCTGTTGATCGCCGGGATCGCGATCCGGAGCGCCTGCGGCAGGATCACGAACCGCAGCTGCTCGAATCTCGACAGACCGAGAGACTCTGCTGCTTCCCGCTGCCCTTTCGGGACCGCCTGGATGCTTCCGCGGATGATCTCGGCGATGAAGGCAGCCGTATAGAGAACGAGGGCGAACAACAGCGCCGCGAATTCCGTGCCGAAGCGCACGCCGCCCTCGAAGCTGAAGCCCGTCTCCGCGATGTGCGGGATGTTGGCGGTGGTCGGCGATCCCGACAGCAGGTATCCGAGTACACCGAAAAGGATCAGGGTGCCGAACGCCCAAAGCACGCGATGATGCGGCTCACCGGTTCGTTCGTTGATCCGGGTGCGCCACCGCCAGAGCACCGCCGCGATCAAGGCACCCGCAACCAGTGCGAGACCCCATGCTGATGCGCCCTCCTCGAGCCGGAACCAAGGAATGACCAGCCCTCGGTTCGAAAGGAACGCGACATCGAACAAGGAGACGCTCTCGTCGATCGAGGGGATCGCGAGGAAAACCGCCCCCCACCAGAAGATGACCTGTAGCGGAACCGGCGTATTCCGGAAGAGCTCCACGTAGACCTGGGCGAGCTTGCGAACGAGCCAGTTCGAGGAGAGCCTCGCAACCCCGATGAAGAGACCGAGGATGGTCGTAAGAACGATCCCCAGCAGGGATACCCGGAGCGTATTGGCGATCCCGACCTGGAACGCGCGCTTGACCGAATCGGTGCTCTCGTAATCGATGGGAGTGTCCGCGATCGCGAACCCCGCCTGAGCGTTGAGGAAGCTGAAGCTGAGATCCTGCCCGCGAGCAGCGGCATTGAACTTGAGGTTCAGGAAGACCTCTCTTGCCACGAAGGCCACTGCCAGGGCGAAGAACAGCTGGCCCAGGATCCGCCGGAACCGAGCATTCCTCCAGAGCGGCGGACGAGGTGGGGCGGCAGCGAGCGCGTCGGCCATGTCGGGAAAGAATAGGGGCCCGGCGGGTGCCGGGCCCCATTCCCTAGATCAATCCGTCTCTCGGCCTACCTGAACGGGATCCCGTACTGCAGACCGCCGTCGGTCCACAGGGCGTTCAGCCCACGCTCGAGCCCGATGTCGGTACCCGGGCCCAGGTGGCGGTCGAAGATCTCGCCATAGTTCCCGACCGCAGCGATCACGTTCTGCATGAACGTGTCCTCGAGCCCGAGCCCGTGCTCGACGTTCACGTCCTCGTCCGCCGCGAACGGCGTGCCGAGCATGGCCGCGATCTGTGGCGTCGAGGGGTCGGCAGCCTCGTCGGCGACGTTCCCCTGCGTCACACCGAGCTCCTCCGCAAGGATGATCCCGTTCACCGTCCAGAACACGACGTCCGCCCAGTCCGCGTCACCCTCCAGCACTCCCGGCGTCAGCGGCTCCTTGGACATCACATCCTCGAGGATCGTCAGCTCACCGATGTCCTCGGACCAGGTCGGGGCCAACCCGGCGAGCGCCGAACGGTCGCCGGTCACGGCGTCGCAGCGGTTCGTCCGGAAAGCGCGGAAGATCTGGTCGTAGTCCTCCAGCGTCAGGGGCTCGAAGTCCAAACCCTGCTGCTGGAAGTAGTCGGCGAGGTTCAGCTCCGTCGTCGTCCCTGCGGTCACGCAGATCGTCGCGCCGTCGAGGTCGTCGATCGAGCTGACGTTCTCTGCGGGCGCCACCATGGCCTGACCGTCGAAGAAGTTCGTCTTCGTGAACTGCACGCCTTCGGTGCCCTCGCGGCTGGAGGTCCAGGTCGTGTTGCGGACCAGGACGTCGTACTCCCCCGCACGCAGGGCGCTGAACCGATTGTCGGCGTCGATCGGCACGAGCTCGTAATGCGTGCCCTCCTCTGGCGCGTCCGTGCCGAACAGCGCGGCGGCGAACGCCTTGCAGAAGTCGATGTCGAAGCCCTCGATCGTGCCCTCTGCGGTCTCGTAACCGAACCCGGGCACGGTGTTGTTGACGCCGCACTGCAGGACGCCTTCCTCCTGGATCGCGGCGAGTGCGGCACCGCCGGTTGGCGCCGCGGTTTCCTCTTCCGCAGGCGACTCTTCTACACCCGTCTCCTGCGGCTGCGTCTCGGGGTCTTCTTCCCGGGTGCAGGCGCCGAGGACGAGGACTGCGATAGTCGCGAAGATCGCGACCTTCCAGATGCGTGAACGCATCTCCCCTCCCTTCGGGTCGTAACGGAAGGGGCCCGGCTCAAAGCGAGTAAGAGCGGGCGCGGGCCCCCCAGCTCTCAAGCCCACGGAGCATAGCCGTTCGGGCGGTACGGAGGCCAGGAACCCAGGCGATCAGTGCCGGAAATGCCGGCGGTCCGTGAGCACCATCGCCATGCCGTGCTCGTCCGCGGCGGCGATGACCTCGTCGTCACGAACCGACCCGCCCGGCTGGATCACCGCGGCGATCCCGGCCTCCGATGCCTGGTCGATCCCGTCACGGAAGGGGAAGAACGCATCCGAGGCCATCACGGCGCCGCGGGAACGCTCCCCCGCCTTGCGGGAGGCGATGTGCACGGAGTCGACGCGGCTCATCTGCCCGGCGCCCACGCCGACCGTCGCCCGGCCCGAAGCGAACACGATCGCATTCGACTTGACGCGCGCGGCCACGGTCCATGCGAAGAGCAGATCCGTCCACTCCTCCTCTGTCGGCTCGCGCTTCGTCACGACCTTCATGTCGTCCCGCGTCTCCGTCACGACGTCGGCGTCCTGGATCAGCCCCCCGCCGCCGCCGATCAGCCGGAGCTCGAGACCGCCCTGCTGAGGCATCGGGGCGCGAACCACCCGGAGGTTCTTCTTCTCGGCGAACAAGGCCAGGGCGGCATCCGAGAATCCGGGAGCGATCACGACCTCGGTGAACACCTCGGCCATCGCGGTCGCGGCCTGCTCGTCAACCTCGACGTTGAAGGCGACCACGCCGCCGAATGCCGAGACCGTGTCCGAGTCGAACGCCGCGCGGTAGGCGTCGGCAGCGGTCGCGGCGACGGCCGCGCCGGACGGATTGTGGTGCTTGACGATGACGGCAGCCGGCGAGTCCAGGGCGACGGCGAGCCCGCGCGCGGCCTCGGCATCGAGCCAGTTGTTGAACGACATCTCCTTGCCCTGCAGGACCTGGGCGTTGCCGAGGGCGCCGGGAGAGAGCGGCTGGCGGTAGAGCGCCGCCCGCTGATGAGGATTCTCGCCGTACCGCAGATCTCCAACACGAACGAAGCTCAGGGTGACCGAGGGCGGCGGCTCCTCGTTGAACTCGTTCGAGAACCATCCGGAGATGGCCGCGTCGTACGAGGCGACGTGCTCGAACGCCTCGGTCGCCAGCTCCCGGCGACGGTTCTGATCGAGCGTGTTCGACCGCAACATCTCGAGCAGCTCGTCGTAGCGCGCGGGACTGACGACAACCGCGACCGATCGGAAGTTCTTCGCCGCGGCCCGGATCAGAGTGGGCCCGCCGATGTCGATCTGCTCCACGATCTCCTCGTCACTCGCGCCGGACGCGACCGTCTCCTCGAACGGGTACAGGTTCACGATCACGAGGTCGATCGGCTCGATCCCCTGGGCCTCCAGCTCCGCGAGATGCTCGGGCTTCGAACGGTCCGCCAGGATCCCCGCGTGCACAACCGGATGAAGGGTCTTGACGCGCCCGTCCATCATCTCGGGGAAGCCGGTCACCTCCGCGACCTCACGGACGTCGACGCCGGCATCGCGGATCGTCTTCGCGGTCGATCCCGTCGACACGATCGAGATTCCGAGCTCGGCGAGCCCCTCAGCCAGGTCCGCGATCCCTGTCTTGTCCGACACCGAGAGGAGTGCACGGCGGGGACGAGGGGCACTCACGGTCGCTCCTCGGTACTCGTGCGACGACCGTCGACGCGCAGGCCATGCTCGAGCATCTGTCGAACGATCTGCGGGTAGAGCCGGTGCTCCGCTTCCTGGATCCGCGCGTGGAGCGAGGGCTCGTCGTCATCGTCCAGAACGGGGACGGCCTCCTGCGCCAGGATCGGGCCGTGATCCACCTCTTCGTCCACGAGATGCACGGTGCAGCCGGTGACCTTCACGCCCCACGCCAGCGCATCGCGCACGGCATGGCCCCCCGGGAAGGCGGGCAGCAGCGCGGGATGCACGTTCAGCGTCCGACCCCAGAATGCCCGAACGAACTCGGGCGACAGGATCCGCATGTATCCCGCGAGACAGACGAGGTCGATCTCTCGATCCTGAAGGAGAGAGATGAGCGCACGATCGTGCTCCGTTCGGTCCTCGAAGGCCTTCGGGTCGAGGTGCACGCCCTCGACGCCGGCAGACCGGGCGCGGTCGAGCGCCTTCGCCTCGGCGCGGTCGGAGACGACGAGCCGGATGGCCGGCCCGACGAGCTCCTCGTCCAGGAGGGCCTGAAGGTTCGAGCCGGTTCCCGACGCCAGCACCGCGATCCTCGCATCCACGGCCGCAGGATAGACAATGAGGGCCCGTGGATTCCTCCGAAGCCACGCTCGAGCGCGAGCGATGCAGCCTTCACCCCGATCGAGGAGCGGTCGGGGTGTGCGAGCGATGCAGCAGGACCGTGTGCCTCGAGTGCGCGGTCCCGTTCCGGGGCGCGGTGCGCTGCGAGCGCTGCGCCGCCCTGGAGCTCGGGGATCCTGAGCCCGTCGCCGCTCCACGCCGCCGCCCGATCCGTGTGGAGCACGTGGCGCTCGCGTTGCTCGTCGCCGGTCTGGCCGCGACGATCCCTCCCTGGCACCGCTCGGGGTCGCTGACATCCGGGCTGTCTGCCTGGAGCTTTGCGCTGGACGGGTGGGCGGCGTTCGGATGCGTGGCCCTCGCGGCGGGAGCTGCTTCGTTGCTTCTGGGGCTGCTCCGACCCGCGACAGGCTCGCGAGCGGTCCTCATGGCGGTGACCCTCTCCATGGTCTCCGCGACGGCGATGGGCATCGCTCTCCTTCGCGCACCGGCTTTCTTCTCCTCAACCCCCGCGCCGTTCATCGCCCTCGCCGGGGCGCTCGGAGGGACCGTATCGGCAGTGTTTTCCCTGGTCAGACGGCCTCGTCCTTGACTGGGGCCGGAGCCTGACGTTAAATCGCCCGGGCGTCGCATGAGCGACGCGGGGAATCGAAAGGAGCATGCATGACGCAACCGCAACGTCCGGGTGGGTTCGACGTGAACCGACTTAGCGCAGGCCAGAAGGTCCTGCTTGGAGCCGGGATCCTGTACCTGATCTCGATGTTCCTGAAGTGGCTCGGGGCTGACTTCGGCGGCCTGGAGGAGATCGCGGGGATCGACATCCCCGACGCGTCCGTGAATGGATGGGCCGGAGGGATCGGAATGCTCTCCGGGCTCTTCGTGATCGGATTGCTCGTATGGGAGGGCATGGCTGCAGCAGGCGTGAACCTCAACGTCGGATCCTCGCCCGCTCTCATCGGCGCGATCCTCGGAGGCATCACGGGCGTCCTCGGCCTGGTCAACTTCATCCAGAGCCTCGATGGGTTGAGGATCGGGGCATACATCGGCATCGTGGCGGTTCTGGGGCTCCTCTACGGCGCCTACATGCGATTCCAAGAAAGCAAGGTCGGAACCGCTCCGCCGCCTCCGGCCGTCTAGATCTCGCCAGGAAGCTTTGCCGGTGGGCCCGGGCTGATCCCGGGCCCACTCGCATTTCGAGCACCGAGCGCCCCACCGATCGCACCGCCTGCCGCACCCCAGATCAGCGCGATCAGTACCGTTGACAACAGGCCGGGCCCGATCCATACCTGCACCTGGAAAGGGATGAAGCCACCCGCCGAGTAGCCGACCCGGGCGAGCAGCGCGAGCATCCAGAGCCACAGCGCGAACGGAAGCGCGATGATCGCGCCCGCGAACGCCCCCTCCTCCCGGCGGGTCGCGCCAACCCGTTGAGAGGCCAGCCAGCCGCCCGCGATCGTCGCCGCGAGCGGCACGAGCAGGAACAGCGCGTACTGGAACGGAGCCGGCCCGAGGTCGAGCGGCAGAGCGCATGACGCGTCCGGTCCCGGCTGCCCGACTCCGTGGGGGAACTGCAAGAAAGAGATCACCGCGCACGAATCGCCGAGCGCAGTCACGTTGAAGCTGCCACCCATGGCAGCCGCTGCGATGCCGGTGCCGACGTTCGGTAGGAGCAACAGAGTCGCCACCACGAGGAGCGCTCGAGCGAGGCCGCCTCCTGGGATGATCTCGAGGTACGCGCGGGTCTCGTCCGGGTTGAGCGCCGCCACAATGAGGAAGCCGACCGAAGAGAGCGCGACCGCGAGCCATGCGGCACGCCACCCCCCCGAGATCCCTGCGAGGGCAAGCCGAGACATGCGCTCCCGCGGCAGCTTCCTGCCCGATAACGCCCCCGCTCCTGCCGCGAACGTGGCGAGCAAGAAGGGCATGAAGAACGCGCCCGCGAGCGAAGGGCGGATCGAGAGAGATTGGGGCGCATCTTGCCCGGCTTCCCCCGCGGGAGCGAAGTCGGCGAGCGAGATATCGAAGCCGGCGACAACCGCGAGCGCCAACATGAGAGCCGCGTAGATCAGCGCGACCTGTACACCTCTGACGGCAGAGAACCACTCGAGACCCGGCTCCGCGAGCCGCTTCCCGGCCCGAAACAGGAGATACCCGGCAATCGCGAGGCCGAGCATGACCGCGGAGGTGACCGAGAACTCCAACGAGCTCCCGAACGGCGCCTCACCCTGGGGCAGCGCGATCTCGGCATCGAATGAAACCGCGTGCCAAGCGAACATGGACAGCAGGGCCACCTGCGGGATCCCCGGGACTGCCACGGGGTTCGAGATCGCCTGGCCGTCGACCTCGAAGGCTCGGGGGGTCACCTCGCTCTGCAGCCACGCCAGCAGCAGATTTAGAGCGAATACGATCGCGAGGATCGCCGCGGCGGCCATCGCGGCGCGGCCCCATCCCGCCCGAAAAGCAGTGCCTGCCTGCCAAGCCATCAGTTGCGAAGGGCTCGCCGGCGGACCGGGCGGTGGAGGGGATTGGGAAGAGCTTGGCGGGTCCGGTTCGAGGCTCACGCGACCGTGGCCTGCACCAGCTCCGCGACCTCGGTCGGGTTCCGCCCAACCCTGACACCGACGGCTTCAAGAGCCTCGGCCTTGGCCTTCGCGGTCCCCTTCGAGCCGGTGATGATCGCGCCGGCGTGCCCCATCCGCTTGCCGGGTGGCGCCGTGAACCCCGCGACGTACCCGATGACAGGCTTGGTCACGTTCGCGCCGATGAATTCTGCGGCGCGCTCCTCGTCCGCTCCCCCGATCTCGCCGATCATCACGATGGCCTCGGTCTCCGGGTCCTCCTGGAAGCGGGTGAGCGCATCCACGAAACCGGTGCCGATGATCGGGTCGCCGCCGATACCAAGGCATGTCGACTGCCCGATCCCTTTCTGGGTCAGCTCGTTGACGATCTGGTACGTCAGCGTCCCGGAGCGCGAGACGAGGCCGACGTTGCCCTCCATGCAGATCTCGAACGGGATGATGCCGAGGTTCGCCTTGCCGGGTGAGATCAGCCCCGGACAGTTCGGGCCGACGAGCACGTGGTCCTTCCCGCGCAGATAGTTATAGACGCGGGCCATGTCGAGGACGGGGATGCCCTCGGTGATGCACACGATCAGGTGCACGCCCGCGTCGGCCGACTCCAGGATCGCGTCGGCAGCGAACCGGGCGGGAACGAACGTCAGCGACGCGTCGGCACTGGTCGCGTCTACCGCTTCCTGCACCGAGTCGAACACCGGGATGCCCTCGACGTCTTGGCCGCCCTTGCCCGGCGTCACGCCGGCAACGACGTTCGTGCCGTAGGACCGGTTGCGCAGTGTGTGGAACGCGCCCTCCTTGCCAGTGATGCCCTGGACGAGGACGCGCGTCTCCTTGTCAAGCAGGATCGCCATCAGCCGTTCCCCTTTCCGAGGTCGACGGCCTGCTTCGCGGCTTCCAGCATCGTGGCGGCGGGGACGATACGTGGGTGCTTGGCCTCGGCAAGGATGCGGCGCCCTTCCTCCGCGTTCGTTCCGTCGAGGCGCACGACGATCGGAACCGTTGCCTCGATCCGCTCGAGCGCCTCGAGGATCCCCTGTGCCACCAGGTCGCAGCGCGTGATCCCGCCGAAGATGTTCACAAGAACGCTGCGCACGGCGGGGTCGGACAGGATGACCTCGAGCGATGTCGCCATCAGGTCCGCACCCGCACCGCCCCCGACGTCGAGGAAGTTGGCGGCCGCACCGCCGGCCTGGGCGACGACGTCGAGCGTCGACATCACGAGCCCGGCGCCGTTTCCGATGATCCCGACCTCGCCGTCGAGCTTCACGTACTGCAAGCCCTTTTCCTTCGCGCGCGCCTCGGTGGGGTCGACGTGGAAGTCCTTTTGGTACTCGGCGAGTTCCGCGTGGCGGTACAAGGCGTTGTCGTCGATCGTGACCTTCGCGTCGAGCGCGACGACGCGGCCGTCACCGAGCACCGCGAGCGGGTTCACCTCGACGAGCGTCGCGTCGTTCTGCAGCAGGAGCTCGTAGAGCTTGCCGAGCAGTATGGCGGCGCCCTCACGCGCCTCGGGGGCGAACCCGCCCACCAAGCGGTTCACGTGGAACGGCTTCATACCGAGCAGGGGGTCGATCGCGGCCTTGCGGATCGCCTCCGGCTTGCTCTCGGCGACCTCCTCGATGTCGATGCCGCCCTCGCTCGAGGTCATCGCGACGTAGCGCTTCTCCGTCCGGTCGAGTGTGATCGCCATGTACAGCTCCTGGCGGATGTCGACGAGCTTCTCGAGGAGGACCCGCGTCACGGGCATGTCCTTGAAGCCCTGATCGAACATCCGTGCCGCGGCCTGCTCTGCCTCCGCGGGGGTCTTCGCGAGGACGATGCCGCCACCCTTGCCACGACCGCCAACCTGGACCTGCACCTTGACCGCGACCGGGCCGAGGCGCTCCGCGGCGGCGCGGGCCTCCGCGGCGCTCGCCACGACCTCGCGCTCGATCAGCTCGATCCCCTGGTTCTGGAACAGCTCCTTGCCCTGGTACTCGAACAGATCCATGTCAGGAAGCCACGTTCGCGGCCGGGAGGCGAGCACGGAGCCACTCGATGATCTCGGTGGTGGCGGCGCCGGGCGTGAAGACCTGCTCGACCCCCTGCTCTCGGAGGGCATCGATGTCGTCCTTCGGGATGATCCCGCCGGCGAACACGACCACGTCCTGCGCGCCCCGGTCGCGAAGGAGCTGGACGACGCGGGGGAACAGGGTCATGTGCGCTCCCGAGTGGATCGAGAGGCCCACCGCATCCGCATCCTCCTGGATCGCGGTCTCCGCGATCTGCTCGGGCGTCTGGTGCAGGCCCGTGTAGATCACCTCGTATCCGGCGTCGCGGAGCGCTCGCGCGACGACCTTCGCGCCACGGTCGTGACCATCCAAACCGGGCTTCGCGATGACGATTCGGTGCTTCTGGGGCATGGCTCACGGAGTGTAGTCGAAGCGCCGAAAGGGTCGGGATAATGGGGGCCGATGGCTACCCGACGTGTGCATCTCCGCTCGCCCGGCGTCAAGACGGGATCGACGATCGGGCCGTTGGGACCGTTCCGAGGGACGCTGGGAATCCACTGGGTGATCGGGGCGATCGCTGTGGGCCTCGTGCTCGTGCTCATGGGGTCGTGGTTCTTCCTCCGAGAGCCACCGCCGCCGTTCGAGGTGGTCGACGACCTCACGTTCGAGCAGCTCGAGCCCGGCACGCCGACCGAGGTGTTTGCTGGGGTGTACGTCGCGCGAACGACCACCGACCAGGCGTTCGCGATCGCGGAGCCCGACAACTGCGAGCTCGAGATCGTGACAGACGGATACCTCGACTGTGCCGACCGTCGGTTCGGGCTCGATGGCGTCGGCCGCAAGGCCTCGCTCGCCCGACTGCCGGTCGAGATCCACCGCGGAGCGATCTACATCGACACGTCCTCGGTGAGCTGACGATCGTGCGCGGGATCCTCGCCCACGAAGCCTGGTTCACCGAAGCGCGGCCGCCATTCGACTGGTCATTCGCCGGCGACTCGTTCCTCTTGATCGTGGGCGCGCTCGCGCTCGCATTTCTGTGGAGGCTCGGCGCGCGGCTCTTCCCCACCCCGGAGCTTCCCTTCCTTCGCCCACTCGGCCGTCTCGCTCCCTACGTCCCGCGGCTCCTGGCGATCCATGCCGGCGTCTCGCTGCTGGCGCAGGCCGCGCGCGGCACCTACCTGGCGCCGTCGCTCGCGCTGGCCGACTCGCCCTTCGGGTCGGCACTGGCGATCGCGGAGGGCGTCCTCGGCGTATGGCTGATCACGGGGTATCGGATCCGTGCCGCCGCGATCGTCCTCGTAGCCGCAGGCCCGCTCGGCATGCCGTTCTACGGCGCGGTACCGGTCCTCGAGCGGATGGACCTCCTCGGCATCGCGCTGTTCCTCGCGATCCTTCCGCCGCGTGAGACGCCGGGCGGTGCGGTCGACGCCACACCCGACCGCGTGGCCGCTTCGCTCCTCGCCCTTCGGCTCATGGTGGGCGGCTCACTCGTCGTGCTCGCGTTCTCCGAGAAGCTCGCGCGGCCGGGTCTGGCGCTCGAATTCCTCGATCGCTTCCCGGCGTTCAACATCCTCCAGTCGGTCGGGCTCGAGGTGAGCGACCTGACGTTCATCCGTCTCGCGGGAGCGATCGAGCTGCTCTTCGGGCTGCTCATCATCTCGGGAGCGCTTCCGCAGCTCGCGGTCATCGCCGCCGGGATCCCCTTCAACGCGACGTTGTTCTTCCTGGGTACCGAGGAGCTGATCGGACACCTGCCGATCTATGGAGCGATGCTGGCGTTGCTCGTCTACGGCTCGAGCGAACGCTTCGCCCGTGTTGTTCCGTCTTTCTCCGTGCGCCGCGCCGCCCACGGAGTGGAAGAAGCCGTCAGGGGAACCACCTAACCATTCTTGGTTGCATTCATGCAACCAACTCTGCTACCATTTCTGCATGCCAACCCTTCACGTCCGAGGTGTCCCCGATGAGCTGTACAGCAAGCTCGCGGAGCGGGCCAGGGAGAGGGACTCCTCCATCACCTCGGAGACCATCAGGCTTCTCGGGAAAGCGCTCGAGCTGGACCCTCCGGGACGGGCCGCGACGATCGACTTCATTCTCGCTAACCGTGCACGACTTCGACCAGGAGCTCCAAGCGCCGTCGAGCTGATCCGCGAAGACCGAGACCGCTGATGGGCGCGACCTTCGTGGTCGACGCCTCCGTGGTAGTTGACTTCTACACGGTGGGTAGCGAGACACAGCCCGCAACCAGGCTGCTGGATGCCCTGCGCTGGCCGGATCCGATCGCCATCCTGGCTCCCGACCTCGTGTTCCTCGAGACCGGGAATGCACTGCGGAAACTCGCCGCACGCGGAGGTATCTCGAAGCGGGACGCAGACAGAGCAGTCAGCGCGCTTGGAGTACTGCCGATCGCGCCTGTCGACTGTGGCCGCCTGCTGGGGCAAGCGTGGTCTCTCAGGGCGAATCTCTCCCTCTACGACGCCGCGTATGTGGCTCTCGCCAGAGAGCTCGACCTTCCCTTCATCACGGCCGACCGACGCGCGGCGAAAGGGGCGAAGGGGGCGGGGGTCCGCTGCTGGCACGTCTCGGAACGAGAGCTCCACGACCTCCTGGATTCCCTGGAGCCTTCCGCGCGACCATCCAGCGACTGACCGGGGTCAGCCAACCTTCTTGAGCGGTGCGTACGCGAGGAGCAGGTGCTTCTCGCCTTCCTCCTCGAACCGGATCACTGCCTCGGCGTCCTGGCCACGTCCAGAGACCGTGATCACGACGCCCTCGCCGAACCGGTCGTGCAGGACGGTGTCCCCGGCCGCCACGTCGGGCGGCGTCGCCATCACGCCGCCGACGAGCTCCGCGGGTGCCCGGCCGCCCTGAGATTCCTGCTCCTCGACAAGATCGGTCGGGATCTCGTTCAGGAACCGTGACGGCGGGTTGTAAGAAGACGCACCGAAGAGCGAGCGGCTCCAGGCGTGCGTGAGATAGAGGCGCTTCTGCGCTCGAGTGATGCCGACGTACGCGAGCCGGCGCTCTTCCTCGAGCTCATCCGAATCGGTCATCGAACGGAAGTGCGGGAAGATGCCGTCCTCCATCCCCGCGATGAACACCACCTCGAACTCGAGCCCCTTCGCGTTGTGCAGCGTCATCAGCGTGACCGTTGACGCGGCGTCGTCGTACTCGTCCTGCTCGGTGACGAGGGCGACCTGCTCCAGGAACTCGGGCAGCCCCCGGTCCGGGAACCGCGCCTCGAACTCGGCGCCGACACCGACCAGCTCTCGGAGGTTCTCCTTGCGCGTCTCGGCCTCCACGGTGCGCTCCGCGTCGAGCTCCGCGTAGTAGCCGGTCTCCATGAACGCGGCCTCGATCAGTTGCGAGGGCTTCGCGCTCTCCGCGAACCTGGCGCGGAGGCGCTCGACGACCTCGACGAACCCCTGGATCGCACCACGCGCTCGCGGCGACAGGATCGAGACCTCGTCGGCGCGCTTCGCTGATTCGAGCAGCGTGATGTCCTCTTCGCGAGCGAACCCCTCGAGCGCCGCCACAGTCTGGTCCCCGATCCCCCGCTTCGGGGTGTTGATGATCCGTCGCATCGACACGGTGTCCTGCGGGTTCACGAGCGCGCGGAGGTACGCGAGGATGTCCTTCACCTCGCGCCGCTCGTAGAACCGCACGCCACCGACGACCTTGTAAGGGATCGCCGCCTTCATGAAGACGTCCTCGACCACGCGGGACTGCGCGTTCGTCCGGTAGAAGACCGCGATATCACCGTACCGATGCTCGCCCTCATCGTTGACCAGCCGTTCCACTTCCTGCGCGACGAACCACGCCTCGTCGTGCTCGTCCTCTGCGCGGTACCGAACGATCGGCGCGCCCTGGTCGGACTCGGTCCACAGGTTCTTCGGCTTGCGCTGGACGTTGTGATCGATGAGCGCGTTCGCTGCTTCGAGGATCATCCGCGTGGAGCGGTAGTTCTGGTCGAGGATGAACTCCTTGGCGTCGGGGTGGTCGTGCTCGAAGTCGAGCAGGTTCTGGATGGTCGCTCCTCGCCAGGAGTAGATGCCCTGGTCGGCGTCCCCGACGACACAGATGTTCCGGTGCTTGGACGAGAGCAGGTTCACCAGGTGGTACTGCGCGCGGTTCGTGTCCTGATACTCGTCGATCAAGATGTAGCGAAAGCGCTCCTGATAATGCTCGAGCACCTCGGGATGCTCGCGGAACAGCTTGACTGTGCGAAGGATCAGGTCGTCGAAGTCAACCGCGCCGGCCGCCGCCAGGCGACGCTCGTACCCCATGTACAGGTCGGCGATCTGGCGCTCGTACCAGTTGTCCGCGGCCTCCGCGTACTCGTGAGCGCTGAGCAGGTTGTCCTTCGCCTTGCCGATGAATGACTTCACGACGCGGGGGTTGAACCGTCGGTCGTCGATGCCGAGGTCGGACAGCACCATCTTCAGCACCCGCTCCGTGTCGGCCTCGTCGTAGATCGAGAAGTGGGACGGCAGGCCGATGTGCTGGTGCTCCCGCCGGAGGATCCGCGCGCACGTTGAGTGAAACGTGAGGAGCCACATGCCCTTGGCGATCCGTGAGCCGACCAGCTGCTCGACCCGGTCGGCCATCTCCTGCGCGGCCTTGTTCGTGAACGTGATCGCCAGGATCGACTGTGGGCGGACGCTCTTCTCCAGGATCAGGTAGGCGATCCGGTGGGTCAGGATCCGCGTCTTGCCCGAGCCGGCGCCCGCCACGATGACCACAGGACCGTCGGCCTGCAGGACCGCGTCCCGCTGGACCGGGTTGAGCGGAGCGAGGAGGGGGGAGTCCATCGCTTCGATTGTACGGCCGCCCCACGACGCTCCCCCGCTATCCTGCGCGCGATGAGGACTCGCCCATCGACGATCGTGGCCGCAGGGATCGGGGTGGCTGCCGGACTGCTGTCAGGGCTCTTCGGGGTCGGCGGGGGCATCGTGATCGTCCCCGGGCTGGTGCTCTTCGGCGGGATGGAGCAGCGGCGGGCTCACGCGACCTCGCTCGCTGCGATCGTCCCGATCGCGCTGGCTGCGGTGATCGGCTACGCGCTCGACGACTCCGTAGATTGGGCCGCGGCGGGACTCCTCACCGCCGGCGCCATCGCGGGAACCGTCGCGGGCACGCGGTTCCTTCGGCGGATCCCGCAGCGAGCTCTCCGTGTGATCTTCGCGTTGTTCATCCTCGGCTCGGCGTCTCTGCTGCCGTTCGAGGCAACATCCACGAAGCCGCTCGGGGATCTCGACCTGTTGGCCGGCGCGGCCCTGGTCGCGGTCGGCCTGCTGGCGGGCAGCCTCGCCGGGCTCCTCGGGGTCGGCGGCGGGATCGTGATGGTGCCCGCACTCGTGCTCGTGCTGGCCGAGCCGCAGGTGATCGCGAAGGGAACGTCGCTGGCGGTCATCGTGCCGACGGCTGCCGCGGGGACATTCTCGAATCTCCGAGCCGGCCTGACGGACCTGCGCGTAGCCGCGGCAGTGGGGCTCGGCGGCGTCGCGGCGGCCTACGGGGCCTCGCTGCTCGCGCTGCGCCTCGACCCGATCCTCTCGGCCGTGCTGTTCGCCCTCCTGCTCGTCGCGATGGCCATCAGGCTGCTCCTCGCCGCGCGCGGCAAGCCCGTTCCCGGCGAGGCCGGAGCCAGCCCTCACTAGAATCCCCTCGTGCCCTCGCCTTCACGTATGAGCCCCCTGGACGTATTGGTCAGGCTCGGCCTGGCCGTCTTCGCTCTCGTGCTCCTCTGGCAAGTGCCCGAGCCGAC
>CAZKFH010000042.1:0-18637 GCA_964551945.1 uncultured Actinomycetes bacterium | reverse complement strand
GTGGAGGTCTCGGTTGGAGGCGCTGACGTCACGGTCGTCCTCGGTGAGCAGGAACGGACGTGATCACGCTCTGGCTGAAAGGGGAGTGACGATGGCCGTCTACACATATGACGCGGAAGCGGACGCTCTCTATGTGGCGCTCATCGACGAGGATGAGGCGATCATCGACCGAACGGAAGAGCTCGGCCCGAACCTGCACGTCGATCTGGACTCGACGGGAAGGGTCCTCGGGGTCGAGTTTCTGTATCCGACCACACACGGTATCGACCCGGACCCGGTGAAACAACGCTACGGAATCGATATCGAGATCCCCTTCACCTTCGCTGCGTAGCCCCCGCTTCCGCAGGCTTTGGAAGAGCGGTCCAGGAACCGGCTGTACAATCGGCTTCAGGAGGTCCATGGGACCCGATAAGGCCAACGATCTGATGTCGCTATTGCCTCCAGTGGGATGGGCTGACGTGGCTACCAAAGACGACCTCGTCCTTCTGAAACAAGACCTAGCCCAGATGGAGTCGCGGATCCATGCGGCCCTCGGAACGCTAAAGTCCGATCTCCGGGCGGAGATGTTCCGTTCCATCCTGATCGCGAACTCGGTTTCCCTGATGACCATGGCGGGGCTGGCGTTCGCCGCGGCACGCCTCATTTAGCCACTTCCGTTCGGTGTCACCCCCTCCGGTTACGGTTCTTCGCGCCGGTCCCCCTCCCGGCTACGACGTGTACGCCCAGGAGGAGGAACGCAATGGCTCTAGAGGAGCGGTCTCGGAACCGGCTGTACAATCGCTTGCGGGAGGTTCTCGGACAGGATGAGGCGAGCGACCTGATGGCGCTGCTGCCCCCAGTGGGATGGGCCGACGTCGCCACCAAACACGACCTCGATCAGTTGGAAGCCCGCATCGATGCCAGGTTAGGCACTCTCGAGTCCCGGCTCGAGGCGAAGATGTTTCGCACGATCCTGATCGCGAACTCGACCTCGCTGCTCACGATGGCGGGGCTGGCCTTCGCCGCCGCGCGACTCGTCTGAGTCGCGGGTTACGGTTATACTGTGGGTATGAAAACCGCGATCTCCCTCCCCGACGAGCTGTTCATCCAGGCCGACGAGCTGGCGCGTAGGACCGGGAAGTCTCGGAGCCAGGTGTTCCGGGAGGCCTTGTACGAGTACCTCCTCAGGCGAGACCCGCGAGCCGTCACCCGAGCCATGGATGAGGCCATCGCGCAGATCGACGGAACTCCGGACCCGTGGGTGGAAGAAGCCGGGCGCCAAGCGCTCGAGCGCTCCGAGTGGTAGTCGCTCAGGGCGACGTCTGTTGGGCCTCGTTGCCCGATCCCGTTGGCTCGGGGCCCGGTTTCAAGAGGCCGGTCCTGATCGTGCAGGGCGATGCGCTCAACGCGAGCCGCCTGGCTACCGTCGTGGTCGTTCCTCTCACGAGCAACCTTCGCTGGGCCACCGCTCCGGGCAACACGCTCCTCGAGCGTCGGGAGACGGGCCTCGCCAAGGACTCGGTCGCGAACGCCTCGCAGATCGTCTCGATCGACCGCGGGATCCTCTCGAGCCGCGTGGGAGCGGTACCGACGTCGACACTTCGGCTCATCCTCGACGGCATCGACACCGTGCTGGGCCGCGAACTCCAAGACTGAGATGTCACCCCCCTCCGTTACGGTCTTGGCACCCGGTCCCCCTCCCGGCAACGACGTGTACGCCCAGGAGGAGGAACACATGGCGTTGGAAGAGCGGTCTCGGAACCGGCTGTACAATCGCTTGCGGGAGGTTCTCGGACAGGATGAGGCGAGCGATCTGATGTCGCTACTGCCCCCTGTTGGGTGGGCGGATGTCGCCACCAAACAGGACGTCATCCTTCTCAAGGATGACTTGACCCATCTCAGGGGTGACCTGATTCAGCTCGAGGAACGACTCGACGCCAAGATGGATGCAAAGCTCAGCCGCCTCGAGTCGAAGATGTTCAGGACCATCCTCATTGCGAACTCCACTTCACTGCTCACGATGGCGGGGCTTGCGTTCGCTGCCGCGCGGCTCGTCTGAGGCACCTGTTCGCACGGATTCTCACGCTCAGTAGCAGGGAAGACTGGTAATTGTCGGACCCCCTCAAGGAATCCGGCCATGTTGCCGAGTTTCCGCTTCAGAATGGGAGAAGTGTCTTCCTTCAGCGTGGACGGGCCCGAGAGCTGGGCGTTCGGTCCGCAAGGCGGTGCGGCCACGCGGTCGCATGGGCGCCTGCGGCCATTCGGGCTCGCGGCCGGGGTCCTGGTCGCGCTCGGCGTTGCGGCGGTCCTGGGGTTCGTCGCCTTCGTGAACGTCGCGGGTCAGGACGACCCCGTTGGCATGGCGGCCGATGTGCAGGCTGGCGTAGACGTGCCCGTGTCCGCTGCGCCCGATCCCGCTTCTCCGATCGACATCACAGACCTCCGGCTCACCGAGACCATGAACGCGGTCACGGGAGAGCCGGGTAGCACGACGCACGCCTTCGGGATCGGAGAGCCGGTGCACCTCTGGCTCTCGTTCGAGGCCGGGGAGCAGTCCGCTCCTCTGACCGCGGTGTGGTTCCGAGGTGACAGCATGATTGCGAGGCTGACGGCGCCGCTTCCCGATGCCGCCTCGCAGATGGTGTTCCCGCTGCCACAGGTCGCGGTGGACCGTCCCGGTTTCTACCGGGTCGAGGTGCGGTCCCACGGCGACGTGTTGGCGGCCGAATCCTTCGAGGTGACGAATGGCTAAGCACGTGGCGAAGCACCGTTCCGCACGGAATCCACGCAGGCTCCTCCTGTTGGTCTCGATGACCGCGACCGTGATCGCGTTCATCGCCCCGCCCGCACACGCTGCGACCGTCCTGACCGTCACGAAGACGGGAAACGGCGTGGATACCGGCTCCATCACGCCGGGGCAGACGATCACCTACAACATCACGATCGGGAACGGACCCACCGAGACGGCAACGGGAATCACGCTCACCGACCTCACCCCAACCGGCACGACCTACGAAACTGACTCCGCAACGATCAACGGGGTGCCGGTATTAGGAGCGGCGAACCCGTTCGCGGACGGGGAGCCGATCCCCGACATCCTTGCGAACGGCTCTGCGACTGCGTCCTTCCGCGTCCTGGTCACGACGCCGCAGGCGGACGGAACCCAGATCAGCAACACCGCGACGGTCACGTCGGCAAACGCCCCGACCGTCAACGATTCGACGACCCATACCGTCAGCTCCGCTCCCAGCCTCACCGTGGCGAAGACCTCGAGCCCCGGGGAGGGCGGTCCGGTTCTGCCCGGCCAGCAGATCACCTACACGATCCTCGTCGGGAACGCCGCGTCGGCGACTGACACCGCGACCGGCGTCGAGGTTGCGGATGCGACGCCGGCGAACACGACCTACGTCGCGGGCTCCGCGACGGATGACGGGAACCCGATCCCGGGCGCGACGAACCCATTCGCGGCAGCCGGCGGGTACACGCTCGCCGACCCCACTCTGTCCCCCGGCGAGACAAACACCTTGACGTTCCGGGTGACCGTGAACAGCCCGCTTCCGAACAACACCGCGATCAACAACAGCGCGACCGTAACCGCCACGAACGGCTCCGGTCCCGTGACCGACAGCGCCAACCACATCGTGGCGTCGGCACCCGGGCTCACTGTGGTCAAGTCGTCCTCCCCCGCCGAGGGCGGTCAGGTCGTTCCCGGCACAACCGTCACGTACACGATCGAGGTCGAGAACGATGTCCTGGCGACGGAAACCGCGACCGGCGTGACACTCACCGATGCGACGCCGGCGAACACGACCTACGTCGCCAACTCGGCGACGGTCGACACGGTGGCGGTGCCCGGCGCGACGAACCCGTTCGCCGCGGGATACGCACTGCCCAACATGCTGCCGGGCGACGCTCACACACTCACGTTCCAGGTTGTGGTCGTCAATCCGCTCGACAACGGAACCCAGATCGCGAACACCGCGGTGGTCTCGAGCGACCAGCTTCCGGACGCGAGCGACGGCGCCACCCTGACGGTCCTGTCGGCACCGAAGCTCAGCATCGTGAAGACCGCCGTGCCGGCCGAGGCCGGAAAGGTGACCCCCGGCACGACAGTCGCCTACTCGATCCTGATCACGAACGCCGTTGACGCCACGGAGGTCGCGGATCAGCTCGAGCTGCTCGACCCCACTCCCTCCTTCACCTCGTACGTCGAGGGGTCCGGCAGGGTGGATGGCACGGTCGTCACGGGGACCGGCAACCCGTTCGGGACCGCGTTCGACCTGACGGATCTCGACCCCGGTGAGTCGCACACGATCACCTTCAGCGTCAGGGTGAGCTCGCCTCTGGCGAAGGGGACGGTCATCTCCAACCTCGCCAGGCTGGAGGCCGAGAACCACCCGGATCTGCAGGACGCGGCGACACACACCGTTGACTCGGCACCCGTGATGAAGCTAACGCTCTCAGCCACCCCGAAACCGGGGACGAAGCTGGATGCGGGCAACACCATCGGCTACACCATCGTGATTGCGAACGACCCGGCCGCGACGGAATCGCTCATGAACGTCGTCGTGACCGCCCCCACCCCGGACGGCACCTATTTCGTGGAGGGCTCTGCGAAGCTCGATGGAACGACCGTCAACGGCCCCGATACGTTCGGCAGCAGGCTCGCCGCGCCCGGGCCGTTCCCCGGTGGGTACGCGCTCGGCACGATGGCCCCCGGCGTCTCGCACACCCTGACGTACCGGGTGCGCGTCAAGGCATCCGCCGACCAGATCACCAACACCGTCTCAGTGACCGCCTCCAACGCGGCGGCGACCGTCGCCACGCTCTCGCATCGCGGGCCCAACAGCGGCTCGGGGGCCGGCGGATCCGGCGGTGATGGTGATGGTGGTGGTGGCGGTGGAACCGGCACCGGCGGGACCGGCACCGGGACGACCACGGGTGGTGGCACCACGACGGGTGGCGAGCTGGCCTTCACGGGACTCGACCTGATGCGTCTCCTGCTGCTGGCCTTCACCCTCCTGCTCGCGGGCTGGACCATGGTTGCGCGAGGCCGCGCGGTGCAGCGCAGGCTCGCGGATGGCCACACGGAAGAGGGGCCGTCCACCGGCTCCGCAGTCGTGGACCGCTGGGTGGATGCCTGGGTCTACCCGCGGAAGAACTAGCGAGGCGAGGGGAAGCGGTCGAAGAACGTCTCGATCGCTTCCCGCACCTGCCGGGGCTTCTCGACGAACATCATGTGACCCGCGTTCTTCATCAGGACGCACTCGCCGTTCGGGACGGCCTCGGCGATCTCCCACCCCGCTTCCGGAACGGTGACCCGGTCGTGCTCGGCCGAGATCACCAGGACCGGCGCCTGCACGTTCGCGAGCGCCTCGCGCACCTCGATCCCGCCGTAACCATCGTTCGCGAACGTCCGGAGCACCTCCGGTGACAGTTGCATGCGCGGGATCGCTGCGAGGAACTCCTGGAGAGATTCGCCGGTCGGGTCAGCGAAGTGGAACGGAAGCTGATCGGCGAGGAGGTGTCGGAATTGCTCGACGGTCTGTACACCGGTCTCCGCATCCCACGCCTCCTCGACCTGCTCGCGCAGGCTTACGGGCTCGAACGCGCGCAGGTTCTTCTCGATCCGGTCCAGCCACGAGGAGCTCGCAACGCTGCCGATCAGGACGTAGTGCGACGCGCGGCCGCTATCGACGGCATGTCGCAGGGTGACGAACGAGCCGAAGGAGTGACCGAGCACCGCGTAGGAGTCGATGTCCATCGCAGCAGCCAGCTCGTCGATGTCGGATGCGAACCGTTCCAACGACAGCGTCGAGGGATCGACGAGGTCGGATCTCCCCTGGCCACGGAGATCGACGTAGATGAGGCGAAACCGCTCGCTGAGCGGATCGAGCCACGGCCGGTACTGCGTGTGATCGAGGCCCGGGCCGCCGTGGATCATGAACAATGGGTGGCCCTCTCCCATCTCCAGGACCCACAGTCGCGTCCCGCCGACCGGCACGTACCGGCCCTCGGTCGCGTCTCCGATCAATCGGCGCCCCAGGCGTCGCTCCCAGAGAATCGGAGCCCGGCGCCCTTGATGCCGTAGCGCTTGTTGACCCTGATCAGTGCCGCGGTCAGGGGTTCCAGGACCCGCGCCATCTCCAGCGGGCCGCAGTCCACCCACCGCATGCCGGGGATCAACTCCACCATCTCCCCTACCGCGGCCTTGGCCTCCGCGTCGTCACCGCACAGCAGCGCATCCGCGTCAACCTGATGCGGATGATCGGTGAGCGGCTCGGCACCAACCGAGTGGAACCCACTCACGAGCCGTACACCCTTCGGAAGGAGCGCTTGCGCCTGCTCCGCGGCGGAGCCGTGCCATGGGCGCAGGACCTGCGTCGCCCGGCCGCCGACCGCGGAGGCCAGCGGCGTGGTCGTGTCGCAGATGATCGCACCGTCGCGCCAGTGTTCCTTGAGCGACCGGTAGGTCTCCGCCTGGCCCGCGTAGGGCACCGTGACGAAGACGAGGTCTGCCTCCGCAACCGCCGCGGCGTTCTCTTTTCCCGCGATCGAGACCTGGTCGCCCAACGCCTCCCGGACGCGTCCCGCCGCCTCCTCCGCTCGCTCCGTCGCTCGCGAGCCGATCGTCACGTCAACCCCGGCGGCCGAGAGACGGACCGCAAGGCCGTATCCCTCGTCACCCGTTCCGCCGACGATCGCGATGCGCACGGGTCAGGGACAGGGGTTGGGACCGGAAGTGCCCTGGCAGCTGCGGTCGTTGGAGAGCTGGAGGGCCATCGCCTGGAGCTCGGTCGGTGGAGGGTCGTTGCCCGGGCTCACGTCCCCCAGGAGGTTGCGGAGCTGATACGGGTCGTCTTCCAGGTCGTAGTACTCGCGGAACTCCACGGTGGTGTCATCGGAGTAGTAGTACTCGGCGTACTGGTCGGTTCGAGTCCGGATGGAGGCCCACGGGCCGATGCTGACGGCCGCGTTGTCCGGAAAATACTCCGTGTAGATGTGGTCGCGGTCCCAGGTCTCAAGCAGGGAGCGCCCGTCGGGCTGGGGCAGGAAGGGATCGGGGGCCACACCCGCAGCCTGGAGGACGGTTGGGGCCAGATCGACCAGGCTCACCAGCCTGCGGTCGATCTCGCCCGACGGGATGTGCCCGGGCCACCGAGCAAAGAAGGGCACGCTGATCGCCTCCGTGTACGGGAGGCGCTTGTCCGTCAGGCCGTGCTCGGCCCAGAAGAACCCGTTGTCCGAGAGGAAGAAGACCAGCGTGCGCTTGAGCTCGCGGAGCTCGACGAGCTTGGCCATCACCGACTCGACCATCAGGTCCACCGACATGAGGGTGCGCAACTGGTCCGCTCGCAGGTTCTCCGCCCCGAGACGATCCGCCCCCTGGGTCCGGACGTACGGAGGCTTGTCCGTCCTGTCCTCCTCCTCCACGGCGGGTGACGGGTCCCACTCGGGAACCGGAGCCGAGGCGAACTCCGGCGACGGGGTAAAGGGCTGGTGGGGGGCGGAGGGTGTCACGTACATCAGCCAGGGAGCGGCGTCCCGATTCTCGAACCCTTTCAGATATCGAGAGGACTGCTTGGCGATGTAGTCGGTGGAGTACCGCCGGATCGTTCGCACCTTCCCCTCGACGCTGAACTTGGTGTTGTAGTAGCCCGACCGGAAGATCGACCAGCGGTCGAACGCCTGAGGCTTGTGGTGCAGGGGCCAGCCGTTGAAGTACTTCCCGACGATGGCCGTCCGGTATCCCGCCCTTCGGAGCTGGTACTGCAGCGTCGTGCGCTGGTCGAGGGTGAAGTGGGCGCTGTTGTCAACGACGCCGTGGTTGTGCGCGTACCGACCCGTCATGATCGTCGCGCGCGAAGGACAGCAGAGCGGCGTCCCGACGTAGGTGTTTGGGTACGTGGTCCCGAGCTGCTGGAACCATTTCTGAACCTGGGGCATGACCATCGTGCTGTCCGTGCGCTGATCGTCCGTCACGATGATCAGGACGTTCGGGCGCTGCGTCCCGCCCGCCGAGGCGGGGGTGCTGAGGTCGATGGCGGGCGCGAAGAGGCTCGCCGTCAGCACGAATGGCACGAAGCGTCGCAACGCGGTCATCAGGGCCATGTCAGCGGGGCACGATACACATTCCCCTCTATGAACGCCGCGCGGGCCCTCCGGGTCGCTCGCCGCCGCACGGGTCTTACCCAAGCTGAGCTGGCCCGACGTGCCGGGGTGGCGCCACCCGTGGTGAATCGGATCGAGCGAGCCAAGGTCGTGCCCAAGGTCGACACGCTGGAGCGGCTGCTTGCCGCTGCGGGTGCGACCCTTTCGATCGCCCCTCGCATCGACGCCGGTGCCGATGGCGAGCAGATTCGAGATCTTCTCCGGCTGGGTCCGCACGAGCGCCTGTCACGCGGTGCGATGGAGACACTGGACGAGCTGTGCCGGCGGCGCTTCCGTTTCGTTCTGGTGGGAGACGCCGCAGCTCGGCTTCACGGGGCGCCGGTGAAGACACACCGCCTGGAGATCGTCGCTGCCCTCGATCACTTCAATCTGGCGAAGCTTCCGAGGATCCTGGCGTCCCCACTTGTGCGGGACGCCATCGTGTACGCGGAAGCGACAGACAGCGACGTATGGGCCACCGCGGAAGAGCTTCCCTGGCTGCCCGCTCCCGAGATGCGGATCCTGGACAGGTGGATCGATGCCCCCAGCGGCTTCTTCGCTTCGATCGATGCCCTCCTCGAGCTCGCCGACCCCCTGCGACGGCTAGTCCTCCAGGCGGTTCAGCAAGAGATCGACGTGCTGAACGTCGGCTACCGCATCTATCGCGACCCCGAGCGACAGGGGCTCTCCCTACCCCTGCCACCTCGGCGCTACCGCCCGAGAAATCGGTCCGCTGCTCGAGGGTCTCGCACGAATGAACAAACTTGATAACTCTTGCGAGGGTAGGCGCCGACGGTGTCCCGGCACCTGTCAGCAGCTGCGGACGTGATCCTTGCCGGAACCCGAGCAGCGGTCGGCACTCCCGCCGCCCCGGATCGTGTCCTTCCCGGGGCCACCCACAAGGCGATCTCGTCCGCTCCCCCCGGAGAGACGGTCCCGGCCGGGGCCCCCACGCAGGTCGTCTCGTCCGCCTCCCCCCCCAGCGACGTCGTCGCCGCCGGCGCCCGCGAAGCGATCATCTCCCCCGAGCCCGCAGAAGATGTCCGTCCCTGTGGTCCCCGTCACATCGTCGGCCGCCGGCGTGCCGACGATGTGGTTGCCGGGGACCTTGGTCATGCCGGGGCACAGAGGGCCGGCCGGCCCGTCGATCGGGCCACTTGCCGATCCCGGGGGCTCACCGGCCTCGGCACCGGCGGCGACCGCATCAGGATCATTCCCGGCCGACACTGGAGGCGCGGCATTCCCCCGCTCGTCGATCGCGCGCAAAGCGAAGAACCGGGTCCCCTGCGGAGGGTTGAACGTGAAGGACTCCGCCGTTCCGGTCGCTACCGGGTTGGGCTCGTTCGCGATCGGCGTCGCCTGACTGAAGTTCGCCGTCGTGATGGGCTGGGAGGATGCCCGCGCCTCGTACCGCGCCGCGGCGCCACACGGTCCATCGTCTCCGGGGGCCGTCCACGTGAGGGTGATCTTCCCCGCGATTCGGGAACCGACCAGATCCTCGATGATGTCCGGGCGCCGGGTATCGGCAGCGTACGTGCCGCTGTTCCACTCGTCGTGACGGAACTTCCGCCACTCGTCGGACTGGCAGACGGCGCCCGGCGTCGACCACGCGAAGACTCCTCCGAGCCGTGTGGTCTGCACGACCTCGACCTTCCCGTCCTCGTTGAGGTCGCCGATAGCCGGCGTGGAAGTCTGCCAGTGGCCGGTCAGCTTGGGCCAGCCCGCCGGCTCCAAACCGAGGCGATCGAAAGCGTGGACGAAGTACCCCCCGCTCGAATCGATGACCTCCGGAGAACCCGGCGCGACGCCACCGATGTCGGCGACGGACGGCCCGATGATGAACTGCCAGTCCTCGATCACCCGAGGGAAGTTGGGCTTCGGTGAGCCGTTGGTCGCATCCCAGGCCGACAGCAGGTGGTCGAACACCGCCGGCGGCCCGGCACCCTGACCGGCCAGCTCCGCGCCCGCGAACGCGATGAGCCGATTCCCGACGGTGCCGGCCAGGTACTCCAGCCCGCCGCCATCGATGTTGGCCAGGATCCCCTGCGACACGTAGAAGTGGCTGGGCTGGTCGGCCGGGTTCGCGAGGCCCCCTTCGGGCGTGGTCTCGTCGAAGTCGTGGCTGCCCGGCCCGGTGGTCCCGAAGGCCCCCGCGAGGGTCCGGGCCGTCGAACCGTCGTGGTTGTAGATCGCGGGGTCGCCGATGAAGACGGCGATCGCGACCTCGAGCTGCGGGTCGCCGTCGACGTTTCCAACCGCCGGCGAAGATCCGACGCCTTCCGCCACGAGCGGCACGGCACTGGGCGAGATCGACGTCGGCTTCACCGGCCACCCGGGAGCGATGTCGCCGTTCGCCTCCAACATGTAGACGCGGCCGGAGCCGCCGGTGGTCCCGTTGTAGTTCGGAGAGGAGTACGTCTCGTTGGTCCCAACGACGATCTCGTTGGCGCCGTCGGCATCGACATCGGCGATCGCGGCGCTGGACAGGATGGCCCTCGGTGCGATGTCGCTCACGCCGCTCGCGCTGCCGGCGTCGAAGAGCTGCTTCGGCCACGGAGCCATCCTGGAGCCGTCCGCGTTCCACACGTACAGCTTCTGCTCGACAGTCCCCGCGACGATCTCGAGGTCGGGATCGGCGTCGAGGTTCCCGAGCGCCGGCGTCGATGCGATCCCCTCCGGATGGCTCTCAGGGAGTTGAGCGTGCGTTCCGTAGGGATCGCGCGTGAACCCCCGGTCCGTCTCCGCCGGCCACGAGCCCTGACACACCGACCCGTCGGCGTTCCAGCAGTAGAGCCGTCCGTCCGAAGCGGAGACCACGATCTCCTGGACGTCGTCGCCGTCGATGTCCGCGACGGCCGGCCCTGCGAACATCGACGCGTAGGACACCGGAACCTCGCCGTTGGCCTGGCTGCCGTCGAAGGCTGGTGACTTCGTCAGCGGCAGGTTGGCCGGTGGCTGGGCGTGCACGGGGAATCCCGGCAGCTCAGAGCCATCCGATCGCAGCGCGTGTATCTCCCCGTTGCCGTCGGTGAAGACTGTCTCCAGGTCGTTGTCGGCGTCGAGATCGACCAAAGCGACCGACAGCGACTCGAGCGAGCCGTCGAGGAAGCGGGGGAACCCCGGAAGGTCGTCCGGATCGTCGTGACGGACCCAGACCGCCATGCGGTCCTCACTGTCGTTGGCGGGAAGGAGATTGTCCGTGACCCGCAGACGCAGCGTGTACATCCCCTCCGTGAGGGCGCCCACATCCCACGTGGCCTCCAGGTTGGTGATCAGGTCGGCGGAGGACACGCCCGGCTGTGACGGCACTGCCGTGGCGCCGTCGATCCTGGTGAAGGACGTCGGCTCGACCCCTGTCCCCACCTCGAGCACCCAGTCGTAGCCGGCCGCGCGCCGGGCGTTCGCGTAGGCGGAGACCTGGACCTTGCCGTCCACGAGGGAGTACCAGTCGGGGCTGTTGATGTCGGCTTCGGGCGGGATCGTGGTCGGCGAGACCATGTCCACCGCGGCCTTGGCGTTGACGCGGCCGTATCCCGACCACTTGTCCCACCCCGCCACCGGCGTGTACGGCGGCGTCATCTCGCCCACGCCGACATCGTCGGCGGACAGGCTGATGATGTGGCGCACCTCCTGCGCCGAGAGCGGCGGAGAGATCCCATCCTCGATCGCTTCCGAGTAGACGAGCGCGCCCACGCCCGCGGCGTGGGGCGTGGAGCTCGAGGTCCCGCTGGCCGTCTCCGTGTAGCCGTTGTGCGTCGGGTTGAAGTCGGCGTCTCTGCTCTGGCTCGCTCCGGGGACCAGCGACGGCCCCACCACGTCGAGGTGCGCGCCGTAGTTCGCGAAGTTCGCCTTCTGCTTCCAGGTCGTGGGGTTGGTTCGGTTGTCGGGCGTGACCGCGCCGATCGTCATCACGTCGTCGAAGACCGCCTGAAAGTTCTGATGGTAGGAGAACTCGTTGGCGCTGGCGTTCACGGCGAGAACGTCGTGGGCCATCGCGTACGTGAACGCACCCCGCGACAGACGCGAGGCCGTGGTGCCACCGAGCGACATGTTGAGGACCTTGGCGCCGTTGTCGATCGCGTAGATCGCTCCCTTCGCCACGCCCTCGCTCGTATGGACGAACGTGTCGTCGATGCGAAGGTTCATCAGTGGGCAGACCGGGCAGATCCCCGCGACGCCGAGCGTGTTGTTCGTCTCCGGACCGACGATGCCGGCGCGGCCGGTGCCGTGGCCGAAGAACCGGTGGTCGAACTCGTCGCCGTCGTCGTCCGCGGAGTCCCAGCCGGAGAGGTCGTCGACGTAGCCGTTGCCGTCGTCGTCGATGCCGTCGGCGAACACGCGGAGATCGCCGCGGTCGATGTCGGCGGTGCCGTTCAGATCCGCGATGCCGGACGCGGCGTAGTCCTCGACGTTGAAGACGCCGTCACCGTTGCAGTCGTGGGGGTCGCCGAAGGGAGGCAAGCAGGTTCCGGAGGGAAAGGGAAGCTCGCCGCGGTTCAGCCAGATCTTGTCCCGCAGGTCCTCGTGGTCGTAGTCCACGCCGGAGTCGAGGATGCCGATGACGACGTCTGGGTGTCCCTGGGTCACCTGCCACGCGAGGTTCGCCGATATGCCGCTGCCGTGCAGGGGCAGCGGGCATCCGGACTGGTCGGAGAATAGGTTCCACTGCCCGCTCGGGAGCTCGCCTCTGGGATCGGGGCATCTCGCGTCGGGGGCGTATGCGGGGTCGTCGGGCGGGTCGATGGGGAAGGCGGCCAGCGCGGCGCCGGCCGTGACCAGGATCAGGATGGAAAGGATCGAGAACAGGCGCGGAAGCTTCACGTTTCGCATTCTCCTCCGAATCAGACGGCAGGATGGTGCTCGCCGAAGACATGGCGAAGGGCGTCCGAGACCTCGCCGAGGGTCGCGCGGAGCCGGAGGGCCTCGCGCATCGGCGGCAGGAGATTGTCCGAGCCGCGGGCCGTCTCCTCGACCTCCTTGAGGGCTCGCTCGACCGCGGCGTTGTCGCGGCCCTCGCGGAGCTCTCGCAAGCGCTCGGACTGGCGGCGGACCTGCTCCTCATCGAGCTTGTGGATCTCGACCGGGTCCTCGGTCTCCTCGACGAATCGATTGACGCCGACGATCACCCGGTCGCCCGACTCGATGCCCTGCTGGATCGTGAACGCGGCGTCGTGGATCTCGCCCTGGATCCACCCGGCCTCGATCGCGGCAACTGCACCACCCATGCCCTCGATCTTCTCGAGGTAGGCGGCGGCGCCCTGCTCGATCTCGGTCGTCAACGACTCCAGGAAGTACGAGCCGCCGAGCGGGTCGGCCGTGTCGGCGACCCCCGACTCGTGCCCGATCACCTGCTGGGTGCGCAGGGCGATCTTCGCCGCGCGTTCGCTGGGCAGCGAGAGCGCCTCGTCGAAGGAGTTGGTGTGGAGCGACTGCGTGCCGCCGAGGACCGCTGCGAGCGCCTCGAGCGCCGTGCGGACGATGTTGTTCTCCGGCTGCTGCGCGGTCAGCGTCGCGCCGCCGGTCTGCGTGTGGAAGCGCAGCATCGTCGAGCGCGGATCCTTCGCTCCGAACTCGTCCCGCATGATGCGGCCCCACATCCTCCGCGCGGCGCGGAACTTCGCCACCTCCTCGAAGAAGTTCATGTGACACGCGAAGAAGAACGACAGGCGAGGCGCGAAGTCGTCGACGGCCAGTCCGGCCTCCACCGCGGCACGGACGTACGCGATCGCATTCGCCAGCGTGAACGCAACCTCCTGGACGGCGGTCGAGCCCGCCTCGCGCATGTGGTAGCCGGAGATGGAGATCGTGTTCCAGCGCGGGATGCGCTCACGGGAGTACGCGAACAGGTCCGTGACGAGGCGCATCGAGGGCTTCGGCGGATAGATGTAGGTCCCGCGTGCCGCGTACTCCTTGAGCACGTCGTTCTGGACCGTTCCCCCGAGCTTGTCCGGAGAGATCCCCTGCTCCTCCGCAACCAGCTCGTACAGCAGCAGCAGGATGGCTGCGGTCGCGTTGATCGTCATCGACGTGGTCACCTGGTCGAGCGGGATACCGTCCAGGAGCCGCTTCATGTCCTCGACGGAGTCGATCGCGACGCCGGTCCGGCCGACCTCGCCTGTCGCGCGAGGATGGTCCGAGTCGTAGCCCATCTGCGTCGGAAGGTCGAAGGCCACCGACAGTCCGGTCTGCCCGTGGTCGAGCAGATAGCGGAACCGCCGGTTCGTCTCGTCCGCGGTTCCCATGCCCGCGTACTGCCGCATCGTCCACAAGCGGCCGCGGTACATCGAGGGATAGATGCCGCGAGTGAATGGGGCCTCGCCCGGCCGCCCCAGATCCGCGGTGGGGTCGAAGCTCTCGAGATCGTCGGCGTCGTACAGGGGACGGATCTCGATGCCGGCGTCGGTGCGGCGCTCGGCCTGGTCCTCAGACATCGCGGTCACAGCGTACCCGTCAGACTTACGGGCAGGCGGAGGAGCCCTCCGTCCCTTCGCAGCGCCGGTCGCGCTGGAGCTGCACGGACAGGAGCGTGAGCCTGCCCTCGTCGGGGTCGTTGGAGGGATCAGCGTCCCCCAGCAGGTTCGTCAGCTGGAACGGGTCACTCACCAGGTCGTAGTACTCGCGGAACGTGACCTCCTCCAGATCCTCGTCGTAGTACTCGACGTACTGGAAGTCCTCCGTCCTGTACGACGCCCAGGTCGGCACGGCCCGCTCCTCTCGTCGCGAGTACTCGAGCAGCATCCGGTCTCGCGTCCAGGTGCCGTCCAGCAGCGATCGGCCGTCCACCGGGGAGTCGGGCTGGATCCCCGTCGCGTCGTACACCGTGGGAGCGATGTCGATGTTCGCGACAAGACGATCGTCGACCTCCCGGGCGTCGAAGTGGCCGGGCCAGCGCGCATACATCGGGATCTTCACCGAGGCCGTATAGGGCGAGTGCTTCTGCTGCAGCCCATGCTCACCCATGAGGAAACCGTTGTCGGAGAGGAAGAAGATCATCGTCGGGCCGCGCTCGCCGAGCTCGTCGAGCGTGCTGAGCACGCGGTCGACCATCGAGTCAACCGAGAGCAGCATGCGCTGCTGCTGTCTCCAGATCTTGTGGGGCTTCACTCGCTTCGCGCGTTTGAGCTGAACCCACATCGGCTTGTCCGACCGGTCCTCCTCGGTCATCGCGGGAGTGCGGACCAGGCGGGGTACATCGGCGCGGCGGAACTTCCTCGCCGGCTCGTACGGGGCGTGGGGAGCGAACGGCGTCACGTACATGAGCCACGGCTGTTCGTCGTCGGCCTCGAATGACCGAAGCAGCTTGATCGAGCGCGCCGCGACGTAGTCCGTCGAGTATCTGTTGACGACTTGGCGCAGCCCGTTGACGTTGAAGACCGCGTTGCGATAGCCGGCCTCGCTGCTGGCGAAGATCGACCAGTCGTCGAAGTAGAGCGGGTCGCCGTCCCACGCGTTGAGGTACTTGCCGACGATCGCCGTCCGGTACCCCGCATCCTGGAGGTAGCGCTGCATCGTGGCTCGCTGGTCGAGGCGTTCGGCGTCGACGTTCGTCTCGACGCGCGTGTTGTGCGCGTACTGGCCCGTCATGATCGAGGCTCGGGACGGGCAGCAGAGCGGCGTCGTCGCGAACGCGAACGGATACGTGGTCCCCTCGCCGCCGAACCACCGTCTCGTCTTCTTGAGGACCGCCATCATGTCCCAGCGCTGATCGTCGGTGAGGATGACGAGAACGTTCGGCTTCACGCCCCCGTGGTTCGCAGACGCCGGGGGCGGCGACGCGGGCGCCAGCATCGCGATCACGGTCGTGAGCGCGAACGCGGCCACGCGCCGACGGGTCCGCCTCATGGGCACGCCCCCGGGCCCGAAGTCCCCTCGCAGCGCCGGTCCCGCGCGATCTGGAGCGAGAGCTCGCTGAGCCGCTCGGGCGGCGGATCATTCGTCGGATCCTCGTCACCGAGCAGGTTCGTCAGCTGCCAGGGATCCACCGTCAGGTCGTAGTACTCCCGGAACGACACCGTTTCCAGGTCCTCGTCGTACCACTCGATGTACTGATCCGAGTGCGTTCGCACGGTGCTCCAGCTCGGAAAGCCGGACCCTCCGAACTTGTTCTCCGAGAACACGTGGTCGCGGTCCCAGGACTCGAGGAGCGAGCGGCCGTCGAGCGGATACTCCGGGTCCGGGATGATCCCGGTCGCGTCCAAGATCGAAGCCGCCACGTCGACGTTCAGCGCAAGGCGTGGGTCATCGCGGCCGGCAGCGATCGTTCCGGGCCAGCGCACGTACATCGGGATCCGCACGGAGTGGGTGTACGGATCTTGCTTTCCGCCCAGCCCGTGCTCGCCCCAGTGCTTGCCGTTGTCCGAGAGGAAGAACGCGAGCGTGTCTCGTTCCTCCCCGAGCGTGCCGAGGGCGCGAGTCAGCGTCCGCACGAGATCGTCGACCGACAGGAGCGTCCGGAGCTGATCCGTCCTGATCTCTCGGCCCTCCTCGAGCGTCGTCTGTCGCCGTTTGCCCATCACCCACGGCGGCTTGTCCGACCGGTCCCGCTCCCGCACGGCAGGATTGCCGTTCCAGCCGCCGACGCGGGCGCTTCGGTACGTCCGCTTCGGCTGGTACGGGTCGTGCGGAGCGAACGGCGCCACATACAGGTACCACGGCTCCTGGTCGGAAGTCTCGAACTGGCGCAGGATCGCGAGTGCCTCCGAGGCCACGAAGTCGGTCTCGTAGCGCTTCACCCGCTCCCGCCGCCCGTCGAGGTTCACGCTCGCGCCGTAGTAGCGGATGGGGTCGATGTAGATCGACCACCGATCGAAATACTGGGGGTCCCCCGTCCAGCCGTTCAGGAACTTCCCCACCACGGCGGTCCGGTAGCCGTCCTCCTGGAGGTAGCGCTGCAGGCTGCCTCGCTGGTCGAACTCCGCCGCGCTGCGGTTCGTCTCCACGTCGTGGTTGTGCGCGTACTGCCCGCTCATGATCGACGCCCGTGACGGGCAGCAGAGTGGCGTCGTCGCGTATGTGTTCGGGTAGCGGGTCCCTCCTCGTCCGAACCAGCGGCGCGTCTGCGGCATCGCGTCCAGGCTGTCCACACGCTGGTCGTCCGTGAGGATGATCAGCACGTTCGGCTGCTCGGCCTGCGTGGTCGAGGGCGCCGCGGGAGCCCCCGGCAGCGACAGCAGGACGCCGGAAAGCGCCGCGAGGAGGGAGAAGCGGGCGAGAAGCACCACTCGCCTAATGCTACATTGCGCCCGGTGAAGCGCCGGTCCGAGTACACGACGCCGTATCGAGGGACCCCCACGGGGTGGGGCTCATGGCTCGCCCACCGCATCACCGGGGTCGGCATCCTCCTCTTCCTGTTCGCCCACATCGTCGACACGGCCCTGGTGGCGTGGGGTCCTGACGTGTACAACACGGTCGTCGGCGTCTATCACCACCCCATCGTGCAGGTCATGGAGCTCGGCCTGGTGGGCGCCGTGATCTACCACGGGCTGAACGGGCTGCGCGTCATGATCATCGACTTCTGGCCGAAGGCGACCGCCCGCCATCAAGAGCTGTTCTGGGGAACCATGGCGCTGTTCGGCGCCGCCATGGCGCCCATCACCTGGATCATGGGCCGCCGCATCATCGAGGACGTGTTCGGCTGATGGCTGTTGAGACCGAAGCTCGTCCCAGCAGCCTCCCCCCGAAGCTCAACCGTCCCAACTCGGGCTTCGAGCTCTGGTCGTGGCTGTTCATGCGGCTGTCCGGGATCCTGCTGCTGTTCCTGGCCGTCGGCCACGTCCTGATCATGCATGTCATGGACACGGGCGTGACGCGCGTGGACTACGACTTCGTCGTCTCCCGCTGGACGGGGCCCGGCTCCGCATTCTGGAAAACCTGGGACTGGATGATGCTCTCGCTCGCGCTGCTCCACGGCATCAACGGCGTGCGCGTCATCGCGCAGGACTACATCCGCCGGCCCGGGGTGCGACTCGCCACGAACTGGATCTTCTCCGTGGTGGGCTTCTCGCTGTTCGTCCTCGGGACATTCATCGTCTTCACCTTCGACCCCTCACAGTTCATCGGATGACGGTCACGCACACCTATGACGCCGTGATCGTCGGCGCCGGCGGCGCCGGGTTGCGCGCAGCGATCGAGGCGTCCACGGGACTGAAGACCGCCGTGATCTCGAAGCTCTACCCCACGCGCTCACACACGGGCACGGCACAGGGAGGTATGTGCGCGGCCCTCGGCAATGTCGAGGAGGACTCGCCGGAATGGCACGCGTTCGACACGATCAAGGGCGGCGACTACCTGGTGGACCAGCCGGCCGCGATCGTGATGGCCGAGGAGGCCGTCGACCGGGTCATCGAGCTGGAGCGGTGGGGCTTCCCCTTCAACCGCACCCCGGAGGGGAAGATCGACCAGCGGCGGTTCGGCGGTCACACGCGGAACCACGGTGAGGCCCCGGTGAAGCGCGCCTGCTTCGCGGCCGACCGGACCGGCCACATGATCCTGCAGACGCTCTACCAGC
>CAZKFH010000041.1:0-19026 GCA_964551945.1 uncultured Actinomycetes bacterium | reverse complement strand
CTCCGCGGTGGCGCGCACCGCTCGCGCGGCCTGGTCCGCGGACTCCCGCCAGCTGCCGGCTCCTCCGGTGATGCGCGCCGACAGGTAGGACAACGCCAGATAGCTGGCGCCGAACGTCTTGATCGCCACACCGTGGTCCTCCGGAACGCCGAGCAGCATCGCCGCGTCGGCCATCGCTGCCGCGGGGCTCATCTCCTCGAGTGTGACCACGATCGTCGATGCGCCGGAGTCTGCGGCTCGCTGCAGCAGGCGAACCACCTCCACGGACTCGCCCGACTGGGTCACCGCCACCAGCAGGTCACCCGGCTCGAGACGAGGTCCGAAGTGGAGCAGCTCCGAGGAGAGGCGCGCCTTGGCATCCATGCCCCTGGCGGTGAGCAGATGCTCGGCGGCTCGGGCCGCGAAGAAGGAGCTCCCCATGCCGGTGAGGACCACTCGCTCGATGGCCCTCGCGAAGGGACGCTCCAGCATCGGATCCCACCGAGGGGGACCCTCGTCGACCACGTGGGCGTAGGCGTCGGCCTGTGCTCGGATGTCCGATTCCAGCACTCCGGTCGAGCCCGGGGTCGAGGTTGACACGGTTCCCGCCCTCCTCCTACGATTAGCTCGCGATTGTAACCGGTTCCGGTACCGGTTACGAAACGGGAGGGAGTTTGCCCCGCTGACCGCTTCACCCGCTCCGATCTCGGCCTCCTACGACCTGCTGGTCGTGGGTCGTCCCTCGTGCGACCTGATCTTCGCCGGCCTCCCGGAGTGGCCCCGTCCGAGCCACGAGACCTACTCCCCGACCCTGGAGCTGTCGGCCGGGGGCTGCTTCAACCTCGCGGCGGGGGGGTCCCGCCTGGGGCTCCGCGTCGGGTTCGTGGCCCTGGTCGGTGGCGACCTGTGGGCGGAGGTGATCCGCGCGGAGGTGGAGCGTGAGGACCTTGCCGGCAAGTTCCTGCGAACGGCGGAAGTGCCGATGCCGGCGGTGTCGATCGTCCTCAGCTCCGACGGCGACCGAGGCTTCGTCACCCATGAGCCCGACGTGCCCCTGGCCGATCGCGAGCTGGCCGAGCACGCGGAGCAGGTGTTCGCCGAGGTCCAGGCGAGGCACGCCCACATGGACCTTCGTCCCAACGTCCTGACGCTGGCCCCGATGGCTCGACGCCACGGGATGACCGTCTCCGCCGACACGGGGGGGTGGGGGACGTGGCTGCGGTCACGCGAGGTATGGGAGCTCCTGCCGCACGTCGACATCCTGTTCACCAACGAGTCCGAAGCCGAGCACATGACGGGCATGTCGGATATGCGCGAGGCGGCCCGCAAGCTGGCCGACGCGGCGCGCACCGTGGTGATCAAGCGAGGGCCGCACGGCGCGGTCGCCGCGAACGCCGGTGACCTGATCGAGGTGCCGACCACGCCGGTCGAGCACGTCGTCGATGCGACCGGGGCGGGCGACTGCTTCAACGCGGGGTTCCTCTACGGCCACCTCAGAGGACTGTCGCTCGAGACCTGCTGCAGCCTCGGCAACCTGTGTGGAGGCCTCGCCGTCGGGGTGGTCGGCGGCCATCAGGGCTGTCCGACGGAGGAGCGACTTCTTCAGATGGCTCGAGAGGCCGGGATCGTGGCGGAGATGTCATGAGGGTGGGCGCGGGAAAGCTGGCGGTGCTGGGGGCGGGGAGCAGGACACCCTTGCTCCTCCGGGGCCTGGTCCAGCGAAGCGAGGACCTGCCGATCGACGAGGTGATCCTCCACGACTCCGACCCGGGCCGCCTCGAGATCATGACCTGGTTCGGCCGGGGGTTGTGCGAGTCCTGGGGCGCGAGGTTCCGCGTCCGGTCGGCCGCGGAACCTCGGGACGCGCTGTCCAGGGCACGCTTCGTGATGGCGGCGATCCGGGTCGGCGGTGACGAGGGAAGGGTCCGGGACGAGCGGATCGCGCTCGAGCACGGCGTCCTCGGTCAGGAGACCACCGGCCCCGGAGGGTTCGCCATGGCGATGCGCACGATCCCGGCGATGCTCGAGTACGCCCGCCTGATCGAAGAGGTCGCGCCCGACGCACTCGTCATCAACTTCACCAACCCCGCCGGGCTGATCACCCAGGCTCTTCACGATCACTCGAGCGTTCGGGCGGTCGGCATCTGCGACACGCCGATCGCGGCCGGGCGCAGCCTGGCCCGGTTCCTCGGCGTCCCCGAGGTGCGGCTCGACTACGGCGGCCTGAACCACCTCGGTTGGATCCGGGGGGTCCAGGCGGACGGACGCGAGCGCCTCCCCGAGCTGCTCGAGCGGTACGAGGAGCTGGCGGCCGGGGACGTGATGTGGGCGATGTTCGATCCGGAGCTGGCCAGGAGCCTCGCGATGCTCCCGAACGAGTACCTCCACTACTACTACTCGCGACGCGCGGTGCTGGCTCGGATCCGAGCCACCTCCGCCACGCGCGGCGAGCAGGTCCTCGACCTCAACCGCGAGATGTGGATCGAGCTCGAGAAGGCGGCGGGCGCGGACGACCTGGACGCGGCGACCGAGGCACACCGCCGGGCGATCGAGACCCGCGAGTGGACCTACATGGTCGATGAAAGCGGCCTCCAGCCGCCGCCGCGCATCGCCTCCGAGGGTCCGGGGTTCGAGGGCTCCGGGTACGAGGGATTGGCTGCCGCGGTGATGGTGGCGGCGATCCGCGGTCATGGCGAACCGCTGATCCTCAACGTCCCGGCGGCCGACGTCGTCGAAGGGGTCGATCCCGGCGATGTCGTGGAGACCCCGTGCCTGTTCGAGGAGGGCATCCCGAAGCCCCTCACCGCCGAGAGGTTTCCGGATGCCGCGAGGAGCCTGATCGCCCCGGTCAAGGCCTTCGAGCACCTGACGGTCGCTGCCGCGAGAACCGGGTCGACGAGGGATGCTGTCGCGGCGCTCGTGGCCCACCCTCTCGTAGGAGATCATTCCGTCGCGGCTTCGCTGGCCGAGGCGTACCTTCGTGCGGACGAGACCGCACCCAACCCGGTCGGAGCCGGAGGTGGGCCGATGGTGTGAACCACCTCAGCCCGCGTACGCCCGACGAAGAAGGAGGAAGCCCCATGAAGCGCCCACACAGGAGACTTGGCAGGTCGTTCCGGCAGGTGGCCATGCTCGCGCTGGTGGTCCTCGTTGCCGCCGCCTGCTCGGGAGACCAGCCAGAGGAACAACAGCAAGGGTCCGGCGAAAACACCGACATCGCATCCCTTGGCCCCGTCACGCTCGTCGTCTACGACCAGGAGGTTCGCGGCGGCCAGAAGCGCCAGATCGAGAGGCTCAACGCCGAGTTCATGGAGACGTACCCGAACGTCACCATCGAGCGCACGGCGAAGTCGTTCGACGACCTCCTCAACACCGTGAAGCTCGCAGTGTCCAGCCCGAACCCCCCGGACGTGGTGCAGGCCAACCAGGGGCGCTCGGTGATGGGCGCGCTCGTCGAGGCGGGACTGCTGCTGCCGCTCGACGACTACGCGGACCAGTACGGGTGGAACGACCGGTACTCGCAGGGCCTGTTGGAGCTGAACAGCTTCACGCCGGACGGTCAGAGCTTCGGTGAGGGCAGCCTCTACGGTCTCTCCCAGACCGGAGAGATCGTCGGGGTCTACTACAACCGTCAGAAGCTGGCCGATCTAGGGCTCGAGATCCCGGCGACGTTCGAGGAGTTCGAGGCGGCGCTGGACACGGCGAAGCAAGGCGGCGAGGTCCCGATCCAGTTCGGCAACCTGGACGCGTGGCCCGGTATCCACGAGTTCCAGGCGGTGCAGCACGCGATGAACGAGAAGGAGCCGCTTCGCGATTTCCTGTTCGGTCGGGAGAGCGCATCCTTCGACACGGTGGGGAACGTCGCGGCCGCCGACAAGCTGCAGTCGTGGGCCGACGCGGGGTACTTCACGCCGGACTTCAACGGACTCGGCTACGACGACGCGTGGGCGAACTTCGCCGGGGGCGAGGGCGTCTTCCTCATCACCGGGACATGGCTGAACCCCGACCTGACGGACGCCATGGCGGATAACGTCGGGTTCTTCCTGGTCCCCTCCGCCGACGGGGAGCCTCCGATCGCCCTCGGTGGTGAGGGGCTGCCGTTCGCCGTCACCCAGAACTCGGAGAACCCCGAGGTCGCCGCGGCCTACCTCGACCACATCACGAGTGAGCACGCCATGGAGGTCATCGTGGAGACCGGCGGGCTTCCTGCCGTCACGATCCCCGATCCCGCGGTTCCCGAGGGCAGCTCGCTGGCCGACATCTTTGCCGCGTGGGAGCAGCTGAACTCGACCGATGGCATCGTTTCCTTCCTCGATTACGCTACCCCGACGATGTACGACACGCTGTCGGCGTCCGTGCAGGAGCTGATGGTGGACCGGGTTTCGCCGGAGGAGTTCACGAGCACGGTCCAAGCGGACTTCCAGGAGTTCCTCTCAGGGTCGTGAGCGCGTCGGTAGCCGGGCAGGCACCGATCCTCGGACGGGCGGCGGGGCAACCCGCCGCCCGTTCATCCATGGAGCGCGGTCCGGGGGAGCCCCGCCGGATCGGGTATCTCTACGCGCTGCCGGCGTTCGCGATGTACGCGGCCTTCGTGCTCTACCCCTTGGGGCGAGGACTGTGGCTGTCGTTCCACGAGTGGGACGGGCTGACCGCGCCGGAATGGGTTGGGCTCGAGAACTACCAGACGCTGTTCGCCGATCCCCAGATCCGAGAGGCCTTCGCCCACTCGGCGATCCTGGTCATCTTCTACTCGGTGCTCCCCGTGCTGCTGGGGCTGCTGCTCGCGGCGACGCTGTCGCGGATCAGGGTGCGGGGGCTCTCCGCGTTCAGAGTCCTTCTGTTCCTGCCCCAGGTGATCCCGATGGTCGTCGTGGCGGTCAGCTGGCGATGGATCTACGCGCCGAGCGGCCCTCTGAACGAGGGGCTTCGCGCGGTGGGGGCGGAGGGCCTGGCCCGGCCGTGGCTCGGTGACTTCGGGCTCGCGCTTCCCGCGGTCGGGCTGGTCGGCACCTGGGTGCTGTACGGCCTCACCATGGTGCTGTTCGTCGCCGGCGTGCAGAAGATCCCGCGCAGCCTCTACGACGCCGCACGAGTGGACGGCGCCGGTCCGGTGCGCGAGTTCTTCGCCGTCACGCTTCCGGGCATCCGCGGCGAGCTGGTCGTGGCGATCGCGCTGACGATGATCGCGGCGCTCCGGAACTTCGACCTCGTCTACATGCTCACCCAGGGCGGCCCGGGCACGTCGACCAGCGTTCCCGCCCTCGAGGTGTACCGCGGCGCGTTCCAGACCGGGCAGGTGGGGATCGCCGCCGCGATCGGCATGTCGCTCGCGCTGGTCATCTTCACCGCGGCGTTCCTCGTCACCCGATTCGGGGAGCGGGGGGAACGTTGAGCGAGCGGGGGGAGCGCTCTTTGGGCGGCTGGACCGATCGAACGCTCAACTACGCCATCCTCGGGCTGTTCTCCGCGGTCGCGCTCTTCCCGGTGATCGGTCTGCTCCTCACGGCGCTGCAGCCGGAGGGCTCGCTCGGTCGTGGCTTCGACATCCCCGACCATCTCGAGTTCGGGAACTTCGCCGACGCGTGGGCGGAGGGGCACTTCGGCCAGTACCTGCGCTCGAGCGTCATCGTGTCGGTCTCCGTGGTGGTCGCGTCGAGTCTGCTCTCGATCGCCTCCGGTTACGCCTTCGGAGCGCTGCGGTTCCGCGGCAGCACGGTGCTGTTCTACGTTTTCCTGCTGGGGCTGATGGTTCCGCTGGAGGCGATGGTGGTCCCGCTGTACTACGACCTGCGGTCGCTGGCTCTGACCGATACCTACTGGGCCCTGATCCTTCCGCAGGTCGGGCTGTCGGTGGCCTTCGGGACCTTCTGGATGCGGGCCTTCTTCCGGTCGACGCCTCGCTCGATCACCGAAGCCGCGCAGATTGATGGGGCGTCGTCGTGGACGACCCTGTGGCGGATCCTGGTCCCGATGGCTCGGCCCGCGATCCTGACCATGGTGACCTTGATCTTCATGTGGACCTGGAACGAGTTCCTGTTGGCGCTGGTGATGGTCTCGAGCGACGACCTTCGCACGGCGCCGCTCGGCCTGGCGTTCTTCCAGGGGCAGCACACCTCGGATTTTCGGCTGCTGGCCGCCGGGGCGCTGATCGTCGCGCTGCCGGTGGTCGTCGTGTACGTGTTCCTGCAGCGGCACTTCATCCGCGGCATGCTGTCGGGTGCGGTGAAGAGCTAATGGCAGCTGCAGCCGGGGTCCGATACGAGTCCGCCACTCGTCGCTTCGGCGACGTGCTCGCCCTTGACGACCTGACCTTGGAGGTTGCGGCGGGCGAGCTGATGGTGCTGGTCGGACCCTCGGGGTCGGGGAAGACCACCGCACTCCGGCTGCTGGCGGGGCTCGACGCGCTCACCGGCGGTCACGTGCGGATCGGTGACCGGGTCGTGGACGACCTGCCTCCCCGAGACCGGGACATCGCCATGGTGTTCCAGGACTACGCCCTGTACCCGCAGATGTCCGTGGAGCAGAATCTCTCCTTCGCGTTGCGGACCAGGCGGCTTCCCAGAGGCGAGGCGCAGGAACGGGTGCGCCGCACCGCCGAGCTTCTCGGGCTGGGCCAGCTCCTCGGCCGCAAGCCCCGCGAGCTCTCCGGAGGGCAACGGCAGCGGGTGGCGCTCGGACGGGCGTTGGTCCGGGAGCCCCAGGTGTTCCTGATGGATGAGCCCCTGTCGAACCTGGACGCGAAGCTCCGGGTGCAGATGCGCCTGGAGATCGCGCGCATCCAGCGTGACCTGGGCGTGACGACCGTGTACGTCACCCACGATCAGACAGAGGCGATGACGCTCGGCGATCGGGTCGCGGTGATGCGCGACGGACGACTGCAGCAGGTCGGGACCCCCAAGGACCTCTACACGCACCCCGCCAACCTCTTCGTCGCCGCCTTCCTCGGCTCGCCGGCGATCAACCTCGTCGAGGCGTCCATCACGTCGGAGAATGGTTCCCTGGTCGCGGCGTTCGGTAGCCACGCCATCCGGCTCGAACAGCGCTCCGGGCTGGAGCCCTACGCGGGCCGCAGCGTGATCCTCGGGATCAGGCCGGAGGATCTGCGTTCCGAGGCCGCGGCCTCCGCGAACGGACGCCTCGATGTGATCGTGGACCTGGTCGAGGACCTCGGTTCGCAGGTGTACGCCTACTTCGCCCTCGACGCCCCTCCCGTGCGGATCGACGAACCCTATCGCGGCCCTGAGGCTTCCGAGCGGTCCGCCGTGGATCGGTGCACGTTCGCCGCGAGGATGGACGAGGTCACGCCGACCAAGGGAGACCGTATCGCCGTGGGTGTCGGCGACCGCGCGCTGCTGTTCTTCGACCCAGAGACCGCCGCAGCCATCACCACGTGACGAGCGAATGCGCCTAGGAGACGCCAACGGCTCTCCGGGTCGATCGTCGCCCGTCGTACGACGCAGGCTCGCCTTCGCCATCGCCCCCCTCATCGGCGCCACCGTGGTCGGGTTCGTCTCCCTGTGGCCCTCGGCGGGGGCCGGAGAGGTAGTGGTCGAGGCCCGTTCCGCTCTCGAACAGTACTCGGCGGTGGTCACGGACCTCGACGAGGGGGGATGCGCCACATCCCCCGGTGCGCAAGGCACCGTCTGCTCGGTGGTCGAGGCCACGATCCAGGAGGGCCCCGACGCGGGGGAGACGTTCACGTTCAACGACTCGGGTCCCGAAGGCGCCAGGCGGATCCGAGATGGCGACTCGATCATCGTGGCCCGGGCGCCCTCGATCCTGGTCGAGGAGGGCGTCGAGCCCGGGTACTTCTTCGTCGATTTCGAGCGAACCCAACCGCTGGCGATCCTCGCGGCGATCTTCGCCGTGGTCGTGTTGGCCCTGAGCAGGTGGCGCGGCGTCGCCTCGCTGATCGGCTTGGGGATCAGCTTCGCGGTGCTTCTCTGGTTCGTGATCCCCGCCATCCTCGAGGGAACCAGCCCGGTGCTGGTGGCCATCGTGGGGGCGGCCGGGATCACGCTCGCCGGGATCTACCTCTCGCACGGGTTCACCGCGCTCTCGACGACCGCCGTGCTGGGGACGCTCTCCAGCCTGGTGCTGACCGCGCTCCTCGCCTCAGTCTTCGTGGAGCTCTCTCGGCTGACCGGGCTCAGCTCCGAGGAGTCCGCGTTCCTCCAGATCACCGCCCAGCAGGTGAACCTCCAGGGGCTGCTGCTCGCAGGGATCATCATCGGGACCCTCGGCGTTCTCGACGATGTGACGGTCACCCAGGCGTCCGCGGTCTGGCAGCTGCGCCTGGCCAACCCGTCCCTCGGTGCACTCGCGCTGTACCGCTCCGCGGTCCGTATCGGGCGCGACCACATCGCCTCCATGGTCAACACCCTGGTGCTCGCCTATGCCGGAGCCTCGCTCCCGCTGTTGATCCTGTTCAAGATCTCGAGCCTGCATGCAGGCAACGTCATCAACGGCCAGGTGATCGCCGAGGAGATCGTGAGGACCCTGGTGGGGAGCGTGGGCCTGGTGGCGGCGGTTCCCATCACGACGGCGCTCACCGCGCTCGCCGTGAGCCACAGGGGCGGGTCTTCCGACCCGCCCCTGCCCGAGTGACTCCTTCTACAGCTCGTGGGTCAGGACGTTCGTGCTGCCGTTCTTGGTCCTCCACCCAACCAGCAGATAGCTGCCTTCTCCAAGCGAGGTGCTGAGCGGCACACTGATGGTCTTCTTCTGACCCTTCTTGTTCTTGGGTCGCTTCTTGAAGTCAACGAACCTCTCCCCGGCGATGGCAGACCCGGTCCAGGCGAACACGAATGCCCTGCCCTTCCCCGTGGCACGCAGCCTCACCCTGAGCATGTCGCCGGTTACCGTGGGTCCCTTGAGGAGCTTTACGCGGCTCTTCGACCACGCCTGGGCGCCGGGGGCGACGCCGTTTCGAGCCGCCTGGAGGATCGACTGTGGCGAGGCCGCGCTCAGTGCCACATCGAGCGGCAGGATCGGCGGGGGGGTTTGCAGTGGGATCGTGGCGGGAGGCTGATAGCCCTCAAGATAGGCGTGGCCCCACCGGTACGGGTCGCCTTGGACGCCTCCGAAGGTCGACCATCCCAGGCGGGTTTCCCCGGTGTTGTCCTGCGAGTCCGAGTCGTAGATGAGGATGTTCAACCCCATCTTCCCCGGATCGATGCGAGCGGGAAGGTCGGTGAAGGGGATCGCCATCTCGATCGTGTAGCCAACGTAGGGATTGCTTACCGTCGACGCGATGCGGGTCCCCGGCGCAGTTTCCGAGATGGGTCCCTGGTGATGATCGGCGTCCCGGTATCCGGCTGGGGGATTCCCGTTGCCCGGGTCGTTGGTGGCGGGGAAGAGCCCGACCTTGAAGGTACTCGACGTGTCCGGCGAGTCGGCGCGCGGGTCGATCGTGACCTCCACCGAGTCCATGCGCCAGTGTCGCTTCGCGTCCTCCGGGGGCGGGACCCTGCTCTTCTGTTCGTCCCGCACGTTCACGATCATGTACAGGTTCTCCTGGTCCCAGGACAGCTTGGCCGTTCCGGAAGCGTCGAGCGGAGTAAGCGGTTCCGTTCCCTCCCACACTCGGCTGAGGTCCAGCGCCGGGCCGGTGTACTCGCCCAGCGACTCCACGCCATCCACCGTCGGAGCCGAGTCCGCCTGGGGGACGGATGTCACCGGCACGAGATTCAGGGCAGCGATGTTGGTCCCGGCCACCCCACCGGCTTCGGTCACCACGGTGAAGTCGTAGTCTCCACCGTCGCTTCCCGTCGCCAGCGAGGAGTCGGTGTTCCTGACCTCGAACGCGACACTCTTTTGAGCCCCGGGGGCAAGGTCGTCAAACGCGATGCTGGCAGGCTCGGCCGAGAACCCATCGGCCATCTCGAGCCGCACGGTTCCGGACTGGTTCGAATCGCTGAAGTTCTCCAGATCGACGTCGATCGTGCGACTCTCGCCCACGCCGATCCCGTGGGTCGTCTTCACCAGGGCATCGAGCTGGGGAGCGCCGATTCTTCGCGTCCACTGGTGATATCCGTCGACGGGCGGGCGGGCGTGGGCTAGTCCCCGAACGGGAGGCACGATCTCGATCGGCTTGTCCGTGTGAGCCGTCAAGGTCTCAGCGCCCCTCTGGGCGGAAAGAGTCGCGTTCAGAAGCGCCCGCCCCTGGGGCGCGTTCTCCGGGGGGGTGACCGTGAAGGTCGTCTTCGCTTCTCGGCCCTTGCGCAGCCGGCCGATCGCGCCATCGCCGTTGAGCGCCCAACCCTCGGGAACCTCAACGGTGACCGACGCGTTCTTGAGCCCGGAAGGCGCCGGGCTGGTGGCGTGGGCCGTTACCTTCACCGGCTCCCCACCGACCACCCAGAACCTGTCGGTGGTGAGGTAGAACTCTGTGCCGAGAGCGAACCCCCCCTGCGCAGGGAAGCTCGCGCCCTCGAACAGTGCCGTCGGCTCGGTGCCGCCGGGCGTGAATGGGACGCGACTGTCCACCTGAACGAAGCGATCGCACAAGACGGCAACGAGCCCAGAGATCAGCAAGGCGTTCGCATTCGATCCCGACCAACCCTGAGACTTGTAGGCGCTGACGGCCATCGCCTCAGCTTGTGACCACGACATGTTGTGCACCATCGAGAAGCGACCGCCCCCGACGCTGTAGGTGTGATCCGTAGGCTCGACGCTGTCGAGTCCCTGACAGGTGTCGCCCGTCGGTCCCACGCCGAGACTCGTTCTGAACACCTTGCTTGCCCGCCAGGGGGCCAGGCCCTCCTTGGTGATCTGCCTGGGGAATCGTTGCGGATCTGCCGCCGCGTAGAAGGCTTCGACGCCATTCCATCCCGCGTACTGATGGTGCCCATGGTTACCCGGAGTGGGAACCATGGGCATCGTGATAATTACTTCCGGCCGAGTGGCACGCACTATCCGAACAACCCGTCCCAGGGTGTTCTCCCTGCCCCAGACTCCTTCGGTTAGCGGCGCACTGAAGTTGTAGTAGAAGTCGACCTTGTCCTGGTAGAAGATGTCGTCGCTGAGAGCCCACCCGATCGCTTCACGTTCTTCTCTCTCTCTGATCAGACCCAGAGCGGACCCTTCCTCGGTTCCGATCGCGTTACCGCCACCCTCTCCACGCGTTACCGTGACGAAGCCACCCTCGAGGCCGTCGTATTCCTTCCACTGGCCGAACGACGACAGGATGAACGCCTCGTCGTCCGGGTGCGCGGATACGAAGAGAACGTCCAGGTCGGTGGCTGGCGGCCTGGTCGAGGCGCCGGTCTTCGGTCTCGACTCCACGGATCCCGCTCGCATGGCTCCGCTTCCACTCGGCAGTCCAAGCGTCGCCACGGCGGCCACGAGTCCGACCACCCAATAACGTCGGCTCATCTTCATGGTGCTCACTCCTTCAGCTAGACGGTCGGATCCTTCTCGGCATCAGGCTGCTGGCTGCTCCGCGCGCTCTCTAGGATTCGCAGCGAACCGACCGGTTCCTCCCGGCGCCACCACGGCAGGTGTCTCGACCCGCCATCCCGTTCAGGAAGTCATCGCCGGCCCCGCCGACCAGGCGGTCGTTCGCCTGGTCGCCAGCGATCCGGTCGTCTCCGCTGCCCCCTTTGGCGACGTCCTTTCCGCGGCCCGCGTGGAGGGCGTCGTCGCCCGAGCCACCGATCATGCGGTCGCGGCCACGGCCACCGATCAGTACGTCGTCGCCGCCGAGGCCGCGGATCCGGTCACGACCTGAGCGGCCGCACAGCACGTCCGGCCCGGGCGTCCCCTTCAGGACGTCGGCGCCGTCAGTGCCGATGATCAGGTTGGCCTTGTCCGGCTCCACCAGCCGCTGACACTCCGCCGGGAGGTCCCCCGGCGTGTCGAAGTGCAGATGGAAGGCCTGGTTCGCCCGCGAGGGTTCCTCGAAGGACACGAGGACCGAGCCGAGGGACGCCAGCTTGTCGTGCTCGGTCGCACTGATCGGGATCGAGAACTGGTTGCTCCCCGGTTCCACGGACACGATGCGATCGTCGACGATGCGTCCCTGCATGTCCGGAGCCCACGGCGCGGGGGCGCCGTCCGTCGGGCTACAGGCGGTGAAGCCGTAGTCCGGCGGCGGGTCGTTCTCCTTGGTGCAGCTCGTCACCCAGACCGGGATCGGCGCGTGATCTTCCGGTGCCGCGTCGACGCCGTACCACAGGAAGATGTGCCCCCGAGCGGCCTCCCTGGCTTGGACGTCGACCTTGACGGAGCTTGCGCCGAGATCCGCCTGAGCATCCTTGACCGCATCTCCGGGTGGCAGCCCCGCGATCGGGACGCCATCGATCGCGGATTGATAGATCGTCTGCGGTGAGTCGACGCCCTTGAGCGCGTCGACGACGATCGGCTCCGGCGGCGTGGTCGGGCGGCTCGGGGGAGGCGTGTACCCCTCGAGGTACGCGTGGCCCCAGCGCCATGGATCGGACTGCACGCTGCCGTAGTTCGACCACCCCGTCCGGGTGCTCGTCAGCATCGAGACCAGGTCACCACGCCGCAGGGTCCCGCTGCCCGGCGCCGCCGATTGGGCATCGACGTCGTAGGGAGTGATGTTCAGGCCCATGTGGAGCGGGTCGGCGACGTTGGTCGCCGGGTCCGCGGTGGGCGGCGGGTCGGTCGGACCGACCGCCGCCGGCAGCACGGACATCGGGATCTTCACCTCGAGGTTGTAGTCGCCGGTGACTCCGTACGCGTGCGGGGTGCTGACCTGGTTATCCCCCACCCACGAGGCCGTCGAGACCACCTCGACGCCGGGAGCGTTGGGTCCCTGCGGCACGGTCTCCGCCAGCGGCCCGACCGAGAACCCCTGGTGGTTGTCGGCGTCCCGCGCCCAGCACGGGCCGTTCGGGCCCGTGCCGATCAGATTCTCGGGATCGTTGGTGTACGGGTAGACGGCCAGCTTGAACGTGGTGGCCGTGTCCCAGTTGGTCTGCGACGAGTTCCCGCGAGGATCGATCAGGATCTCCACGGAGTCCACGAGCCAGTGCGCGAAGCACTCGTTGGGCTGGACCGCGTAGCTCTGGAAGTCGTCGCGGACGTGGACGAAGAAGTACAGGTCGTCACCGCTCCGGACGACCCTGGCGTATGAGGACGTGGGCGTGCCCGGGGCCCCCAGGCTGCCGCAGTTGATCCCGGCGGGGACGCATCCGGGGATGCCCTGCCAGGAGGTGGCCAGGCTGAGCGCGGGCCCGGGGTACTCGCCCACCGCCTCGGCGCCATCGAGGGCCGGGGCCGTCCCCACCGCGGGGATGGTCGTCTGCGGGACCAGTGAGACGGTGAGGCTGTCGCTGGAGGACCCCGCAGGGGAGCTGTAGGAGGTGGCGATGCCGACCGTATACGTCTGGTTGTTGGCGGTGTTGCTGCTGGCCAGCGCGGTATTCGTGTTCGTCAGGGTGAAGGCGACCGAGGTGTCGGCCCCCGGCGCCAGCGGACCGTACGGCTTTGACGTGGCATCCGCGGCGAAGCCGCTGGGCACGGTCAGCGCGACCTCCCCGCTCTGGGGGACAGACGACCAGTTGTGCACGTCGACGACCAGGGGGATCGTCTCCCCGACCGCCATCGAGGCCGCGGCGGGGGACCGGCCGACCCGTCCAGCCTCGGGCACGCGCTGCGTCACCCACTGATCGAACTCGGCGAACTTTCCGAACCGGTGGAAGCGGCCCTCGATCGGCGGCACGATCTGAACCACGTTGTCGGTGTAGCCGGTGGCCTCCCCGGACGCCAGGTTCGCCGAGATCTTGTACAGGCCGGTCCCCGCGTTCGCGGGAGGAGTGACCGTGAAGGTGGCGGTCGCCTCGCTGGAGTCGGAGATCGGGCCGATCGGCTTGGTCGCCGAATCCACGGTCCAGCCGGACGGCAGGCCCAGCTCGACGTTCCCCGCCTCCAGGGTCCCCGACCCGGACCGGGCCTGGAGCGTCACGTCGAATGGCTCTCCGGCCACGTTGTAGAAGCGGGAGAACGTGAGGTACTCGAGGGTGCCGACCGGCAGGCCTCCCGGGTCGGGCAGCGTGGCCCCGTACAGGATGCCGTCGTCCTTCCCCGCGTACTCGACGCCGTCCACCTCCGCCCCGTTCGGTTGGAACGGCACGTACGACAGGGTCATCGCGTAGCGCGAGCACCCCGGCGGCCCATGCGTCAGCCACATGCTGCGGCTCTGGGTCGCGTGGGCCATGCCACCCTCGCTTCCGATGGTCGCCCAGCTCTTCGGCTGACCGGGAGCCCCTCCGCCGGTGTTCCCGACCGGCCACAGGTACGGCGAGTCGTACCCGGTGTAGACGCCGTACACGGTCTCGTTGCCGGACGGAACGAATCCGGAGTTGCAATCGGGTGCTGCGGCCGAGCCGCCGCTTCCGGCAGTGCTCCCCCCGGAGAAGACCTTCTTGATCTGCCAGGTGTCGAGCGCCTCGGGCCCGGTCAGCTGCTCCGGGCACATCGTGGGGTCCGCCGCGGCGAGGGCGCCTTCCCAGATCAGCCGGCCGGCCGCCTGGTGATTCCCGTGGCCAACCGCCAGGGTTGGACTGTTCCCGATGTAGATGTCCGGCTGCGTCATCCGGATGACTCGGGTGATCTGGCAGATCGACTCGTCATGGTTCCAGAAGTACTCCGTGAGGGGAGCGCTCTGGTTGTAGAAGAAGTCGATCGTCTCGGTATTGAAGATGTCGACGGTCCCGGACCGATAGTGCGAGACGCGGTCCTCGTTCTCCCTCCGAAGCCCCAGAGCCTGGTAGAGCTCGGGCCCGACCGCGTTGCCGCCGCCTTCGCCCCGGGTGAACAGAAGGAGGCCGCACCGCACCCCGTACAGGTCATGCCACACGCCGCACGGAGCGATGAAGCCCACTTCGTCGTCCGGGTGGGCGAACCCGGCCATGATGTTGATCTTGACGGCGTCGCTGGCGGTATAGGTCATCTCGTCCGGAGCATCCGCGTGGGTGCCGACGGAGGGCGAGCTTGTCCCGGCCCCGCTGGCGGGCGCGGACGGAAGTCCGAAGGCCAGGATGGTCAGGAGACCCAGAACGGCGCTGGGAACGGGCTTGGGCGAACGCGGGCGGGTCACGGGCGGTCCCTCCTCTTCGCGTAACCGGTTACGGTACCGGTTACGGTATGTGGTGGGGATCGCGCATGTCAAGGCCGCTGCTCAGGGCCGAGCCGATGGTCCGTGGAGCTCGGTAGCGCTGCGGCCTCAGAGCCCTCGGCGTCGGAGAAACCGCCGGTTGTGGCGCTGGTCCTCGGCGGGGCCGTCCGGTGACTCGCCGGGAGCAGGAAGGCGGTCCTGCTCGACGACGACCCAGCCGGAGTAGTCGGAGCCGAGGAGCGCATCGAGGAACCCGTCCACGTCGAGATCCCCATCGCCGAGCCGGCAGAAGGCTCCCCGCCGCCATACCTCCTCCATCGCGGCGCGATCCCTGACCACCCCTTCGAGGACTTCGACGCGAGCATCCTTGAGGTGGACGTGGTTGATGCGGTCGCCCCATTCCTTCAGTGCAGGGGTGGGGTCACCGCCGCCCAGGAGGAGGTGGCCGGAGTCGAGGCAGAGCCCGACGTCGGTCAGCTCCAGCAGGCGTTCGATCTCGTGCGGGGCCTCGACGTACGTGCACGCGTGGTGGTGGAACGTCGGCTCCAGGTCCCGGGATCGACAGAGTTCGACGGCTCGCTCCAGCCCGGCCGCAAGCAGCCGCCAACCGTCGTCATCCAGCCAGAGCTCGGCCCGGTCGCGTCCCGCTCCGGGGTTCGCCGCTCGGGCGGGGGACCCGGCGTCGGCGAGGGTCGGTCGTGGCGCGGGGGCGTCCGGTGCTGCCTGCCTGGCCTCGGCGAGCTGCGACAGTGCCGCCTCCATCGCCTCGAGGTCCGCTTCCAACCCCACCGGGTCGGTGAGCCGGAGCTGGATCCAGCCGCCGGCCAGGGCGAGACCGTGATCCTGGAGCCGGTGGCGCAGCGTTTCGCCGCGGCCCAGGTACCCCACCGGTCCGAGATCGATCCCGTCGTAGCCGGCGCTCGCGACCGCCTCGAGCACGGAGTCGGGGTGGGGCAGATCCGCGCGGCCCTCCGTCAGCTCGAACACCCCGAAGCTCACCGGCGCGTTGGCGACCCGGATCAGGGGCGCACCATCGGCAGTCGTGGGTCGGCATCCATGTCCGACCACCGGCCCCGGATCCAGGCCAACTCCGGGTCGTCGGCCGCGGCGAGGGACCGGCGGTCGCCGGCGAGCGCGTTCAGGTAGTAGAGGTCGAACCCGTGGGGCGCCGCAGCCATGTGGTACCCGTGCGGCACGAGCAGCACGTCCCGGTCGGCGACCCATGTGGTCAGGTCCAGGCCGTGCCGCGGGCTGTACAGCCGCTGGATCCCGAACGCGCCCTTCCCGCGAGTCCGGTAGTGGTAGATCTCCTCGAGCTCGGCCTCCTGCTCGCCGCGGTCCTCGTCGTGCTTGTGGGGCGGATAGCTCGACCAGTTCCCCGACGGCGTGTAGACCTCGACCACGATCAGCCGGTGCGCGTCACCCTCGGGCGGAAGGATGTGGTTGATCTGACGTGTGGCGTTGCCCGCACCTCGGATCTCGACCTCCACCTGGTCCGGTGGGATCGCCCGCGCGCGAGCTCCGGCCTCCGCCACCGCCCCCGACACCGCCAGCTCGAGGTCCTGGCGGGCCTCGACGCGGTACCGGCGGCCCGGCGGCAGGTAGACGGACCACGGCGGGCCCTCGAAGACGTCGCGTCGCCCGGCAAGCTCCCACGACTCCCCCTCGCTCTCGACCCGGCACGCACCGCCGAGTACGACCAGGCACACCTCGAAGTGGTCCGTAGCGCGATCGATCGCAGTGCCCGCCCGGACGCTGAGGGACTCGAAGGAGAGGTAGCGCCACCCGGCCGACGACGGGGTCACCAGGTCGTAGGTGCCGGCGCGGAGCAGCAGATCCGTCATCGGCGCGAGGGAGCCGGGGCGGCGGACGAGAACGCCGTGAGCTCCTCCAGAGAAGGCATGGCCTCGCTGCACGCGAGCGCTCCCGCGACGATCGCTCCGGCCGCGTTGGCCAGCCGGAGTGTCTCTTCGATCGGCAGCTCGCGCAGGATCCCGAACCCGAGCACCGCGTCGAACGCGTCTCCTGCCCCCAGGCCGTTGACGACCTCGCCCGGGATCCCGGGTACTTCGTGGGTGCGATCGGCCAGATGCGCGGCGGCGCCGTCGGGCCCCCGCTTCTCGACGATCAGCCGCGGTCCCAGCTCGCCGAGATGGCGGACCGCCTGCTCCGGCTGATCGATCCCGGTGGCGGCCACAAGCTCCGCTCGGTTGCCCACGACGACCTCCGCGTGCGCGGCGGTCAGCTCGATCTGCCGCGGGTAGTCCGTGGGCTCGCGCCACAGATCCGGACGCCAGTCGAGGTCGAGGATCGTGGTCCCGCGGTGCGCCGTGACCGCTTGAAGCGTCGTGTCCAGGCTGGCCGGTCGGGCCAGCCCCGTGCCCGAGACGATCAGCAGCGAAGCGTTCGTCGCCGCGTCGACGGCCGCCTCCTCGGCGTTCAGCTCCCAGTCCGGGGCGGTCGGCTCCCGGTAGAAGAGGAGCGGGAACCGGTCGGGGGGCCACAGCTCGCAGAACACGACCGGCGTCCGGTTGACCGGATCGGTCCCAAGGAGCGAGACGTCCACACCCTCGCCGGCGAGGAACTCCCGGATGAACTCGCCGTGTCCGTCGTCTCCCACCCGGCTCCAGATCGCCGTCCGCACGCCGAGGCGCGCCAGACCTGTGGCGACGTTCGCGGCGAAGCCTCCGGCGAACCGCGTGAAGTTCCGGATCCGCGACAGGGGCGTGCGACTGTCGTTCGGGTAGAGGTCGGCCCCCACTCGTCCGATCACGACGGCCTCCGCCGTCACGGCGGGGTGACCTCGCTGCGCTCCCGCTCGTACGTCGCTCGTTGTTCGGCCAGGTACTCCGGGACCGGCACGTCCCACCACCCGAACTTGCTGAGCTGCGAGTCCGGTCCCTCCGTCGCCGTGGGGATCTCGAGGACGGCGGGGCGGCCTGCATCGAGAGCGCGCCGGAGCGCCTCGCCCACGCCGGACGGCTTCTCCACCAGCTCTGCCCAACAGCCGAATCCGCGCGCGATGTCGACGAAGCTCGGAGAGAAGGACCGTCCTTCGGACTGGAAGCGCGTGATGAGCTCGCGGTCCTGAGCGTAGGCACCGCGCTGCAGGTTGTTGATCGACTGCCACGCCGAGTTGTTGAACACGACGTACACGACCGGAAGTCCCCACTGCACCGCCGTGGAGAGCTCTTGCACGTTGAGGGCGAAGTCGCCGTCGCCGGAGATCCCGACGACCTGGCGGTCAGGGGCGGCGAGCTTGGCGCCGATCGCGCCCGGTACCGTGAAGCCCATCGTCGAGAACCCGCCGCTCGTGATGTGGGTGCGCGGCTCGAACACAGGGAACTCCTGGTAGACCTGGCTCTGCGGCATCCCCGCGCCCGTTACGACGATCGCGTCCCGGTCGAGTACCTGTCGGATCTCGACCAGCGCCCGGGAGATGGAGACCGGGGTGGCGTCGGACTCGCGTCTGTCACGCCACGACTCGAGCCACGCGTCGACGCGCGAGCGGATCTCGGTGAAGTAGTCCCCGGCTCGCCAGTCCCTGGCGCCGCCGTTCGCCCGGAGCCACGCGACCAGGTCGGTGAGCGCGGGCTTGGCGTCGGCCAGGATGCTCGCCTCGGCCGGGAAGTTCTTGCCGATCTCGTGCTCGTCGATGTCGATCTGGATCAGCTTCGTCGGCGGGATCGAGTACGTGACGCCGCGGCGGTAGCTGGAGGCCGTCCAGTCCACGAACCGATAGCCGATCGACAGGATGACGTCCGCGCTCTCGAGGATCTCGTTCGCGCACGAAGCCCCGATGTCTCCCGGATGCCAGATGTACAGGTCGTGATCCTCGGGGAAGGCGCCCTTGCCCATCCACGTGGTCGCGACCGGCGCGCCGATCAGCTCGGCCAGCTCTCGGAGCTCGGCGGTCGCCTCCGCCGCGATCACCCCGCCGCCGGCCACGATCGCCGGCCGCC
>CAZKFH010000040.1:0-19241 GCA_964551945.1 uncultured Actinomycetes bacterium | reverse complement strand
GGCTCGCGAGATACGCGGCGCTCACGTCGGCCGCGACCGAAGTCGGCGCCGCGCGCGCGGCGCTCGGACACACGCTCGACGATCAGGCGGAGACGGTCCTTCTGGGCCTCGTGCGGGGCGGGGGGCTGGAGGCCGCAGCCGGCATGCCCCCGGTCGCGTCGCTCCCGCCGCTCGGCTTCCCCGCTTCTCGCCCGTTGATCGAGACGACGCGGGCCGAGATTCAGGCGTTCTGTCGCTCGCTGCGCCTCCGACCCAAGGAGGACCCGACGAATCGCGATCCTCGGTTCCTTCGCAACCGCATCAGGCACCGGATGCTGCCGCTCCTCGAGCAGGAGCTCGACCGCGACCTCCGCGCCACGCTCGCGCGGACCGCCGAGAACGTTCGCGGGGATGTCGACTACCTCGAGGGGCTCGCCTCCGATGCGTCCACGAGGCTCGTCGAGGTACGGGACGAGGAGATCCGCATCGGCGCTTACGGCCTGGCGGCGCTCCCGGCTCCGATCGGCGCGCGCGTCGTCCGGCAGACCGTCCGCCTCGCCGGGGCCGTGTGGGGGGAGTGGGGAGCCGACGTCGGTGCGGCTCACATCGGAAGCGTGCTCGAGCTCGCGACGGGCAGGCCCGGCCGGCGCGTCGACCTGCCCGGCGACTTGGTTGCTGAGCGACGCAAGGAGTATGTTCGTGTCTCTCGTTCTTCCCCAGGGCGACGGAAGGGAGAACGGTGAGCACTCGAACCGATCAACGGAGCGAGACCGAGACCTCCACGACTACACTCCTCAGCCACGTGGCCGAGTTCGAGCACGACATCGAGCGCGTCCTGATCACCGGAGAAGAGGTCCAGGCCAAGATCCGGGAGCTGGGCGAGCGCATCACCGAGGACTATCGTGGCCGCGATCTGCTCCTGGTCGGTGTCCTGAAGGGCGCGTTCGTCCTCATGGCCGACCTGTCGAGGAACGTCCGCCTCCCCCTGCAGTTCGACTTCATGGCGGTGTCCTCTTACGGCGTCGCCACGAAGACGTCCGGTGTGGTGCGGATCATGAAGGACCTCGACCGCGACATCGAGGGCAAGGACGTCCTGCTTGTCGAGGACATCGTCGATTCGGGGCTGACCCTTGCCTACCTGCTGCGGAACCTCCGCGCGCGCAAGCCCGCGAGCCTCGAGGTCTGTGCGCTCCTGCGCAAGCCAGAGGTGCAGCAGGTCTCGCTCGACATCAAGTACAAGGGCTTCGAGATCCCCCCCGTGTTCGTCGTCGGGTACGGGCTCGACTTCGCCGAGAAGTACCGCAATCTCCCGTACGTCGCGACGCTGAAGCCCGAGGCGTACGCGAACATCCCCGGCTAGCGCGAGCCGTCGGGCGATCGTCCGATCTCGCATTCAGAGGCCCGTGCTACGCTCGTTCTGAGCCCCTGGCTGCGCTTCCTACGAAGGAGAATCCCTCACGAAACGCGATCCAAGAGTCCGCAAGCTTCTTCGCGGTCCGCTCCTGTATCTGGCGGTCGTTGGACTCGCGTTGTACCTCTTCGCGACGTTCAGCAGGCCCCAGGTCGAACCCACCGAGCTGAGCTTCACGCAGCTCGAGTCGCTGGCCGCCGACGGCGGCGTGGACACCGCGGTGTTCACGGAGCAAGAAGTGGAGGGCGAGCTCGCCTCGGGGGAGATCTACGTCTCGAACTACCCGGCGGAGTCGGAGGACGAGCTCGTCACCGTCTTGCAGGACGCCGGCGTCGAGGTCTCCGCCGATCCACAGAACGGCTCGACCGTTCTCAACATCGTCCTCAACCTGCTGCCGATCCTGCTCCTTCTCGGGATCTTCCTGTTCATCTTCCGGCAGGGTCAGGGTGGCGGGAACCGAGTGATGCAGTTCAGCAAGGCGAAGGCTCGCCAGGTCACGAAGGACACGCCGAAGACGACCTTCGAGGACGTCGCCGGTGTCGACGAGGCCGTCGAGGAGCTGCGCGAGGTCAAGGAGTACCTCGAGAGCCCCGCCAAGTTCCAGGCGATGGGCGCGAAGATCCCCAAGGGCGTGTTGCTCTATGGGCCCCCGGGAACGGGGAAGACGCTGCTCGCTCGTGCCGTGGCCGGCGAGGCCGGTGTCCCGTTCTTCTCGATCTCCGGCTCGGACTTCGTGGAGATGTTCGTGGGTGTGGGCGCCGCTCGCGTCCGTGACCTCTTCGAGCAGGCGAAGCAGAGCGCGCCGGCCATCATCTTCATCGACGAGATCGACGCCGTGGGCCGCCACCGCGGAGCGGGCCTCGGGGGTGGGCACGACGAGCGGGAGCAGACGCTGAATCAGCTGCTGGTAGAGATGGACGGGTTCGATGCGAAGACCGGCGTGATCCTGATGGCCGGGACGAACCGCCCCGACATCCTCGACCCCGCGCTGCTGCGACCGGGACGGTTCGACCGCCAGGTCGTGGTCGATCGTCCGGATCTCGAGGGCCGGCGCGGGATCCTCAAGGTCCATGGTCGCGGTAAGCCACTCGATGACGACGTGGACATCGACATCGTCGCCAGGCGGACGCCCGGGTTCACGGGTGCCGACCTCGCGAACGTCCTGAACGAGGGCGCGCTGCTGGCCGCACGCCGCGGCAAGAAGACGATCACGATGTGGGAGCTGGAGGAGGCCATCGACCGCGTGATGGCCGGGCCGGAGCGCCGGACGCGCCTCATCTCCGAGCGCGAGAAGCGGATCATCGCGTACCACGAGGCCGGACACGCTCTCGTCGCCCACGTGCTGCCCAACGCGGATCCCGTGCACAAGATCTCGATCATCCCGAGAGGTCGCGCCCTCGGCTACACGCAGACCCTGCCGGTCGAGGATCGATTCCTCGTCACGCGCTCGGAGATGGTGGACGAGCTCGCGATGCTCCTCGGCGGCCGCGTCGCGGAGGAGATGGTGATCGGCGACATCACGACCGGCGCGCAGAACGACCTGGAGCGCGCCACGAAGATCGCGCGAGGCATGGTCACCGAGTACGGCATGTCGGACTCGCTCGGCCCGCTCACGCTCGGGCAGCGGCAGGGCGAGGTGTTCCTCGGCCGCGATCTCGGCGCGCAGGCCGATTACTCGGATCAGGTGGCGTTCGAGATCGACTCCGAGGTGCGCCGGTTGATCGACGAGGCGCACGACGAGGCCCTCGACATCCTCCAGGCGCAGAAACGCAAGCTCGACCAGATCGCCGCGGCACTGATCGAGCGCGAGACGATCGAGAAGGAGGATCTGATCAACATCCTCGCCAGCGCGAAGAAGCGTGTGGTGGCGAAGAACGGCCAGAAGCGCGGCGCGGGCATCGCGGTCGCGCGCCGCAGCGTGGCCAGGCCGAAGGGAAAGCGTGACCCCCTCCGGTAGCGAGTTCGATCCTCAGAAGGTCGAGGAGGGGGTACGTCTGATCCTCGAGGGGATCGGCGAGGATCCCGGGCGTGACGGCCTCAAGGAGACGCCGCGCCGCGTCGCGGAGATGTACCGAGAGGTCTTCGCCGGCCTGCACGAGGACCCCGAGGCCGTCGTGGACGCGGTGTTCGACGTCGCACACGACGAGATGATCATGGTGCGTGACATCGAGATGGCCAGCCTGTGTGAGCATCACCTGCTCCCGTTCACGGGGAAGGCCCACATCGCCTACATCCCCGGCGACGACGGACGGATCACGGGGCTGTCGAAGCTCGCGCGCCTGGTCGACGTGCTCGCGAGGAAGCCGCAGGTGCAGGAGCGGCTGACGACCCAGGTCGCCGACGTCCTCGAGGCGGTGCTCAAGCCTCGCGGCGTGTTCGTCGTGATCGAGGCCGAGCACATGTGCATGTCGTTGCGCGGCGTGAAGAAGGAGGGCGCGGAGACCGTGACATCCGCGGTCCGCGGGGTGTTCCGCAGCGACCCCCGCACCCGCGCCGAGGCGATGAGCCTCCTCCGCGACCACCGCGGCTGATTGCCTCGCTGATGCGTCCTCGGTAATCTCGGCGCTCCGACCTCGGAGGAGGGGCTGATGGCTCAGAGCTCGGTCGCGGGTGGGCCCGTGTCGAAAGCGAGGCGGACCACGTTCATCGTTCTGACGGTCATCTTCGGGCTCGGCATCGGATTCGCCGGTTTCGGGTTCCTCTCCCTGATCGGAGGGTGGTTCGGGGCCGGTGGGCGCGAGGTGCACAAGGCACACGACCTCGCCTACGGGGCGTTGGCGGGGATCCTGATCGCGCTTCCGTTCCTGTTGCAGGCTCGACGCCCTGAGACGAAGCCAGCCGTCATGCAAGGCGCCGCCGCCGCGGGGCTGGGTTTCGCTGCCGGCTATGCGTTGGGCGGTGAGCCGCTCTTCGCGCTCGTGCCGATCGTGGTGGCGGTCGTGCTCTGGTGGTTCCATCCGTCCCGGGGACAGGGGGCGCGTCTGGGCGGTCGTTCTCAGCCGATCATGGCCGCGCTTGCCGTGCTCGCTGCCATCCCGCTCGTCATCTACGCGTTTGACCAGGCGGCCATCCAGCGAGCGTGTGTCGAGGGAGACCAGCACTGCGAGGAGTTCCACTATGCGGGCATGGCCGCGCTGGCGTTCGCGCTTCCGCTCGTCGGGATCGTGGCGTCGTTCCGCAGCCCGGGCTGGCGCATCACGGCGCGACTGGTCGCCGGAGCTGCCGCGGTGTTCGGGCTGTCCGGGATCCTGTTCCCGGACCTCCCCTCGAGCATCGGGACGACCTGGGGCACAGTTGCCCTGGGCGGGAGCGTGCTGTTCGTGGCCGTGGCGGAATGGGAAGCCCGGCGAAATCCCTCTTGACTTCGCCGTGAGGCTATAGGCGCCGCTCACCCACGAGCGCCAAGATCTCATCAGCAACGAAGATTCGGTTGCGTGAGCGCCCGGTCGCTTCCCGCAGGATCCCTGCCCGAATCAGTTTCTCCACGTTGAGCGCTGCGGCGCGGCGAGTGACGCCAAGATATTTCTGTGCCTGGGCGATGCTGAGAGCTGGTTGCTCGAAGAGTCGATCGATCAAGCGGAGGGGGAGGGCGGACGAACGATTGGCGTGGAGGGTCGCGTGGAATCGTTCCCTGAGTCTGAACAGTCTCCGTGCCCTCGCGACCGCGTCAGCCGATTGCTGAGCTACCCCTTTGAGGAAGAAGGTGAGCCACGGGGACCAGTCTCCCCTCAGGCTAACGTCGAGCAACAGATCGTAGTAGTCGCTTCGGTGCTGCTCGAAGTACGCGCTCAGGTACAGGAGCGGCTGCGGCAGGAGCCGCCACTCATGCAGGAGCAGACTGAGAAGCAAGCGTCCTACCCGACCGTTTCCGTCGAGGAACGGGTGTATCGCCTCGAACTGATAATGGATGATCCCCAGCCGAATGAGTGGCGGAAGGTCAACGGGAGCGTGCAAGTATTTTTCGAACGCGTCCAGACATCTCATGAGCTCGTCGGGTGAGGGCGGAACGAATCTGGCGTCCTCCAGGGCGCAGCCAGGCGGACCGATCCAGTTCTGTGAGGTACGAAACTCGCCCGGCGTGAGATGGGCTCCTCGGACGTCGGTCATCAAGACCCGGTGCAGCTCGCGGATCAGCCTGAGGCTCAGAGGGAGGCGTCGGCGCGGCTGGAATGCGAGCTCGAGGGCTCTGACGTAGTTGAGCACTTCGCGGACATCGGGAGATCGCTCCGGTGCTCCCGGGCCCGCCTCGAACAACACCAGGTCGGCGACCGAGGCCTGCGTTCCCTCGATCCTGCTCGACAGCACGGCCTCGCGTCGAAGGAACGGCCGGATGAGGAGGTGGGGGTTTGGCAGCCACTCGCCAGCTCCCGCGAGCTCTCCCAGGCGACGGTCGCTGTCCGATAGTGCCAGCGAGATCTGCGGATCGAGTGCCAGCTCCCGTATGGGCGGCGGTGGTATGAAGGACCAGTAGCCTCCAAGATGGCGGCGCACATGCTCGCGCTGGGCGTCGCTGAACGCTTCCGGAATCAAAGTATCCTCCCCGCCAAAACTAAGATACTTAGCGGCTACAAAGTATCTTACCATTGGACCGACCAGTAGCAAGGTATCTCTCGGGTCAGGGTAGGATTCGCCTCGCTCGTGGCTTCCTCCGAACGACCGCCGAACGGGATCTCTCGAAGGCAGTTCCTCGCTCGCGCGGGCGCGGTTGGCTTCGGTGCGGCACTCGCCCAGCTCCCCGCGGCGCTGCGCGGCAAGGGCTGGCTTGACGAGGCCGCGGCGCAGGACCCAGACCTCACGCGCGACACGATGAATGGGCTCGTCGCGTTCATCCTGCCCGGGCCCGACGCCTACTCCGTCGCGCAAGGTGAGACCTCACCCGAGCCCGGAGCGATCGATGCCGGGACAACCGACAACCTCATCCTGAACCTCGACACGTTCCTGCCGAATGCCGATCTCGGCCCGTTCAACAACGACGGGACCCTGCCGCTGTCGGGCGCGGTCGCCGGCCTGCTGAACTCCACGGCGGCGCAGGTCGACCCGGCCGCGGCTGGTGGACCGTTCCCGTCGCACTTCTCCCGCCTGTCGTTCGCGGACAAGGCCGAGGTCTTCAAGCGCATCGAGTCCATGGCTGGTGACGATGACGCGACGCGGAACATCCGCTTCGTCGGGGGCATCCTCCCCGGCTACACGGCCTACCTCGCGTTCGGTGAGTGGGACGTGCTTGACCCGGCGACGCGAACACTGACCGGTCGGCCCGTCGGCTGGAACCTCTCGCAGTACCAACCCGGCCGTACGACTCAGGTCAACGGCTGGCCCGAGATGAAGGGCTATTTCGAGGGGCGCAAGAAGGCTCGAGGCGGCCCGAGGAAGAGGAAGAAGCGCGATGCGTGACGTCATAGTGATCGGTGCCGGCGGGGGCGGGCCCGTCGTCGCCAAGGAGCTGGCGCAACGCGGGCTCGACGTGCTGCTGCTGGAGGCCGGGCCTCGTCACGGCGACCCGGAGACAGAGTGGTCTCGCTTCGAGAACGACGCGAACAACCCGCTGTTCGGCTACTTCCGCTTCGGCCCCGCCGACCGCGCGAAACCGGCATGGGCGCGCGAGACACCGCAGAACTCGTTCCTCTGGCAGCTCTCCGGCGTCGGAGGGACTACCCAGCACTACTACGGCAACTCTCCGCGCGCTGCCCCCGGGGTGTTTCGCGGGTACAAGGGAAAGGACCGCGACGCGTACGACCGCGCGCACGAGTTCCCGTTCTCCTATCGGACCCTGCTCCCGTACTACGAGTGGGTCGAGCACACCCTGCCCGTGCAGACCGCGGCCATGGGGACGAAGGAGGAGGCGTGGCTCAAGGGTGCCGAAGGGATGGGGCTGAAGGTTCAGACCGGCAAGAACATCACCAGGAACGCTTTTCGCCCCCAGGAGAACGCGATCCTGCAGCCGAAGGGGAACGCGGGGAAGACTGGCGACCCGCTCAAGCTGCTGTACCCCCAAGCGCAGGGCTGCACGTTCTGCGGCTACTGCTTCCAGGGCTGCGTCGAGCCGCGCAACGCGCCACGCAACCTCAGGGCGAAGCGCTCGACCGACAACAGCTACGTCCCGATGGCGCTGACCGCGGACGGATGGGCGAAGCATGGCAAGTCCGTCACGCTCGTCACCGACGCGTTCGTCACGAACGTCGGTACCGAGACCGTGCAGGGAGCGCTCACCGCCCGAAGCGTGATGTGGCGGGTTGGGGCAACCGGACAGACCGCGACGGAGGAAGCGAAGGTCATCGTGATGGCCGCGGGCTGCACCGAGAATCCGCGCCTATGGATGAACAGCAGCCTCCCGAACCCGAACGGCTGGGTCGGGCGCGGCTACACCGACCATTTCTTCGACTGGGTCATCGGCGAGATGCCGTTCGAGACCGGCTCGAGCAAAGGACCGGGCTCGTCGGCGCGTTGTGACTTCCCGGGCCGGGGCGGCCTCGAGAACGTCGGTCTCCCTCCCGCACTCCAGGCGTTCTCCGCGAACTTCAGCGACGCGGGGATGAGCGGCTTCTACGACAACGGCTTCCCGTCGAAGGCGGGCGCCGACACGATCGGTCGCCTGCTGGGCAACGAGCTGAAGCGCTACATCTCGAACATCGATCGGCTCCTCAACGTTCTCGTCATCACCGACGACGACGTTGAGGCGCAGAACCGCGTCACGCTGTCGTCCGCGTTCCCGCCCGACGAGCACGGAGCCGTCGCGAAGGTCGAGTTCCACCAGCGGAAGCGGAGTCCACGCACGCTGGCGAACCGTGAGTTCCTCGCACAGCAGGCAGCGAACCTGCTCAAGGCCGCGGGGGCGACGAAGGTTCACCGGATCGGCTGGCCACCACTGATCCTGCATGTCCAGTCCACGATGCGGATGGGAATCAGCGCCGACGACTCGGTGCTCAACCCGAATGGAGAAGCGCGGTGGGTCAAGCGCCTGTTCATCGCGGACAACTCCGCCCTCGCGAACGGCATCGGCGGGCCGAACCCGACGCTCACGACGCAGGCTATCGCCACGCGGATCGCCGAGAAGATCTTCCGCCGCTACTTCGGCGGAGATCCGTGGGTGAAGAAGCGCTCGCCGATCTCCTCGATCGACGACAAGGTCACGAAGGCCGTCATCGCGGCCGGCCTCTAAGCCTGCTCCTCGATCTCCTTCAGCTCGTCGTGGAACTCCTTGACGGGCGCGATGACGACGTCGTGCAGCCGCCAGTCCATCTCCCGGAGGCGCTCGTGCGCTTTCTCTATGTTGACGAGCAGGTTGCGCTCATCGGAGGGCACAACATGCACCTCGCCGAAGTAGACGTGACCCTCTTCTCGGAGCCGGGCCTTGACGTCGCGTACCCACGGGAGCTTCCGCATCTCGGCTTCCACGCGCGCTAGGAGCGGATCGGCGGCCTTGTGATCGACGCTGGTGGGGACGTGGTCCATCAGGTCGCGCACGACCTGCCGGACGTTCGACAGGCCGTCGCGGACCACGTCCAGCGAGATGAAGATGGCGGCGACGGCGTCTGCCCACCACAGGCCGATCCCGATCCCGATGACTCCCACGATCGCAGCCGAGATCGTCATCCAGTCGGCGCGGTTCATCTCGGCGTCCGCGTACAGAGCCTTGTCGTGGAGCTCACGCGCGAGCGGCGCCTTCATTCGGCCGAGGATGAAGATCGGGATCCCGCTATAGAGCAGCGCCAGGATCATCAGCCACCCCAGCCAGATCTGATGACCGAGGATCACGACCGTTCCCACCGAAGGGTGCTCGAACGTCACGAGCTTGATGAGTGAGTCTCCGAAGATGAACAGCCCGAAGGTCAATAGGGCGAGCGATCCACAGAGATACGCGATCGACGTCGCTCGATGATGACCGTACGGAAACTCCGCGCTCGGCCGGCGATCGCGGACGCGGGAGGCGATCAGGAAGGCGAGTGGCGGGACGAGGCTGAGGATGTCCTCGACCCAGGCGGTCTTCATCGCTTGGGAGTTGCCGAGCGTGAGGTACACGACGACGATCGCCGTGAGCAGGTAGCAGATCGTGAAAACTTCGAGTCGGACGGCGCGCCTACGGATCCGTTCCTTGGCCGGGGTCATCTCCCCGTGGCGGGAGCTCACGGTGATGCGTGATCCCGCAACAGATCCGGGATCTCCGCGAGCCGCGACCTCAGGAATCGCTCGACCCGTACGATCCAGGCGTTCTCGCCATGCGGCACGGCCACCACGTGGACGTCCTCGCCGAGTGTGAAGTACGGCTGGATGAACGTGACCTCCTTCGCCCAGGGGTTGTCGGCGGTGAAGCCGCCGATCGCGAGGTCGAGGTGACCCTGCTCGACCTGTTCGAGGATCTCGCTCTCCGATCCCTCGACCCACTCGATCTGCGCGTCGAGGTCGCGCGCAAGATGCTGCAGCAGCTCGGCCTCGACCCCTGTCGGCTCGCCTTCGGTGATGACTACCCACGGTGGACTGTCCGTGACGCCGACGCGCATGGAACTTCCCTCGACCCGCTCGAGAGTGCCCTCGGGGTCGCGCGGGAGGCCACACGCCGTCAGCGCGAACGCGAGTAGGACGACGGTCAGCGCACGCATGCCGCTGTCGGACTTACCCGCTGTCCTCGCTCTGCTAACTGGGCGGCTACGCGCCTCGCCTGGGCCCCGGCTGCATGCCCACGGCGAGGGCGACCTGAGTCAGGTCGGACCGCAACCCGTCTACCGAACGCTGGAGGGTGTCCATCCGAGTCTCAATGGCTTTGAATCGGCCGTTCAACTGCCAACTAAGGAGCCCTCCCACCAGGAGGAGCAGGACCGCGTTCGTGACTGTACCTATGAGCTCCATCGCCTCGATCCCTTCCGGGGGAGGATCGGTTTGTTGGCCCGAGCGTACCAGCGGCGACTGACATGGGTGGTGGTGCCGGCTACGCCTCGCTCATGGGGCGAAGCTCGCCCTTCGAGCCCTTCGCCGTGACCTCCCACAAACTGCCGGCCGCATGGATGCCTTTCAGCCCCATCTCTCCCAGCGACTCGGGCAGCAAGGGATCGATGACCGCCTCTCCGTCCTTCACGTCGAGGCCCATCGCGATCCGGAGCCACAGGAACGGCGCCGCCGTCGCCCACGCCTGTGGGCTCGATGCGGTGGGATAGCGCACCGGGAACGGTGCCTCGTCGCGCGAGTAGCCGGCGAATACCTCGGGCAGTCGCCACTCGGTGTACTCGGCGGCCTCGAGCAGCGCCGCTGCGATCCTGTTCGCCTCCTCCCGGTAGCCGTATCTTGCGAGGCCTGCTGCGATCAACGAGTTGTCGTGCGGCCACACCGTTCCGACGTGGTAACCGATCGGGTTGTAGCCGTGGTCGTCCCACGACATCGTGCGCACGCCCCATCCGGTCCACATGCCACCTGAGAAGAAATGGTCGACGAGCTTCTTGGCCCGGTCCTCCGGAACGATGCCCGACCACAGCAAGTGACCCATGTTCGAGGTGATCGAGTCGATCTGCCGCTTGTCCTTGTCGAGCCCGATGGCGTAGTAGCCGCCGCGCTCGTCGATCCAGAACGCATCGTTGAAGCGCGCGTACAGCTCCTCGGCTTCCTTGCGAAGACGAGACGCGAGCTCGGCGTCGCCCCAGACCTTCTCCGCGAGCTCCGCGGTCCGCACCTTCGCGTCGTACGCATAGCCCTGGACCTCGCACGGCGCGATCGGGACATCCGGGACCGTGCCGTCCGCGAACTGAAGGCCGTTCCACGAGTCCTTCCAGCACTGCGTCCGCAGACCCTGTTTCGACCGCGAGCGGTACTCGATGAACCCGTCGCCGTCGAGGTCGCCGTACCGGTCGATCCACTCGAGCGCGCGCAGCGCATTCTCCTTGAGCTGCTTGGAGGGGCCGTCGTCACCCGTCCATCGCCAGTGCTCGTGGAGCAGGATCAGCCACAGGGGCGTCGAGTCGGCGGAACCGTAGTAGGGGCGGTGCGGCTTCGCGCCGATCGCGGTCAGCTCGCCGAAGCGGATCTCATGGAGGATCTTGCCCGGCTCCTCGTCCTTGAAGTTGTTCATCTCGGTTCCCTGGTAGCCGGCCAGCGCCTCGAGCGCTCCGCGCGCCAGCTCGGGCCCAACCCACAGGGACTGGTACGAGCTGATGAGCGTGTCCCGTCCGAAGATCGCCATGAACCACGGCAGGCCGGCCGCCGGCAGCGAGTACTCGTTCCCTTTGACGCAGGCCTGAAGGCGGAGCGATGCCAGGTCGGTGACGGAGCGTTCCATCACATGCCACACGACGTCGAAGCCGCTCGTGACCTGGGGCGTCTCGTCCTGCCACTTCCGGAGCACTTTCGTTGCCTCTCGTTCCGGCTCCCCGAAGTCCTCGTGGGTCGGCTCCATCTGCTGTTCGTCGAGCGTGAGTGCCACGACCACGCCGATGTGCCAGGTGCCGCGCGGCTCGATCCGGACGTCCCAGACCAGGTCGTCGCCCTCGACGCGTGCGTCGGCTCCCGTGATCTGCGTGGCGGCCTTGAAGTGCTCGTGCTCGTAGGAGAAATGGAGGTGCCCGCGCTCGGGTGCGTGATGCGTGCTCGCAACGCCGGTCTTGATGAACTCCGCGAGCTTCACCTCGAAGAGGTCGGCGAAGTCCGCACCGCACGCCAGTCGCACCTCGACCTCGATCGTCTCGCCGATGTGGTTGCGGACGGTGATCGTCTCGCGCAGCCCGTCACCGACGAAGCGATGTCGTTGGATCGTCAACGCCTTCGGCTCGATCCCGTCGAGCTCGGGATTCGTCATGAAGAACGCAGCCGAGTAGTAGTCCACCTCGTTCGAGGTGAGGAGCGTCGGCGTCTTGCCGCCGACCGTGAGCTCGAAGCGGTTCAGGTGCCGAGTGTCCTCGTGGAACAGGCCCGCGACAGAGCCCTCACGAACGTCCCCGCGCGCATCGGAGACCATGAACGTCGAGCCCTCGAGGACCTGGATCGAGCCGAGCTCGATGTCCTGCTGTGCGCCCTGTCGCTCGATCTTGTCCTCGGGAACGCTCATGAGGCTCCTCCGAACGTGATGATCGTCTTCACGTCGTCGGGTTGACGCTCCAGCGCCTCCGGCCAGCGCTCCAGCGGGACGCGACGCGTGATGATCCGCTCGAGCCATTTCGGGTCGGCCTTGGCGAGCGCGTCGGCTGCCTGCTCGTAGTGCCGGCGTCCGGCGTTCACGGAGCCGAACACGACGGTGTTGTTGAGGACCAGCTCCTTGTTGAGAGCGGACGCGTCGAGCGGCACCTTGCGATCGCTCGAAGCGATTCCGGTCAGCGCCATCATGCCCCCCGGTGCGGTGTGCTCGATCGCGTGGAAGACAAGCGGACCGACGCCGGTGCACTCGATCACCGCGTCGAACCCTCCCTCCTCGGTCTGCTCGAGGTCGGAGTGGTAGCACCAGCCCTGATCCTCGACGAGCGCGGGCTTCGGTCCTTCGGTCACGCGGTCCACCACGTGCATCTCGATGCCCTTCTGCGCGCCGAGCATCGCGGCGAACAAGCCGATGGGCCCGGCACCGGTGATGAGCGCACGCTTCGGCTGCCACGGGGCTCTGCTCCCGATCCGCTCGATGTGGTCCCACGCCTTGGCGACCACGCTCACCGGTTCCACCAGGACGCCGAGGCCGCCGAGTGCCGGGTCCGTCACGATGACGCGGTCGGGATCCACGCGGTAGCGCTCGCGGATGAACCCGTCCCGCCCCTTGATCCCGTGTTCCGTGTACTGCCCATTCGTGCACATGTCCCAGTGGCCTGCCGCGCACTGCGGGCACGGGACGGGGTCGGGATGTCTGACGAACGCGACCACGTGATCGCCGGGAGCGAGCGTGCTCGCCTTCGGAGCTTCCACGACGCGACCGAACGACTCATGCCCGAGCACGAGGCGGTCCTTGCCCGGCGGCGGCTCGCCGTACGCGCCGTCGATGATCTCCTGATCGGTCCCGTCGACGCCGACCGCGATCGCCTCGATGAGGACCGAGCCCTCGGCAGGGTCGGGCTCGGGGACGTCGGAGAGCTCCGCGGACCTGGGAGAAAGCGGGGTGACGGTCAACGCTCGCATGCCGCCACTGACCTCCCGCTCTCGCTCGTGCGTTACGGTTCCGACGTTCTCAACCGTTCGTCGCAGGAGGGTATCGCGGATGGGCCGGATCATCGACATCTCGCTCGGCATCGGCTCCGAGATGCTGACGTGGCCCGGCGATCCGGGTGCGGTGGTCGAACGCGTCAAGAGGATCGAGGACGGGGACTCCGCAAACGTCTCCGAGCTGAGGCTCGGATCGCACACCGGCACCCATGTGGACCCGCCGGTGCACTTCCTGCCCGGCGAGATCGGCGTCGATAGGGTCGAGCTCGACGTGTTCTACGGACCGGCCACGGTGGCGGATCTTGCGGATGTCGAGGGTCCGATCGGAGCGGACCGACTGGCTGATCTCGACCTTGACGACGGCGTCGAGCGCTTGTTGCTCAAGACGACCAACTCGGAGCTGTGGAAGCAGCCGAAGGTCGAGTTCCCCGACGCGTACGTCTCGCTCGGCCTGGACGGTGCCGAGTGGGCGGTCGATCGCGGGCTTCGCTTGGTCGGCATCGACTTCCTGTCGATCGAGGACGGCGGCAAGCCGGACCATCCCGTGCACCGCACACTGCTCAGCGGGGGAGTGATCATCGTCGAGGGGTTGAACCTCGGCGAGGTCGAGCCCGGCGACTACGTGCTGTCGTGCCTGCCCTTGAAGATCCTTGACGGCGACGGCGCTCCCGCCCGCGCCGCTTTGATCGAGGGCTAGCTACTCGTTCCGCTCCGCGTAGAGAACTGCCTTTCCGAGCGTGCCGTCTACCTCGATCGACGCTGTCCCGACATGCAGCGTTTCGTAGAAGTCCGAGTCTCCTCCCTGAGGAATCCGGACTACCACCACGAAGGTTGAGACGCTATCGGGCAGAGGTTGTATCGAAGTCACGTCGTGGCTACGCTGCGTGTAGCCGTACAGGGAAAGGCCACCCTCGTTTGCTTGATACTGGCCTTCCGCATCTCTTGTCAGGAACCGCTCCGCTCCCTCCCCGTTGTGTCTCGCTCCCATGAACCTTCGAACGAGTTCGTATGCTCGGATGCCGTTGCCTTCCCGCTCGGCATAGTCCTGTCCGAGCACGATCTGTATGTCGGCTTGTGCGTCGGCGGGGAGACTACCGATCTCCGCGCCGGGCAAGAGTGCTTCGCGGATCCGCTCCGCTTCGTCGCGGTTGGCGGGTGCGCAGAATATCTGCGACGTGGACCGAGCTTCCTCGGCATCGGAGATGAAGAGGGACCTCGCCTCCTCAAACAGCAGCACTGAGTAGGGAACGACCGCATCCAATTCAAGGCCGGTCGCGTTGAAGATTTCGAAGGACAGAGAGGAAGCGGTCTCGTCGCTCGTTGGTGTCGGTCCGGGCACCGGAGTCTCCCCTCCGTCGTCGGGTCTTGGGGACTCCTGAGGATCGGGAAGGTATTCACCCAGTCGATATGCGCTGATCGCGATCACGGGCCCGTCCAGGCCCGAATCGAGTTCTTCCGACTCCGCATCCGAAGGAGGCCAGAAGCCGGGCGCATGGATCAGGCGAACGCTCGCGATCGCGTGTGAAGCCCAGGGCCCGTCCTCGCGGAACTTGAAGTTGAAATGCTCTTTCGGGTGCGTGAAGGCGAAGAACCGGGACAGGTCGTGCTTCCATGTCCCAACCGCGAGGATCCCGTCTGGCATCAGTCCGAGGTCTCCTTCGAACACGGGCGCCGGTCCGAAGTCCTCGTACTGGAGCGGCCGCTCGATACTAATCACGTCGCTGGTCGCCTTCGTGATCACGAATATGCCGTCGGGCCTGCCCCGCCAGCGCTCCATCTCGAGGACCGTCGTGACGGTGGGCGTCCCGGCTTCGCTCGCGAGCGCCGGATTCGATATCGACGCGACCGCGACCCCGCGTGCCTCGGGGTCCGCGGCTTGGACCCGGACGTCCTCTCGCTCCCAATGCATCACCTCCATCGCGAAGACCTCGGCGACGAGTCGCGGCGAGAGGTACCACGGCTGATGGCCGTCGTCGACCGACTGCTGGGTCCGGTCGAGCTCCGCTTCCGGTCCGTCCGGCCAGATCGGCAGGTCCGTGCGGGTCGTCCCCGCTTCGGTCGCGGGACGCCTCGATCGGTCGGGGGCAAATGCGGTGTACGCGAGGCCGATTCCCGCTGCGCCTATCGCGATAGCGACCGCCCCAGCAATGCCGCGCCGAACACGCCGGTGGCGAGCGGCTCGTCGTCGAACGGCGCCAAGCGCATCGCTATCTGCGCGGATCGTGCTGGCTTCTCGATCCAGAGAGTCCCGTAGGTCGCTCATCCTTCTTCCAGCCTCTCTCGCATGGCTGCTCGCGCTCGGTGAAGTCGAGTCCGGGCTGCTCCGCGCGAGATGCCTAGCGCGTGCGCGGCTTCCTCATCACTCATGTCGAGCCAGTCGCAGAGGATCAACGTGTCGCGTTGGCTCGCGGGGAGCGAGTTGAGCGCGCGCCGGATGGCGTCGCGATCATCGACGGCCGACATCGGCTCGAGCTGCCTATCGACATCGGGTCGTGGTGTCTTTCGGACCGCGATCGCGAGTCGCCTGAGGAGACTGCGCTGGCGATTGAGCGCGACTCGAAAGACGTAGCCGACGGGATCCTCCGTGGTGGCAACCCGATCCCAGCGCTCGAGGACCCGAGCCATGGCGTCCTGCGCCAGGTCCTCGGCCTCGTGTCTGTTTCCGGTCGCCAGATACATCGCTCTCAGCAGTCGCTCGTAGTTGGCGTGGAAGAAGTCCTCGAACGTCTCCACCCTGCGGGCCTCCGCCACGGCCGCCTCGGTCATGGCCGCCATCGTGATGGAAACGCTTGGGTGGCGGGATTTGTTACACGCTTGCTTCAGTGCCACCGCGTAGCATCCGGATCAGCCCTCGCTGACGACGGCGAGGAATGCCTCCACGACCTTGAGTTCTCCGTTCAGGGGAGCGACCCGGATGAGTTCGGTCCACGAGTCCGTGTGCCTACGGCAGAACGAGAGATGGAATTCGTCCAAGTTGCCAGCTGCGATCTCCGAAGCTTCTGGATCCTCGGCTACCCAGACCTCGACCTCGCAGCCCTTCGCGTAGCCGTAGAGCGAAGCGTCGTCGTCTCCGTGGTAGTAGGTTGCCGCCCCCGGCCCGAGGAAACGGTCGGCCCGATCGGGATCGCTGCGAGCGGAACCGAACTCCCGCACGAGCGCGAAGGCGTCGAGAGCGTCTGCGTGCCGTTGGGCGAAGTCCTCTCCCACAACTATCCGCATAGCTACCGGATGCTGCATCGCGTCCGGACGAAGTTCGGAGTCGGGGAAGAACAGCCTACTGACACGCTCCGCCTCCAAGACGGCGCCGACGGAGTGGGAGATCACCGTGACCTCCGATCCCTCGCTCTCTGAGATCGTGAGGACGTGGTATCCGCCGTGATGGGCCCCGCGCCCCTGGTTCTCCAGCAGAGAGTCCAGGTACGAGGGGACGTCCGCTCGGGTCGAGGCGTTGACGAGCTCGACGGGGATCGCCCCTGGGGTCGCATCTTCGCTCGTCGGGGTGGGCCCAGGTGTGGGCCCGACTTCTGGCCCCTCTGGTGAGTCCAAGGCGACCCCCTGGAGTCGGAAGGCAGTCGTTGCAACCCTTGTTCCCTCGGCGTCGAACAACGTGAACGACGCGACTGTCGCGCGCTCTGCGGGAGCTTGAATCTCGAAGGCGAACTCGGGCGCGTACTCGTCGTGACCCCTGGAGGTCGGAGTCCCACCGAAGACCGTACCGATAACCGCCCGGAGTCGGCTGCCCTCTTGGATGAAGGCGCGGCGACCCCGGACCTTGACCTGCTGGCCCGGGCGGATCAGGTCCCACGGCCGGGGACTCACGACCTCGATGTCCGGGGACGCCGCCATCTTCACCATGAGGATCCCGTCTTCGCGTCCCTGGTATCGCTGCATGCTGAGAATCGTCCGAATTGGCCGAGTGACGGTGACCCCCGGATTCCAGATCGCCACTCGCAGCGGAGTGTCGCTGAGGACTTGGACCCGCCCCCCACCCTGCGCCCAGCCCATGACTTCCTCCGCGAACCGCTCGGCGACGAACCTCGCGTCGAGCCATCCAGGTGCCACGCCCGACTCCGCATCTCGCTGGATCTCGGGCACCAGATGTGGATCAGGGAACAGGGAGGGGATGCTCTCGTCGTTCGAGTCGGCCCGTGCGACCGGGCGAGACTCGCTCGTTTGCTCGAGTGCAAATCGGAAACCCGTGAACGAACCGAAGCCGACCGCGCCAATAACGGCGACGGTGACGGTCGCGTTCACCAACCTGCGATGACGCGACCGCCGGCGCAGCTCAGGTGGGAGCTCGGGCTCGATGTGCATCTCATTGGCTTTTGCTCGAAGTGTTCTCTTCAGCTCGTCCACATCACTCACCCTCTCGTCAGGTCACTGCGAAGTTGCTTGAGTCCGCGAGAAACAAGGGATTTCACCGTGCCGACAGGACAACCGAGCACGTCGGCCGTCTGTGCTTCCGTCAGATCCTCGTAGTAGCGGAGAACGATGGCTGCTCGTTGCCGAGGAGTGACCCTCTTCAACGCCGTCCACATTTCATGGTGTGGCTCGGGCTGCTCGGCCGGCGACACGGGCTCCCGGGACTCCTTCTCCAGAAAGGTGTGCTCCACGCCGCGACGGCGGAAGTACGACTTCGCGAGGTTCACCACCGTCTTCCGTAGGTACGCGCCGAACGCCTCAGGGTTCCGGAGATCGCGGAAGCGCCCGAACATCCGGACGAACGCTTCTTGGACGAGGTCCTCTGCGAGCGCCCGATCCCCGGTCAGGAGATAGGCGAGTCTCGCGGCTCCGGGAGCATGGGCCGCGTACAGCGTCTCCAGACGGCCTCTCTCCGAAGGCGTTGCGACCTCCTCGACGGTGCGGGTCTCCATCATGCGCGGCTCACAAGGAGAAGACGCCTACCTCGGCCGGGAGGTTCCACGCTCCTCGAACGCGTTGATTACGCTGGGCGTATGCGGTCCGGGACATGGCACGTGGGCGATCGGGAGCTCGAGTACGGCACACGAACCCTCGTGATGGGGATCCTCAACGTCACCCCAGACTCGTTTTCCGACGGCGGGAGGTTCCTCGACCAGGAGGCCGCAGCCACGCAGGGCCTTCGCATGGCGGAGGAGGGCGCCGACATAGTCGATGTGGGTGGCGAGTCCACGCGCCCTGGTTCCGACGAAGTGGCCGTGGACGAGGAGATCGATCGCACCGCTCCGGTCGTGAAGCGGCTCGTCGCCGAGCTCGACATCCCGATCTCCATCGACACGCGCAAGGCGGAGGTTGCCCGTGCAGCGCTCGATGCCGGAGCCGTGGTCGTCAATGACGTCTCGGCGGCTCGAGATCCGGAGATGTTCGGGGTGGTGGCGGAGTCTGGCGCCGGCATCGTGCTGATGCACATGCTCGGTGAGCCGAAGACGATGCAGCAAGACCCGCAGTACGACGACGTGGTGCGAGAGGTTCGCGAGTACCTCGGTGCGCGGCTCGACGCCGCGTTTGCGGCCGGCGTGGGGCGAGACCGCCTCTGCGTCGATCCCGGTCTCGGGTTCGGCAAGACGTTCGAGCACAATCTCGAGCTGATGCGGCAGATCGACGCGTTCCTGGACCTGAACGTGCCAGTCCTTGTGGGCGCGTCGAGGAAGTCCTTCATCGGCACCGCTCTGGGCGACGTTCCGCTCGGGGACCGGTTGGAGGGATCGCTCGGCGCGGCCGCGTGGCTGGCGGGCCGAGGCGCGCACATCGTTCGCGTCCACGACGTGAAGGAGAC
>CAZKFH010000039.1:0-19253 GCA_964551945.1 uncultured Actinomycetes bacterium | reverse complement strand
GCAACGCCGCCCGGCAACGCCGAGCGCGCCGACCGCGCCCGCGGCCAAGCCGACGACGCGCAAGACCGCTGCCAAGAAGACGACCGCCAAGTCGCCGGCGAGCAAGACGACCGCCGCGAAGTCTGCGGCCACGAAGACACCCGCGGTCAAAACAACCGCCACCAAGACCGCGGTGAAGAAGACCGCGGCGAAGAAGACCGCGGCGAAGAAGACGGCGGCCGCAAGCTCGGCGAGCCGAGCAATGGTTGTCGCCATCCCCGAGCGCGGGACGTATCACGAGTCGACGTGTCGCTTCGTTCAGGGACGCAGCGATACCGAACGCCTGCAGAAGAAGACGGCGCAGAGCCGCGGCTTCAAGGCCTGCGGCGTCTGCAAGCCGTAGACGTCAGGCCTTCCGCAGACCGATCACGACAGGTGCTCCCTCGATATCCCCGCGTTCTTCGTGCGCGGTGCCGTCCATGGGACCCTCGGAGATCGCCACGGCAAGCGTCTCTCCCGCGATCCACTCTCGGTGCGCGCGAAGCGCCTCTCCGACCTGACCCTCTGCCGCCACCGAGAGCTCGATCCGGTCGCTGACCTGGAGACCCGCGGCCTTCCGCGCGTCCTGCACCATCCGGACCAGCTCCCGGGCGATCCCCTCGAGTGCCAGCTCGGCCGTGACCTCCAGGTCGAGCGCCACGGTCAGACCACCTTCGGCGGCGACGCCCCATCCACCCGTCGTCTCTTGGATCAGCTCGACGTCGTCGGGCGCGAGCTCGACATCGCCGGACAGTGTCTGCACGACCACACGCTCCCCCCGTGCCAGGGAGGCCGCGACGGCTCCGTCATCTTGCTCGAGGGCGGCAGCCACCTCCTTGACCCGGGGCCCGAGACGAGGGCCGAGGGCGCGGAAGTTCGGCTTCGCCCGCCACGTCGACATGCGCGTCGCCGATTCGGCGAAGGTGACCTCCTTGACGTTCAGCTCCTCCGCGATCAGGTCGACGAGCGGCGCGAAGGCGTCCGGGTTGCCGGGCACGTGCACGGCGGCGCGCGCGAGCGGCTGGCGGACACGCATCTTCGCGTCGCTCCTGATCGTGCGGCCAAGCGTCACGATGTCCCGGGCGGCCTGCATGGCCTCCTCGAGGCGCTCGTCACGAAGCGACGCATCGGCCTCCGGATAGGAGGCGAGGTGCACCGATTCGGGATCGTCCTCGGCTTTGAGGTTCCGCCAGATCGCCTCCGTGATGAACGGCGTGAACGGCGCCATGAGGCGAGCCAGGGTGGTGAGGACTTCGTACAGCGTTCGGTGGGCGGCGGGAGCATCCGGGGCCGGTGCGCCCCCCGGGCCTCGGAATCGCCTTCGTGCGAGGCGCACGTACCAGTTCGAGACGTCGTCCACGAGTCGAGCGATCTCACGCGCGGCAACGGTTGCCTGGTAGCCGTCGAGGCTTTCCCGCGCCACCGCCGAGGTCGCGGAGAGCCGGGACAGGATCCATCGGTCGAGCACCGGACGACTTTCCGGCGGAACGTCCAGGGTCGAGGGATCCACCTCGTCCGCGTTGGCGTACGTCACCAGGAACGCGTAGACGTTCCAGAGCGTGAGCAGCACGCGGCGGACCCCGTCCTCGATCCCTTCGTGGTGCACGCGACGGTCCGACCACGGGGAGCCGGCCGCCAGGAAGAACCACCTGAGCGCATCGGCTCCGAGCCGGTCGAAGACGTCCCACGGATCCATGATGTTGCCGAGCCGCTTCGACATCTTGCGGCCGTCCTTGTCGAGAAGAAGGCCGAGCACGACGCAGTTCCGGTAGGCGCTCTGATCGAAGAGCAGGACGCCTTCCGCCATCAGTGAGTAGAACCAGCCACGCGTCTGGTCCACCCCCTCCGAGATGAAGTCGGCGGGGAATCGCCGTTCCAGCGCCTCCGCACCGCGCCCGAGCTCCGGGTGGTACGACCACTGCGCGTAGGGCATCGCGCCCGAGTCGTACCAGGTGTCGATCACCTCGGGGACCCGCGTCGCCTCCTCGCCGCACTCCGGACAGGGCAGGGTGACCTCGTCGATCGCGGGACGATGCGGATCCACGCCGGTCACGTCGGTGCCCGCCCGTTCCGAGAGCTCCTGAAGGGATCCCACGACGGTCACGTGCAGGTTGGAGCAGCGCCATACCGGCAAGGGAGTGCCCCAGTACCGCTCCCGGGACAGCGCCCAGTCGACGTTGTTCTCCAACCAGTCGCCGTAGCGGCCGCGCTTCACGTGGTCGGGGAGCCAGCCGACGGACTCGTTCACCTCGAGAAGCCGCTCCTTGCGCGCGGTCGTCCGGATGTACCAGGAGCTCCGGGCCATGTAGAGGAGCGGGGTATCGCAACGCCAGCACAGGGGATAGGTGTGCTCGTACGGCTCGTCGCGGAGCAGGACACCTCGGGCGCGCAGATCCTCGATGATGTCGGCGTCCGTCTCCTTCACCTCACGTCCGCGGACGAACTCGACCGCGACGTCGCCGGTGAACCGGCCGGCGTCATCGACAGGGCGATAGATCGGCCAGCCCTCCCGCTGCCCGATCTCCATGTCCTCGGACCCGAAGCCCGGCGCGATATGCACGATGCCCGTGCCCTCGTCGAGCCCGACGAAGTCAGCGCCCACGACCCGGTGCACGTCCCCGTCGAGGTTGGGATAGGGAGGTTGGTAGCGGACGCCGACGAGCGCCGTACCCTCGAACGTCTCCGTGATGCGGACGTCCTCGCCGAGCACCACCGGCGCGAGACGCTCGGCCAGGATGAGCTGTTTCTCGCCGACCTCGGCCCGAACGTATGTCGCGCCGGGATCCACCGCGGCGCCCAGGTTCGCGGGGAGCGTCCACGGCGTGGTCGTCCAGATGAGCAGCGCCGCGCCTGCGAGCCCCGGTGCGTTCGGAGCCTCGACGACCGGCAGCTTCACGTAGACGCTCGGGTCGGTCACCGTTGTGTACCCCATGGCGACCTCGTGGTCGGACAGCGCGGTACCGCATCGCGGGCAATAGGCGACGGACTTGTCGGCCTCGTAGAGCAGGCCGTCGGCGTGGAGCTTCTTGAGTGACCACCAGACGCTCTCGATGTACTCGGGCGTCATCGTCCAGTACGCCTGCGAGAGGTCGAGCCAGAAGCCCAGGCGCTCGGTCAGGCGTTCCCAGTCCCCCACGTAGCGCGTGACCGACTCGCGGCACTTTTGGTTGAACTCGGCGATCCCGAAGGCCTCGATATCGCGCTTGGTCTTGGTGCCGATCTCCTTCTCGACCTCCAGCTCGACCGGCAGGCCGTGGCAGTCCCAGCCGGCCTTCCGGAAGACGTAGTGGCCGGTCATCGTTCGGTACCTGGGGTAGACGTCCTTGAACGTGCGGGCCTCGGCGTGGTGGATCCCGGGTTTCCCGTTCGCGGTGGGGGGCCCCTCGTAGAAGACCCACTCGGGCGCGCCCTCTCTGGCCTCGAGGCTCTTGCGGAAGATGTCACCCTCGCGCCAGAACTCGAGGATCTCTCGTTCGAGCTCGGGCAAGCTCACCTTGGGGCTCACCGGCTCGAACCTCGGCACCGCTACCTCCTCAATGGAAAAACGCCCCGCCCTCGTGAGGACGAGACGTTGGGCCCCCGCAATCCGCCCGCAGGATCGCGTGCGGTCCCGCCTGCGCCTAGGGGCGGATTGTAGCCTGCGATCCGGTTGCCGGAGCGAAGAGGTGTGTTAGCGTGCGCGGGCTTTGGCAACGGACAAATCCCCATATGGGAAGCGCGAGCTCAACGACATCAAGAAGCTCCTCCTGGCCGAGCGCGAGGAGCTCCAGCGGCAGGCAGCCGAGATCGAGGAGTCCTCGTTCGGCAGCGGCCAGTCGGACCTCTCTGGCGACCTCTCCTCGTACGACGAGGAGTCCGCCGACGCCGGGACGGCCACGTTCGAGCGGGAGAAGGATCTCTCCCTCACGAACAACATCCGCGATCTCACCGAGAAGATCGATCACGCGATGGAGCTGATCGAGCAGGGGACCTACGGACTGTGCGAACGATGCGGCAAGCCGATCGAGAAGGCGCGGATCAAGGCGCTCCCGTACGCGACGCTCTGCATCAAGGACAAGCAGGCGGAGGAGCGGACCGGCTGAGCACGGCCGGCCGCCGGGCGCTCACCCTCTACGGCATCGCGGCGGCCGTGCTCACGGCCGACCGCGTCACGAAGGTCCTCGCGGAGCGAACGCTCCAGGATGGTCCCGTCGAGCTCATCTCGGGAGTGCTCGACCTCCGGTACACGACCAACCCCGGTGGCGCGTTCGGCCTCTTCGGCGGCATCCCGTGGCTGTTCGCGACCATCAGCGCGGCGGTGATCCTCGCCATCGTGATCGCTTCACGCAAGCTGCCGGCCACCTCCTCTGCGATCGGCCTCGGGCTCGTCTTGGGCGGCGCCGTCGGGAACATGATCGACCGCGCGATCAGAGGCCCGGCGTTCTCAGGTGAGGTCGTGGACTTCATCGACCTGCAGGTGTGGCCGATCTTCAACCTCGCCGACTCCGCAATCATGATCGGGGCCGGAATCCTGATGATCGCGGGGTTGCGGCGAGACCGAAGGCCCAGTGACCCGGCTCGAGGCTGAGGCCACACCGGGGCGCCTGGACGCCGTGCTTGCCGCGCTCGCGGGGGTCCCTCGGGTGGCCGCCCAGCGTGCGATCGAGCGCGGGGGCGTACTCGTGGACGGGATCGCCCGGTCCAAGGCCCACCGGCTTGCCGGCGGCGAGCGCATCGAGGCCGAGCTGGCGGACGAAGAGCCCCCCGCCGCGGAACCCGGCGGGGTCCCCGTGCGCTTCCAGGATGACCACTTGGCGGTGATCGCGAAGCCCGCGGGGCTCGTCACCCACCCCACCACCTCTCGGCGAACCGGAACGCTCGTGAACCGGCTGCTCGGGATGGGGATACCGCTGTCGTCGGTCGGCGGGGAGGAGCGGCCCGGCATCGTGCACCGGCTCGATGCGGGGACCTCGGGGCTGATGATCGTCGCGAAGACCGATCAGGCCCACCGCACGCTCTCCCGCATGCTCGCCGCGCGCGAGGTGTCTCGCACGTACCTGGCACTGGTACGAGGCTCCCCGGCGCACGACATCTTCGCTGTCGAGGCTCCGCTGGCCCGCCGGCGAGCGCGAGTGATGGTCGAGGAAGGAACGGGGGTCGAGGCGTCCACCGACTTCGAGGTGCGGGAGCGCCTGGACGACACCACCCTGCTCGTCGCGCGTCCTCGAACGGGCAGGACGCATCAGATCCGCGTCCATCTGTCGTCGATCGGCCATCCGATCGTTGGAGACCGGGCCTACGGGGGCTCGGGAGAGCTGGCCCGAAACCTCGGTATCTCGCGGCCGTTCCTTCACGCGTGGCGGCTGGCGTTCGACCACCCGGTGACGGGAGAGCCGGTCGAGCTGGAGGAGCCCCTTCCCGAGGACCTCGCAGCGGCGCTCGAGGCCGCTCGCCGCTCGGGCTAATTCGTCCGAGAGCCGGGATGAGGCGGGTTCCCGCGGCTCTGACCTGCGCGCTTGAACGACGCCGGTCCGGATAGTAACGTTCGGTCCAGTGGGAATTACACGCGTGTGACTTTCCACAGGTTATCCACACGTCGGAGGCAGGGGGAAGGATGGGTCGAGCGTGAGCAGCGGTTCCTTCGTCCACCTCCACACCCATACCGAGTTCTCCCTTCTGGACGGCGCCTCTCGGATCACCACCCCACCCGAGTCCGAGGCCGTGACGCTCCTGGACCGGGTCCAGGAGCTGGGGATGCCGGCGATCGGCATCACGGACCACGGAGTGATGTTCGGCGCCCTCGACTTCTACCGCGCGACCCGGCAGAGAGGGATCAAGCCGATCCTTGGCGTCGAGGCGTACGTCGCACCCCGTTCCCGATTCGACCGGACGCCGGGAGAGAACGACGAGAACTACCGCCACCTGACGATCCTGGCTCGGAACGAGGCCGGCTACCGGAACCTGCTGCGCCTCGTCACCGACGCCCATCTCGAGGGCTTCTACCACCGGCCGCGGATCGACAAGGAGCTCCTCGCGGAGCGGTCGGAAGGCCTGATCGGCCTGTCGGGATGCCTCGCCGGCGAGGTATGTCGTCAGCTGCTCGGCGAGCAGGAGCGCAAGGCCTACGACACGGCCGCCGCGTATCGCGACCTGTTCGAGCCGGGTGCGTTCTACATCGAGCTCCAGGACCACGGGCTGGCGCCGCAGCGAGCCGTGAACCCGATGCTTGTCAAGCTCGCTCGCGAACTGCGAATCCCCCTCGTGGCGACGAACGACACGCACTACACCGACCCGGGGCACGCGCGGGCGCACGACGTTCTGCTGTGCATCCAGCAGCCGGGAAAAGTCCTCGCCGACACCGACCGGCTGAAGTTCGACACCGAGGAGTTCTACGTGAAGTCCGCGGAGCTGATGCGGGAGTTGTTCGCGGACTTTCCGGAGGCGTGCGACGCCACGCTCGAGATCGCCGACTCGGTCGAGCTGATCCCGATGCTCGAGCGTCCTCTGGTCGAGGGTGTGGAGACGCACCACGTCCCGCATTTCGCGCCGCCGGAAGGGAAGGAGCTCGAGACCTACCTGCGCGAGCTGGTCGAGGACGGGGCGCGCGAGCGATACGGGTCCGTGACACAGGAGATCCGGGACCGTCTCGAGCACGAGCTCCAGACGATCTGCTCGATGGGATTCGCGGGCTACTTCGTGATCGTGTGGGACCTGATCAGGTTCGCACGCGAGCACGGCATCAGAGTGGGGCCGGGGAGAGGGTCGGCGGCGGGATCGGTGGTCTCCTACTGCTTGCGGATCACCGATCTCGATCCGCTGAAGTACGGGTTGATCTTCGAGCGCTTCCTGAACCCCGAGCGGAAGGCCATGCCGGACATCGACATGGACTTCGACGAGCGCCGCCGGGACGAGGTCATCCGGTACGTGGCCGAGCGCTACGGCCACGATCACGTTGCACAGATCATCACCTTCCAGACGATCAAGGGGAAGCAGGGGATCCGAGACGCGGCGCGCGTCCTCGGGTTCCCCGCATCGGTCGGGGACCGGCTCTGCAAGATGTATCCCCCCGCGGTCCTCGGCCGGGAGTACCCCCTGAAGAAGGCCCTCGAGCTTTCGCGCGAGCTCGCCGACGCCTACGAGAAGGAGCCGGAGGCGAAGGAGATCGTGGACACGGCGAAAGAGCTCGAGGGCCTGCGCCGGGAGGACTCGGTGCACGCAGCCGGCGTCGTGATCGGCGACCGGCCGCTGGTCGAGTACCTCCCGCTCAAGCTGTCGAAGGACTCGCGCGACGAGTCGCGCCACGAGGTGACGCAGTTCGACATGCACGGCGTCGAGGACCTGGGTCTCCTGAAGATGGACTTCCTCGGCCTGCGGAACCTCTCGGTGATCGAGGACGTCTCGCGTGTTCTCCGGGAGAAGGGGAGCGACCTCGACGTCGACCACCTGCCGCTCGACGATCCGGCCACGTACAAGATGCTGTGCGAGGGCGACACGACCGGGGTCTTCCAGCTCGAGGGCGCGGGGATGCGCCAGCTCATCCGCCAGCTCGCCCCCGACCGTTTCGAGGACCTGATGGCGCTCGTCGCGCTCTACCGACCCGGGCCCTTGTCGCAGAACATGCACGTCGAGTACGCCGAGCGGAAGCACGGGCGCAAGCCGGTGACGTACCCCCACCCCGACCTGGAGCCGGTTCTCGGCACGACGTACGGGATCATCGTGTACCAGGAGCAGGTGATGGAGGTCGCCGTCCGCATGGCCGGCTACTCGATGGGAGAAGCCGACCTGTTGCGCAAGGCGATGGGCAAGAAGATCCGCGAACAGCTGATCCCGCACCGAGAGAAGTTCGTCGCCGGCTGCGTCGAGCACGGGTACGACGAGAATCTGGCGCAGCACATCTTCGACCTGATCGTTCCGTTCGCGGACTACGGGTTCAACGCGTCACACGCCTGCGGCTACGCGCTCATCGCGTACCAGACCGCGTACCTCAAGGCGCATCACCCGATCGAGTACATGGCGGCGCTGCTCACGAGCGTCAAGGACGACAAGGACAAGAAGCCGTTCTACCTCAACGCATGTCGGCTGATGGACATCAACGTCCTTCCCCCGGACGTGAACGCGTCCGACATCGACTTCACCCCGCAGGGGGAGGAGGTGCGCTATGGGTTGTCGGCGGTGCGGAACGTGGGCGCCGGTGCGGTTGCGCAGATCATCGAGGCGCGTCGAGGCAAGGGAGCGTTCGACTCGTTCTCGGACTTCTGTCGAAAGGTCGACCCGAGTGTGCTTCACAAGAAGGTCCTGGAGAGCCTGATCCTGTCGGGCGCGTTCGACTCGCTCGAGTACACGCGCCGCGGCCTGTTCGAGGCCTACGACAAGGTGGCGGGACCGATCGTCGCGGAGCGGCGAGCCGAGGCCGCAGGCCAGTTCTCTCTGTTCGGCGGCGATCGTGCGACGCATGAGATCGACGAGTCGGTCCTTCGTACCGGGGAGTTCGAGAAGTCGGCGCTGCTCGCTCACGAGAAGCAGATGCTCGGCCAGTACGTGACGGACCATCCCTTGCTGGCCATCCGTGATCGGCTGGAGGCCCGGACCGACCGGGAGATCTCGGAGCTGCCTGCGCTGGGTGACGGGGACATCGTGCGCGTCGGCGGCATCATCGTGGCGATCCAGCGGAAGTTCACGAAGAAGGGCGAGCAGTTCGCCATCCTGCGGCTGGAGGATCTCGCCGGAGGGGTGCCTGTCGTCGTGTTCCCCAATCTCTTCGTCGAGGCGGCGGACCTGATCGCCTCCGACCGGATCGTCCTCGTTCGGGGACGGATCGACCTTCGCGGCAGGGAGCTTCAGATCGTCGCCAGCGAGCTCGGTGAGCTCGGCCCAGAGGACCCCGGGCAGGCGCCACCCCGGCCGCGGGAGGGTGACGGTCCCATCACGCTCTCGGTCCCCACCGCCGACTGCACGAACGGCCTCGTGGTGCGCCTGAAGGAGACCCTCGCCGCTCACCCCGGTGGGCTTTCGGTGGTGCTGCGGCTCGTATCCGACGAGGCGGAGAAGACACTGCGCTTCGCGGACGGGTACCGGGTCGACGGCTCGGCCGGTTTGCTCGCCGAGCTTCGGAACCTGCTCGGCGCATCGGCGCTGACCGGCTCGCCGACCTGAGGCACCGAACTCGAGGAATCGAACGCCCGTTCTGCTATGCTCTCCGTACGGATCGCATCTGGCGATCCCGTGAGGTTTCGCTTTCCGCTCCTTCAGGGCCGGCTCGCAGAACCTCCCAGGCCCCCGGAAGGAGCCACTGCATTGAAAACCTTCGCTGATCTCGGCGTAAGCGCACCCGTCGTCTCCGCACTCGCGTCAGAGGACATCCTCACCCCGTTCCCGATCCAGCAGCTCGTGATCCCCGACGCCCTCAAGGGTCGCGACGTGCTCGCGAAGTCCCGAACGGGCTCCGGCAAGACCCTCGCGTTCGCGGTCCCGATCGTCGAGCGCATCGACGCAGCCGCCAAGCAGCCCTCTGTCCTGATCCTCGTCCCGACCCGGGAGCTCGCCGTTCAGGTTGTGGAGGAATTCGAGATGATCGCCGGTGCTCGCAAGCTTCGCGTGGCGTCGGTCTACGGAGGCGTCGGTCTCCCACAGCAGGCCAAGGTGGCGAGCCGGGCCCACATCCTGGTCGCGACCCCTGGCCGCATGGAGGACCTGGCGAACCGTCGCATGGTCTCCCTCGATCACGTCCGCGTTCTCGTGCTGGACGAGGCGGATCGCATGCTGGACATGGGGTTCCACCCGCAGGTGGACCGCCTCGTCGACCGGCTGCGCGGATCGCGGCACACGATGTTCTTCTCGGCCACGCTCGACGGAACCGTCGGGCGGATCGCGAAGGCGTACACGAACGAGCCAGTCCTTCACGAGGTGATCTCGGAGATCCAGACGGTGGACGAGGCCAACCACCGGTTCATCCCGGTCACGCAGGACTCTCGCACCGACACCCTGATCGACCTCGTGCGCGAGGAGGGCGGACGCCACCTCGTGTTCGTGCGGACGAAGCGCGGTGCCGATCGCCTGGCCATCCGGCTTCGCGGCAAGGGGATCAAGGCCGCCGCGATGCACGGGGACATGACGCAGTCGGCACGCGAGCGTGCCCTCGCCGATTTCGACAAGGGAAAGATCGACACGCTCGTCGCCACGGACGTAGCGGCGCGCGGGCTCGATGTCGACGACATCACTCATGTTGTGAACTACGACGTGCCGGCCGATGACAACTCGTACCTGCACCGCGTCGGTCGAACGGCACGCGCGGGCCGCAGCGGTTCCGGCGTCACGTTCGTCCTGCCGGCCGACCGAGGCGACATCAGTCGCATGGCGGCACGCCTCTCCTTGGAGGACGAGTTCACCAAGGAGGGCATGACGATGGCGCCTCCGCGCACGGTGTTCCAGTCTCGCCGCGGCGGGGTCATGGGTAGCCGCCGCAAGCGCCGCGTCTAACTCGTTTCCACGTCTGTTGCGGATCGGGGGTTCTTGTCAGCACCGGTCCGTACAGTGTCGAGGTGCAGGCTTCAACCCGTCGATACGCGAACCCATATGAGGTCCAGGTCGTTCGCTGGCTGATCGACGCCGGCCTCAACAACTGCCAGATCTCAAGAGCGACCGGGATCTCGGTGCCAGCGGTTAGAGAGTGGCGGCACCGCCCGTTGGAGTGGCCTCGAGTCCGCCGAGTAGACGGGAAGGTGGGCGGGCCAGGAGCTCTCTGCCCGCGCTGTCACGACCGACCGCTCGATGCGAAGGCGTACGTGTACCTGCTGGGCCAATACCTGGGCGACGGATACATCGTCTTGATGCATCGTGGCGTCTACAAGCTTCAGATCACGATGACGGCTGTCTACACCAAGATGATCCGTGAATGCATCGATGCTGTGGCCACGGTACGAGGCTCGGCCTGCCGTCCAAATATCCAGCAGTCAGTTGGCTGCGTGAACGTCTACGCATATTGGAAGCATTGGCCGTGCGTCTTTCCTCAGCACAGTGAGGGGCGAAAGCACAGGCGCCGCATTCTTTTGGAGCCTTGGCAGGAGGAGATGGTTTCTCGCAATCCCCACCTGCTTCTTCGTGGACTCATTCATTCGGATGGCTGGCGGGGGACCAATCCGATCACTCGCCGCTATAAGACCAAGGCTGGCCAGGTCACTCGTCGCTATGAGTATCCGCGATACATGTTCACCAACTACTCCGAGGACATCAGGAGGATCTTTGCGCGCGCGTGTGATCTCTATGGCGTCCGATGCAGGAAAATGCGCTGGAACACGCTCTCGGTGGCGAGGAGAGAGGACGTGGACAAGCTCGACCTGGTCGTGGGACCCAAATTCTAGGTTGGTCGCGCCTTCCCTCGTACACTAGGCATTCGGGCCCGGGTATCCGAACTGGTACAGGAAATCGGCTCAAACCCGATGGGCGAAAGCCCGTGTGGGTTCGAATCCCACCCCGGGCACTGCTGTGGATCCCGTTACAGGACTCTCTCGCCGGCAGCACATCGCTCTCGGTCTGCTGATCCCCCTCGGGATCGTCGGCAGCACGCTGGCGACCCTCGTCGACGAGCGTGGTGACGACGCGTGTCCGGACGAGGCATACGAATGCACCACCCTCGAGCTGGGGGAGTCGATCGTGATCGGGCTCGTGAATGCCTCAGCGCCTTCCGAGGCCTGGCCCGTCGCCGACCTGCAGGCTCAACACTTCCCACCGATCCAGGGCCACCCGGTTCGGCTCGATCTTCTCCGCCCCGGCTGCTCGGCAGAAGCGGCGGCCGAGGAGGTTCGCGAGCTGGCTTCCGATCCTCCCGATGAGCCCCCGGCGGTCCTCGTGATCGCCGCGGCGTGCGACCCGGCCGCGGGCCCGATGGCACAGATCCTGAGTGACTCCGGTATCACGTTGCTGACGCTGGGGGACGTTGCCCCCGTCCCGACGTCCCCTCCGTACCACCTGATCGTCCCGGAGCTCGATCTCGAGGGGCAGACCCTCGGGGTCCAGCCGATCGGCTCCGTCTCGCACCTTCGCGAGCTGATCGTGCAGCACGCGGCGGGAGTCCTCGAGGACGCCATCGGTGCGATCGAGGGAGTCGCGATCGAGGCTGGGAATCAGCTCCTGATCCCTCGAACGCCCTTCCGCGACGCTCTGATCGAGGAGGGCTATTCGCGGGCTGGCTAGCCTGCTTGCCACCCTGCGTGGCCCGACCTAGACTGCTCACCTCCCGGCCACGCGCAAGGAATCCCACATGAAGACCCAGGTTTCCCGGCATCTCTTCAGCCTTTCTGCTGAGATCGCTTCAACCCGCGCCAATCTGAGGCGCCTCCGCGATCGCCTCGAGCTCCAGCGGGCGGCCCTGGAGGAGCAGCGCCTTCGGATGCTGATCGCCGAGACGCCGCTTGCCGACCGCAACCTGCATTCCGTCGAGGAAGGGTTTCTCGACCTCGTCGGAGAGGTTCGGCATATGGAGCAGGCGCTCGAGACCCTCGTGGAGCAGGAGCGACGGCTCTCACGAAGCCTCACGACGGCCGGAGCCTGAGGTGGGCGAGTCGTCTCCCGCTGGACCCGCCAAGAGGATCGTGCTCGGAGAGGACGAGGCGCTGATCCGCCTCGACCTCAAGGAGATGCTGGAGGAGGAGGGCTACGAGGTCGTCGGAGAAGCAGGGGACGGGGAGAGCGCCGTCCGCCTGGCGAAGGAGCTCCGGCCCGACCTGGTGATCCTCGACATCAAGATGCCCGGCGTGGATGGGCTCGCGGCCGCGGAGCGCATCTCGGAGGATCGATCCGCACCCGTGCTGATACTCACCGCGTTCAGCCAGAAGGATCTCGTGGATCGGGCCGCTCGGGCCAAGGCCATGGGCTACCTCGTCAAGCCGTTCCAGAAGTCGGACGTGGTCCCCGCGATGGAGATGGCCCTGGCCCGCTATGAGGAGCTACGGGCGTTGGAGGAGGAGGTTCAGGACCTGGACGAACGCCTCGAGGCCCGAAAGGTCATCGATCGGGCCAAGGGACTCCTCTTGGATCGATATGCGATGAAGGAGGCGGATGCGTTCCGGTTCATGCAGAAGGCGGCGATGGACAAGCGCCTGAAGATGGCTGAGGTGGCCCGCCTGGTCGTCGACGGCGAGCTCGGGTCGAACGAGGGGCCTTCCGCGTAGGGGATTTGACGGACGGAACGCCAATTCTCGATAATGGTCGGCTGAAGCACCGGGTGGAGAGAAAGGAGGGAAGCCCAAGCAGTTGATGTCCCTTCTCTCGTAGAAGGAAGAGCGGGTCCGCGGCTCAACCACGTGGGCGGACCCGTTGCCCGCATCACAACGGAAGGAGTTTGCATGCAGAAGTATCTGAGAATGCTCGCAATTCTGGGCATGGTCGCGTTGCTCGCCGCAGCTTGTGGCGGCGACGGCGAGACCGACCCGGAAGCTACTGAAGGCACCGAAACCGGTGCGTGTCCGACGGATGACGTCTGTGTCGAGGTTGCAGACGGCGACCCGATCAAGATCGGCACGCTGCTCTCGATCTCCGGTGACACCGCGTCACTCGGCCTCGACAGCCAGGCCGGTGCCGAGCTCGCCGCCGATTACCTCGACGGAACGTTCGATGACACGTTCGGCCAGATCGCCGAGCACGACATCGAGTTCGTCCACGAGGACGACGGTTGCGCGCCCGAGGGCGGCACGACCGGTGGCCGGCGCCTCGCGTCGGACCCGGGCATCACTGCCGTGATCGGCACCACGTGTTCCGGCTCGGCGCTGGGCGTTGCCGACACGATCCTCGGTGACGAGCAGATCGTTCTGATCTCACCGTCGAACACGAGCCCGGCCCTGACGGACCCGGCTACGCACAACGAGTTCTACGCACGGACCGCCCACAACGACGTGATCCAGGGCGCGACGATGGCGCAGTTCGCTTCCGAGGAGCTCGGCGCGACGACCGCTGCCACGATCCACGACGGCAGCCCGTACGCCGACGGTCTTCAGCAGTCGTTCTGCGACTCGTTCTCCGGTCTGTACGGTGGCGAGTGTGTGGCCCAGGAGGCGATCCAGGTCGGCGACACGGACTTCCAGCCGACGCTGACTGACATCGCCGCCGACGCACCGGACATGCTGTTCTTCCCGATCTTCCTGCCCGAGGGCGGGCTGATCGCACAGCAGGCAGCCGACATCAGCGGTCTCGCTGACACCGCGCTTGCCGGTGCCGACGGTATCTGGACGCCGGACTTTGTTGAGTCGGCCGGAGACGCCGCAGACGGCGTGTACCTCTCCGCTCCGAGCCTCGAGTTCTCCGGTGACTTCTACGAGGCCGAGTTCCTCCCCGCCTACACCGAGCGTACGGGTGAGGAGACACCGACGGCTGCCTTCCACGCGCACTCCTACGACGCGTTCAACATCGTGGCGGGCGCGCTGGAGGAGGTCGCGATCCAGGGCGACGGCGTGACCTTCATCCCGAAGCAGGCGCTCCGGGATGCGATCTTCGCCACGTCCGGATACGAGGGCATCACGGGCACCCTGAGCTGCGACGAGAACGGGGACTGCCAGCCAACCGCGACCATGTCGGTGCACCAGGTCGAGGGTGGCGAGGTCGACAACCCGATCTTCACCGCGACCGGGGAGCTCGGAGCGTAAGAACAGTCAGGACCTGCTGCGGGCGGGGTTTGTACCCCGCCCGCAGCATTCCTATAATCCGCCCGCAAACATGAGCGACTCCAAGACCTCCGACGCTGCCAGGAATCGCCGTACCGTCCTCCTCGCGAGGCTTCCGATCCGCGCGATCATGCTCACCACGCTGGCCATCGTCCTCCTCCTTGCGATCGGGGCAGGGTCGTGGTCCACCCTGTCCGAGGGACGGATCACGGGGGATGGCTGGCGGAACCTGACGATCAGCGGAGTTGCCCGCGGAAGCGTCTACGCGATCATCGCGATCGGGTACACCCTCGTCTACGGGATCCTCTTCATGATCAACTTCGCCCACGGCGAGGTCTTCATGGCCGGCGCCCTCAGCACCCTGTTCGTGGCCAAAGGCCTCGATGACAGCGGCTTCCTCAACTCGAGCCCGATCCTTTCGATCGCGATCCTCTTCGCGTCGTCGATGACGATCTCGATGCTGGTGGCGATCACGCTCGAACGCGTGGCCTACCGGCCCCTACGCGGCGCCCCTAGGCTGATTCCCCTGATCACCGCCATCGGGGCAACGCTCTTCCTCCAGAACACGTTCCTCGGGTTGTTCGGCGGGAGCTCCGTGGCCTATCCGAGCATCGATGCCCTCACCGGTGACATCAGCGTCTTCGGCCTGCTGATGACGAAGAAGCAGCTGATCGTCATCGTCGGTGCCCTCGTCCTCATGGCCGCTCTGTACTTCTTCATCTCGCGGACGAAGACCGGCCGCGCCATGCGAGCGGTGGGCGAGGACCGGGAGATCGCCTCGCTGATGGGCATCAACGTCGACCGCGTCATCGTGACGACCTTCGCGATCGGAGGGGCGCTGGCCGGGGCGGCCGGCATCCTGTTCGTCTTCATCTTCAACCAGGTCCACCCGTTCATGGGCTTCGTCCCGGGGATCAAGGCCTTCACCGCGGCGGTCCTCGGGGGCATCGGGAACGTGCTCGGCGCCGCGCTCGGTGGGCTGTTCATCGGCATCATCGAGAGCGTCGGTCCGAACCTGTTCCTCGGCGGCGCGGGTGTTCCCTCGCCGAACCAGCTGCAGCCGGTGATCGCCTTCGGCGTCCTCGTGTTCGTCCTCATCTTCCGACCCGGAGGGATCCTCGGATCCTCCGAAGAGGCCAGGGCCTAGTGGCGTCGACCTCGACCGCCGTCGGTTCGGCCGGCCGGGAATCCTTCCGCCCTCGCCGGGCTGTTTCGGTCGGGCTGGTGGGCGGCACCGTCGGGGTCTACCTCGGGGCCGTCGGGATCATCGAGCGGTTCAACGAACGGCCGCTGATCGTCGACGTCGTCACACTCGGATTCTCGATGCTGCTCATCGCGCTCCTCGCCACCGGGTACCTGGCGGCTCGCGCGAAGGGACCGTTCGGCGAGGATGTGCCGCTTCCGGGCGCCACCAGACTCCTCGGAGGCCTGCTCGGGGGCGCAGTTGCCGGTGCGGTTCTCGGCGTCTTCGTCCTGCTGTTCAATACGGTCGACGCCGAGTTCTTCGTGAACGTCACCGACACGTTGCTGGAGGAGATCCTCGGGCTCGGGCAGACGGGCGCCACCGCGGCCTTGGTGCTGGTCGGGTTGGGCGCCGGAGTGGGGCTGATCGGCGCGGCGCTCCACCTCCTTCGTCCGCGGGATCGCCGGGCCCTCCTGATCGGTCTGGCGGCGATCCTGGTCGGAGGCACGCTCGAGGAGCTGCTCGGCCAGATCCTCACCACGCTGGACTTCCCGTCGGACTGGCTGTACGAGAGCAACGGCCTGACGCCCTTGGGCGCCATCGTCGTGTTCGTCCTCGCGGCGGGTCTCTCGCTCCTGTGGGTGCACCGTGAAGGCCTCATCGATCGCCTCCGGCGACGCCCGAAGCAGTCTGCGTCGCCGAGCGGAGCGGCTCCCACCGCACAGGTGTCGGACGAGCAGGCGATCACCTCCGCCGTGCAGGTGGCCCAGCTGGCCTCCCCTCCCGACCGTGGGGACAAGATCGCGCTTGGTGTCGGACTGGCAGCCCTCGCGCTCGCGATCGTGATCGCGGGCATCGGGCTGGGCGAGGGGGAGGTTGGGAGCACGCTCCTGCTCGTCGCCATCCTCCTGGGGGCGGTCGGCACGGGCTACGCGGCCAGCCGATCCAAGAATGCGATCGCGGAGGGGCGTTCTCGGACGACGCCCACGATGGCCTTCGTGGCCGCCCTCGCGGCACTGCTCGCGATCTTCCCCTGGCTTGTCGGGACCTTCCTCAGCGACGTCCTGGGAACCGTCGGCCTGTACGTCATGCTCGGCCTCGGTCTCAACATCGTCGTCGGATACGCGGGTCTTCTCGACCTGGGGTACGTGGCGTTCTTCGCGGTCGGCGCCTACACGACGGCGCTACTGACATCCCCGATCTCGGGGTTGGTTTCAGATATCGGGAAGTTCGGCAGCGGCTCCGGGGTCCCCGGAGAGCCGATCACCACGTTCTGGATCGCCGTGCCGATCGCCATCATCGTCTCGGTGATCTTCGGCATCCTGCTCGGCGCGCCCGTGGTCCGGTTGCGAGGCGACTACCTCGCGATCGTCACGCTCGGCTTCGGCGAGATCATCCGGGTCGTCGTCCAGTCCGACGCCGCCGCCGGGCTGCTCGGGGGATCGCAGGGGATCAAGGCCATCCCCGAACCGGTCCTGTTCGGGACCGGCCTGCGAGACCCCGAACCGATGTACTACCTGATCTTCCTCGGCTGCTTGTTGATGGCATACGTTTCCTGGCGCCTGCAGTTCTCGCGGACCGGTCGTGCCTGGGCGGCCATGCGGGAAGACGAGGATGTCGCCGAGGCCATGGGGATCAGCATCATCAAGTACAAGCTGCTGGCCTTCGCCATCGGCGCGGGCGTCGCGTCCCTGGGAGGGATCCTATTCGCCGCCAAGATCGGCGTGACCACCCCGGAGAGCTTCCAGCTCCTCGTGTCGATCTCCGTGCTCGCCGTTGTCGTCCTGGGCGGGATGGGGAGCATCCCCGGCGTGATCATCGGATCCGTGGTCCTGATCGGCCTTCCCGAGCTCCTGCGCGAGTTCGCCGTCGAATACCGCCTCCTGTTCTATGGGGCGGCCCTGGTCGCGATCATGATCCTGAAGCCCGAAGGCCTGATCCCCAATGTCCGGCGCCGCCGCGAGCTCCAGGAGCGCGAGGTGGAGGAAGCGCTGGTCGAGCAGCCCACCCCGTCGAAGGAGAAGCCATGAGCCTGCTGGAGCTCCGCGAGGTCTCCAAGAGCTTCGGCGGCCTCGCCGCGGTCGACAAGGTGGACTTGCACGCCGACCAGGGTGAGATCCTCAGCGTCATCGGGCCGAACGGGGCCGGGAAGACCACGCTGTTCAACATCGTGACGGGGTTCTACAAGCTCGACACGGGCACGATCACATTCGACGGCCACAACATCGCGGGCCTGCGCCCCAACGCGGTCACGAAGATCGGGATCGCTCGCACGTTCCAGGCGGTCCGGCTGTTCCCGAACATGACCGTGCTGGAGAACGTCATGGTCGGCCAGCACTCGCGGAGCAAGAGCGGGATCGCGGGGGCCATCCTCCGGTTGCCGAAGACGGTGAAGGAGGAGCTGCATATCGTCGAGAAGGCCCAGGAGACGCTGGCGTTCTTCGGGGACCGACTCGGGGAGAGGCGTCACGAGGATCTCGCCGCGTCGCTGGCCTACGCGGACCGCAGGAGGTTGGAGATCGCCCGGGCCATGGCCACGGAGCCGAAGCTCCTCCTGCTGGACGAGCCGACGGCCGGCATGAACCACCGTGAGAAAGAGGAGATCATCAAGCTGATCGGGCGGCTTCGTGACGAGCGCGGGTACAGCATCATCCTGATCGAGCACGACATGCCCGTCGTGAAGGGTGTCTCGGACCGCGTGATCGCCCTCGACTTCGGCCGAAAGATCGCGGAAGGCACCTACGACGAGGTCTCGAAGCACGAGCGCGTCGTGGAGGCCTACCTGGGACGCGACGCGGAGACGGCATGAGCCCAAGCGGAAACGTCGTCCTCGAGCTCAAGAACGTCGACACGAGCTACGGCCCGGTCGAGGTCCTGCGCAACGTGAGCCTGGAGGTCAAGGAGGGCGAGATCGTCTCCCTGCTGGGCCCGAATGCCGCGGGCAAGACGACCACGCTGCGAACGATCCTCGGGATGGTGAAGCCGCGCGCTGGGGAGGTCCACGTGAACGGCCACCGGGTCGACGGCGAGGTGACCACGAATATCGTCTCGAAGGGCATCACGATGGTGCCGGAGAATCGCCGCCTTTTCGCGAAGATGTCCGTGAAGGAGAACCTCGAGATCGGATCCCAGCTCCGAGACGACAAGGACGCGATCCAGAAGGATCTCGAGGAAGTCCTCAAGATGTTCCCCCGCTTGCAGGAGCGGATCCGTCAGAAGGCGGGAACCCTCTCCGGCGGCGAGCAGCAGATGCTGGCGATCGGACGGGCGCTGATGGCCGCCCCGAAGGTCCTTCTGATGGATGAGCCGTCGATGGGGCTCGCGCCCATCCTGGTGCAGCAGGTCTTCGACACGATCAAGGACATCAAGGAGCGGGGAACGACCATCTTCCTGGTCAAGCAGAACGCGAAGATGGCCCTCTC
>CAZKFH010000038.1:0-19756 GCA_964551945.1 uncultured Actinomycetes bacterium | reverse complement strand
CGCGGCAGATGTTCTTCCGAACCAGGGCGTTGGAAGAAGCCACTAAAGAGCTTCAGGATCGCGAGGTCATCCTCCGTGCGTTGTCCAACAGGATGGCGGAGGAGAGACAGGACGAGAGAAAAGCGATCGCTGGATACCTTCACGACGATTTGGCGCAGGTTCTGTACAGGATGTCGCTACACCTCGACATCTCAGAGAAACAGCTCGACGCGGGACACCCCGAGAAGCTGCGCGAGGAGATCACGGGACTCCGACATTCAAGAGACCGCGCCATGGAGCTCGTTCGCGGCCTGATCAAAGACCTGCATCGTTCCCCGCTCGGTCGCGAGGGTCTGAAGGAGGCGCTGCGGTCATACGGCGTCGACGTTCAGAAGGAAACGGGCGTCAAGATCGAGACCCAGCTGCAGGAAGCGCCCATGGCGCCACCCGTCCAGCTTCTCTGTTACCACGTCGCGCGTGAGGCGGTCATGAACGCGGTAAAGCACGCGGAAGCCTCGACGATCACGATCACCCTGGAGAAGACAACGGATGGCGCGCGCCTTCAGGTTCAGGACAACGGCAAGGGTTTCGACGTGGACGAGGGGGAACCCGAGGGCCACTACGGGCTGACGATGATGAAGGAACGGGCTCAGGTGTCCGGGGGTTCGTTCCGGATCGACAGCGCAAAGGGATTGGGAACCACCGTCATTGCTGACTTCCCGACGTCCTGGCTGATCGATCCTCCAGCCGAGGAGCAGGACTCTGACGACGCGCCCGCCGAGGGGATCCCAGCATCGCCGCGGTGAGGAACAGACCAGCACCCACCCACATCACCAAGTCTCCCGCACTCACCACAGCCTGAAACGGACGACGAACCGCGATGACATCCGCGAGCGCCGTGAGTCGATCCTCTGGCCGCAGCAGGTGATGTTTCTCGCCGAGCTCGTGCGGAATGGCTGACAGGGATCCACCAACCTCGAGGATGGCAGGTCCCGACACCGGCATGCCCTGATTGATCGCGATGGGGATCACGTTGAGGATCACGCCGAGCAGGATCGTCGGGAAGCCTCGGAGCCGCCAGTTCAACGTCATCACCAGACCGATCAGGACGAACGAGAGCAGGAGCACGGCGAAAGGTGCGTATCTTCCCGGGCCTTGGCCGGCTCGAGGGATCGTGACCACCTGCAACAAGAGAGCAGCCGGAATCAGCCACCAGAGGCGAACCTCGAGCTCGGCGAGGTTACGGATCCGGCCCCCGAGTCCCCACCCCAGAAGGAGGCCGATGACTACGATGCTGGCCAAGAGCAGCACGCCGCCATGATAGGGATGCACCCCGGTCCAGCCGAAGCGCCATCGCCGTTATCCTGTGGTTCATGGCCGATCAGCCGCCGAACGTCGTGGTCCCGGAGGAGCCTGCGCAACCTCCTGAGGAACCAGCCGTCTCGCAGCCGGCGAAGCTGATCAGGATCGCCTCGATGATCCGGGAGCTTGTTGAGGAGGTTCGCCAGTCGAGCCTGGACGATCGGGGACGCGCCCGACTCGCCGACATCTACCGGAACTCGATCGACGAGCTGAAGGACTCGCTGTCGGAGGACCTTCAACGCGAACTCGACAAGCTGGCGATCCCTCTGGAGGGAGAGTCGAGCGAGGCGGAGATCCGGGTGGCGCAAGCTCAGCTCCTCGGATGGCTCGAGGGGCTCTTCCACGGGATCCAGGCGGCACTTTGGGCGCAGCACATGCAGGCGCAGGCCGCACTCGAGGAGATGAGTCGGCGCCAGCTCCCGAGTGGCCCACCCGGAATGGGGGGCCCGCCGGGTCAGGGTGATCCATCCGGCGGACGCCCCGGACGACCAGGGCAGTACCTGTAGCTCGGGTGGCAGAGTGAACATCGCTCACGCTGCGATCGGCTGGGCGATCGTCATCGCCTTCGGGGTCATCTGGCTCTGGGGGATGGGCGTTCTGATCCTCCGGCGAAGCCCGGGCCGGCGTTTCTGGTGGCTCCTGGCCTTCGTCCAGGGAACGATCCTGATCCAGGGGATCGCTGGCGCGATCCTGCTGATCATGGGCCGGCGTGTTTCCTCGCTGCACTACGTCTACGGGGTGATCTTTCCGGTTCTCGTGCTCATGGTGGCCCACGTCCTGGCACGCGAGCAGTTCGCGCATCGGCCCTGGTTTCCGTTCGCCATGGCCTCCTTCTTCTGCTTCGGACTGACGCTCCGAGCACTGATGACGGGCCTGGGCTACCCGTAAGCGCGTTCGCTTCGTCTGCTACCCTTTTTCTTCGTGGCAAAGAGAAGAGGACGTCCACCACCCAGGCGAGGACCCCGAAAGCCGGTCACCGCGGCAACCCGTGCAAAGCGTGCGGAACGAGCGGGTGACCAAAAGGAGGACACGCTGCAGGTGGAGGGCATCATCCACGAGGCCCTGCCCAACACGATGTTCCGTGTGGAGCTCGAGAACGGGCATTTGGTTCTCGGCCACATCTCAGGCAAGATGCGCAAGCACTACATCCGGATCCTCCCTGGAGACCGGGTCACGGTCGAGCTTTCTCCGTACGACCTGACGCGCGGACGCATCGTGTACCGAAGCCGCTAGGGGGGCGCCCGCAAGGCATGTTGACCGGTTTCACCAGATGGAATAGAGAGAGGGCGCCACTTTGAATGAACGGAGTCTCCAGGACAGCAATTCTTTGCTCGCGGCTGCGGCATCTCGAGCGGCTGCCGGCGAGCTGATCCCCGCTTCGCCCGCCGAGCTTGCGCGAGAGTCCGGTGTTGAGGACCGCCTGAGCGTGGCTCGCGCCGTCAGGGCGCTCATGTCGAGAGGCCGCATCGTCCAGGAAGGCGGTCAGTATCGGTTGCTGGATGGCCGTCCGCTCGAGCCCGGCGAACCCGCATCCGTCCGCAGGCCCATCCGTCGCAAGAGGCGCTCGGAGAACGAATCTCCCGACGGCGAGGCGAGCAAGGAGCCGACCTACGAGGGCCTCGGGCGATCCGTGATCGACCGGCTCATCGAGCTGTCGGCCGAGGTGTCGGAGCTCCGCACGGCGTTGGAACGAGCACGAACCGAGGGCGATGCGGCGAGGCGGGAAGCTCTCCACGTGACGCGGCGGGCCGCCGAAGATCGGAGACGTGCGGAGTCGTTGGATGATGAGGTGACGGCGCTGAAGCGCCGCCTGGAGATGACGGAGTCCAACCTCCGAACGGTGGTCGAATCGGCGAACAACCGCCCCTCGGCTCCTATCGAGGACTCCGACGCTCGAGCGATCCTCGACATCTTGTCGACGAAAAACTCCGCAGAATAGGTTCATACCCGAAGGAATCGGGCAGGTCTGGTTGACGCAGCGAACGGCAAAGTGCTTTGCTACGCAGAGCGTTATTTGAGCGAGCCCGCCGTAGGGGGTGAACTGGGCACGGAGTGAGCGATCCCAGCCTGCCGTCCGGATCTTCCCCCCGGCCAGACCCAAGAGAAGAGAAGCAACACTCATTGCCTGAGCCCGCAGCCCCATCGTCCGCGCCCCTCGAGGGTGACGCGACTGTCGGCGAAGTTCTTCGTTGGCTCCTGGAGGAGTCCGAGGCTGAATCCGGCATCTTCCTCCGCCTGAGCCCTCGCGGCGACGAGCTGCTCTTGGTCGAGCCCCGCGGACTCCCCGATGCAGACATCGCCTATCTCGCTGATCACGCGCGGGAGATCATCCTCAAGGGTGAGATCTCCTCGGAGGTGAACGAGCCAACTGCATTCGCTCGGTGGCTCGGCAAGACGGGCTCGAAGATCATTCTTCTGCGCGGCACCACCGATCTCCGGTCCGCGGAGGCGCTCCGCTTCGCCCGGTTCGTGATCGAGTGGCTCTCGGCTCCTCGCGGCGAGAGTGGCCCGATGCTCGAGCAGCGGGTGCGGGAGATACCCGGCGTCGCATGGGTGGAGATGGTCGAGACTGAACCACCAACGATACGGATCCTCTACGCCCCCGATGCCGACCCCGATCTCACGAAGGCTGAGGTGGTGCGGACGCTCGGTCCGGCGGCGATCCGCATCGAGGAGGTTGGGGGAGCCCCAGGACGAATGGAGGAGCCGAGGCTCCGCTTGGTCGACCTCTCCGAGGTCGACAGTGACGAAGAGGCCGCCGTGGACGTCCTGCTCGATTGGAAGGGGCAGTCGCTTCGAGGCCGAGGTTTGGGCCGCTCGACGGTGGCAGGTCGAACGTACGCGTCTGCCCTCGCGGTCGCCGACGCGATGAAGCCGCTGCTCGACGACGACGTGGCGGTCGAGGGTCTGTACCGGGCGGATTCCGAGGACCTCGATGTCCTGGTGGTCACGGTGAGCGTGGCCGGCCAGCGATACGTGGGGGCCGTCGCTGCCGCGAAGGGCGAGGAGGACAAGAGTGGCGCCAGAGCCGTGCTCGACGCTCTGAACCGCCGGCTGCCGGAGATCGCAGGTCGATCGGGCCATCTCTGACCCGATCGACCCGAGACGCAGGACTCCCCTTGAAGGGAGTCCTTGGGCGGTTGGAGAGGGGTCCTGCGGTGTTGCGTTCTAGGTATTCGACGCCTGGCGCCCGAATCCTGCCGGGCCTGAGGGAATCCGCGAAATCAGACGAGGAGGGAAGTCGAAGCCCTCCTCCGGCCGGGTACGGGTGGAGAGGGGATCCCCCGGAGGGAGGCGGTCTCGGCTCGAGAGACCATCTTCCGCCGGAGGAGGGCTCCGTCGTTCGCGACCAGCATCGTCCCGGGTGGTTTCGGTCGTGCAACGGGAGCATGACGGTTCCGTGACAAGGCCTTTAGGGCCGTGCTGCGTCCGTTTCCTCCCGCCGCGGCCTGAACCGTTCGTAGTCCCCACGCGTGACGGGGCCCGGGATGGTGCCGAGCTGCTCCCCGCCGATGGCCTCCTGCGGTACCCCGTCGATCTGGAACCGGACCCCGCCGATGCCGGTCTCGGGCTCGGTCAGTGTGTAGACGACCTGCGCGATCCGCAGGGCCTGCGACCGCGGCGGAGCGGCTCGCTCGAAGTCCCCGGAGACATCGACCGTCGCGAGCCCTCCGGTGACCTCGACGCCGTTCAGCCGGGTGCCGTCGGGAATCTCGCTCGAGCTGTCAGTGTCCTGCGAGCCGGGAGGGAAGAGCGCGACCAGGAGTGCCTCGGCCAGGGAATCGGCGACCGGCTGCAGTGTCACCTCTGTCGAGACGAGGTGGCCCTTCTCGACAAGGTAGATTCGGCCGTTCGCGGGGATCTCTTCGGGCTCGGGAGCGGGTTGCGGCGGGCCGTAGACCTCCTCCGGCAGCTCGGCTTCCGAGAGCAACGTCAGGTCCTGTTGCGCGCATCCCCCCGCAAGGAGGAGCGCCAGGGCTATCGCCACCCGCCTCATTGATCCGATTCCCGCCGAGGCAGGACCAGCTCGAACTTGGCGCCGCCCTGGCGACCGGCGTAGACGCGGATCTCACCGCCGTGCAGATGCGCGTTCTCCCGAGCGATGGCCAAACCGAGCCCCGAGCCCCGGCCCTCTCCGCGCCGTCGAGCCGGGTCGGCCTTGAAGAAGCGTTCGAAGATGCGGTCCGCCGAGTCGAGCGGAATACCCGGGCCGCGATCCTCGACCGAGAGCCGAAGCGTCCCGTCCACCGCGCCGATGCGAAGGGTCACGTCTCGGCCTTCGCCGTGCGTGAGCGCGTTGTCGACGAGGTTGCCCAGGACGCGCTCCAGCCGCTGCTTGTCGGCGACCGTGGTGAGTCTGTCGGACGTTTCCTCGATCTCCAGGCGGACCTGGTGGGCTCCGGTGCGCGTGTGACGCGCCACGACCTCGCGAGCGAGGTCGGCGACATTGATCGGCTGCCACGACATATCGGCGCGCCCCGCCTCCACGCGCGAGAGGTCCAGCAGGTCGTCGACCAGGCGTTGGAGGTACGCGACATCAGCGGCGAGCAGCTCGGTCGCACGACGCGTCTCAGGAGCGAGCTTGTCCGCGTGCTCGAGCAAGTAGTCGGTGGATGCGCGCAACGTGGTGAGTGGGGTCCGCAGCTCGTGTGAGACGTCGCCCGCGAATTGCCGTTCCCGACTGATCCTTTGCTCCATCGCGGCTGCCATCTCGTTGAAGGAAGTCGCGAGCGCTGCGAGCTCGTCGCCGCCCTCGACCTCCAGGCGCGTCTTGAAGAGGCCTTCGGCCACGCGGCGAGCCGCGGTGCTTGCACGCCGAACCGGATCGACGACGCGCCGGCTGACGCTCCTGCCCACCAGGACCGCGGCAAGGACGGCCGCGACGGACACACCGACCAGCACCCGGAACAGGATCCCCAGCGTTTGATCGAGGCCACCCAGCGGCGAGAAGAAGTATGCGTCCACGCCCTGTCCAGGAACGGGCGACCCGAACACGACCTGCCTCGGGGGGTCAGTGGTGAAGGCGTACCCGACTCGATCGCGCTGGATGGCACGAGCGAGCTCCACGGGCACCGAGCTGATGTCGAGGCCGAAGTCCGACGCGATGGGGTCCCCAGCCGGTGTGATGAGGAGCACCTCCTGGGAGCCACGAGCCTGCAGGCTGTCGGCGAGGTCCCCGATGTAGACCTCAGGTTGCGTGTCCTCCGCTTCCGCCTCCGTCTGGAGCGCGGGGAGCTCCTGGACCGCGAACCGCATGTTCGCCAACCCCTGCTGCACCGCATCGTCCACTCGTCGGCTCACGAGGTATCGCTCTGCCAGTGCGTACGTGGTGACTGCCACGAGCGCTGAGACCAACAGCGCCGCGCCCACGAACGCCAACGTGATCCGCAGGCGCAGCCCGAGGCCGCGGTGCCGTACCGAGGTCATGACGCCGCGACCTTGTACCCCAGGCCCCGCACCGTCTGAACGATCGTCGGGTTGCGAGGGTCGTCCTCGATCTTCCAGCGCAGCCGGCGAACATGGACGTCCACGAGGCGCGAGTCGCCGAAGTAGTCGTACTCCCATACTTGCTGCAGGAGCAGCTCGCGAGTGAAGACCTGGTTCGGCCGTGATGCCAGGGCGAGAAGGAGCTTGAACTCCGTTTTCGTCAGATGCACCGGCTCACCGTTCTTGGTCACGCTGGCAGCCTCCGGGGCGATCTCGAGATCGCCGACGATGATCCGTCGAGCGACGGTATCGGTGGCGCGCGACCGGCGAAGGAGGGCCCGGATCCGAGCGACGAGCTCCTTCGTTACGAAGGGTTTGGTCACGTAGTCGTCCGCGCCGGACTCCAGCCCGACCACCACATCGATCGTGTCGGTCTTCGCCGTGAGCATCAGGATCGGTACCAGGCTGTGGGTGCGGACCTCCCTCGCGAGCTCGAAACCGTCCTTGCCGGGCAGCATGACGTCGAGGATCAACAGATCCGGATCGAGCCCCTCGAGGATGCCTGTTGCCTCCTCTGCCGACGCGGCGGTTCGGACGCCGTAGCCCTCGCCCTCGAGCGCCATGCTCACGATCTCTCGAAGGCGGGCGTCGTCATCGACCAGGAGGATGCTGGGCGTGTTCACCTCGCCATTGTCCCGCGTTGAGCCCTCAGCCGGTGAGGACGGGGTGTCCGGGCGCTTCGATGAAGGCGGGAAGCAGGGTTCCGCGCACGCTGCCGTCGGGTCGAACGATCGCGCGCGCCACTGCCGTGGTCGAGCCTTCGGCGGAGAAGTTGGGCCAGACGAAGTTGCCCAGACCCCAGAAGATGGGACGACCGCGGTAGTGCGTGAGGGGTTGGAGCCGATGGGCGTGGTGGCCGAACACGATGTCGGCGCCCGCCTCGACGAACTCCTGCCCAAGCGCGACCTGCTCCGCCCGGGGCTCCGTGTCGAGCTCGACTCCCCAGTGGATCGTCACGATCACCAGGTCCGCTCGGGTCTCCGCGTCGCGGATCGCGCGAAGCATCGCCGCCGTGTCGTGTCCCGCGGCGATCCCCGGGTGGTCCGGGCCGGCGACGCTCTCCGCCGGATCGACCACCATGCCGAGCCCCACCACAGCGACGGTCCATCCGTCGATGTCGAGGAGCGCCGGCGCGAGCGCCGCTCGGTCGTCGCGGCCGGCACCAACGGGCTCGATGCCTGCCTGCCGGAGGTTCGCGACGGAGTCCATGAGCGCCTCGGGTCCGTAGTCGTAGCCGTGGTTGTTCGCCTGATTCGCGACCTCAACCCCCGCTCGCTGCATCGCATCGAGCGCGCCAGGATCGCACCGGAAGTTGAACTCCTTCGGGATGATGGCTCCTTCGTCCGATGCCGGGCACTCGAGGTTCACCACGGTGAGGTGATCCTCACGGAACAGGTCGCCAAGACCGCTCCACGCGTACTCGTAGCCGTTCGCAGCGAAGCTCGAGATGTAGGACGGGTCGAGGTTCACGTCTCCCGTCCCGTGGATGATCAGCCGACCTTTCGGGTCCGGGGTTGGTGAGGGAGCCGCGATCGGCACCGGCGTCGGTGTCACCGGGTCGGGAGAAGCACCCTGATCGCCCCGGCCCGCGGCGGCCTCCTCCCGTTCGAGTGACTGCAGCACGAGGTAGCCACCCCCGAGCATGGTTGCCGCGATCAGCGCAGCCATCAGACCCAGGACGACGGCGCGTGGTCCCCTTCGGTGGCGTCCGGTCATTGGGCGCGCATCGTATCGGTCAAACCTGAAGGAACCCTCATCTCTCATTTCACGGCGTGCTCGGCGCCGGGGACGGTCATGGAGTCATGTATGCAACTATCTGCTAGCATGCATGCATGACGAAGACATTGACTGTTCGCGGCCTTCCACTGGAGCTGGTCGCCCGCTTGGAGGCGCTCGCGCGGGCCCATGGACGAAGCGTGAACGCCGCCGTCCTAGAGATTCTCAAGGAGGCCCTGGGGAGCGACGAGCGGGCGGAGCGCCTCCGACGCTATGCCACCTGGTCGGTCGAGGATGTCCGCGAGTTCGAGGGAACGCTGACACAGCAACGCGTGGTGGATGCGCACCTCTGGCGCTGAGCCCCTCTCGCGCGTCGTGCTCGACACATCCGCGTACTCCCGTTTTCGTGGCGGCGACGAGACCGTCATCGCGCTACTCGCCGCGGCCGAGATCGTCCTGGTTCCCACCGTCGTCATCGGCGAGCTCGAGGCCGGCTTCCGACTCGGGACCCGCGCGGCCGACAACCAGGCTCGTCTCGGTGAGCTCCTGGACGAGCCGTTCGTCGTCACGGTCCCGGTGACCCGAGATGTCGCCTCCCGCTACGGGCAACTGTTCGCCGACCTCCGAAAGGCCGGCACCCCCGTGCCGACCAACGTCATCTGGATCACCGCGATCACGTTGAACGCGGGCGCTCACCTCATCACGTTCGACCGCGACTTCGAACGGTTCAGCTCGCTCCGCGCGACCGTACTCGGCTAGGGGTTGTACGGCCGGTCGGCCATCCGTTCACCGATCCGTTGCGCGTGCGGGATGAAGTGCTCGACGCCCACCTTGAGGTAAAGCGCCTTCGCCTCGACCGCGAGGTCGCCCTCGACGTGTCCCTGCATGGAGGCGAAGATCTTCCGTCCCTCCATCCGGTCCACGTGACCCGCCAGCTCCAGGCGCGAGCCGACCGGTACCGGTCGTCGGTAGTCGATCTCGAGGTGCGCGGTCACTGCGGGGCTCTGGACGAGCCAGAGGAGGTAGCCCATGCCCTCGTCGACCGCCGCGGAGATCACGCCGCCGTGCGCGAGGCCCGGCGCTCCCTGGTGATGTTCGGTCACCGTGAACGAGCCGCGCACGCGGAGCTCCTCGTCCGCTCCCCACATCTCGATGTGGAGGCCCGTCGGATGGTCTCGGCCACAGCCGAAGCATCGGTCGTAGTGGGAGGGGAGTGCCCGGTACCCGTCTTCGATCGCCAGCGTCATTCCTCCGAGGAGCCCAAGCGGATCGTCTCCTGAACCTCGAGCGCCCGCTTCGCGTCGACCCCGGCCAGTGACGCCGACGCCTCGGCCTCAGCGCTGAGCCCTCGAGAGGTGTCGAGGGTCCGTGCCAGTGCCTCGTCCTGAGCCGACAGGGCGTCCGGGTCCTCGTCCTGGAACTGGATCACGCCCATGTCCGCGTACGCCTTCTGCACCTTCGGTCCCCACAGGCCGATGTCCTTGACCGTGGGGACGATGCGCGAGAACAACATCTTGCGGAACTCCTGCATCATGTCCGACTGCTCGGTGAACTCGATGCACCGATCGACGTCGAGCCCCATGCGTTCCCAGACCTCCTGCGCCTGGAACCGGTCTTTCATCAGGTAACACGCCTCCACGACGAACTCCTCACGTTCATCGCGTTCGGCCTGCGTCAGCTGCGGGTAGTAGTCCTTCAGCGCGAGGCGGCCGAACGCGACGTGTCGAGCCTCGTCCTGCATCACGTACGTGTTGATCGCCTTCGCCAGGGGCTCCTGTGCGAAGTCACGGATCAGGGAGAAGGCTGCGAGCGCGAGACCCTCGATCACCACCTGCATCCCCAGATAGGTCATGTCCCAGCGCTGGTCGCCGATGACGTCGTTCAGCAGGGCCTTGAGATGCGGGTTGATCGGGTACGCCAGCTCGAGCTTCTCGTTCGTGTACTTCGCGTACATCTCGACGTGCCGCGCCTCATCCATCACCTGGGTGGCCGCGTAGAACTTCGAGTCGATGTCGGGCACGGTCTGCACGATCTTGGAGGCGCAGATCAGCGCGCCCTGCTCGCCATGCAGGAACTGCGAGTTCATCCAGGAGCCCATGTGGTGACGGAGGTCCGCCCGCCGCTCCTCCGAGAGGCCTTCCCAGATGTCGGAGCCGTAGATCGGCATGTAGTAGTCGGGCATGTTCGAGGGCGACTTCGGGTCGACGTCGATGCTCCAGTCGAGCCGGGTCTGCGCGTTCCACTGCTTCTCCTTGCCCTTCTCGTACAGGCTGAGCAGCTGGTCGCGGGAGTCGTCGTAGTCCCAGTTGAAGATCGTCGTGCTCCCGGACGGGACCTCCCACTTCGTCTGGTCGATCGGAAGCGTGTAGCGGCGAGTGCTCATCGTGCATCCTCCTTGCGTGCCAGCGCCGATGTCAGTATCGCAGCGTTCCCCTCGACGACGGACTTTGCGGACCCGACCCTTCGAGTACCCTCGGGGTATGGCCAAACAGAAGATCAAGCGAAATCCAGGAGATACGCCCAGCGCGGTCCTTTCGAAGGATGCCTACGAGCGCTTGCGTGCCGAGCTCGAGCGCCTGACCGGCGATGGGCGCGAGAATATGTCGGAGCGGTTGCTCCATGCCCGTGAGCTCGGGGACATCAAGGAGAACGCCGAGTACGACTCCGCGAAGAACGAGCAGGGCCTGATGGAGGCTCGGATCCGAGAGCTCGAGCAGCTGCTCAAGGATCCGGACATCGTCGAAAGCGCCGCAACATCGGAGGAGGCCGCGCCGGGACAGCTCGTGACGATCCTGCCCGTGGACGATCCCGATGAAGATGAGGAGACCTACCTCTTGGCCGCGTCCAAGGAGGAGCGCTTGAAGGGCGTTCGAACCGTCTCGATCGACTCACCGCTCGGGAAGGCCCTTGCCGGTAAGCGCATCGGCGACCACATCAAGTATCAGGCTCCGGGCGGGACCTTCACGTACGAGATCACCGCGCTCAAGCCACAGGGCTGACGTGGCCCTGCTGGTCGGCGGCACGCTCGCCGTGCTCTTCCTCGATGCTCCCTGGTCCTACGTCGTGATCGCGTTCCTCGCTGGGGTCGAGGTATTCGAGTTCCGCATCTGGCGATGGGCGGTGCGACAGCGACCGGTCGGCGGCACCGAGGGTCTCGTCGGCGAGTGGGGCACGCTCATCGCGGGAGATCGCGTGCGCATCCACGGCACGACGTATCCCGCACGGTCGATCGAGGCGGCGACCGGAGACGAGGTCATCGTCGATCGCATCGAGGGGATGACGCTGATCGTGAAGAAGCACGACCAGCCGCGGTACTAGCCCCGAACCGTGAGACCTCGCCAGGCGTACGCCAGGCGCTGGACGGTCGTGACGAGGCCGAGCACGACGAGGCCGGCGAGCACGGGAAGCAGGGCTCCGGGGATGCTGAGTCCCAGGATCAATCCGACGTACCGTTCCAATCGCTGAACGCTTCCTTCGGTCATCCGCAGCCCGGCTGCTTCGCTCTCCGCGCGGAGGTGGCTGACGAGCAGCGACACGACGAGGCCTGCCAACGCGAGTGCTGCGGTGAGCCGGTTGTGATGCACGGTCGCCTCGGCGATGAAGATCGCCCCGAACACGACACCGTCGGAGACGCGGTCCACGACCGCGTCGAGCAGCGCGCCCTTCCGGCTCTCCTCCCCGCGAAGCCGGGCGATGCCGCCGTCGAAGACATCGAGCAGTCCCGCTGGGAGAAGGAGAAGGCCGGGGAGCAGCCGCCGACCGGTCAGCAGCAGCGCGCCGATGATGAGATTGGTGACGAGCGATAGGACCGTGAGCTGCCAGGGTTTGAAGCGCAGCCGGAACAGGCCCGCGAGCGCCCAGCGGTAGGGCCACTGGAACAGCCAGCGGAACAGGGGCCCGATCGCGCTCGGGCTCTCGCGCGGCGCGGGCATGTCCCGCACCCGGGGCGCCTGACCTCCTCCGCGGGTCACACCTGAGTATCTGCCGAGCCCCTCGCTCGCGGCAAGGCGCGTACGATGCCCGCCGTGCTCGCCCTCGAGACCTCGCTGGACCCCGACCTCACGCGAGCGGTCGACGCGCGCCTCGCTCGCATGGAGCGCGAGGAGCTCATTCCCAGGATCTGGCGCCGGGATCACACGGTGTGGCGGCCGGACCCCAGGGAGATCGCGGATCGGCTGGGGTGGCTCACGGCTCCGCACACCGAGCGGGCGCTGGTCCCGGAGGTGGGTGCGATCGCGCAGGAGGCCGCAGCCGACGGGCTCACGCACGCGGTGCTGTTCGGCATGGGCGGCTCGAGCCTCGCGCCCGAGGTGTTCCGTCGCGCGCTTGGTGTGGCGTCCGGTGCGCTCGATCTCCGTGTTCTTGACAGCACACATCCTGACGCGATCGCGGCCGTGGAGGCTGAGGTGCCGCTCGACCGGACGCTCTTCGTCGTGTCGAGCAAGTCCGGCTCCACGATCGAGACACGCTCGCACCTCGCGTACTTCGCGGGCGTGGTCGGCGACGCATCCCGCTTCGTTGCGATCACGGATCCTGGCTCGCCCCTGGAGGCCGAGGCCTCCTCGCGTGGGTTCCGTCACGTCATCCGCGCGCGCCCCGATGTCGGTGGACGCTATTCGGCCCTCACCGCGTTCGGGCTATTGCCGGCAGCGCTCATCGGCGCCGACCTCGAGGTGCTGCTGGCGTCCGCCGCGGATGCGGCCGAGAGCTGTGGGGGCGCGAACCGTCCACTTGCGAACCCCGGCGCCGCGCTCGGGGCGATCATGGGCGAGGCGGCGTTCGGCGGGCGCGACAAGCTCACGATCCACGCGGCCGAACCGGTGGCGTCGTTGGGTTCGTGGCTCGAGCAGCTGATCGCGGAGTCGACCGGGAAGGAGGGTAGGGGCATCGTTCCGATCGACCTCGAGCCCATGGAGCCACCGGGCGCGGCCGACCGGTTGCATCTGTCCCTGGGTGTGGTGTCGGCGGACGAACCGTGGGCACGCCTTCCCGTGGCCGAGCCGGAATCGCTGGGAGCCATGATGTTCCTGCTGGAGTTCGCCACGGCCGTCGCCGGGCATGTGCTCGGTGTGCATCCGTTCGACCAACCCGACGTCCAGTCGGCGAAGGACCGAACGACCGAAGCGCTTCGCAGCCCGGCACGAGGCGAGATCGAGCTCCCGAGTGATCTTGGCCAGCTCCTCGACTCCGTTCGACCCCCTGACTACGTGGCGATCCAGGCATTCGTGGCGCCGTCCAACGAGACGTGGGGAGCATTGCAGCGAGCGCGAGGATCGATCGGCGAGCGGCTGAACGTCGCCACGACGCTCGGGTACGGCCCGCGGTACCTCCACTCGACCGGCCAGCTCCACAAGGGCGGTCCGGGCACGGGTGTGTTCGTGCAGGTCGTGGAGGACGCACGGGAGGATCGCGAGATCCCCGGCGCCGACTACACGTTCGGCCGGCTGATCGCGGCACAGGCCGATGGCGACCTCGCCGCGCTCCAGGAGCAGGGCCGCCGCGTCGCACGTGTGTCGCTCGACGCGTTGCTGGAATGGGCCGCGGGATAGGCTGGCTCAACTCGACAGAGGAGGTGCCATGGCAGAGCTCACGGCGGTTGCACGCACCGACGACATCCCTCCGGGCGAGATGCGCTCGTTCCAGGTCGGCGGCGACGACATCGCGGTCGCGAACGTGGACGGCGCATTCCACGCGTTCGGGGATGTCTGCACCCACGCAGGCTGCAGCCTCGCGGACGGGGAGCTGGACGGAACGACCGTGACATGTCCCTGCCACGGCAGTCAGTTCGACGTGACGAACGGCGAGGTCCGAAACGGTCCTGCAGCCGAGCCGGTCGATTCGTATGAGGTTCAGAGCGAGAGCGGCGAGATCCGGATCGGTAGCTGATGAACCTCGGCATCGTCGGGCTCGGCCGCATGGGTGGCAACATGGCGCTGCGGCTGGCTCGACAGGGCCTGGACGTGATCGGCTACACGATCTCCGAGGAGGATCGCGCGCGTGCGAGCGAGGCGGGCACACGCGTTGCGACGTCGTTGCAGGAGCTGGTCGCTCAGCTCGAGCGGCCGCGCGCGGTCTGGCTGATGGTTCCCGCGGGAGAGCCGACGGGCTCGACGATCGACGTGCTCGGCGACATGCTCGAGCCCGGTGACGTGGTGGTCGACGGCGGCAACTCCAACTTCACGGACTCGGTTCGTAGAGCCGCGCAGCTCGACGCGCGCGGGATCGCATTCGTGGATGCGGGTGTGTCGGGTGGGATCTGGGGGCTGGAGGAGGGCTACTGCCTCATGCTCGGTGGGCCCGCCGCCGCCATCGAGCGATTGCGGCCAGCTCTGGACGCGCTCGCCCCGCCCGATGGATGGGCACACGTCGGGCCCAACGGCAGCGGCCACTTCGTGAAGATGGTCCACAACGGGATCGAGTACGGGTTGCTGCAGGCGTACGGCGAGGGGTTCGAGATCCTTCGCACGTCCGAGTTCGAGCTCGACCTGGCGCAGATCTCCGAGCTGTGGCGGCGAGGGAGCGTGGTGCGGAGCTGGCTCCTCGACCTGCTGGCCGCGGCACTGGAGCGCGAGCCCGAGCTCGCGTCGGTGAGCGGGTTCGTGGAGGATTCTGGGGAGGGGCGCTGGACGGTGTTGTCGGCGATGGACCAGAACGTGCCCGCACCGGTGACAGCGCTCGCGCTGTTCGCCCGGATGGCCTCGCGACAGGATGAATCGTTCTCCGCGAAGGTCGTCGCGGCGCTCCGCCGAGAGTTCGGCGGTCACAGCGTTCGTCCCGACACCGGGTGAGCGCGAAGACCCAGCCCCCCGAGCCTCAGGCCATCGTGATCTTCGGGGCGTCCGGAGATCTGGCGCAGCGGAAGCTGCTTCCCGCGCTTTACCACCTCTTCCTCGAGAAGATGCTCCCCGCGTCGTTCGCGATCGTCGGCTTCGCGCGATCGGACCTCGGGGATCAGGGGTTCGCGGAGCTGGCCCGCCGCGCCGTAGAGAGCTCCGGCAAGACGGCGCCGGACGAGGAGAGCTGGAAGACGTTCGCGGCGGCGTTGTCGTACGTCAGCGGCTCCTTCGACGACCCGGAAGCGATCGCTCGTCTGCGCGAACACCTCGAGGACATCGACGCCACGCGCGGTACTGGGGGGCGCAGGTTCTTCTACTGCTCGGTACCCCCGCAGGGGTACACGATGATCGTGGAACGCCTGGCTGCGGAGGACCTCGGTCGCGACGCGCGTATCGTCATCGAGAAGCCATTCGGCACCGACCTGGAAAGCGCGCGGGAGCTCAATCGCGAGCTCCACCGGGTGTTCGACGAGTCGCGAGTCTTCCGCATCGATCACTACCTGGGCAAGGAGACGGTGCAGAACATCCTGGTGCTCCGGTTCGCGAACGCGTTGTTCGAGCCCCTGTGGAATCGGCAGTACGTGGATCACGTCCAGCTGACGGTCGCTGAGGACATCGGCACCGAGGGCCGGGGACGCTTCTACGAAAGCACGGGGGCACTCCGGGACATGGTGCAAACGCACCTGCTGCAGGTGCTGTGCTTCCTGGCGATGGAACCGCCGTCCGTCTTCGAGCCGGAAGCGTTACGAGACGAGAGCGCGAAGGTGCTTCGTGCGATGCGCGTGTGCCGCCCCGAGCACGTGGTGCGCGGTCAGTACGCCGGGTATCGCGATGAGGATGACGTGGCCGACGACTCGGACGTCGAGACGTTCGCCGCGTTGAAGATCGACATCGACAGCTGGCGGTGGGCCGGTGTTCCGTTCTATCTGCGAACAGGGAAGCGACTGCCGCGAAAGGTCTCGGAGGCCACCGTGGTCTTTCGGCCCGCGCCGAAGGCGCTCTTCGAGCATCACGGCGCGCAGGAGATCGGCTCGAACCGCCTGACGATCCGCATCCAGCCCGACGAGGGGATCTCCATCTCGTTCCACGTCCAGCGGCCGGGCCTCGGCATCGCACTCGACCACGCGGACCTCGAGTTCGACTATGGCGAGAGCTTCGCGGGTGCAGCGCTGGTGGAGGCGTACGAGCATCTCCTGTTCGAGGCCATGCACGGGGACCACACCCTGTTCACGCGACAGGATGGTGTCGAGCGCGCGTGGGAGGTGCTGCAGCCGGTGTTCGAGGACCCCCCGCCCGTGATCCCTTACGAGCCGGGCAGCTGGGGTCCCGCGGAGGCAGATGCGCTCATCGCTCCGCGGCGCTGGGCGACGACCTAGACGAGAGATCAACGGTGAAGAGCCCGGGCGTGTACCCGGGCTCCTCGTGCCGAATCGCTTTCGATCAGGCTTCGCAGCGTTTGACCGAGTCGCCCGATCCCTTACAGGTGTCGATTCCGGCCTGGCCGTTGAGCGAGTCTCGCTGTCCGCCGCCGACGAGGATGTCGTTGCCCTTGTAGCCGACGATGCGATCCTTGCCCTTCCCACCGTTCGCGCGGTCGTTCCCGGCACCCAGATAGATCTTGTCGTTGCCGCCGTTGCCGCTGACGCGGTCATTGGCCTTGCCGCCGATCAGGATGTCGTTACCCGACAGGCCCTTGATCTTGTCCTTTCCGGGACCACCGCAGATGGCGTCGGGCTCGTTCGTGCCCTTGAGCACGTCGTTGCCCTTCGTGCCGTAGAGCTTGTTGATGTTCTGCAGCTTGAGCAGGCGGTTGCACCCACTCAGTACGCCGCCGCCCCCGCTGAAGGGAGGGACGCCCTCGATCTGCAACGCGTTGTTGAGCACCTGGTAGCCGCTGTAGGTCACCGCGTAATCGGCGAGACCGAACGGATGGTAGGCACCCTCGAACGGCATCGGGATGAGGGCGCCTATGACCCGTACCTGGCCCTTGCCGACCTTCAGCTCACCCAGCGAGACCTTCTGAGAGGTCGTGGTTCCAGCGGTGCGACCGCCCGCCGTCTCCCACGCGGCCTGGTCGACAACCGTGACGAACGAGCCGTTGTAGTCGGCACCACCCTCGTCCTGGATGGGGAAACCGATCGGGACCGGCTCGTACGTCTGATGCCGGTGGCCGGCTCCCTCAGCAGCTCCAGGCTGGTTCAGGTCCTTGGCCAGGGGGTCGGTGTAGGTGTCGGTCGTTCCGCCATCGGCGGTGAACCCTATGTAGCCCGCGTATTGCGTGAACGTCTCGATGGAGTTGGACTGAAACAGGTCCATGTAGTCGAGGGCCTTGAGCGCGCCGTCGGTAAGGACGAGGTTGCCTCCGCCCTTCACGTAGTCGAGCAGCAGCTTGCCCCACTCGTCGCGCTGCTGATTGGTGCGCTTGTTCGGGTAGATGGGAGGCCCGCTGTACACGTTCGAGAACTCGATCGTGAGCTCCGAGGGTGGCTGGCCACCGGACCAGTTCACGACGCGGGCGCGGTAGTGGCCCGCGGGCGGCGAGATCAGGGTCGCAGTCTCGCTCGCGCTTCCCGTCGCCGACTGGGCGACCGTCGCCCAGCTACCGGAGTCGGGGTCCTGCTTCTGGACGTATAGGTCCCAGTCGACCGAGCCGGGATTCGGCTCGATGTGCACGATCATCTGTTGGTTGTTCACGGGCTCGACGTCGAACTCGAAGTCCTCGCTGCACGGCGGGTCCGAGCTGGCGTCACCGGCGCACGGAGTCGTGGCAGCCCCAGGGTTGGGGAAGGACAGGCCGGCCTGCGCCGGTCCGGAGGGCACGCCCGCCGAGTATCCCGGAAGCGCGTTGTCCGCGATCACGAGGCTGTTGTATTGCCCGAGCTTCGCTTTGCCCTTGAGCACCTGGTCGACATCGACCTTCTCCAGCTGCCCGGGGTTCATGTACGGCGCGAGCTCGGTGAAGAAGTCCATGTTCGAGACGTCGTAGGGGAGCTGACCCGGGTCCTCCCATGCCTGCTCTCCCAGGAAACGGATGTCGATGTCGACGTAGCCACCGGTGGAGATGGCCTGCGTCTCCAGGCCCCCGTCGATGCAGACACGCCATAATCCGATCTCCGGCCCGTTGGCGTGCACCGCTTGCCCGGACGAGAAATAGAGCTGGTTCTGGTTCCAATACCGGTTCTGCTCGATCCAGCGGTCTTCTTCTGTGCCGCAGCCGTTGTCGTCAGCCGTCGGCGGGATATCACCCTCCTGGCCGTGAGGGGTAAATCGCTCGAGGATGAGGGCCGTCGTTGCAGGTGTCGTGCCCAGATTGAAGCCGCCGAGGTTGACCGGCGTGGCCGTTGCCTCGACGCCACCGTTGTAGACGCCCGACTCCGGCCCTTGGATGTCGAACTCGTACTTGAAGTCGTTCGCGGGGGTGAGTGAGGCGTCGTTGATCGGGTCTTGCTGGGGCAGGCTGGTCCACGGGTTCGGGGCCGTGGGGCTCCCGGGGTGGCTCAGCCGGCGAGGATCATTGACGTAACCCACCTTGCCCGAGACGTTGAAGCTCGTGTCCTCCGGCAGGAGGGAGTAGTTGAGCATGGCGTAGATCAGGCTCTTGTTCCCGTCGATGTGCAGTTGCTCGAGGTCCTTGACGAAGCATGTGCCAACCCCGCACTGACTGATATGCGAGAAGCTCATCTCGTTGTCGATACCGTCGGCGCCCAGGCCGATGGGGGAGTCGAGCCAGTCCCCGAACCCACCTGTCACGGTGTAGTTGATCGTGTCCCACACCGTTCCCCACTGGACGCCGTACATGTGCGCCTCGCTGGGTCGGTCTTGGTCGTTGGGGACGATCAGGTTGTGCCAGCCGAGCCGTTGCTCGGCGTCTTCCCACGCGCCCTTGACGGTCTGGAGGATGCGTTGGTTCTTCCCGAAGTCTCGCTGCGAGGCGCCGAGCATGGTGAAGGAGAACGCGGGCGCGTTGAGCTGGCCGTGCAGGTCGATGCCGCCGTCCCACTTCTTCCTGATGCCCTGGAGTACCTTGCCGAAGGCCTTGGTCTCTGGCTCCGACCAGGGTGTGTACGGACGGTAGGTGTAGCCGACCGTCGGCCAGTCGCGGTTCATGTCGACGGAGTTGCCGTTGTAGCGCATGTAACCGCGCGGGACGTTGTCCGGATCTCCGCGTCGCCACCCGTCCGCGTTCGCGAAGACCATGTAGACGGACGCGTTCTTCAGGACATGACCGGCCGTGAGGCTCGTGTCCGGTTGGGTCTCCAGGATCGGGTGTGGTGACACTTCCTGAGCGCAGTTCGGGGTGGCGCCGGCCGCCGCTCCCGCGGCGGGCGCCAGCGTCTCGCCCGCGGCGGTTGCCTCGCACCACGCCCCTGTCGCGG
>CAZKFH010000037.1:0-20050 GCA_964551945.1 uncultured Actinomycetes bacterium | reverse complement strand
TCCTCTTACGCCCGGCAGTTCCTCGGGCAGATGGAGAAGCCCGACGTGGACTTCATCGAGGGGCTCTCGCCGGCGATCTCGATCGACCAGAAGTCGACATCTCGGAACCCCCGCTCGACGGTCGGAACGATCACCGAGGTCTACGACTACCTCCGTGTCCTCTATGCCCGCGCGGGCCACCCGCACTGTCCCAAGTGCGGCCGCCCCATCGGGCGGCAGACGCCGGACCAGATCGTCGATCAGGTCATGGCGCTCCCGGAGGGCACCAAGTTCCAGGTGCTCGCGCCGATCGTCCGCGGGCGCAAGGGGGAGTACGAGCGTCTCCTCAAGGACCTCGCGAAGAAGGGATTCGCGCGCGCTCGGATCGACGGCGAGGTTCGTGATCTGTCCGAAACCATCCGCCTCGAGCGTCACTTCAAGCACGACATCGAGGTCGTGGTCGATCGTCTGGTCGCCAAGCCCGACATCCGCCGGCGGGTCGCCGACTCCGTGGAGGCGGCCCTCCAGCTTGCGGAGGGGATCGCCGCGCTCGCGGTGCAGACGGATAGCAACGAGGAGATCGTGAACTTCTCCCAGAACCTGGCCTGCACGCACTGCGGCCTGTCCTTCGACGAGCTCGCGCCGCGCAACTTCTCGTTCAACTCCCCGTACGGGGCATGCGTGCAGTGCGACGGTCTGGGAACCCGGTTGGAGGTCGACGCCGACCTCGTCGTGCCCGACTCGGATCTGTCGATCAGCGAGGGCGCGCTGCAGCCGTGGAACTCCTCCCGGCTCGAGTACTGGAACCGCGTGCTCCAGGCGCTTGCCGAGGCCCACGGGTTCTCGCTCGACACGCCGTGGCGCAAGCTCGGCGCCCGCGCGAAAGAGGTGTTGCTGTACGGCTCGGACAAGGAGATCTACATCAAGTACCGGAACCGGTACGGGAGGCAACGCTCGTACTGGACGACCTTCGAGGGCCTGATCCCCAACATCGAGCGCCGCCACTCGGAGACGGACTCCGATTACGCCCGCACCCGGTACGAGCAGTACATGCGCGAGGTGCCCTGCCGCACCTGCAAGGGACAACGGCTGAAGCCAGAGTCGCTCGCGGTCACGGTCGCCGAGCTGAACATCTCTCAGCTCACGGCGCTGTCCGTTGTCGACGCCCTGGCGTTCCTCGGCGACCTGTCGAGCCGCTTGACGGATCGAGAGCAGCTGATCGCCGAGCGGCTCTTGAAGGAGATCCGTGCGCGCCTCGGCTTCCTGGTCGACGTCGGTCTCGACTACCTGACGCTGAATCGCGCCGCGGGGACGCTCGCGGGGGGGGAGGCGCAGCGGATCCGGCTCGCCACGCAGATCGGCTCCGGCCTGGTCGGTGTGCTCTACATCCTCGACGAGCCATCGATCGGCCTGCATCAGCGCGACAACAAGCGCCTGATCGACACGCTGCTCCGTCTGCGCGACCTCGGGAACACGTTGATCGTGGTCGAGCACGACGAGGCGACGATCCGAACGGCGGACTGGCTCGTCGACATCGGTCCCGGCGCGGGCGCGCACGGGGGCGAGGTCGTCTACGAGGGCCCTGTCGAAGGGATCCTGCGAAGCCCGTCGATCACCGGCGCGTACCTCGCCGGACGCCGAAGCATCCCCACGCCGGAGGTTCGTCGCCAGGCGGGAGACCGCTGGCTCGAGGTGAAAGGCGCGGCCGAGCACAACCTCAAGAAGATCGATGTCCGGTTCCCGCTCGGAACCTTGATCTCGGTGACCGGGGTGTCCGGCTCCGGAAAGTCGACGCTCGTCGAGGATGTGTTGCACCGCGCGCTGCAGGCCAAGGTCTACCGATCGCGGATCCTGCCGGGGAAGCACCGGCGGCTCACGGGCTGGGAGGAGATCGACAAGGTCGTCATGGTCGACCAGTCGCCGATCGGCCGGACCCCGAGGTCGAACCCCGCCACCTACACGGGCGTGTTCGACCACATCCGCAAGCTCTACTCGCAGACACCGGAGGCTCGCGTACGCGGCTACATGCCGGGCCGGTTCTCCTTCAACGTCCGAGGCGGGCGCTGCGAGGCATGCGCCGGGGAGGGACAGATCAAGATCGAGATGCACTTCCTCCCGGACGTCTGGGTCACGTGCGAGCAGTGCAAGGGTCGGCGCTACAACCGGGAGACGCTCATGGTGCACTACAAGGGCCGCACGATCTCCGACGTCCTCGAGATGAGCGTCGACGAAGGACTCGAGTTCTTCCGCAACATCCCGGTCATCGCTCGCCATCTGCAGACGCTTTCCGACGTGGGGCTCGGCTACATCAAGCTCGGACAGCCGGCCCCCACGCTGTCCGGCGGCGAGGCGCAGCGCGTGAAGCTCTCCTCGGAGCTGTCTCGAAGGGCGACGGGACGGACCTTCTATATCCTCGACGAGCCCACCACCGGCCTCCATTTCGACGACGTTCGCAAGCTGCTTACCGTGCTGGAGCGGCTGGTGGACTCGGGCAACACGGTGCTCGTCATCGAGCACAACCTCGACGTCGTGAAGACCGCCGACTGGGTCATCGACCTCGGCCCGGAGGGCGGTGATGGAGGAGGCGAGCTCGTCGTCGCCGGCCCCCCGGAGGTGATCGCCCGCGACCCCCGATCGCATACCGGCCGCTTCCTCGCTCCCGTCCTGGGGCTTCGTCCCGAGCGGAAAGAGCCGGTTCGGAGTGGGCGAGTGGCCAGTCTGTGATACAAAACCCGCCGTGCTGAAGCGTCTCGCCCCGGCCCTTGTCGCAACCCTCCTCGCCACGGCGTGTGGTGGGACCGAGTTCGACGTCCGTGGGGTGGAAGTCGAGGGCCTGGCCTTTCACCCACAGGTGGTCGATATGGACCAGGACGCGGGACCGGGGCTGTCGATCACCACCGACGCCGACGGGAACCCCCACCTCGCCTACCTGAAGCTCGAGGAGCCGCTGATGCCGGGCGAAGACCCCTTGCCTCCGGATCCCCTGGCGCCGCTCCTCCCCGCAGTCGGGCATGCCCACCTCGTGGATGACATCTGGACGCACTCTGAGGTCGCCGAGGACCGAACAGACCTGACGGCTGAGGACGAGACTGCGATCGCCGTCGACGCGGAGGGCACGCATCACGTTGTCTGGACCGAGGGCGAGGAGGTGCTCTACTCGCCCGATACGACCGGCGAGGCCAAGCCCCAGGTCGTGGACTCCGTCGACGCGGCCGGCCTCTCGATCTGGGCAGACGAGGACGGGATCCCCTGGATCGCGTTCTACGAGGTGCTCTCCGACGCCGAGGGCCCAGCCGCCCTCGTTCGCGTCGCGACCCTCGACGGCGAGGACTGGGACGTGGAGACAGCCGCCGAGGCGGACACCACGAGCGCCTATGGGACCGGCATCGGACCGGGCTCGGATGGGCCCGTGGTCGCGTACGGGACCGACTCGGGCACGAACGTTGTGGAGCAGCAGGGGAGCGTGTGGAGGAGCGAGGTCGTGGACCCGGACGGTGGCGCCGGCGTGAGCATGGACGTCGACGCGGACGGGAATCCCCACCTCGCGTATCTCACTCCCGAAGGCCAGGTCCGCCATGCGCACTCGATCGACGGAGGTGACTGGGAGATCTCGGATGTCGGCGCGGGCATCGCGGAAGCCACGACATCGATCGCCGTGGACGACGGGGGGGTCCACCACATCGCCTGGCAGCGAGACGTGGATATCGCCTATGCCAACAACGCTGAGGGGGACTTTGCCGAGGTCCCGATCCCCCTTGCGACCGCGGGAGGCTCCCGTCCGAGGGTCGCTGCCGGAGCCGGCGCCGCCTACCTCGCCTGGTACAGCTCCACGGCCACGCGACTGAGCATGGCCACGTACTCCGAGGACGCCCCACTGATCGCCGTTCCCTCACCGGACGCGCCACCGGGAGGCGGAACGGCCCCGGCCGAGTGCGAGCCGGAGGGCGACGTCCTCAGCATCGTGGCCCAGGGCCTCGCGTTCGACAAGGATTGCCTGGCCGCGGAGGCGGGGCAGCCCTTCACGATCGAGTTCGATAATCAGGACGCCGACACCCCGCACAACGTCGCCATCTACACCGAGCCGGGAGGAGAGTCCCTCTTCGAGGGCGAGCTTTTCCCGGGAGCGGCCACCCAGACGTACGAGCCCGAGCCCATCGAGGAACCGGGGGAGCTGTTCTTCCAGTGTGACGCCCACCCCACGACGATGACCGGCACCTTCGTCGTGGCGGGCAAGTAGTTATCGACCGTTTCCCGTCTCGCAACCTCCCGCCTCCCTAGAATGGTGAAGGCGCACGTGAACGACCTAACGCGACCGAAGGCAGCCGAGCTCCCCGACGCACCGGGGGCCTACCTCTTCCGTGACGGCGACGGCCGCGTCATCTACGTGGGCAAGGCGAAATCCCTCCGCAAGCGCCTCGCCAGCTACTGGTCCCGCCCGCTCCATCCACGCACCGAGGCCATGGTCGACTCGGCCCGCAAGGTCGAGTGGATCGTCGCGTCCGGTGAGGTCGATGCGCTCCACCTCGAGTACAACCTCATCCAGGAGCATCGTCCGCGCTTCAACGTTCGGTACCGGGACGACAAGTCCTACCCGTACCTCGCGGTCACGGTCGGGGAGCGCTGGCCGCGCGCGACGGTCACCAGGTCCAAACGCAGGAAGGGCGTCCGCTTCTTCGGCCCCTACGCTCACGCGTACGCGATCCGCGAGACCCTCGACGCGCTGACGCGCGTGTTCCCCGTGCGCACCTGCTCGAACGGATTCTTCGACCAACGTAAGCGGGCCGGCCGTCCCTGCCTCTACTACGACATCGGACGATGCCTCGGTCCCTGCGTCCCGGAGAAGACCGAGGTGACGGAGGAGGAGTACCGCGCAACGGTCGATGCGCTCTGCGACTTCCTCGGCGGCAACTACCGGCCGGTCATGCGCGACCTCGAGCGGGAGATGGCGGCAGCCGCTGCCGGGCAGGAGTACGAGAAAGCGGCGCGCTTCCGGGATCGCCTGAATGCCGCGCGCAAGGCGATCGAGCACCAGGAGATGGTGCTGGGCCATCGCGAAAGCATCGACGTCGTCGGGATGGCCGAGGACGATCTCGAGGCCGCGTTCCAGGTCTTCTTCGTCCGAGGCGGACGGGTCATGGGTCGCAAGGGTTGGGTCGTCGACCGAGTCGAGGACCTCGATACCCCGGGCCTGGTCTCCTCGTTCCTTCGGGAGCTGTACATGGACCGCGACGAAGTCCCGCCCCGCGTCCTGGTGCCCGCCTGGCCGCTCGACCGGGACGTGCTCGAGTCGTGGCTCGCGAACCGACGAGAGGGCCGCGTGCAGATCGCGGTTCCGGCGCGCGGAGACAAGCGCAGGCTCCTGCAGGTCGTGACGACGAACGCGAAGGAGTCGTTCGTGCGTCACAAGATGAAGCGAGCCTCGGACTTCGCGGCACGCTCGCGTGCGCTGACGGAGCTCGGCGAGGCCCTCGGCCTCAAGGATCCACCCCTGCGCATCGAGGCGTACGACATCTCCAACCTCGGCCCGGAGTCGAAGGTTGGGTCGATGGTCGTGTTCGAGGATGGACTCCCCAAGCGCAGCGACTACCGCCGCTTCGAGATCAAGGGCGTCCGAGGCCAGGACGACTTCGCGTCCATGGAGGAGATGCTCAGGCGCCGGTTCGCTCGATACCTGAAGGAGCGCGACGAGCCAACTGAAACCCGACGGAGAAGGTTCGCCTACCCGCCGGCGCTCGTCGTCGTCGATGGGGGGCGCGGTCAGCTGAATGTCGCCCTGCGCGTCATGGAGGACCTCGGGCTCGACATCCCGGTGGTCGGCCTCGCGAAACGCCTGGAGGAGGTGTATCTGCCCGGACAACCGGAGCCATTGCGCATCGCCCGAGGAGCGCACGCGCTCTTCGTCCTGCAGCACGTGCGGGACGAGGCGCACCGCTTCGCGATCGAGTACCACCGCAAGAAGCGAGAGCGACGGGCGATGGCCTCACCCCTGGACGACATCCCGGGCATCGGACCCGCCCGCAAACGAGCGCTGCTTCGGCGTTTCGGCTCCCTCGCCCGCCTCACGCGTGCGACCGAGGCAGAGGTCGCCGCGACACGGGGTGTCGGACCGGCGCTGGCGGCGGAGATCGTGGCCCGGCTTCGCGGAGGCCGGACCCAGGCGGCGTCGGCATGACGACTCCCCGGCCCCTGCGGAGTGCCGAGGATCCGCCGCGACTGTTCCCCGCACCCGACGTCACTCTGATCACCGGCCTCTCCGGAGCCGGGCGATCCGAGGCCGCGAAGTGCCTCGAGGACCTGGGCTACTTCGTGGTCGACAACCTGCCCCCGTCCCTCATCCCGAAGATGGCCGAGCTCGTCGAGGCGACGGGCGGCCCGCAACGCCTCGCCATCGTCGCCGACGCACGAGGCGGCAAGTTCTTCGGCGACCTGGCACAGGCGCTCCAGGAGCTCCGGAAGCGTCGGATCGCAACTCGGACGCTCTTCCTCGAGGCGGCCGAGGATGTGCTGGTGCGGCGGTTCGTGGAGACCAGGCGCAAGCACCCCCTCGCTCCGGAGGATCGCCGGGTGGAGGGCATCCGCAGGGAGCGGGAGATCATGGAGGCCCTTCGCGGCGAGGCCGACCTGATCATCGATACATCGGAGATGACGCCGCAGGAGCTCCGAGAACGCGTTCGGGACGTGTTCTCCCGAACCGTGCCCGAGGCGTCGATCCAGGTCGCGGTGGTCTCGTTCGGCTACAAGTACGGGGTGCCCCGTGACGCCGACCTGGTGCTCGACGTGCGCTTCCTCCCGAACCCGTACTGGATCGACCGGCTTCGCCCGCTTCCCGGGACGGAGGAGGTCGTGCGGCGCTACGTCACGGATCAGCCGAAGTACGCGACGTTCATGGACCGACTTCGTGCCCTGCTCGAGGAGATGCTCCCCGGATACCTGGCCGAGGGGAAGTCGTACTTGACCGTCGCCGTCGGCTGCACCGGCGGGCGTCACCGATCGGTCGTGGTCGCCGAAGAGCTGGCGACGTTCTTCCGCGAGCACGGGCTGCCCGTCAGCCGTGAGCATCGCGACATCAAGCGCGACTGAGACCATGCGGCGCACCCTCGCCCTGTCGTTGATGGCCGTCCTGACCGCCTGCGGTGGCTCCGTTGAGAACGGATCTCCTCAGGATGTCGCTTCGGAGCTGGCCGATGTCGCGCTCCGCCCCGAGGAAGCACCCGAGGGCCTCGAGCTCGACGAGGAGGCCAGCGGCGCCAGAGCGTTCCTGCGCGACGTTCTCCCGCCGGAATCCGATTCTCCGGAGCTGCCGCTCCTGGCGAAGATGGTGCGCCGCGCCTTCGCCGGAGGCTACGACGCTCGCTACGTGGGCACCGGGGAGGATGGACCGACCTCCCTGGCATCCTCGGTCCTCCAGTTCTCGGACGCGGTGAACGCCACCGCGTTCCTCGACTACCTGCGCGCCGTTCAGTCCCTGACGAGCACGCGGGGCGTCGGGTCCTCCGAGCTCGTCGAGACTCCCGGGCTGGGGGAGGAGGGTTACGGCTGGCACCGGGTCGCACCCGGCGCAGAGTCATCCGGCTGCTCCTGGCGCCGAGGGGACCTGGTCCTGACGCTGACCCTGGGGGGACCGCCCGGACATGCTCCAGCCGCCGCAGCGATCGAGCTGGGGCGCACGGTCGACTCACGGCTCGCCTGACCACGCTCCACGTGGCTGAGTAGGATGAAGGCAAGCAGACCGAGGAGGCATCCATGACCGTAAAGCTCGGCATCAACGGCTTCGGCCGCATCGGCCGGAACTTCTTCCGTGCGGCCAGAGCGAAGGGCGCGGACGTCGAGATCGTCGGTGTGAACGACATCACGGACGCGAAGACACTCGCGCATCTCCTTAAGTACGACTCCGTGCACGGGAGGCTCGATGCCGACGTGACGGCGACCGACGACGGCCTCGAGATCGATGGGAAGGGTCTCCGAGTCCTCGCCGAACGAGATCCCGGCGCGCTCCCGTGGAAGGAGCTGGGAGCCGAGATCGTCATCGAGTCCACCGGCCTGTTCACCGATCGAGAGAACGCCGAGAAGCACCTCGCTGCGGGCGCGCAGAAGGTGATCATCAGCGCACCCGCGAAGGGCGAGGACATCACGGTCGTGCTCGGCGTGAATCACGAGGACTACGACCCCGCCATCCACCATGTGATCTCGAACGCGTCCTGCACGACGAACTGCGTCGTCCCGCTGGCCAGCGTGCTCGACGAGACGTTCGGCATCGACCGCGCGCTCATGACGACCTGCCACGCCTACACGAACGACCAGAACCTCCTCGACCTCCCGCACAAGGACCTGCGGCGTGGCCGCGCCGCGGCGGTCAACATCGTGCCGTCCAGCACGGGGGCCGCGAAAGCGACCTCGCTCGCGATCCCGAAGCTCAAGGGAAAGATGGACGGGATGGCGTTCCGTGTGCCCGTGCCGGACGGGTCCGTCACCGACCTCGTCTGCATCCTCGAGCGCGAGGCGACCGCGGAGGAGATCACGGCCGCGTTCCGCACGGCGGCGGACGGACGGCTGAACGGCATCCTGAAGTACACGGAGGACCCGATCGTCTCCTCGGACGTGGTGGGCGACCCGCATTCGTGCGTCTTCGACGCCGGCCTGACGATGGCCCTCGGCAACCTGGTGAAGGTGGTCGGCTGGTACGACAACGAGTGGGGGTACTCGAACCGGCTCGTGGAGCTGACGGAGCTCGTCGGCGCCCGGCTGTAGGCGGAGCTCTGGCTCGCCTCCGCACGATCGAGGATCTCGGCGACCTCAGTGGCCGCCGCGTGTTCGTTCGGCTGGACCTGAACGTCCCGCTTCTGGACGGCGCGGTCGCCGACGATCTCCGGATCACTGCCGCCCTTCCCACGGTTCGCGAGCTTCGAGAAGCTGGGGCCGCCCTGATCCTGGCGAGCCACCTCGGGCGGCCCAAGGGCAGCGTGAGCGAGAAGCTCCGCCTGGATCCGATCGCCGCGCGCCTCCAGGAGGCCGGTGGATTCCCCGTCCGGAAGCTGGATGCGGTGACGGGTGAGAGCGTCTCTCGAGCATGCGACGAGCTGCGTTCCGGCGATGTCGTGCTCCTCGAGAACCTTCGCTTCGATCCCCGCGAGGAGGCGAACGACCCCGTCTTCGCCGACGAGCTCGCATCACTCGCGGACGCGTATGTCGACGACGCCTTCGGGGCGGCGCATCGAGCTCACGCCTCGGTGGTCGGGGTCGCGGAGCTGCTGCCCGCCGCGGCAGGCCGATTGATGCAACGCGAGATCGAGGTCCTGTCCAAGCTCGCGTCTCACCCGGAGACCCCCTTCGTGGCGATCCTCGGGGGAGCGAAGGTGTCGGACAAGCTCGGCGTCATCGACGCGCTGCTCGAACGGGTCGACGCCCTCCTCGTCGGCGGCGCGATGGCCTTCACGTTCCTCGCCGCGCAGGGAGCCGAGGTCGGCGACTCCCTGGTCGAGGAGGACCGGCTCGACGACGTCCGTCACAGCCTGAAGCGCGCGCAGGAGCGAGGCGTGCCGATCCTCCTTCCGGAGGACATCGTGGCGGCCGCAGAGATCTCGGCCGACAGTCCCACACAGACCGTGCCGGCCGACCGCGTGCCCGCGGGCCTCAAGGGCCTCGACATCGGTCCGCGCAGCGTGGAGGAGTTCGCCCGGGTGCTCGCCGATGCGCGAACCGTGTTCTGGAACGGTCCCATGGGGGTGTTCGAGCTGGAGCCGTTCGCAAGCGGCACGCGCGGTGTGGCGCAGGCGGTGGCCGGTGCCGATGCCTTCACGGTCGTCGGCGGTGGGGACAGCGTCGCGGCGGTCAGGCAGCTGGGTTTCGAGGAGCACGTCGATCACCTGTCGACGGGCGGGGGTGCCTCGCTCGAGTTCCTGGAGGGGAAGACCTTGCCCGGTGTTGCCGTTCTGATGGAGGACCACGATGACTGATCCGAGACGACCGATCGTTGCCGCGAACTGGAAGATGCACAAGACGCATCTCGAGGCGATCCAGGACGTCCAGAAGCTCTCCTACCTCCTGGACAAGAAGGACACCGAACGGGTTGAGGTCGTGATCTGTCCGCCGTTCACTGCTCTTCGCAGCGTGCAGACGCTCGTCGAGAGCGACAAGCTTCCCTATGAGGTCGGTGCCCAGAACGTTCACTGGGAGGATCACGGCGCGTACACGGGAGAGATCTCCCCGGCGATGCTCGTCGCGCTGAGGATCCGCTACGTGATCGTGGGGCATTCAGAGCGCCGTCAGCACTTCGGCGAGACCGACGCGACCGTCGCCCGCAAGGTGAAGGCGGTGTTCGCTCACGAGATGACCCCGATCCTGTGCGTCGGCGAGACGCTGGAGCAGCGCGAGACGGGTCAGGCTGCCGAGATCGTCAGCGCGCAGGTCCGGGAGGGTCTCTCGAAGGTGGATGCTGCTGATGCGGCTCGGACGGTGATCGCCTACGAGCCGATCTGGGCGATCGGCACAGGGAAGGCGTGCGCGCCCACCGATGCGGCCGAGGCGATCCGAGCGATCCGCGACATGCTCGGGACGATGTTCTCCGCCGATGTCGGCAAGACCGTGCGGGTTCAGTACGGCGGAAGCGTGAAGGCGGGCAACATCCGCGAGTTCATGGGCCATCCCGAGATCGACGGCGCGCTCGTCGGCGGCGCGAGCCTGGATCCGGAAGAGTTCGCGCTCATCATCAAGCACTGATGACGCGGCCGAAGCTGCTCTACGTGTGCCTCGACGGGCTCGGTGACGAGCCGAACCCCGAGCTCGGCGATCGCACTCCCCTGGAGGCAGCCGACACGCCATTCCTGGACGATCTCGCGCGCCGTGGCGCATCAGGAACGGTGACGACGGTTGGGGAGGGGATCGCTCCCGAGTCGGACATCGCGGTCTTCGCGATCCTCGGCTACGACCCCACCGAGGAGCATCCGGGGCGCGGCGTCCTGGAGGCCATCGGCTCCGGGATGGAGTTCCGCGACGGGGACCTCGCGCACCGCGTGAACTTCGCGACCGCGGATGGGGAGCGCATCCTGGACCGCCGGGTCGACCGGGACCTGTCCAGCGAGGAGGCCGGCGCCCTCGCGGATGAGGTCAACCGCAATGTCACCCTCCCCGGGGCCACGTTCGAGCTCCTCGCGACCATCGAGCATCGAGGCGCCCTCGTCATCCGGCCCACGGACGGAGCCTTGTCCGCGGAGGTCTCGAACACCGACCCGGCGTATGCCAAGCTGGGCACGCTCGGCGTCGCGCTCGAGGAGTTCGAGGATCGCGTCGCCTGGAGCGAGCCCCTGGAGGACTCGGACGCCGCTCGACGAGCCGCGGACCTCACGAACGAGTTCGTCCGCACCTCTGCGAGGATCCTGGACGCGTCTGCGGTAAATGTCCGGCGGAGGGCAGAAGGCCGGCTGCCCGCCAACCTGATCCTCACGAGAGACGCGGGCGATCACATCCCGACGCTCCAGCCGATCAAGGACCGGTTCGGCCCCGAGTGGGGATGCTTCGTCGAGATGCCGGTGGAACGCGGGATCGCGATGCTCCTCGGCATGGGTGAGGTCGCCGCGCCGAGCACCCCCGACCCCGCAGAGCGCTACGCGTCGTGGGCACAGCTCGCGGCCGAGGCGCTGGGCGGCTACGACGCGCTCTACGTGCACATCAAGGGGCCCGATATCCCCGCGCACGACGGTCGCGCGTTGGACAAGCGCGACATCTGCTCGATCATCGACCGCTCCTTCTTCGGAGAGGTCCTCTCACGTACCGACCCCGGCAGCCTCGTGATCGCGGTCACCGCCGATCACGCCACCTCGTGCCTCCGCAAGGCGCACACAGCGGATCCCGTACCGCTCGTCGTGACGGGCGGTGGCGCGACGGCGGATGGCGTCGAGTCGTTCGGAGAGCGAGCGGCCGCAGACGGTTCTATCGGGCACATCCGGGGCGTGGAGATCCTGCCGCGACTGACCTCCTTGCTCGACGCGTAGCGAGCAAACGTCTCCGGCGGGAAACGTTGCCCTCAGGGGCGTTTCGTTGCCGAATCGTCACAAGAGGACTAATATCGGGACCTTCCAGTACAGGAAGGCGCTTTTTGACGCAGATTGCCGGCGAGCCGACCCCAGGGTCCGAGCAAGCGTCCGAGGTCGGTGGAGCCCCAAGCGAACAGGTCACCGGGCGGAGCCCGTGGGAGCTGTTCTGGAGGCGCTTCCGCAAGGATCGCTGGGCGATCGCCGGCCTCGTAGTCGTCGGGCTGATGGTCCTCCTCGCCGTGGGGGCACCCTTGATCGCCTCCCTCATAGGACACGGCCCGAACGACAACTCGCACCTCCGGGAGATGACGAACGAGTTCGGCCTTCCGAAGGGCCCGAACTTCGGGCTCCAGTTCTACTTCGGGGCCGACAGCGCGGGGCGCGACCTGTTCGTCCGCGTGATCTACGGTGCCCGAACCTCCTTGATCATCGCGTTCTTCGCGACCGGGATCTCGCTCGTCATCGGAGTGTTGGTCGGGCTGATGGCGGGCTACTTCCGGGGGAAGGTGGACACCCTGCTGTCGCGTACCACCGACGTCGTCATGTCGCTGCCGATCCTCTTGCTCGCGATCGGGCTCGCGTCGGCGTGTGGTGCCACCCAGGAGGGATGCCTCTTCGGACTCCTCCGGCCCGGGCTCGTTCTCGTGAGCCTGGTGATCGGTTTGTTCAGCTGGCCCTACATCGCCCGTATCGTGCGAGGTCAGGTGCTATCGCTGCGAGAGAAGGAGTTCGTCGAGGCGGCGCTCGCGCAGGGTGCCAGCAACGGTCGGGTCATGCGCACTCACATCCTCCCGAACGTGATCGCGCCGATCATCGTGTACACCACGCTCGTCATCCCGAACAACATCATCTTCGAGGCGTCTCTCTCTTTCCTGGGGGTTGGCGTCCCGGACTCCTTTCCTTCGTGGGGGCGGATGCTTTCGAACGCGGGTGGAAGCATCTTCACGGTCGCTCCATGGCTGATGATCTTCCCCGGCCTGTTCCTGCTCCTCACGACCCTCGCGTTCAACCTCGTGGGAGACGGATTGCGCGATGCGCTCGATCCGAGGACCGCATGAGCGCTTTCGAACAACGACCTGAGAGGAGGTGGGCGGCACGATCCAACTGACACTGTCGGGTACAAACAGAGAGGGGAGAACTACGTGAAACGATCACTACGAATGTTGGCTCTCGTGAGCATCCTTGCCCTCGCCGCTGCGGCATGCGGCGGAGGCACGGACGACCCGGGAGGCACGCCTGAAGCTCCGGAGGGCGACCTTCAGAGCGGCGGCACACTGATCATGGGTATCTCGGCCGACGTCGACCAGGCGTTCGACCCCGCCGAGGAGTATTCCGCCATCTCATGGGAGATCTTCCGCTGTTGTCTCCTTCGCACGCTCCTGTCGTTCAACGGACAAGAGGCGGAGGACGGCGGAAACGAGCCGCTGCCCGACATCGCGACCGCGATGCCGGACGTCTCGGAGGATGGCCTGACCTATACCTTCACGTTGAAGGAAGGGATCACGTACGCCCCGCCCTTCGAGGACCAGGCAGTCGTTGCCGGAGACTTCGTCCGTGCGTTCGAGCGGCTCGCTTGCGACAAGTGCTCGGATGAGGGCTACCCCTTCTACTACGACGTGATCGAAGGGTTCAGCGATTCCGGCGGAGAGCCAGGCTCGGTCAGCGGCGTCACCGCCGTGGACGACTCCACCCTGGAGATCAAGGTCACGCAGCCGACGGGTGACTTCCCGTTCCGCGTGACGATGCCGGCGACCGCACCGATCCCCGAAGGGGCCGCAGACGGCCACGACGAGGACTACGGCCGCTACCTGATCGCGACGGGCCCGTACATGTTCGAGGGCAGCGAGACACTCGACCCCACGCTCGCGCCGGAAGAGCAGCCGACGGTTCCCGGGTACGACCCGGGCCGGTTCTGGAACCTGGTTCGGAACCCGTCATGGGATGGCGAGACGGACGACCTCCGTCCCGCATACGTCGACGGGATCCAGGTCGAGATCAATGAGTCAACGGACGTCAACTACAACAAGTTCCAGGATGGGGCGATCGACATCGTCTACGACGGTGTTCCGCCGCCGCAGGTCATCGGAGAGTTCCGGACCACGGAGTCGTACCACATCAACCCGTCCGACGGATTGCGGTACTTCTCGATGAACCTGGCCCAACCTCCGTTCGACGATGTCCACGTCCGCAAGGCGATGAACCTCGTCATGGACAAGGACGCGCTACTACGTACGCGAGGAGGACCCGACTTCGGTCAGCTGGCGGGGCACATCATCCCGAACACGCTGCTCGTCGGGGCCGAGATCGACGGTGTGCCGATCACGGAGTACGACCCGTACGCAACCGAGGGCGGTCGGGGTGACGTTGAGGCCGCGAAGGCCGAGATGGCTCAGTCCAAGTACGACTCGGACGGCGATGGCATCTGTGACGACCCCGCGTGCGAGAACGTGCTCATGATCGCCGACCAGGAGGACCCGTACCCGAACCAGAACGTGGTGATCCAGAGCAGCTCCGAGCAGATCGGCATCACGTTCGACGTTCGGGAAGGGGACCGCTACACGTTCATGTACGACACGTGTGACGACCCTGGTGCCCAGTGGGGGCTGTGCCCGAGCGTTGGCTGGTTCAAGGACTATGCCGATGCCTTCACGTTCGGGGTCCCATTGATGCACTCTTCGACGATCGGAAGCTCGAACTACTCCCTCCTGGGAGCGAGCCCCGAGCTGCTGAAGAAGAACGGGTACACGACGACCGAGGTGCCGAGTGCCGATGAGGCGCTCGACGCCTGCGCCCTCGAGCCGGTCGGCGAGGCCAGGATCCAGTGCTGGGCGGAAGCCGACGCATTGATCATGGAAGAGATGGTTCCCGTGATCCCGTGGCTCTTCGACAACGACGTGGACATCTCCGGTCCGCGGATCCTGAACTACACCAACGACGCGATGTCAGGACTCATCGCGCCGGACCAGATCGCCCTCGCGGGCGGAGGCGCCGCGTAGGGTTCCAGTCGGTTCGCGGAGGGGGGCTTCGGCCCCCCTCCGCTTTCTTTAAGGACGGAGGCTGATGGGCCGGTACCTGATCCGCAGGGTGCTGTTCATGGTCCTGGTGCTGTTCGTCGTCTCCTTGCTGACGTTCACGATCTTCCTCAAGCTTCCCGCCGGCGACGTCGCTCGTCGCATGGCGGGCCCGCAGGCCCAGCCCGAGCAGATCGCTTCGATCCGCCGGAACCTCGGGCTCGATCAGCCGTTCTGGGTCCAGTACGGCAAGTTCGCGAAGGGATTGATCCCGCTTCCCGGCATCTTCCTGAGCGAGGACGTCTACTACTCCTACCGGAACCAGATCCCCGTGAAGGAAGAGATCTTCCGACGGCTGCCCATCACGATCACGCTCGCGATCGGAGCGGCCATCCTCTGGCTCCTGATCGGCATCCCGATCGGGATCGCGTCCGCAGTGAGACGCCGAAGCCTCGTCGATCGCGCCGGCATGCTGTTCGCGCTGTTCGGTGTGTCCGCTCCCGTCTTCTGGCTCGGCTACATCATGCTGTTCATCTTCTGGTTCCAGTTAGGTTGGGCGCCGCCGCCCGGTCTGGCGTACAACGAGACGCTGACGCACGCGATCTTTGCCGGGAAGTTCATCCTTCCCTGGGTCACGCTGTCCCTCCTGTACGCGGCCTTCTACGCTCGGATGGTGCGCGGGAACCTGATCGAGACCCTGGGCGAGGACTACATCCGCACGGCTCGAGCCAAGGGCCTGACGGAGCGTCGAGTCATCTACAAGCACGGGCTGCGAGCAGGCCTCACGCCGGTCGTGACGATGCTCGGCGTGGACATCGGGTACATGCTCGGCGGGTTGCTGATCACGGAGACCGTGTTCGATCTCGACGGCATCGGGAAGCTCGCGATCCAGGGCATCCGCAACGGAGACTTCCCGACCATCATGGGCGTGACGGTGTTCGCGGCATTCTTCGTCGTGATCGCCAACCTGCTGGTCGACGTGCTGTACGCGGCCCTCGATCCTCGCGTGAGGTACACGTAGTGGCCGAGCCCCTCCTGGAGGTTCGGGATCTGAAGGTGCACTTCCCGACGGAGGACGGCGTCGTGAAGGCCGTCGACGGCATCTCGTTCTCCATCGACCGCGGTGAGACGTTGGGGATCGTGGGGGAGTCCGGTTCCGGCAAGTCCGTCTCGATGCTGACGGTCCTCGGCCTGGTCACGAAGAAACAGGCTCGGATCGAAGGCGAGATCTTGTTCCAGGGACGCAACCTCCTGGAGATGCCGCGCGAGGAGATACGAACGATCCGCGGGGCCAAGATCAGCATGATCTTCCAGGATCCCCTCACGTCGCTCCACCCCTATTACCGCGTGGGGGACCAGATCGTCGAAGGCGTGCGCGCGCACAAGGACATCTCGAAGTCGGACGCCATGAAGCAAGCGGTCGAGATGCTTCGCCGCGTCGGTATCCCGAAACCGGATGAGCGGGCGCGCCAGTACCCACACGAGTTCTCCGGCGGCATGCGCCAGCGAGCCATGATCGCCATGGCGCTGGCTCTGAACCCGGACCTGTTGATCGCGGACGAGCCCACCACTGCGCTCGACGTCACCGTCCAGGCCCAGATCCTGGAGCTCATCACCCGCCTCAAGGACGAGTTCGAGGCATCCGTGGCGATCATCACGCACGACCTGGGCGTCGTTGCCGAGCACGCGGATGACGTCATGGTGATGTATGCGGGCAAGATCGCTGAGTACGGGACGCGAGACGACGTCTACTACCGGGCCCATCACCCGTACACGTGGGGGCTGCTCCAGTCGATCACGCGGATGGACCAGCCGAAGGACGAGCGGCTTAAGCCGATCCCCGGCCTCCCGCCTTCACTCATCTTCGTGCCGCCCGGGTGCCCCTTCAATCCGCGCTGCGCACACGTCATGGATATCTGCAAGAAGGAGGTCCCGCCCCTGTTGTCCGAGGACGGCCGGCACTCGAGCGCATGTCATCTCACGCTCGCCGAGAAGGAGCGCATCTTCAAGGAGGAGGTCGCGGCCCGCGCATGAGCGTGACCACCGTGGATCCGGGACAGCCGCAGGGCACGACGCCGCTCGTCAAGCTCGAAGGGGTCACGAAGTACTTCCCCATCACCCGAGGCATCGTCTTCCAGAGGAAAGTCGGCCAGGTTCATGCGGTCGATGGCATCGACCTGGAGGTGTATCCGGGAGAGACGATCGGGCTGGTGGGGGAGACGGGCTGCGGCAAGTCGACCACGGCCCGTCTGATCACCAAGCTCCTCGACGTCACCGAGGGCACGATCTGGTTCGACGGACAGGACATCACTCGCTTCACTCGCCGGCAGATGCAACCGTTGCGGCGGGAGATGCAGATGATCTTCCAGGATCCCTACGCTTCCCTGAACCCACGGAAGACGATCGGGTCCATCATCGCCGAGCCCTACCTCATCCACGGGACGGTCCCGAAGCCCAAGATCAAGAACGAGGTGCAGCAGCTGATGGAGCTCGTGGGGCTCAACCCGGAGCATTACAACCGCTTCCCCCATGAGTTCTCCGGCGGTCAGCGCCAGCGGATCGGTGTGGCACGTGCGCTCGCGCTCCGACCGAAGCTGATCGTCTGCGACGAGCCCGTGTCCGCCCTCGACGTTTCGATCCAGGCCCAGATCCTGAACCTCCTCGAGGACCTGCAGGACGAGTTCAACCTCACCTACATCTTCATCGCGCACGACCTCTCGGTCGTGAAACACATGAGCGATCGCGTCTCGGTGATGTACCTGGGACGGATCGTGGAGACCGCTCCCGGCGAGACCCTGTACGAGAACCCCAAGCATCCCTACTCGGGCGCCTTGCTCTCGGCGATCCCGATCCCGGACCCGATCCTCGCGTCGCAGCGGAAGCGGATCATCCTGGAGGGGGATGTTCCGTCACCGATCGACCCGCCATCCGGGTGCCGTTTCCATCCTCGATGCCCGCGGGCGCAGTTTCCGAAATGTCGTGAGGACGACCCCGTTCTCACGCCGCATCACCGTGGCCAGGTGGCCGCGTGTCACTTCCCGCTCGAAGATCGGGCCGTGATACAGTCCCCCGCCTGATGGTCAACACCGTTGTGCTCGTCGTCGACGTCATCGCCGCGCTGCTCCTGATCCTTTTCGTCCTCCTGCACGCAGGTCGAGGCGGTGGCTTGTCGGACATGTTCGGCGGCGGCGGCGGTCTCTCGGGCGGCACGGCCGTCGAGCGCAATCTCGACCGGATCACGGTCGTCACCGCGTCGATCTTCGCGCTCGCGACCTTCTACCTGGCCTGGAAGTGGCGATAGGGGCCTCCGGCCCCCCGCGCCTGCGTCACTCGCTCGCCGCGATCCTCCTTCTGCTCGTGTTCGCTGCGGCATGCACGATGCCGCCGTCGCCGGAGGACGCCAAGAGCCCGATCCCCGGGCCGTCGCCCAGCACCACCCCGATCCCGTCCCTGCGCCTGGCGATCGGCCCACTCGCGAGCCTCGATCCGCGCGACCTCGATACGCCGGACGCACTGCTCCTCGCTTCCCAGCTGTTCGACGGGCTCGTCGAATACGCGCCGGCCACCTCGGAGCTCCTGCCTGCCGCTGCGGAGAGCTGGGAGGTTCTCGAAGCGGGGCGCCGACTCGTGTTCCGGCTTCGACAGGGCATGACGTTCCACGACGGCAGCCCTCTCACCGCGGACTCGTTCGTGACGGCCTGGAACCGCCTTGCGGACCCCGTCGCCGCGAAGCCGTTCGCGTTCCTGCTCGAATCCGTCGAGGGTTTCCAGAAGTATCAGGAGGAGCTGTCCACGACCCACCTCTCCGGGTTGAACGTGCTTTCCCCGCTCACCCTGGAGGTTCGCCTGTCGCGCGTGTGGCCGGACTTCGTCGCGCTCCTCGGCCACCCCGCGCTCTCGCCGGTGCCCACACCGGCGCTACCGGAGACGTTCGCGACACAGCCGATCGGTAACGGCCCGTACCGAATCCTCGGCCCGCTCACGCCCGGCTCGCCTATCCAGCTCGAGTCCTTCACCGGCTACTACGGCACTCCGGCCGCGGTCTCGAGCATCGAGTACCGCACCTTCGATGCGCCCGAGGAAGCCTGGCCCGATTTCCTCAGCGGTGAGCTGGATCTCGCCGAGATCCCGGCGGACGTCCTACCGGACGCGACGAGCAGATTTGGCTCTCAGGGCGTCGTTCCGGTTTCCCGCATGCTGTACTGCGCATTCAACGAGCAGGACGAGGATCTGCAAGATGCTCGCCTTCGCTCGGCGGTGTCAATCGGCATCGACCGCCAGAGGCTCGTGGACACGGTCTTCGCCAGGCTGCCGCAAGCGGCCACATCCATCGTGCCTCCACCGATCCCGGGCCACGATGGCGGCTCCTGCGGTGATCGCTGTGAACACGACGCCGAGCGCGCGGATGCTCTCGTCCAAGCGCTACCGAAGAGCTCTCGAACCTTCGCGCTCGACTACGCCGCGTCGCTCTCCGGCGATCGTCTCGCTGCGGCGATCGTCTCGCAGCTGGCGGAGGTTGGCCTGCGGGTGACGCCGCGTCCGCACGTCGCCTCCGAGTACGAGGCCGTGCTCGAGGACGGGACCCACGAGATGTTCTGCCTCATCTGGGTGGGGGACTATCCCCGGCAGCAGGCGTTCCTGGAGCCCCTGCTCGCATCCGCGTCGATCGACAACCGAGCTGGGATCGAGGACCCAGAGCTCGATGCCCTGCTGGACGAGGCGAGGTCGACGCTGGACGGAACCGCCCGCCAGCGCCTCTACGCGGAGGCCGAGCGACGGGCGCTCTCCGCGATGCATGTCATCCCCCTCGTCTGGTTCCGGGAGCATCTGGCCGTGCAAACGAACGTCCAGGGCTTCGCTCTGGATCCCCTCGGCCGCTACGACGCATCCCGGCTCACGGTCGCGCCCTGAGCGCGCGACCCTCCTTGTAGAATCGATCCGTCGTCGGAGTGGCGGAATTTGGTAGACGCGCTAGGTTGAGGGCCTAGTCCGGTTAACGCCGGGTGGGGGTTCAAATCCCCCCTCCGACAC
>CAZKFH010000036.1:0-20905 GCA_964551945.1 uncultured Actinomycetes bacterium | reverse complement strand
CGTGCCGGCCGTCAGCGCTGATGGCGGGGGTGTAGGAGTAGGCGTTGGCCTCGGCACCGTCGGAGGACACGGAGACCCGTTCGGTGATTCCGGGACGCGGATAGGCGTGCGCCGGGGCGGGCAAGACCGCTAGCAGGACAAGCGGCCCCAGCAGTCCGCCGACGATCTTCCGGGGCTTCCAGAAGCTCTTCTTCTTCATTGGCTCTCTCTCCTCAATCTCCGGAGGGACGCATCTGCGGGCGTTCCCCGTACGGACGATCTTCGATGTCCCTGATGTCAACCCTCTCGTCCTCCTCATCGGGGCCGGGCCTTATTCGTTTGCAGAAAATGCAGAAGGGGCGTCGGATCGCTCCGACACCCCCGCTGACCTGGGCTTTCCTGCTTCGTTGCGCGGGCTGGATTTGAACCAGCGACCTCTGGGTTATGAGACCGATGGGCCCGTGCTTCACCGTGTGTTGGAGTCCATAGCGTGTGTTCCCGTACGGCCGGAAGTCCATGGGATGCGCTCCAGTCCATGTGGTGCGATGGAGTCTGTTTGCAAATCGTTTGCACCAGAGCAAGCGCCGGGAGGCGGCGCGCGTCCTCGCTCGCGGAGCCGCCATTTGACGCTGCGGTGCTGGCCGCTCGCGCCTCCAATGAGCGCGAGGGAATCGAGACGGATTGCATCTTTGGGGTCGCGACGTATTCCTTTCTCTTGAGCTGCAGCACCGCGGGGGAGCCCCGCACAGAACAAGAGGCGGGCATGGTCACAGGGCTACGGCCCCGAAAACCGCCGGTCCGCACGCATCCCCCAAGCAGGCCCGGGCCCACACTCGGTAGCTTCCCGGTGAGAGTCCGTCCGTTGGGATGGTGCCGGAGAAATCTCCTGCGGCCAGATCGGCTTCCACGGTGAAGGCCACCTCGTCTTCGGGCGTGGGGGCATCAGCGATGCCCAGCTCCACCCGGGAGGCCGGGATCACCGACGAGGAGAGGGCAACCTCGTCCAGGGGGTCAAGGGCCCCCGGGGTCGCTTCGCCGACCGCGGTGAAGGCCCGGAGGCCAGTGAGCTCCGTGCCCTCGGGGGCCTCTAGGGCCGAGAGGGGCACCGACACCAGGACCTGCTCCCCGGTGGTCCCGAACGAGCCCGTGAGGGGGGCGTGCTCGGTGCAGTCCGGGGCGCACCGGTAGAGGGCGGCGTACGGGGCCCGGGGAGGGTCCGCGGTGGCCGCGGCCCGAAGGGCCCGGACCTCGTAGCGTGTCTCCCCGACCCGGAGGTCCGCCCCGTAGAGGACCCCGGGGAGACCGGCGCCCGCGGGATGCGACGGGAGCGAGGAGAGGTCGAGACGAAGGAGGAGGTCCTCCTGCTCGGGGCGGTAGATCAGGGCCGCCCCGGTGAGCTCGGCTCCCACGGCCGCAGCTCCAACAACACCCGTGCCGTCATCGTCCGGGTCGGTCGCCCCGGCGAAGGTCGCTCCCGAGAACATGGCCCGCCCGGACACGCTCATGCCTCCGGGGACCTCCACGACCGACGGCCTGCCTACTACGCCCAGGGAGCCGCCCCGGTCGCGCACGAACACGTCCAAGGCCTCGTTGGTGTCGCCGGGAACCAGGTTGGAGGCGAAGCTCGGGAACACGACGTGCCGGCCGTCGGCGCTGATGGCGGGAAGGCCAGAGAGGGCGTTGGCCTCGGCCCCGTCGGAGGCCATCGAGACGCGCTCGGTGGTCCCCGTTACCCGGTCGTGGACGAACACGTCGTGGACCCCGTTGGTGTCTCCGGGAACCAGGGTGGAGGCGCGGCCCTCGAACGCCACGTACCGGCCGTCGGCGCTGATGGCGGGGTTGAAGGAGTCGCGGTAAACGCCGCTGGCCTCGGCCCCGTCGGAGGCCACCGAGACCCGCTCGGTGGCCCCCGTGGCCCGGTCGTGGACGAACACGTCCAAGGCCTCGCTGGTGTCGCCGGGAACCAGGTTGGAGGCGAAGCTCGCGAACGCGACGTACCGGCCGTCGGCGCTGATGGCCGGGCTGAAGCGGGATTCGAAGTTGCCCTGGGTCCCGTCGGAGGCGACCGAGACCCGCTCGGTGGCCCCCGTGGCCCGGTCGTGGACGAACACGTCCACGGCCTCGTTGATGTCGCCGGGAACCAGGTTGGAGGCGCGGCTCTGGAACGCGACGTGCCGGCCGTCGGCGCTGATGGCCGGGAGGAAGGAGTGGGCGTTGGCCTGGCCCCCGACGAAGGCCACCGAGACCCGCTCGGTGACGCCGGTCTCACGATCGTGGACGAACACGTCCTCGATTCCAACCTGGTCTCCGGGGACCAGGTTGGAGGCGTAGCTCCAGAACGCGACGTGCCGGCCGTCGGCGCTGATGGTGGGCTTGACGGAGTAGGAGTTTGCCTCGGTCCCATCGCTCGCCACCGACACCCGCTCGGTGACGCCGGTCTCACGATCGTGGACGAACACGTCCCGGGTCCCGTTGGTATCTCCGGGGACCAGGTTGGACGCTTCACTGTAGAACGCCACGTACCGGACGTCGGCGCTGATGGCGGGGTCGTAGGAGAAGGCGTTGGCCTGGGTCCCGTCGGAGGCCACCGAGACCCGCTCGGTAACGCCGGTCTCACGATCGTGGACGAACACGTCCTGGGCCCCGTTGGTGTCCCCGGGAACCAGGTTGGAGGCCGTGCTCGGGAACGCGACGTGACGGCCGTCGGAGCTGATGGCAGGGCTGTAGCGGGAGTAGGAGTTTGCCTCGGTCCCGTCGGAGGCGACCGAGACCCGCTCGGTGATTCCGGGCCCCGGATAGGCGTTGGCCGGGGCGGGCAAGACCGCTAGCAGGACAAGCGGCCCCAGCAGTCCGCCGACGATCTTCCGGGGCTTCCAGAAGCTCTTCTTCTTCATTGGCTCTCTCTCCTCAATCTCCGGAGGGACGCATCTGCGGGCGTTCCCCGTACGGACGATCTTCGATGTCCCTGATGCTCAACCCTCTCGTCCTCATCGGGGCCGGGCTCTCCCAGTTGTGAGAGGTCGTCCGGGGGATACCTTCCCTAGGGATACCTTCCCTAGGGATGCTTCCCCTAGGGACGCTTCCCCTAGGGACGCTTCCCCTAGGGACGCTTCCCCTAGCTATTTCCCTCTCTGTTCATTTCGCTCTCCCTAGGCATGGTTCCTCCCTTCTGCCTGAGCAGTTCGCCTCACGGGAGTGGTGTAGAGGTGCGGGATACGGATGACGCCCGCCTGGAGTGCACGAAGGACCATGCTCAGTCGCGACGTCGCCCCCAGCCTCTCCGAGACGGCGTGAAGCCTGCGCTGCACGGTGCTCCTGCTAAGCCCCACTTCCCGAGCGATGCGTTCGTCGGTATAGCCAGCGGCGGCGAGTTTGAGGATGCGAACCTCCTCGGAGGTCAAGGGTGCGTGGGCGGGCACGGGCATCGGGACTCTCCGACGACCTCCCTAACTTGAGGGGATGAGCTCGGAGGTCTCCCACAGGGCGTCGAAGAACATCCGCAGCGTCACCGCCAGCGACGCGTGGCGGATGAGGATGGCGGTGACCTGTTCTCGTGTCGCCAGCGTCTCGAGCGGCATCAGCGCGGCGCTGGAATCGAACAGAGCCAGCTTCATCGGAAGAACCCCCGGATAGAGCCTCGCCTCCTCGCCGTCGGCCACCCAATCCCTGAAATACGGCTGGATGGCGGGGTCGTCCAGAACGGCCGACTCGTAGATGGCCCGATAGCGGATCCCTCGCGCCAGCGCCTTCTGCTCCTCGGGATTCCCCGCACGGGGGTTCAGAAACGGGGCCTTCACAAAGAGCTCGATGCTCCTCTCGGCCCCGAGCTGTAGACGGGCGAACCGGTCGGCGATCCCCCTGCGGTTCCGGATGACCTCCACCACCTCGGGGTCGTCCGTGGCGACTTCGGCAGCGAGGTCCCCGATCACGCCGGAGAGCTCCTTAGCGAGGCGCTCCCGCTCCTCCAGGGCCTCCCGCTCCCGCTCGATGAAGGTGGGCAGGGCATCCTCGGGTCGAACCACCCGGTACCGACTCCCCCGACCTGCGCCCCCCTCCACGAGACCCCGCTCGACCAAGGAGTGAAGGATCGGGTACACGGTGCTCCGGGGAATCCCGACGAGCTCGGCCACCGCGCTGGCGCCCAGGCTCCCGCCCCTGACGAGCGCCAGATAGGCGCGACTCTCGATGTCGGAGAGCCCCAAGCCGTGGAGCCCCCCTTCGATATCACGCACGGCCAGGAGTCTGACATATGTCGTCCATATCCGTCAACTATGTTTTTGCCTGCACTGTAGGACGACGAATGCGAGCATCAGCCCGCGGTCAACCGTCGGCGGGGGCACGTCCTCCCGTATAGGGGAACGGTCGATCTTCTTTCGTCCTGAGGGTCCGGCTGGATGTGGGGCGACCGAGGGCTCTTCGATATCGCGCGACGGCGGGCGGACATGGAGTTCCGGCGGGCGTCGTGCGGTGGATTTCGACGTCAGCGACGTCGAAGACCTCTGGTTCGTGTCGAGCGACTTCGGCTATGCGCTCGTCTCGAACCGGGGCTGATGCGTTCTGCGAACGACGGTGTGACGTGGAGCAGGGCGTGGTCCAGGAGCCTGGCGTGGAGCTTCTGCTCTCCGGCACGGTCAACATGACCTTCGACGAGAATTGGGCCGTCACCGCCTTCTCATTGAACGGCACCTACACAGATCTCTGCGCAAAGCTGAGCGGTTGACTCCCGACCACCGAAAGAGCCACGCCGAATAGGGCTCAGCATCGGCGCGGGTTGACGACTCCGCGTTCCGCCACGGCGCGTACCTCATCAGCTGGGGGCCGCTACACGCTCGTAACGCGATGCCGACCCCCGCTAATTTAGACACAAATTAGACACAAAAAAAGAGACGGCTCCCGATCTTGAGAACCGTCCCCAGGCCTTCTACCTGCGGTTTCTCTTGTTGCGCGGGCTGGATTTGAACCAGCGACCTCTGGGTTATGAGTCCGGTGGCCTCGTGCCGTCTGGTCCGTCTGGTGCCGTTCCGTGCCGTCCTGTCCGGGCTTCGTGCCGCCGAAGTCCGTCCTGTGCCGCCGAAGTCCGCGTGGTTCGTTTGCAAATGGTTTGCACCAAGGCAAGCAATCGGGACTGGGACCCTAGTTGGGATCGGGCGGACCCTCGAGGCGGTAGGCCACGCCGACGTAGCTGAGTCCTCCGCCCTCCGTCGTTCCGTAGAAGCTTCCATCGTGCGCCTGGGTTGGACCGCCGTAGGGCCCAGTCCCATCGATACCGCTGAATCGATGGAGCGTCGTCAAGGTCCCCCCCGGGGTAATCCTGAAGACCGTGCCAAAGCCACTGGATGGTGCCTGCCCCGCGCCCCCCTGGCTCGTCGTACCGTAGAGGTTCCCGTCAGTCCCGAGGGTCAGCTCGCCGTGGGGTAGCGCCCCGTCGCTTCTGTCGAAGGAATGGAGCGAGGTGAAGGTGCCGGACGGGGTGATCTTGAACACCGTCCCGTGGCCTGAGTACACGGAGTGGCCCTCGCCACCGATCGTCGTGGTTCCGTACAGGGCCCCGTCGCTCCCCTGCGTCAAGCCGCCGTAGGGCTGAGACCCATCGGTGCCCGCGAAGGAATGAAGGGTCGTCACTGCGCCTGAGGTATCCATCTTGAACACCGTTCCGGCGCCATTGGCGCCTCCTGCGTTCGTCGTTCCGTAGAGGTTTCCGTCGCTCCCTTGGATCAGGGTGCCGAACGGAAACCTTCCATCGGTCCCGTCGAAAGAGTGCAGCGAGGCGAAGGTGCCGGAGGGCGTGATCTTGTACGCGGTGCCGCCGCTCCTTAGGCCCCCATCCCACGTCAATCCGTACAGATTGCCGTCATTCCCGAGGGTCAGTCCGCCGGAAGGGCTCGCCCCGTTGACCAGAGCGAAGGAATGGAGAGAGGTGAAGCTGCCGGACTTCGTGATCTTGAAGACGGCTCCATACCCGCTTCCGCTCGGGCCGCCACCGTACGACGTCGTCCCGTAGAGGCTGCCGTCACTGCCTTCGACCAGCCTACAGTTGTTGGGGAACTGTCCATCGTTTCCGGAAAAAGCGTGCAGGGTTGTCAGGGTCCCCGAGGGATCCATCCTGAACACGGTGCCGCCGCTAGTACTGCGGCCTCCCACATTCGTCGTTCCGTAAAAGTTGCCATCGCTTGCCTGGGTCAACCCACCGCGGGGAATGAAGCCGTCGTCATCGGCGAACGCGTGGACGGTCGTCAACGACCCGGCGGGATCCATATTGAAGATCGTGCCGTCGCCACCCGGCCCACCCGCGTTGGTCGTTCCGTAGAAGCTCCCGTCGCTGGTCTGGATCAGCCCGGCCTCTGGATTCGCGCCGTCGGTTCCCTGGAAGGAATGCAACGCGGTCACCTTCCCCGAGGGGTCCATCCTGAAGATCGTGCCCGTACTTCCGGTGCCGCCCTGGTTCGTGGTGCCGTAGAAGTTGCCGTCGGCCGCCTGGACCAGTCCGGCGGCGGGAAACGTCCCGTCCACATGCAGGAAGGAGTGGAGGGACGTGAAGACGCCCGCCTTGGTGATCTTGAACACGGTGCCGCGGTTGAGGACGGTGTTGAGCAGGCCGCCAGAGGGAGTCGTGCCGTACAGGCTGCCGTCGCTCCCCTCCAGGAGCTCCGCTTGGGGATACATCCCATCGCCTCGCGAGAACGAATGGAGGATGGTCACGGATCCCGAGGGATCCAGTACGAAGACGGTGCCCACGCCGCTCGTGCCACCAGCCGCGGTGGTTCCATAGAGCTTCCCATCGCTCGCCTCGATCAGTCCGGCGGAGGGGAACGACCCGTCGCCTCCACCGAATGAGTGAAGCGTCGTCACGAGCGGAGCGTCGTCGGGATCGCCTGAGGGATCCAGCTTGAAGACGGTGCCGAGGTTCTTCGCTCCCCCCTGCATCGTCGTTCCGTAGAGGGCTCCGTCGCTTGCCTGGATCCATCTGCCGAACTGAGGGTTGGCACCGTCGCTCCGAGAAAACGAATGGAGGGAGACGAAAGCACCGGAAGGGGTGATCTTGAAGACCGTGCCGAGGTTGTGCGCACCACCGAGGTTCGTCGCTCCGTAGAGACTGCCGTCCGTACCCTCGATCAACGCGGATTGGGCACGCGATCCATCGCCGCCGGTGAATGAATGGAGCGTCGTCATCTCCCCCGAAGGAGTCATCCTGAAGACCGTGCCGGCGCCGCTCTCTCCGGCCTGGCTGGTGGTTCCGTAGAAGTTGCCGTCACTCGCCCGGATGAGCCCACTCGGGCGGACCGCGTTCGGATGGAACTGGTGAAGCACCTGATGCTGAGACACCTCGGAACCGGCACGAGCGCCGGAGCCCAGGGCGATCAACGCCATCGTCAGTGCGGTGAGGGCAAGCCGGTTGGCGGGGACCCTCGACCCGCCAGGAGATTCCATCCTTAGTCATTCGCCTCAACCGGGCCGATGCCTTTGTGCGATTGCACCAACCACCTGTTTCCTCATCGCGGTAGGCAGGGATTCCGCATCTCGGGTGGAACTCTCATACATGCCTCGCAGGGGTCTCCTTCGCGCCGCCCTCGCCCTGATCGTTATCCCGACGGTCTGTCTGCCGGCCTCGGCCGGGATGACCGACCCAAAAGCGCCTTCCTGGATCGCCCGGCGCCACAGCACGCTTGACGGAGCGGCCGCGACCGGGTCCGGCGTTCCCGTGCAGGCCGCCCGGGCCGTGGAGCTGGACGAGCACGGCAACCTGTACCTCACCGGCGAAGTCGGCAACGGCACCGACGCGGACCTCCTCACGATGAAGCTCGACCCCGAGGGCGACATCCTGTGGTGGAAGACGTTCGACTCCGGCATGAACGATCGCGGGTTCGCGCTGGACATTGATCCGACCGGTGGCGTGGTGGTCACGGGGACCGCCCAGGTGCAACGCGCCGACGACGGAGACCCGCTCACCGAGGAGCGCGCATCCTTCGACGCCCTGACGATCTCCTACGCTGCGGACGGGTCGCAGCGCTGGCTCCAACAGTGGAATGGCGATGGTGGGGGTCGCGACTATCCCGTCGGCGTGGTTGTCGACGACGCGGGGCAGGCGTACGTCGCGGCCGCGACGGAACGAACCGATCCCGCGGACGACGACATCGTCACCCTCTCTTACGACCCCTCCGGCTCGCTCCTATGGTCGAAGACCTACGACCGGGCTGGCTCGACGGACTCTCCTCGCCGGATCGCGCTCGACTCCGGCGGGGTCGTCGTGGTCGGGAACGCGCGGCTGGACGGGCTCGACTACGACATGGTCACCCTTGCGTATGCGCCCGATGGCTCGGTGCGATGGACGGACCTGCACGGCATGCCGGACCGCGACGATGCCTACGACGTGACAGTAGACGACTCCGGCAACATCTATGTGGCGGGGATCGTGGACAACGGTACGAACGACGACGCGGCCGTCGTGAGCTACGAACCCGACGGGACCGAGCGCTGGTCGATGCTCCACGACGGCGGCGTCCAGGATCACCTCTTCTCGATCGCCGTCGACCGGGGCGGCGACGTCGTGGTCGGAGGACAGGCCTACCGGATGAAGGGCGAGCGGGGAGACTATGACTTCATGGCCCTGCGCCTCGACCCCAGCGGGAAGCTCCGTTGGGAAGCGACGTACGACATGGGGCCGGTGTCCGTCGGCACGGGTGACTTCGGCCACACGCTGGCGCTCGACGAGAACGGCTCGGCGTACCTGGTCGGGAGCTCCTACAACGGGCAGAACTACGACTACCTGACCTGGAAGCTCGACGCCGCCGGACACGAGGTGTGGACGCAGAGGTACGACGGCGGGGAGTCCGATTGGGCTGAGGCGGTGCTGGTCACCGAGGCGGGGAACGTGATCGTCAGCGGGTCCTCGGCCCTCGGCGCCGGCAGCGACATCGCGACGCTCGCCTACGACCCCAACGGCGAGATCCTGTGGTCGGCGAAAGAACCCGCCACCATCCCCGGAGGGACCGACCAGCCCGGATCGGGGGTGGCGGCCGGGCGCGACGCCATCGTCACCGACGAGGACGGCGCCGTATACGTGACCGGCCGGGCGACGACGCCCACGACGGACAGCGTGGTCACCGTGAAGTACGCCGCAGATGGCACCGAGGAATGGGGAGCGGCGTACGACGGTGGCTTGCAGGACCACGCGTACGCCATGGAGACCGACGACAACGGCAACGTCGTCATCGTCGGCAGCGTCTTCGTGGACGCCTACGGAGGCCAGCACTGGGATGCGCAGACCCTGTCCTACGGCCCGAAGGGCCGCCTGCGCTGGACGGCTCGGTGGGACAACTACTTCAACGACTACGGAGCCGACGTCGCCGTGGACGACGCCGGAAACGTCTACGTCACCGGCGGCACCGAGACGGTCGACTCGGGGGACCTGCTGACCGTCAAATACCGGCCGAACGGCAAGCGCGACTGGGTGAAGATGTGGGACGGGGGGCTGAACGACATCGGTGCGGCCATCGACGTCGGGCCCGACGGCAACGTCTACGTGACCGGGACGACGAAGGGCGCGCCGGGGACCAGGGGCCCGGGGAGCATCGTGACCGTGAGCTACGCCCCCGACGGGACGCAGCGGTGGGCGACGGTCGACGACGAGTTAGGGACCACGGCGGTCGACCTCGAGGTGGCGCCCGACGGCAGCATCGTCGTCCTCGGCACGATCCCAGGCGTGGCCGGCGACCTGGCCATCATCACGTACAACCCGGACGGGACCGAGCTTCGGAGCCTCCATCGGGACGGGGGGCTGCACGAGCGCGCGATCGACCTCGACGTCGCGCCTGACGGCTCGTACGCGGTGATCGCCACCTCGGGCACGCTCGTGCCCGACGACCCGACAGGTCAGACCGGAACTCGCGACGTGGCACCCGTCGCCGACGTGATCACGGTGGCGTACGCCGCCGACGGGACCGAACGCTGGCTCAGGAAGTACGACGGCGGTGGCAGCGACATCGCCCGTGGCGTGGCGGTGCTACCCGACGGACGGATCGCGATCGTCGCCCGCAGGGCCGGCGCCTCGACCGACGACTTCGTTACGTTCACGTACGACGCAGCTGGCACGCTCACCTTCGAGTCGGTGTTCGACGGCGGCGGGGCTGACGACCCGGCCGGCATCGCGGCCGGTCCCGACGGGTCCCTCAATGTGACCGGAAGCTCCCGTGGCACCGAAGACGACGACTACCTCACGCTCCGATACGGCTGAGGGTTAGGAATCCCCCGGGAGCGCCGGTCGCGTCGTCTACGAGAAGGATCGGCTCTGAAGACGGAAACCGGCGACGCCGTCGAGAAAACGACAGGCGTTCCGGAATCGTGCAACGGAAGGTTCCCTGAGCGGGATGACCTCTTCGAGCCCAACCCTCGCCGGTCCGTCTGCAGGCTTTCCAAGCGCAGCATGGAAGAAGCCGGCGAGGCCAGCCGCCAGTACCGGGTTCTGGAGACGCACGCGGAGGATTCCGTCGCCGTCAAAGCGGATCCAACCAATCGAATCGCGCGGCTCGTCCCCACCTTCCTCCGGCACCGCACTCTCGGTCTGCATACCCCCGGCCATAGGAGAGCGTTCGCTTCCGGGGCCCTCCCATCCTTTGGGCAAACGCCCAGAGATCAGAGCCTGCACCACCCAGAGTGCAACACCCGCTCGCGGAACGCCCACTCCGAGCAGAGATTCGCGTGATCGGTCTCGAACATGCAGCAGCCCTTGGGAACCAGAGACTCGGGATGTGCGTGGCAGGAGAAGCGCCCGACCACGGCGACTAGAGCCCTGTGAACGACGAGCCAAGGATCGCGACTGCATGCGCTCGTCGATCTGGTCCGCCACGAAGATGTCGCCATCCGGCGCGATCGAAACATCCAGAGGGAAGCCGGGAGGAACGGCCGCGGCTTGGCGGCCGTCCGTGTACCCGCCACCCGCGATGGAGCGGATCTGCCCGTTAGACGGGGCCGCCGACCGCGGCAGCTGCCGGACTGGCCGGAAGGGCCGGAGCAGCGTCGAAAACGCTGCAACAAGGGCGGCTACCACCGGGCGGCAGCATGCGGGCGGGCACCGGGAAAGGGTTCGACTCGGAGGGCGCGAGTTCCTGTTCGCGGCGAGCCCAACGAGGTACGTCCCGCATATTTGTGCAATTGCACGCAGGCATAAGGGCGCGTGAAGCGAACCAAGCCTTGTGATGCGTCCGCATGCCGGCCGGCTGATCCTTGCCCTCACCCTCCTCGGCTCGCTGCCGGCGGCCGCGGGCCAGGCGAGCGAGGAACCGACGCGTTTCTCGATGATCGGCGAGGGGTGCGCTCCCGACGGCATCCTGCGGGCCGAACGGATCCTCCCCTCGCTTCGGCCGTGCGCGGTCGAGGTCGCGGCCGACGGCAGCATCAGCCTCGTCTCGGCGGCCGGCGCCGCGACGACGATGCCATCCGAGACGACCCAGGGAGGCTGGACCGAGTTCGCCAGGACGTGGCCGCACCGCAGGATGAACGCGTCGATGGCCTACCTGCCGACCGCCGAGATGGTGGTCCTGTACGGAGGGATGGCGTGTCCCGGGTACACCTCGTGCGGACCGCAGGGGGACACCTGGACGTGGGACGGGTCCTGGTGGACGCGGGTCCAGCCGGCCCTATCTCCACCGCCCCTGCACGCGGCGGCGATGACCTATGACGCCGCACGCGAGGAGCTGGTCCTGTTCGGCGGCCAGACATGCGTCGACACCGACTGCAGCCTCTCGTCCGAGACGTGGACGTTCGACGGCACCACATGGGAGAAGCAGGCACCGCTAGTATCGCCGCCGGCGTCCTCCGCCTCCGCCATGGCCTATGACCCGGGGTCCGCTCGGGTCGTGCTCTCCGGTGGCTGCGCCCAGGACCGCTGCCCGGGACTCGTTGGCACCTGGACCTGGGACGGCACCACCTGGGAGCTCGAGGATCTGCTCACACCGCTGCCTCGCTATGGCGCGGTGGCGGCGACCGATCCCGACCAGGGCGTGGTCCTGTTCGGCGGTGCGGACGTGAGCGGCAGCTCCCTCGGCGAAACTTGGCGATGGTCAGGCTCCACGTGGACCAAGCTGGAACCTGCCACCTCGCCGCCGTCCCGTCTGTTGGCGGGGATCGTGCTCGACACGAGTAGCGACGAGGTCGTGGTCTTCGCCGGGAGCTCCTCGACATGCACGCTCTCCTGCGTGGGCGGCTACCGCAGCGACATGTGGATCTGGGATGGGGAGACTTGGACGGAGCGCACCAGCGCGACCCCCGCCCGTGGAGGCCAGGGGGTGACCCTGGCCTACGACGCGGCTCGGGACGCCGTGGTCAGGTTCGGAGGCATCGGCACCTTCGCCAACGCCGTCGGCGCGCCCACCACCGCCCACGAGGTCAACACGTGGCTGTGGGATGGGGAACGGTGGACGGAGCGACTGAGCACGGTGCCCGAGGAACGCGTGCACGGCGCGATGGGTTTCCACCCGGAAGCCGGTGTGAACGTGCTGGCAGGCGGATACTGCGTCTACACCTCCACCTGCGACACATGGACGTGGGACGGATTGGCCTGGAAGCGACTCCCCGATGCCCCCGCCCCCGGGCCCATCAGCAGGCGCGCCCTGGTTCCTCGTCAACGGACGGGCTCCTTGCTCGTCGCGTTGAACGACGGGGTCTGGTCGCTGGACTATGACCAGCATCACGACCGGTGGACGTGGGCCGCCGAGCCGGGAGGGACGCTCCCGCAGGCCTCCAATGGGCTGGCCTCGGGCGTGGATCGGCACGAGCGCCTGATCCTGTTTGGCGCCCAGATCTGCGACTCGATCCCGTGCTCCTATTCGGACCGCACGTGGATGTGGGATGGAGGCTCGTGGAGCGAACGCTCGCCGGCGTCCGGAACCCCTCCCGGACGGGCATTCGCGTCGATGGCGGCCGACCCCGGGGACCAGCGCACGGTGATGTTCGGCGGCCTTTCGCAGGGTGGAACGGTGTACTACGGCGACACGTGGATCTGGGATGGGGACGCCTGGACCGAGGGCCCGGCCGCCGGTCCGCCCTCGCGAGCCTTCGCCCCGATCGCCGCCGATCCCGCCTCGGGCGGCGTGATGGTCCTCGGCGGGCTCGCGGGAACGCCGAACCACCCGGTGCTGGGAGACCAGTGGTTGTTCGATGGACAGAGCTGGACGCAGATCGATCCCGCCGGCGGGCCGGTGCACCGCATCGAGTTCGCCATCGCCGGATACCCGCCGGGCCCGGCCACGCTGCTGTTCGGCGGCCAGGACGAGAACCCCGGCTACCCCATGAGTGACACCTGGGTCTGGTCAGGCCCGTAGCCCTTCGCGGCATCGAAGATGAGGACTTACCTCGTCCTCGCAGTAGTTCACCGACGTGCACCGAACCTCGATAAGCGGTTTGGCTGCGCGGGCTAGATTGGAACCGCGACCCTCTCGGTCATGAGTCGTGGGGTTGCTTCTCACCCGCCGGAGAACGTGTCGGGGATCTCATCGGGTGGTGTGCCGATGACGATCGCGATCTCCTGATTGTCGCTGAGGACGATGTCGGCCGGGTTCCTTGTGGCGCTCCCCGTCCACGTAGACCGCCAGGGGGACGTCCGGTGTGCAGAACTCGTCCACGCACGAGGCATCGAGTCGGATGCCCATCTCCACGAAGAACTGCCCGAGAGTGAATTGCGCCTCGGACGGCGCCTCCACGTTGATGACTCCATCCGGATCGTGGGTGTGAAGGGGAGAGATGCAGGGCTGCTCGCATCCCTCCTCAGGGATTCCGCCGTAACCGGAGCCGAAGCTCTGTACGGCGGGATCGGTGATCTCGATGCCGATTCCCCCGGGGATCTCCACGAGTTGCCCATCACGAAGACGTCCAGATGGGCGTGCACGTGGTAGGTGAGGTATTCCTTCGTGTCGGGCGTCAGCCCAGCCTCCTGGGCGAGCGACATCGGATCGACGGGAAGAGTCCACGAGGGCATTTGGAGGTCGGACGCCGCGGGCGGAGGGTTCGAGGTATCGGGCGAAGCCCCCCCTACCGCAAGCGGCGAGGAGCAGCAGGCACAGAGACATCACGAACCTCCGCGGCCTTTGCAGGGGTCCTCCCTCCTCCGACGCGAGAGAACCCCTACCGAAGCGCTGAGCGGCGGTCTTTTCGTCAGGGATCTCGGTTGACTTGGGGTTTTGGGACACAAGTGATGAGAGTTCGCCGTGGTAGGACAGCCTCCTGGTGTGCGGTTTCGCCGCTGCACGATTTGAACCAGCGACCCCTGGGTTATGAGCCTCTGGGGTTCCAGGCCAGCTCAGATATTGTCCGGTTGCTCACGGGGTGCCTGAAGTTCTGCAAGAGCGTCTTCGTTTATGAACGCTGGTCAGCTAAGGGACTCGAGCAGACTCTTCACGGGATATGCCATCGTCACGAACTTCGGACTCTCGGCCTTGACGAGGCTCGCGCCCGCCGTATAGACGTGTTTACCGTCCGGATCCACCGCTAGGTAGCCGAAGTAGCTGGTATCTATCCCAGCAGGGGACGTGTTCTGGCGCGCGGCCCACACTTGGGCTCCCGTCACTGCGTTGTACGCGGTGGTCACCGTATCCGCGCGCAAGACTGCGTTTCCTTGCAGGGCCAGGCTCCATCCGCTCGCGAAGACACGGGACCCATCCGGTGTCACGCCCACTTGGTTGGCTCCCTCGGACCAGTGCCCAGGAGTCGCGAGACGCGCAACCCACCGCTCCGCGCCGGTTTGGGTGTCATACGCGATCGTGAGGACATCCGTGTCCAGAGCCTGTTCCGCCGTGGAAATCCCGGTGACGAATGCGCTTCTATTGTCAGGCGAGAGCACGACGTCATTCGCGCCGTTGAGGCCGCCGGCGGCGCTCGCATACCGCGCCTGCCAGTCGACATCCCCCGTCGCGGCGTCCACTCCGATCGTGAGGAACTCGTTATTCGCGAAGAGACCTCCGGTGGTCGTGCCCGCTACGCGCGCTACCCCCGAGGCGACCAGACGTGTGCCGTCTGGGCTCACGGCGAGGGTTTGGGCCACATCGGATCCGCCTGCCCCGTTGCCGAGACGCGTGGCCCACAACTCTTCCCCTTCCTCCGCATCGTAGGCCACGATCAGATAGTCATAGTTCGAGGCGTCCCCGCCCCAGCTTCCGCCCGAGACGTACACACGCTTGCCGTCTGGAGCAACCTTCACCTCGAAACCCTGGTCTACGCCCGCTTCGGGACCTGCGTAGGCCGAGCGCCATAGTTCGGTCCCCGTTGCGGCGTCGTACGCGATCGTCGTGGCGTCGCGGGCGCTCACTCCTGTGACGTACACACGCTCGCCATCGGGCGCGACCTCCACCGAGAGAGGCCAATCCATCAGTCCGGCTTCGCCGTCGTACAGAGAAGTCCACAGATGCGTCCCGGTGATCGCATCGTAGGCCACCGTCCCGTAGCGCCAGTTCCCGCCCCCAGGCAGGCCGCAGCAACGACCCGTCAGGAAGACCCGTTTTCCGTCCAGAGAAACCGCGATGTCGTAGACCTCGTCAATCCCTCCGGAGTCGTACCGAGCCGTCCAGAGTTCGCTGCCGGTTGTGGAGTCGTATGCAACGGTGCGGTAATCGACATTCCAGCCGTCCTGCTCGCCCCAGCCAGCGGTGAACACGCGGCCGCCTTCCGGGACGCAGCTTGGATTAGAGGGTGGGCAGGGCGCGTGTGGCGCAACCGCAATGCCCCGCGCCAGGTCCATGCCCGAGCCCGGATCGAATCGTCCCGTCCAGCGCTCGCATTGATCGTCCAGAAGAGGAACGGGAGCGCAAGGTTCTGTTGCCAAGCTCACTTTGGCTGAGGTCGGGTTCAAGCCGCTCCAGGGATCGGGGCAGTGCGCCAGATCAGCACGTAGAGCGTCTCCCCCCGGCTCGACGGCACAAGACGCGAAATCTTCTGACCCTGGCTGGATCGTGCGGTCAGATTGTGACCCTGCTCGTAGCGCCGCATCGCTCTGCACTACGTGGCCGTGAGCGGCCGACACAGGCTGGATCAGTGAAAGACCGATGAGGCTCAGGCAGAGAGCGAGGAACAGTCGGGTGTGGCCGAGAAGCAAGGGCTGCTCCTTCCTGTGGCGGACGGTTGCGCTTCTGTCGAGAGATTTCGGGATGAACTGTCCGTGGGCCTTCGTGCGTCTGCACAAAGAACGTTGGCGACGCAACAGCAGCCGTCGCGACGATGCATAGCCACGATCCCAGCAATCCTCGGAGAAAGGCTTTCGCCATGACGATTAGGCTGACGGACCTGCGAGCAAGGTCAAAGACAGCAAAGGGATTTGGACACAATTTAGACACAAAATGAGGCGGCCCCTCCGATCGAAGGCCGACCCTAAGCGTTCTACCTGCGGTTTCGTTCGTTGCGCGGGCTGGATTTGAACCAGCGACCTCTGGGTTATGAGTCCGGTGGCCTCGTGCCGTCTGGTCCGTCTGGTGCCGTTCCGTGCCGTCCTGTCCGGGCTTCGTGCCGTTCTGTGCCGCCCTGTGCCGCGAAAGTCCGCGGGGTTCGTTTGCAAACGACTTGCATCAAGGCAAGCAAAGCGACCAGAAATGAATCCTCGATGATCGGATCTCAGACTATCGAGTGATGCTCCCCGGGCTCCATGGAGTCGCTCGTTTGACTCATGCCACTTCCGATGGGTGGGCCATCTTCTCGTACTCGATCGGGTGAGCATCCCGAGCGAGCTGTGCCGTCGCCTGCGGTTGTGGAAGACCTCGATGGACTCGAAGATCGCGTTCGCCAGCTCCACCCTCGTCTTCCACCGCCGCGTGTCGAGGAGCTCCACTTGCATTCGCGCTCAGAACGACTCGATCATGGCGTTGTCGAAGCAGTCACCGATCGAGCCCATCGAGGGGAGCAGCCTCGAACGCTTCGCGCGCTCGGTGAACGCCCACGACGTGAACATCAGGGTCCTCCCCGGCAAGCTCGTGCCGCCCTCGGCTCCCAGAGGGCGGCACGCGTGCTCGCTAACTTGCCGAGAGCGTCACCGCGCTGATGCTCGCGTGGTCGTATTGGATCGCTCCCGCGAACTCCTCCTGGTTGCAGAGCATGCTGAATGTGTACGTGCCCGGAGCCAGCGGTCCAGTCATGGCCTGCATGGGAACGTGGTCGCCGCGGACAACGTTGAGACCATCCTCGATACCGGAACGAGCCGGGTTGATCGCGATTCTGGAGGCCGAGATCTCGGTTGAGTTGGTTGCAAGGAAGCAATTTCCAAATCCCCGGTCGGCATCGAACTCTTGGACGGCCCTCACCCGTGCGATCAAGAGCACCCGAGCCTGGGTCGGGAACGACAATGCCACGGACTCGCACTCCACGAAGACGTCACTCTCGGGATCGCACCCCCCACCCGAGGCCCAGCGACCGATGGCGGCCGATCCCCCAGGTCCCGCAGGTCCCTGTGGTCCTTGCGGGCCCTGAGGACCTTGCGGGCCCTGAGGACCTTGGGGGCCCGCAGGCCCCTGGGGACCTAGCCCTCCCGTTTCGCCCTGCGGTCCCTGGGGACCGGGCACGCCTTGGGTATTCCAAGTCGTATGCCTCTCGTTCGGGGCGCAGTCCGATTCGGACGACACGATGCGCACCTTCCCGTACTGGTTGGACACGCACGAGTGGATCGTGCTCGAATCGTGGGTGGCCACCGCCACCGCCTGGATTGCCAGGGTGGCCGCGATAGCCACCAACAGGATCGCGGGAGCCCCGCGGATGTTCCGAGTTACAGACATCGATATCTCCCTCCCCGAGCGAATACGACGCCCGAGCATCGCCCGCCGGCCGGTCCGGCGGCTTCATGAGTAGCGCAGACCTCTTGGAGTTCGACACGGAGCGTCGCTTTCCTGCCTCGATCGTCCCGAGCTGCCGCCCGACAACAACATCACCGAGAACGTCATCAAGCAGCGCGGGAAAGAGCTGAGACTGATGGAAGGATTCGCCTCTCCGGAGTCTGCCGAACGGTTCCTTCGACTGCTCATCGGTTGATACCGCTTCAAGCGGTTCCGACTCATCCAACAGGCACAACGGCAGTCCCCACTTGAGCTCGCCGGCGTAGATCTCGGCGGCAAGGACTGGCCGCCCTGCCTCCTCGCTCGGCGGCGATGACGGTTCCCACGGACCAGCTCAACGGGACGCCCCCCATTTTTTGGTTTGTTGCGCGGGCTGGATTTGAACCAGCGACCTCTGGGTTATGAGTCCGGTGGCCTCGTGTCGTCTGGTCCGTCTGGTGCCGTTCCGTGCCGTCCTGTCCAGCTTTCGTGCCGCCGAGATCCGTCCCGTGCCGCCGAAGTCCGCGTGGTTCGTTTGCAAATGCATCGAAGCCTTTGTGCGATTGCACCAACCGGTGGTGGCGCCTGATGGCGGAAGGCCTCCCCTGGCTGATCCTCTGACGGGGCCGGCACCATTCCCGACCCCTCGGGAGACCCCTGTGACGTCGTCTACGTGACGGGCTGGCTCGGAAGACGGAAACCGGCCAGGCCCTCTAGAAAACGGCAGTCAGTCCGGAATTGTGCAATGGAAGGCGTGCGCTGGAGCTGGGAATGCCGCGAGCAGGGCGAGGGGCCCAGGGTCTCATTGTGATTCGAACTCGCCCGTCGCGGAGAGCGTCACACGCGCGCTCGTCGCGCCACACTCGGCAAGGCACGCCCTGGCCCACACGTCGTACGAACCCGGCTCGAGATCCGACCCGTCGAGAACGGCGGAGAACGTGCCAGCCTGCATCGGGGCGGGCGTCATGAAGGATACCTCGCTCTCCTCAGTTCCCGCAGTGGCCATGCCGAGCATGACTTCTGCGAGGGGGATCGAGGCGTCGAGCAGATCGACCTCGTCGAGCCAGACGACGGGACCGGTCGTCATCTCACCCGTCGCCGTGAACGCGCGCAGGTCTTCGAGCATCGTTCCTTCGTCTGCCCCGAGGGCCTCCAACGGGACCGCGATCTCGACGCGCTCACCGGTCGAGCCGATGCTTCCGGACAGTGAGCCCACCACGGCGCAGGCGCCGCTGCATCGATAAAGCGAGAACGCCGGCTCGATCCACGGGGTCGTGCTCAGACGCTGGCCCCGGATCTCGTATGGCACACCGCCGGCGGTGACCTCCACGCCATAGAGGACGCCTGGCGCTCCCGCCCCGGGATTGACACCAGGACAACCCGGCTGTCCGATGCACCGTCCCACGCTCCTGCCGGGCAGTTCCTTAAGTCGAAGCCGGACGAGCATGTCCTCCGACTCGGGCCGGTTGATCAGCTCCACGTCAACCAGGTCCCCCCCGGCCGGCCCCGATCCCGGATGCGCGTCCCCTGCGGGATCCGCCGCCGAGGACACGGTGTGCCCGGAGAACGTGGCCCATCCAGAGACGTCGAGCTGCTCGCCAACGTCGAGACCACCAACGCCGGTCGACGGTCCCCGGTCCTGGACGAAGATATCCACCTGGCCGTTCGTGTCGCCTGGGACCAAATTCGACGCCAGGCTCTGAAAGGCCACGTAGCGGCCGTCCGCGCTGATCACGCTCGGACCGTCGGCGGTGGCCACGATCTCGGTTGCGCCCGTCGCCCGATCGCGGACGGCGACTCGCAACGCGTCGGTGGTAGTCGAGAACGCGACGAACCGCCCATCGGCGCTGATCGACGCGTTGTAGTCGAGCTGCTGATAGGTGGCGTCGCCGACCGCCCCGAACAGGTAGTGCTCCCCGTGCTGAGCTCCGTCCGAGGCCACGGAGATGCGCTCGGTCACGCCGCCAACCCGATCGTGGACAAAGACGTCGGACGCAGTGTTCGAGTCGGAGGGCACCAGGTTCGACGCGAAGCTTTCGAACGCGACATACCGTCCGTCCGCACTGATCGAGGGGACGTTCGAGGGTCCGTTCCCCTGGTTCCCATCGGACGCTTTCGAGACCAGCTCGGTCACGCCGGTCTCGCGGTCGTGCACGAAGATGTCCGTCGTGAGCACGGCGCCTTCAAGGTTGGGGTCACCGCTCTCGAACGCGACGAAGCGGCCGTCGGCGCTGATCACCGACTGGCCACCGCTCGCCTGACTTCCGTCCGAGGCGACGGAGACTCGATGGGTCACGCTCGCGGCACGGTCGCGGACGAAGACATCCCACACTCCGTTCGTGTCGCCGGCGACGAGGTTCGAGCCCGAGCTATCGAACGAAACGAAGCGCCCGTCGCTGCTGATCGTGGCCTTGTACGAGGTGCCGTTGGATTGGGTGCCGTCGGAGGAGACCGAGACGCGCTCGGTGATCCCGCTGGCACGATCGTGGACGAACGTATCCCATTTCCCGTTCGTGTCGCCCGCCACGAGGTTCGAGCCCGAGCTGTGGAAGCCAACGGAGCGGCCGTCGGCGCTGAGGAACGGATGCACCGACAGGCCGTTCGACTCCGCGCCGTCGGAGGCGACCGAGACGCGCTCGGTGATCCCGGTCACACGATCGTGGACGAAGATGTCTCCCTCGCCATTCGTATCGCCCGTCACGAGGTTCGTGGCCCAGCTGTCGAATGCAACCATGCGCCCGTCCGCGCTGATCGAGACATCCACGCCGTTCGAGGGGCCGTCCGCCTCGGTCCCGTCCGACGCAACCGAAACCCGCTCGGTGATCCCGGGGCGTGGATAGGCGCTCGCTGGGACAGGGAGGATCGCGAGCAGGACAAGGGGTCCCAGGAGTCCACCGATCATCCTTCGGGGCTTCCAGATTCTTTTCTTCAAGGCGCTCTCCTCTGGACCGGCCCGTCTGCGGGCGGTCCCGTAGGGAAGTACTTCGAGGCCCTCGGTGCTCAAACCTGCCTGCAAAGTGATCCAAACCCCCAAACTCGAGCACTCGCCATCGAGCAACCAGTTGGAACGGGTGGGGATGAGGAACAATCAGGCGCTGCACTCAGGGGTCGCAACGCCCGGGGGGCTGAACTGTGCGAATCCCTGCTGG
>CAZKFH010000035.1:18082-21672 GCA_964551945.1 uncultured Actinomycetes bacterium | reverse complement strand
TCCAGCCCGCCCCACGAGTTCCTTGGACGACCTGCGCGAGCTCAGGGCTCGATCCGGATGGAATCGAGTATGGAACGCTGCTCGGCGAGGTCCTCTGCCGGCGAGCCAGAGGACCGTCCCGCGGCGATCATCAGGCGTGTGCCCTCTACGTCGAGGAGCCAGAACTCCTCGACGTAGCCCGGACCCGTGTAGCCATAGAACGCGCCTCCTAGGGCCTTGGGTGCGATCCAGCTCTTGAGGTCGCTGCCGATGCATCGAGTGAAGAGGCGGTCGCCTCCCTGGCCCTCGACCGGGAGGTCGGGCACGGTCAGCTCCAGGTACTTCCCGCGGTAGCCGTAGATGCTCACGTCCCTCGGAGGCGATGTCACGCGGAAGGGGGCGAGCTCGCTCAGCGCGGTCGCGAGGTCATCGACCGTGCGTCCGACGGGTGGAACAGCACGGCGGTGGTCGCGGCAGCCGTCACGCACCAGGTTCTCCACAGTGGTGATGCTCACGGCGACGTGTCCGCTGGGGGCGAACTTGGCCGCTCCGGTCCACATGGACCACCCCTCGACCGGGACCTCGTACACCACGCGCAGCGGCGTGGAGGGCTCGGCGTCAGCGTCGATGAAGTAAGTCCTGGGCTCGAGAGGGGAGAAGAAGGGGAGCTCCATGATGTCCTGGGTCGTCGGCGCGGGACTGGTCTCCCTGGGCGCCGTCGGAGCGGAGGCCGCCGTGTCCGTGGTGGCAGGGGTAGGTGCGCACCCCGCCAGCGCGACCATCAGGGCCATGGCTAAGAAATGCCCGTGGTGAGGCCTCACCCCACCTCTCCTTCCGACGATCCGGTCGCCATTACCCTGCCATGGAACTCGAAGGAGTCCACGACGGGGGCAGCCGCCTCTACAGCTCTCTCGAAGGCCGCTTCCGGGGCGGTGATCTTGATCGCCAGGGTGCGGGCAGACCCTCCGGGAAGGTCCAGGACGTAGAGGCGCGCCAATTCGCCCTGTTCGATGCCAACCCAATCTTGCCGGAAGTCGTGCAGGGACACGACCGGGACACCGCCTCCGGCGGGACACGTCAATGCCTCTGGGACGGCGGCCACGTCCAATCGCAGCGCATCGATCCCCCCGACACGTTGGGCGACGGGCACCGTCGTCTCGAGGTCGGGATTGGACCGGATGTCTCGGACCAGCGCCTCGGCGGAAGGCGGGACGCGCGGCGCGAGGGCGCAGGACGGCGGTAGCGGGTTCGCGATCAACTGCATCCCCGCACCATCGGGTCCGCTCAAGTTGAACAGGCTCTCGTCGAAGGACGCCAAGGGCTCGCGCTTCCAGGGCCCTGCCGCGCGGACGGTGACCTCATCGAAGAGGAAGGGCCCATCCGTTCTGTTCGGCGCGTTCTCCAGTGTTGCTCCTCGGTACCAGACCGCCCCCAGGCTGTCGAAGAGTCTGTCGGTGGCGACGTCGAGGACGAGCGTGTAGTTGCTGATCAGCCCCTCCTCCAGGGGAGGCCCCCCTTCCTCCTCCGACCGGTCATCGACGATGGGCTCGCGTCCGTCAGCGCATGTCAGAACGGGGGAGGGCACCACCAGGGTGGTCGGGTCCTCGAGCCGTCCGGCGCCGGTCATCGTCGTCGGCATGTCCGGAAAGCAAGCCCAGGAGTAGTCGTCGTGCAGTTCGATGTCGAAGACGCCCTCCTCCGCCGGGCGGATCGTCATCGCCTGAGACTCGTTGGTCTGGAGGTCGGTGGAGGCCCACGCGCCCACGAACGGGCTCGGCGGGTGATCGGCCGGCCTGGTCCCGGGACCCGAGGAGAAGGCCCGGAGGAATCCCCCGATCCCCGCGGCCGCCACGGCCAGGGCCACCACCGCGGTGCCCACCCGGTGGTTCCGCTGCTTCCGCCGGCGCTGCCGGTGGAACCCCTCGAGGGTGAACGGGCGGAGCTCGACGCGCTCCATCTGGCGCTCCAGGATCGAGCGATCGTTAGCCATCGGTCGCCTCCACGGTTCCTCTCAGCGCCTCCCGGGCCTGATGGGTGAGGGCCCACACGGTCGAGGCCTTGATGCCAAGGAGCCGCCCGGCCTCGTCGCCCGAGTAGCCGAGGGCCTCGGTCAACACCAGAGCGCCGCGCTGCCTGGGCGTGAGCTCACCGAGGGCCCGGGCCGCGGTGTCTCGATCCTCAACCGGCTTGAACACGTCCTGCTCGGGACCGATCCCCACCGCCCGGCCGAGGGCCACCCGGGCCCGCCGGTACTGGTTGCGAAACAGGTTCATGGCGGTCCGGTGGAGGTACCCGGCCGGGTCCTCCATCGCGGCCACGGTGTCCCACCGCTCGAGCACCCTGGTGAACGCCTCCTGGGCCAGGTCCTCCGCCTCGGCCCGGCTCCCGGTGATGACCGACAGGATCCGGAGGACGCGTCCCTTCTGGTCCTCGAAGAACGCCTCGAACGTGGGAAGCTCGTTGTCCATCGGCTCATCGGGAGCGTTCCACGTCCGCCGGAGGTCAGCCACCTCTCCCATCCTGAACAGTTCAACACCTGGCGGACCCCGAACCTGTAGGGATGGCGGCGGGTGGGGCCTGGATTGCGGGTCCGAGCCGCTTCTCTCGTGCCCAGCCCTCGATCCACGTCAGGTATCGCGTCGTTCGATAACCGTCTGAAGTGAGGTCTGCTAGATTCCGGCTCGACCGAGCCCGCCTACTCCGAGGGAGCCCTCAATGAGCGCCAGCTTCCAGCGCAGCCCGCTTCTGATCCGCGAGACGATCGGCGAGATCGTCGGCTATCTCGGCGCCGCCGTGGGACTGACCGCGGCGAGCATCGCGTTGGGCGGGTCATCGGACTCGACGGTGCAGGTGATATTCAACCTGGTCACCGGCGCGGTGCTCTTCGGCGCCGGGGCCGCTCTGAATGAAGAGGCCGCCGTCTACGCGAGGATGCGGAGCGTCTTCTGGTTCCTCTCCGTGTTCCTGCTTGCCGGCATGGTCTCAACGCTCCTGGGACCCATCCTGGAGCTTTCCGCCAAGACGGTCGTGGTTCTCTCGGCCCTTCTCTCCGCGGCCTACTCGTTCGGTCTGTGGTGGGTTTCCCGCCGCAGTCTCCAGGTGCTGGCTCTGATCCTGAGCCTCCTCGTGACGATCCTCGCGTTGGTATTCCCCGACGTGAGCGGTCTCTCCGGACCCCCGACCTTCACCGGCATCGCTATCGCGACCTGGTTGTTCGGCGGCCTCGTGATCGCGGCCGGCGCGCTCGGCCTGCTCACGCCTCGCAGGACAACCTTGGCGGTGGGCTCCGTCATCGCTGTTGTAGGTCCCCTGTTCCTTCTGCAGGGCGATACCCAGATCGCCGGCGAGCTCCTCTCCCTCGTCACGGCGGTTGGGCTGCTCTCCGCGGGCGCGTGGTTCGGTGAGCTCGGGATGACCGGTATCGGGATCGCCGGCATCCTGGTCGCGTCTTCGTCGATCGTCGCTAATCACGTGAACGAGCAGGGCCCGGCCATCGTCGTGCTGCTGATCGGCCTCGTCATGGTGGGGGTGGCCATCGTTCTGGGCAGGACTGCGGGACGAGGAGCGCCCGCAAGCCCGGACGCACCGCCTCCTCCTCTCGCCCAGTAGCC
>CAZKFH010000035.1:0-17982 GCA_964551945.1 uncultured Actinomycetes bacterium | reverse complement strand
CTCCTCACGTTCCTTGACCTCGCCGACGTTGGAGCCAAGAGCGCGGCCGTGAGGGACCTCGTGGCTCGGTGGATGGCTGCCACCCGTGATCCCGGCTGACGGCTCGCGGGCCCGGCGCCGTCCACCCTGTCCTTGCCGCCCGCTGTGCCGCCGCGCGTACGTTCTCCTGAGGAATACCTCAGCGTTCCAACGAATGGAGGGGTAGAGCCCTCTTTACGCAATCGACGAAGAGGTTCGGAAGGAGATTGACGATGACGATGACGACGCGCGCTTACACGGCTGGGACGACGAGGGTTCGACGTTCGGTAGACGACGATCGTCGAGCGAAGCTGCGCACGCTTTCTCACGAGCTGCAGGATGTTCACCGGGCGCTCATTGAGGTCTCGCGCAACCGACACGAGCTTTCGAACGGACGGGTGCGCAGCAGGGGCGAGCTGCTCGATCTTCTGTTGAACGATGAGTCGTTCGCGTGGCTCGGTTCACTGTCGAGGCTGATTGTGGGCATCGATGAGCTCGCGGCTCAGGACCCCGCGGTCACCGAAGCGGAATTGAGGGCGATGGACGGCCGCGTCCAGACGCTCCTGTCGGCCTCTGACGAGCCTCACGCGTTCGGTTCCCGCTACGTCGAGCTCCTCTCATCGGAACCCCGGGTGGCGATGAGCCATGCGGGGTTGCGCGCCGCCCTGCGCGATCTGGTGACGCCGTAGCCGCCGACCCGGGCCGGGATCGTCAGAGGAGCTGCGGAAAGAAATAGGGCCGAGCAGGACTCGAGGCAAGAAACGGCGAATTGTCCACTATGGCCCGCCGCCTGCTGCTTTCCGCCGCCCTGGTTTCGATCTTCGCGGTTTCGATGCCCGCCGCCGCCGCCCCCACCTCCGGCGCGATCAGCTCCCTGTGGACCCGGTGGGGAACCGGGTTCGTGAAGGATCTCGCCACGGGTGACATGAACGGTGACGGTACTCAGGAGCTCGTGGTCGGCGGTCGCGGCGTGGGCACATTGACCAAGCAATCGATCAAGCGCGGCGCGTTCGACTGGCTCAACAAATGGGAGGGTGTGCCTGCGGGAACGAACACGTTCGACGACCACTGGGTCGAGGACATGGCGCTTGAGGACGTGAACCTCGACGGGGCGAAGGACGCCATCGTCGGCACCCGGGAGGGCGTGTTCGCCATCGACGGTCGGACCGGCGCGACGCTCTGGGGTGCGAACGGCAGCTCCGACGAGAATGACTTCCAGATCGGCGGCTTCCGCATCGCGGTGACGGACCTCAGCGGCGACGGGGTCCCCGACGTGGCGTTCGGCCACCTCATCGACAACCACATCACGGCGGTGGACGGGCGGAACGGCTCGCGGTTGTGGTCCTACTCGCGACAGGGCGTCATCCTCGACATGGCCACCGGCGACGTGAACGGCGACGGCTTCGGCGATGTGGTCGTGGTCGGTGACGTGGACGTCGGCTTCCAGATCCACGCGATCTCCGGGATCCCGGTTCCGGCAGGTGGCACGCCGGCACCGCTGTGGGTGCAGACGTTCCCCGGCATCGGCATCCTTCCCGCTCCGCTGGTCGGGGGCGGGATCAGCGATGCCCGGGTGGTCCTCGTCGATCAGGTCGTTGCCGGCGACACGCCCGAGGTCGTGGTGGCCGGCTCCGAGAGCGCCATCTCAGTGTTGGAAGGGCGGACCGGGCTCGTGGTCCGCCAGTGGAACGTGACGGGGTACCTGACCGACGTTGTCACAGCGAACATCGACGCCGACGCCGATCGTGAGCTGATCGCCTCGACCGGGGTCAACCGCGGCGAGGGCCCGCGGAACCTGCAGGCGTTCCAGTACGAGGGTCTCGGCGTGCCCGTATGGACGTTCAACACACCGGACTCGGTGTGGGACCTCCAAGCTGCGGACCTCGACGCCGACGGCGACGAAGAGGTCGTCGCGGTGGGCGGCTACCGGGAGATGGGCGGCCTGCAGGAGCTCGACGGCTTCGCGGTGGCCGTGGATCCGCGCGGAGGCACCACGTTGGTGCCGCCCCCGACCCTGTGGTCAACCGGCGTCTCCGAGTGGCAGGGACAGGTGACGTTCGGCGAGGTATCCGGCAAACCGACGGTCGTGCTTGGCGGCGGCGACGAAGGCGGCGTGCACGGCCTCGATCCCGCAACCGGCGCGATCGAGTGGTACTTCCGGACAGGCGCTCGTGTCGAGGACGTCACCTCGGGGGACCTGGACGGCGACGGCATCCCCGAGCTCGTGGAGGCAGCGGACGACTCGACCGTGGCGGTGCACGATGCGGAGGGAGCCCTGCGTTGGCAGGCTCGCGTCCCCGGTAAGGGCGGCGCGGACGTCGCGATGGCAACCGTCGCCGATGTGCATCCGCGACCGGGTAGTGAGGTGATTGCCGGGACGTTCGAGTTCGAGCTCGTCGGGCCGGGTGGACGGCTCATCACGTATTCGGCCGACGGCCAGCGTCTGTGGATGCACGATCTCCCGGGGGCGGTCGACGAGCTCGAGGCCGACGACCTGGATCACGACGGCGCGACCGACATCGTGGCGGTGACGTCGATCGACGGCGTCGTCGGCAGGTACTCGGGCACAGGACAGGTGGTCTGGGAGGTACCCGTCGAGACCGTGATCGGCGGAACCATGGCGCTTCACGATCTGAACGGGGACGGCACGAAGGACGTCGTGGTGGGACAGAAGCCGTGGTCCGGACCGGGGATGCTCTTCGCATTCGATGGGAGAAACGGCGATGCGCTGTGGGATTTCCAGACGAACGCGGGCGTGACCTGGATCGATGCTTCGCCTGCCGAGGGCGTGCTTCTCGGTGACCTCGGGGGCGGGCTGTACCGCATGAAGGGCGACGGCACCACCCGGTGGTTCACGGCTCCGGATGGCGGCGCGTCGTGGGACGGGGAATGGACGTTCGACGCCGATGGCGACGGGGTCCGCGACGTCCTCACGGGCCAGGAGAGTGGCGCGGTGCGCCTGCTGAGCGGCGTGGATGCCTCGGAGATCTGGGCGGGATCAACCGCCCTCGGACGAGCCTTCTCCATCTCGACGCTTCACAGCGCGAACGGCCCTCGGGTTGCGGTCGGTGCGTTCAGCGGCAGCGCCGACCCCGCTCCGTCGATCGTGATCCTGGAGGGCACGGATGGGACGCAGGTTGGGGGCGCAGTGACGCACTACTTCGTCATGGACATGACGGCCGTGGATGTTGACGGCGACGGGAACGACGAGCTCCTCGCTGCCTCTGGCTGGCAGCTGCACCTGCTCGACGTGGCCTGATCCCAGTCCGGTTCCGCCCTGACTGACGCCGCCTAAGACGTCTCTCATAAGCATCTCATCGCCCGCTTACTCCTCGTGGATACGTTCATCGACGACATCTACAGAGGAGGTGGATCGAATGGGCAGGATCATGACGGTGCTCTTGGCGCTCCTGGTTGGGCTGGCGGTTCCGGGGCTTGCCGCAGCGGGAGCGGACACCGAAGCGAAGCTGGGTCGCGAGGATGATCAGGTCGTCGTGCTCGTTGCCGAGGGCGATGACGATGACGACAATGCGCTGACCGGCAGCGACGGTAGCGGTGGAAACAGCGGCACCGGTCAGTCGAACGATGCGACGGACAGTCGACACACCAGCGTGAGCCGCGATGGAGAGAACAGCCGCGGCGGCCTCACGCGGGACCGCACGAATGACGGTCCCGGCGGGTCGCGGATCGATCGCTCGGCGCACAGCACCAATGACCGGACTCGGAACGACACGCGATGACCGGTCTTCGCTCTGAAGCGCCTCCGCAAGGGGGCGCTTCACCTTCTCCCGAAGCGGCCTCGAGCTGGGGGTTCCAGGAGGGCGAGAAGATCGCTCCCGCCGTGTACGCACTCAGGCTTCTGGGGAGGGCGCGTCGTTACGAGGCCTACCTCGCGTGGCACGACACGATGCTGTCCATCGTGGTTGTGAAGATCCTCCGGCCCGATCGAGTCGATGAGAGCTCCGCACGGGAAGGATTGGCCGCCGAGGCGGAGGCGCTTGGGTCGTTGAATCACCCGGTGCTGGTGCGGTGCTTCGAGGCCGTGCTCGACGGGCCACGACCTCACCTCGTTCTCGAGTTCCTGGAGGGCCCGCGGCTCTCGACGCTGATACGGAAATACGGCACGCTGGCGTTCGAGCAGGCGATCCCGCTCGGCGCCCAGCTCTGCTCGGCGATCCACTTCATGGCCGTGAGCGGCTGGGTTCATCTCGACGTGAAACCGAAGAACATCATCATGGGGGGACCACCCCGACTGATCGATCTGAGCGTGGCGCACAGCGTCGATGCGGCCGCTGCGCTGAGCGTCCCGGTCGGCACGGACGCGTACATGGCTCCGGAACAGTGCGAACCCGGGCCTCGCGGCACACCCGGACCTCCGGCCGACGTCTGGGGGGTTGGGGTCTCGATGTTCGAGGCATTGGTCGGCGAGCTACCTTTCGGCCAGGGGAGCGAGGAGGATCGGTTCCCACAGCTCCACCGGGCGCGTCGCCCATTCCCCGAAGAAGTGCCTCCGCGCCTGGCGGAGATCGTGGCGGCATGCCTCTCTCCCGATCCCTCGTCCCGACCCACCGCCCGACAGGTCGCCGATGCCTTGGAGGCTTTGATGGCCATGCTCCCGACGAGCCCGAACATCGGCCGTCTCAAGCCACGCCTTCAGTAAGAAGCATCTCACCGCTTCCTCACGCCCATCTCACCCGCGCGACCAAAGATGAAGCTAGGACGAGAGAGAGGAGACAGTGATGAGCAACGGAAGGTTGGCGGTGTTTGGACTCGCCGCTGCACTTGGTCTTGGTACCACTGTGGCGATCCTCGAGCTTCGCAGCAGCGCCAGTGAGGCTTCGATCGTCGAGCTGACTGGAGAGGATCTCCAGGCGAAGCCTCGCGACGACGGGGACGACGATGTGATCGTCCAGGTCGACGACTCGGGTGCCGGCGACGACCGCAACGACACCACCCGTGGTGGGCACGGCACAGGTGGTGCGACAACCGGCGGCAAGGCCGGTGACACGACGCAGGGGCCGAACACCACGCGCGGTGGTCATGGGACCGGGGGCAAGACAACCGGCGGCGCCGCGGGCGACACGACCCAGAATGGCGGCGGAGGATACATCGCAGCTGCCGAATCGTTTTCCTATGACGGCGGCGGGGGCGCGGGAAGCGGCGGCAGTGGTGGCTCCGGCGGCTCCGGTGGAGGAACCTGAGGCACACCGCAGGCAGGGAGAGAGGCGTCCGAGAGGGCGCCTCTCTTCATGTGTGCGCTCCCGAGCCACATGATGAGAGGATTCTCATGTGACTCTCATCCTGCCCATGTCGCGGGCGGCGACCCTGAATGGGTGAGCGCTCGCCTCGTGGGGTGGTATGTCCTCCTCGCTCTCATCACGGGGGCGGTCGGGGGCTTCCTGTACGCCTCGGTTCGTACCCCGGAACGCCGAATGGTGCCGGTCATCGACGTGGAGGAACCCCGGCCCGGCCATGAAGAGCAGGACGATCCCGGTTCTCAGAAGGGCTCCGCGAAGAAGGATGGACGACCGCCGGGCGGTGGTTCGGGTAAGGAAGGGGACGACCCCGTTGCGGACTCATCGAGTGAAGCCGGGCCGAGCCAAGGCTCTTCCGGAGCGGGCTCGGGCGGCGCCGGCGATCAACAGCAGCAGGGTGGAGGTGGCTCCGGAGGGGCGCAGCCCGCGGCACCTCCTCCGCCGGCTCCGGCCGGCGTGGACGACGACGACCACGAGGATGCGGACGATGACGATGGGCCAGACGACGATGAAGATACCGACGACGGTGTGAGCGATGGAGACGACTGAAGGTTCGCTCGAGGAACACCGCCCGGGATTCCCGTGGGGTGTTCGGTCCCGGATCCTGATCTGGTACGTCGTGCTCATGACGGCGGCCATCGCTGCCTCGGTGCTGGTGGTTCGGCGGGTGCTCACCGTCCAGGTCGACTCTCGCATCGATGCCTCGCTGGTCCAGGAGGCAGAGGAGCTGCGCGACCTGGCACGCGGCCGAGATCCGGAGACGGGGGAGCGATTTCGAGGGGACGTCGCCAGGATCTTCGAGGTCTTCCTCTCGCGAAACATCCCGGTCAAGAACGAGGCCTATGTCACCTTCGTCGGCGGAGCGCCGTACCTGCGGAGCAGCCCGTATGTCACCCCGTACCGGCTCGACCAGGACACGGCTCTCGCCGCCAGATGGGGCGCCCTCACAACGTCGGAGCGCGGGCGGATCAGGGAGACACCTGCGGGCACCGTGGACTACCTTGCCGTGCCCCTGCGCGGTGGCGACGAGGTCAGAGGGGTCTTCGTGGCGGCGTTCTTCCGTGATCTCGAGCTCCAGGACAACAGCCCGGCGATGTGGGGAGCGGTGGGGGTCGGCCTGGTCACGCTTCTGATCGGGTCCCTCCTCGCGTGGCGCGTCGCCGAGGGCGTCCTCCGACCGGTCCGGACGATAACCGGGACGGCCCAGTCGATCTCAGAGGGGGATCTCACCAGGCGTATCGACGTCACCGGCCGGGACGAGGTGGCGCGCTTGGCGACGACGTTCAACGAGATGCTCGACCGATTGGCGGAGGCGTTCGTCACTCAGCGACAGTTCGTGGACGATGCCGGCCACGAGCTCCGAACCCCGATCACCGTGATCAGGGGGCACCTCGAGCTCCTCGAGGAGGATCCCCAAGAGCGAGCGAAGAGCCTGACGCTCGTCATGGATGAGCTCGACCGGATGCATCGCATCGTGAACGACCTCTTGGTCCTGGCGAAAGCACAGCAGCCGGACTTCCTCGACCTGAAGACCGCGGACATCGAGGACCTCACCAAGGAAGTCCACGCGAAGGCTTCGGCCCTCGCACCTCGGGAGTGGCGCCTGGAACGTGTTGGGCGGGGACGAGTCGTGGGCGACCGGCAGCGCTTGACACAGGCGGTCATGCAGCTCGCCCAGAACGCGGCGCAGCACACCGATGAGGGCGACCGGATCTCGATCGGCTCCGCGGTGTCGAACGGAGAAGCCCGGCTCTGGGTTCAGGACAGCGGCGCCGGGATCTCCCCCGCCCAGCAGCAGCGCATCTTTCGCCGGTTCGCCCGCGGCAGCGGTTCCCGGAGATCCGAGGGGGCCGGCATCGGGTTGGCAATCGTCAAGGCGATCGCGGAGGCCCATCATGGGCGGGTCGAGCTGGACAGCCGACCGGGCGAAGGTTCCACGTTCACGGTCGTGATCCCCACCGACCAGCCGCCGGAGGTGAGCGGATGAACCGCATCCTCATCGTGGAGGACGAGGCTCGGATCACCTCCTTCCTGGAGAAGGGCCTCAAGGCCAACGGCTTCGTCACGGTCGTTGCCGCGGATGCCAAAGGTGGCTTAGCTCAGGCGCGCGCCGGAGATTTCGACCTGATCATCCTGGACCTGGGACTGCCCGACCGCGACGGCATGGATGTCCTGCGGGAGTTCCGAGAGAAGGACACGACCACACCGGTCATCATCCTGACCGCTCGCGATGGAGTGGCGGACACCGTCGGAGGTCTCGAGTCCGGGGCTGACGACTACGTTCCGAAGCCGTTCCGCTTCGAGGAGCTTCTCGCCAGGATCCGCGCACGCTTGCGTGACGAGCGTTCTCCCGAGGTCACAGTGCTGCGAGCGGGCGATGCCGGCCTGGATCTTCGGACACGCCGAGTCTCGGTCGGGGATCGCTCACTCGAGCTCACCGCTCGAGAGTTCGCCCTGGCCGAGACGTTCTTCCGCCATCCCGGACAGGTCTTGAGCCGGGAGCAGCTCCTTTCTCATGTGTGGGGTTACGACTACGACCCAGGCTCAAACGTGGTCGATGTCTACGTCGGCTATCTCAGGAAGAAGCTTGGAGAGGAGCGCATCGTCACTGTTCGCGGAATGGGCTACCGATTGGAGGAGTGATCGACGCTCAGGCAGGAACCTGAGGGGTCTGCCCAGAACTGTACTGGAGACCCTCGGAACGCCCACCCGAAGGAGAAACGATGTCACGCGCCCGCGCCTCGATGTTGACCGGACTTTCCCTTGCCCTGGTGCTCGCCCTGTCCCTTCCCGCGGCCGGGGAGGTGCCCGCGTCTCCGCTGGACTGCGCCCTGCCCGATGACTCGAAGTGCGAGGCGTGGGCGGCAGCGAAGCACAGCGCTCAGTACGACTCGCTCCGTGCCATGGGAGCCGACCCCTCAGGCGAGCGTGTCTTCCTGGCTGGGATCGAGATGCCTGCGCCGCACCCCACCAACGACATCATCACGCACGCGTTCGACGCCTCGGGGGGCCTCCTCTGGACTGCGAGATACGACGGCCCGGGGCACATCCAGGATGTCCCCCAGACCGTGTCCGTCAGTCCCGACGGGAAAACGGTGGTCGTCTCCGGAGCGCAAGACGACAACGGCATCGCCGGCAATCCTTCGACCGTCGATGCGGTAGCTGTGGCCTACGACGCTGCGACCGGCGAGCGGTTGTGGGTTGGAACCTACGACAGCGGCGCCTACGACAACGCATTGGACGCCGAGTTCGCCCCCGACGGGTCTCGCTTGTACCTGACGGGGATCAGCCGCGGAGCTGGAGGGCCGCCGGCAGAGGACTTCGACCACATAACCATCGCGCTGGACACGTCGACCGGCGAGCAGCTGTGGACCGCACGCGAAGCCGCGCCGGGAGAGGGCTACGATTACTCGCTCGCCCTGGCCGTGTCCCCCGACGGGAAGCTCGTGGCCTCGACCGGGTGGTGGCAGATGAACTCCCGGGAGATCGGATACGGCACCCACGTGTACGAGACGACCACTGACATGGAGAGCGGGACCACGGCCGGCGAAAGGCGGTGGCGCGCCGTCCTGGGTGCCGGACCCAATACGACCAGCTCGGCGAGGGACGTGGAGTTCAGCCCGGATTCCTCGCTGCTCCACGTCACCGGGACCCTGGCGCACACCAGCGACGCGGGAGTCGATGCCGGAACGGTTACCTATCGCGTTGCGGACGGGACCATGTTGTGGAGCGACCGGCTGACCGCGACGGTGTCGCAGGGGACCCCCGACCTGGTCGTGTCCCCGACGACGGGTGACGTGTACGTGAGCGGGAGCGAAGACTCGGACTTCTTCGTCACCAAGTTTCACCCGGTAAGCGGCGAACGGGCCTGGGTGTCGACCTACGATGACGCCCTGGAGAGGGCCCAGTCCATGCCCGCACTCGCGATCGCTCCCGACGGCGGGCAACTGTACCTGGCGGGGGTAACGCAGATTCCGATGCCGTTCCCGTTGACGACGAGGAACGAGCTCACCACGGTGGCGATGGATGCTGCCACGGGGACTTTGGTCTGGGACGCTCGCTACGGGCTGTCCACCACCGCCAACTCGTCCACAGCCGCCACACCCGGGCTTGCTGCGTCGGGTCCGAGGTTGTTCGTCGGCTCGACGATGATCGCTCGAACTCCTGCAAGCCACGAGGCAGATTTCTTCGTTGCCGCCTACGATCGGGCAAGCAGCCAGTAGATGGCCCGCGCCCGTCTTCTGTTGCTGACGGCATCTCTCGTGGTTGCGGCGGCCGCCCCCGGTGCTGCCGAGCTTGCTGAGCGGCCGGTCTGCCCGATGCATCAGCCTCACTCCGGCCCGCACGAGCGGGCGTCGTGCCAGATGACCAAGCTCGGGGCGGTGGAGGTCTCGGAGACGAAGGGGCTTGGGCAGATCGAGGTGCGAGGAGATCTGGCCGCGGTCGTGCAGCGCGAGGATGGCCGGGTCGCGCTCGTCGACGTCTCGGACCCGGCCGCTCCTCGAGTCGTTGGTCGGTACGACGGCAACACGGGGAGGCCGGAGGTGGACGACCCGTTCGACGGTGACGTCGCGTTCTCATCCGATGGCCGGTTCCTGTTCTACGCGCGCCAGACGCATGACTTCTCGAACGACGGGGTGCACGTCGTGGACATCTCGAATCCGGCCGCCCCCACGCTGGTCGAGTACGTGCCCGGCGGAGGAACCCTGCGGGTCGCGTATCACCGTGCGGGCGATGCGGAGTACGTGGTCACGCTCGATGCCTTCGCCGGTGTGATCGTGTTCCGCTTCCAGCGAACCCCGGCGGGTGGTGCCCTGGTCCCGGTGCACGTCGACGCGCTCCCGCAGCTGAAGGTCGGCGGTCCCGCCTCCGCCGGTGTCTTCGTCGACGCGAACGACCCTCTTCTCGGCAAGCCCCTGCTCTACGTCTCGACCGGAGAGACCGGGCTGCAGGTCTTCGACTTCTCCGCTCCGGAGAGCCCGGTGCTGCTGGGATCCTGGGATGACGCGGGCCTCGCGGACATCGCTGTGCATGCGACCGCGGCAGGCCGGACGGTCTACGCCGCCTCCGAGTACTGGTTCACCGCGACTACGCTCCCGCGGGTCTTCGAGCTCGACGCGACGAACCTCGGCGCGATCGCGGAACGGCACCGGTTCAGCCCCGGCGATCCCGCGTACCCCGGCACGGCACCCTGGCGCGTGCAGGGGATCGCTCAGGCGGACGGCCGCCTCTACATCTCTCATTCCCACGCAGGCCTCGGCGTGCTCGACACCTGCTGCCTGCTCGAGCCACCGGTGGGTTCAACCACGGACCTCGGCGCTGGCAACAACGGTGGTGAGTTCCCCACGCTGTCCCCCTACGCGATGGACGTCGAGTCCCTCGGGGAGAACGTGGTGTTGGTCTCGGACGCCTCCACCGGGACGCTCAGCATCTTCCGGTTCGAGCCGGAGCCGCTCCCCGCTTCCTAGGGTTCTCGCAGCACGTTTTTCGTGGTCTCGCTCCTGGAGCGGCTAGTTTGACTCCCTCATGACAAGGACCCCCTCGTGAAAGACGTTGGTCTCGCGGGCCTCCCGTCCTCCGGGAAGTCCACGCTGTTCACCGCGCTCACCCGAGCCGGGGCGTCGGGCGGCAAGGCGAACCAGGCGGTCGTGCCCGTTCCGGACCCGCGTCTCGGCGTGCTCGCGGAGATCGAGCACTCGGCCAAGGTCGTACCCGCGCAGGTCCGGTTCGTCGACGTGCCCGGCGGTCTCTCCGCGCAGGGAGTGGCCGGCCTGCGCACGGCGGACGCGCTCGCCCTCGTGGTGGGTGCGTTCCAGGGCGAGAGTGACGCCGCGGCCGACCTGGAGGCGGTGCGATCCGAGCTGATGCTCGCCGACCTTGCCGTCATCGAGGGCGCGGCTGAGCGAGCGGAGAAAAAGGCCAAGGGGCGAGACCCCGACGGCGCCGCGTCGGTGGACGCGCTGCGACGAGCTCGCGAGGCGCTGGAGGCGGACCGGCCGCTGCGCGAGCTCGAGCTATCCGACCAGGACCTCGTCGCGTTGCGAGACTTCGGGCTCCTGTCCCTGAAGCCGTGGATCGTCATCGCGAACCTCGAGGAGGGCGCCTCGATCCCTGCCGGCTTGCCGGACGGAACCGTCGGCGTCTTCGCGGCGATCGAGGCAGAGGTTGCCGAGATGGATCAGGCGGAAGGTCGCGCCCTGCTCGAGGAGTTCGGGGTCAAGGAGCCGGGCCTCGAGTCCGTCATCGAGGCGTGCTACGCGGCGCTCGACCTCATCACGTTCCTGACAACCGGTGAGGACGAGACACGAGCTTGGCAGGTTCGTCGCGGCGCGAAGGCTCCCGAAGCCGCGGGCGCGATCCATAGCGACCTGGAGCGCGGTTTCATCCGCGCCGAGGTGGTCGGTTACAACGACCTGGTAGCGGCCGGCTCGGAGAAGGAGGCTCGCGCGAAGGGTCTCGTTCGCACCGAGGGCAAGGAGTACGTCGTCCAAGAGGGCGACGTGCTGCACGTGCTGTTCTCGGTCTGAGCGCCTAGCCGGGCCAGTCCGGTTTTGGCTTCTCCGGCTGCGCGAGGACGTCATCGAGTGAGCTCTTGCTCCGCGGCTCGGCGATCACGTCGTCCAGCGAACGTTTCGGGCCGCCCAGGTCGCCGGCGGATTTCAGGAGATCCTCGAGCGACGCACCCGCGTCGCCCTTCAACCGGATGCGGAGTGCGGCGAGAACCGAGGCGTGCTCGTCGGAGAGCCCTTGGGCGATCTTGATCTCGGTGAGCGCGGCCTCGGCTCGATCGAGCAGGGCTTCGTCGTCGTCCACGGCCTCGCAGCGTAGCATCGGGCCAATGGACCCGAAGCCTCCCACTCCGCGCACCACCGTGAAGCGTCATGCGGACCGGGGCGTGTACCAGCGTGAGACCGTCGAGGCGATCCTGGACGAGGCGATGTACTGCCATGTCGCGGTCGTCCTCGACGGGTTGCCGCGAGCCATCCCCACGATCCACGCACGGATCGGCGACACGCTGTTCATCCACGGCTCGAACGCGAGTCGCACGCTCCGGGCGTTGAAGGAGGGCTCCGAGGCGTGCGTCGTCGTCACGCTCCTCGACGGCCTCGTGCTGGCACGCTCGGCCTTCAACCACTCGATGAACTACCGCTCGGTCCTCGTCTACGGTCCCGTTCGTGAGGTCACCGACCCTGATGAGAAGTGGGAGGCTCAGCGAGCCCTGGTGGATCACGTCGTGCCCGGGCGGAGCGCCGATGCGCGGATGCCGAGCGAGAAAGAGATGCGGCAGACGACGATCCTCGCGATCTCCCTGGATGAGGCGTCCGCGAAGGTGCGCAGCGGCGCACCGATCGATGCTGAGGAGGACTACGACCTGCCGGTCTGGGCCGGAGTGATCCCCTTGCAGACGGTTCCGCAGCCGCCGATCGACGACCCTCGCTTGTTGCCGGGCCTCGACGTTCCCGAGTACGCCCGCCGCTACGAACGCGACCCCCAGCGCGGTTCCTGACCGGTCACCTCGTACACTGAAAGCAACCCCACCTGAGGAGTGAGCACCCTGTCCACCAGAGACGACCTGCGGAACGTGGCGATCGTCGCCCACGTCGACCACGGCAAGACAACGCTCGTGGACGCGATGTTGTGGCAGACCGGTGCGTTCCGCGACAACCAGGATGTCGCCACGCGAGTGCTCGACTCCATGGACCTCGAGCGGGAGAAGGGCATCACGATCCTCGCGAAGAACACCGCCGTCCGCTACGGCGAGACGAAGATCAACATCATCGACACGCCGGGCCACGCGGACTTCGGTGGCGAGGTCGAACGTGGCCTCACGATGGTCGACGGCGTCCTCCTCCTGGTCGATGCGAGCGAGGGTCCGCTGCCGCAGACGAGGTTCGTGCTCCGCAAGGCTCTCGAGGCGGACCTCCCCGTGATCCTCGTGGTGAACAAGGTCGATCGTCCCGATGCGAGGGTCGCCGAGGTCGTCCACGAGGTCGAGGAGCTGTTCCTGGATCTCGATGCGGCCGAGGACCAGATCAGCTTCCCGATCCTGTACGCGAACGCGCGGGCTGGTTGGGCCAGCACGGAGCCCGACGTCGAGGGGAAAACGCTCGAGCCCCTTTTCGACACCCTGCTGCGGCACATCCCGGCGCCCGAGTACGACGAGGCCCACCCGTTCCAGGCGCTCGTCACGAACCTCGACGCCTCTTCCTATGTCGGACGCATGGCGCTCTGCCGCGTCCTCCACGGACACATCCGTCGCGGCCAGGACGTCGCTTGGTGCCGACGGAACGGTGAGATCGAGCGCGTGAAGGTGACCGAGCTCTACGTGACGCGCGCGCTCGACCGGGTCGACGCGGACGAAGCTGGACCGGGCGAGATCATCGCTGTCGCCGGGCTCGCCGACGTCACGATCGGCGAGACGCTGGCGGACCCCGACGATCCACGCCCGCTCCCGGTCACGACGATCGACGAGCCGAGCCTGTCGATGACGATCGGGATCAACACCGCGCCCTTGTCGGGCCAGGACGGCCAGAAGTTGACGGCTCGGCTGGTCAAGAACCGGCTCGATGCCGAGGTGGTCGGCAACGTCTCGATCCGCCTCCTCGACACCGACCGGCCGGATGCCTGGGAGGTGCAGGGCAGGGGAGAGCTGCAGCTCGCGGTTCTGGTCGAGATGATGCGCCGCGAGGGATTCGAGCTGACGGTCGGCAAGCCCCAGGTAGTGACGAGAGAGATCGACGGCAAGACGCATGAGCCGATGGAGCGGCTCGCGATCGACGTCCCGGAGGACTACCTCGGCGTCGTGACGCAGCTGATCGCGCTGCGAAAGGGCCGCCTGGAGCAGATCGTGAACCACGGCACCGGGTGGGTGCGCATGGAGTACATCGTCCCGGCGCGTGGGCTGATCGGCTTCCGGACCGAGTTCATGTCGGAGACGCGAGGGACGGGACAGCTCCACCACGTCTTCGAAGGGTACGAGCCGTGGCACGGCGAGCTTCGGACCCGTCTATCGGGTTCTCTCGTGGCGGACCGGCGCGGGCCCACGACGACGTTCGCACTCCACAACCTGGGAGAGCGCGGCGAGCTATTCATCGGGCCCGGCGTGGAGGTCTATGAGGGGATGATCGTGGGGGAGAACGCACGTCCCGAGGACATGGACGTGAACCCCACGAAGGAGAAGAAGCTCACGAACATGCGGTCGTCAACGGCGGACGAGCTCGTCCGACTCGTTCCGCACCGCCAGCTTTCGCTGGAGCAGGCCCTCGAGTTCGTCCGCGCCGACGAGTGCGTCGAGGTCACGCCGACGAACGTCCGCTTGCGCAAGGTCACCTTGCCTGCGAACGACCGCGCGAAGCTTGCGCGGTCGGGGAAGACGAGCTAGGTCTCAAGCCGCCTGCGCCTCGGGCGGGGTGCAACCGTTTGGGAAGAGATCGCCGTTGACGGTCGTCGGAGATACGCGGCGCAGGGTGCGCTGCTCGTAGTCGTAGCCGAACCGAAGAAGCTCCGGCTCGTCCCATGCGGTGCCGAGGAACGAAAGACCGATCGGGTTCCGCCCGTTCCCCGTGTACCCGGCCGGGATCGTCAGCGTCGGGTAGCCTGCCGCGGCGCCGACGTTCACGTACGTGGAGTTCGGCGAGAGAACGGCGTCGAGGTCGTACTGCAAGAAGATCGAGTCGATCGCGGCGCGGGCGCTCTGTCGCGAGGCCTGGCTGTTCGGGATGCCGGCGGTCGAGTTCCCCGGCGTCGCATCGGAAGCCTCGAGCAGGTTCTGGCCGTACTTGACCTTGTCCGGGTGCTGCTTGTTGAACTCGATGATGTCGGTGAGGGTCCGAACGCCGCTCGGCGGGACCGGCTCGCTCGCGAGATACGCGTTCAACCCCGCCTTGAACTCGTTCGGGATCGCTGCGATCTCCGCGAGGCCGACCAGGCTCGTGGTGTCCAGACCGTCGATCGGGACGATCTCCGCTCCCGCCGCGCGGAGGTCCGCGATGGCCTGATCCCACACCGCGCCGGCTGTGCCGCTTGGGCGGTTGCTCGTGTCATAGCCGAGCCTCGCGCCGAGGAGCCCTCCGGTCTTCAGTAAGGGGGCGTAATTACGGCCGGGCGGGAGGTGGCTCTCGCTATCCGCGGTGGCCGGATCGAGCGGGTCGACGCCGACCATCCCTCCGAGCATCACGGCGGCATCGGTCACGGTGCGGGCCATCGGTCCCGCCGTGTCGAAGCTCTCCGCAAGCGGGATGATGCCCGCTCGGCTGATCAACCCGCGCGTCGGCTTGAGGCCGACCACGCTGTTCGTGAAGCTGGGCGAGATGATGCTCCCCGACGTCTCTGTCCCGACGGCGGCCGTGGACAGCGCCATCGCGGTCGCGACGCCGGATCCCGACGATGACCCGCTCGGGTCTCCGAGGGTGTAGGGAGCCACGACCTGTCCGCCGAGAGAGCTGTAGCCGTTGGGCATACCCAGATGGACCCAGTTCGCAAACTCGGAGAGGTTCGTCTTGCCGAGGATGATCGCACCGGCTGCTCGCAGCTGGGCGGTCAGGAAAGCGTCGGTCGTCGGGATGCTGCCCTCGAGCGCGATCGAGCCCGCGGTCGTCGGTAGGTCGTTGGTGCCGATGTTGTCTTTGAGGAGCACGGGGATGCCGTGGAGTGGCCCACGAACGTTCCCGGCGGCGCGTTCGGCATCGAGGACGTCCGCCTGGGCAAGGGCGGAGGGATGGAGCTCGCGGATCGAGTTCAGCGTGGTGCCCTCACCGTCGAGGTCGGCGTCGTCGAAGAACGTGATGCGTTCGAGGTAGCGCTCGACGAGCTGGCGGCTCGTTAGCTGCCCGACGTCCAGCGCCTGCTGGAAGTCGAGGATCGTTGCGGTCTGCAGGTTGATGCCACCGATCTCCACCAGGCAGTCGGGATCGACGGCCGCATGACCGAGACCGGGCACGCCGAGCAGGATCACGAGAAGCGGAGCTAGGGCGAACCTGCGGGCACGGGTGGCCACGATGAAGGGATTCGACACGGACCGGGGTCGTTCCTCCCCGGGGCTCCTTATCCCTGCAGCTTCTTCCTGCAGCGCCTCTTCTTCTTGCCCTTCAGGCCCTTGCAGCTCTTGGTGGCGGTCGCACCCGGCTTCCCAGCACCCTCGATGATCACGCTCTGGTCGGACTTGCTGATCCCATCCTGAAGACCCACGAAGGTGGCGCCGAACGCGTAGGCGCCGCCGTACTGCGGGTTGACCAGTATGGGTGTTCCACTCACAGAGGCCCGCTGTCGGAACGTGACATCAAAGGTGAACGGGGGACAGGTGTTGTCGTTCGGCGGGACGTTGCCCTCCAGGCGCCAGCCCTTCTCCGAGGAGCCATACACCAGTAGCTCGATCGTGGTGACCGGCCGCAGGTCGACGACGTAGACGGCGACGACCCCACTCGCGATCTCGCTGGATCTGCGGTTCCGCTCGATGACGTTGACGGGCACGTTCGCCGGAGCCGAGCCCGCCAGGCCGCGGCACCGCGGGCCACCGTCGATCGTGATCGCTCCCGCTGCGAGCGTCTCCCCGTCGGTGAGCTGCTGGTCGACCGCGAGGTTGAAACCTGGGGGGATTCGGAGCTCCACCGTCTTGAGTTCTTCCTCGCCGGTGTCCTGCTTCACGACGATGCGGAGCTGAGCGTTCACGTTCGCCTTCTTGTCGAGCAGGGTGAAGTCGATCGTCGGACTGAATTCTGCTGCCGCGCCTGCCTCGCCGATGAGGCCGAGAAGCACAACGCCGGCCATCAAGGCGATCAGATGTCTCCTGCGTCTCATTGGTTCCTCCTTCGTTCCTGTCTAGCGGCCATGGAAGCGGGCCGGGCGCTTCTCCAGGTACGCCTCGACCGCCTCTCGGTGGTCCTCGCTCTCGATGCATGCTGCCTGTGCCTGAGCGTCACGCTCCAGGGATGTCTCGAACGACGTCTCGTGACCCCGGCCGATCAGCGTCTTGCTCAGGCTCACCGGCAGCGGGGGAGCGTTCACCAGCTCTCGGACGTATGCCTCCGTCTCCTTCTCCAGGGTGTCCGCCGGGACGACGCGATTGGCGAGACCCAGCCGCTCGGCTTCCTCAGCCTCGACGTTCCGTCCGGTCCAGACGATCTCCTTCGTCCGGGCAGGACCGATCAGCCTCGAGAGCCGGTGCAGGCCTCCGAGGTCGGGGATCAGTCCGAACCGCACCTCGAGCATGCCGAGGCGCACGTCTTCCGCAGCGATGCGCAGGTCGCAGGCGAGCGCGAGCTGAAAGCCCGCTCCCACCGCGTGGCCCTGCACGGCCGCGACGGTGGGTTTGTCCATGCTCGCCAGGATGTAGTGGGGCCGCTGCGCGGTTCGCACGAACGAGCGGAACCGCGCCCCACGAGTTCCTGAGAGCTGGTTGAGCAACAGGACGTCGATCCCGGCGCTGAAGGATTCGCCCTCGCCGGTGACGAGCACCACGCGGATCCCCGGGTCGTTGGCGGCGCGCTCGGCCGCGTCCCCGAGCTCGGTGAACATCTGGGCGTTGATCGCGTTGCGCTTGTCGGGCCGGGCAAGGGTGATCGTCGCCAAGCCGTCGTGAACGCCGTACTTGATGGTTTCGAAATCGGACATTCGACCTCCGGTGCGGGCTGGCGGTGACGCTACCATAGGGCCATTCCCGGGCGCTTAGCTCAGCGGGAGAGCGCCGCCCTTACAAGGCGGAGGTCGGTGG
>CAZKFH010000034.1:0-23232 GCA_964551945.1 uncultured Actinomycetes bacterium | reverse complement strand
AGATCGGCGGGGGCCTCGCCCTCGCGGCTGACGTCGATCACCGCATTCCCGCCCTGCGTGCTGACCTCGATCTCGATCGGCCCGTCCTGGCCCCACCAGATCGCGCCCTCGCAGAGGGCGAGCACGATCGCCTGCAAGCGCCCGGAGTCGAGATGGACCTGCGCCTGGCCCTTGACGATCACGTCCGGGTAGTCGGTACTCCGCGAGAAGACCGCGGCGATCGGGTCGATCGCTGCCGTCGCCTCGTACCGTTCGACAGGACGGGAGATACCGCCCTGCTCCAACCGCGCGGTGTCCACGAGCAGCGTGACCATCGACGCGATCCGGTCGAGGTCGAGCAGCATCCCTGCCACGAGCTCCCGCCGAGCCTGGTCCTCGAACTGATCCCAGCGGTCGACGAGCGTGGCCACGAAGCCCTTCACCGCGGTCAGAGGAAGCCGCAGGTCGTGGACGCTCGCGGCGATGAGCGAGGCGATCTCATCGTTCCTGCCCGCTCGTTGCCGCGCGGCCTCGAACAGCAAGAGCGCGGCCGCGGCAGCGAGGTTCAATGACTCGGCTGCGCCTTCGATCGGAACCCGCACGGTGGCGTCGGCCAGAGCGCGGGTGTCGTCCTTAAGGCCCCACGCCTCGTTGCCGAGTAGCAGCGCGGTGGGTTTCGTGAGATCGACTTCGTACATGCTGACGTCGCCGCGCGCATCGGCTGCGAGCACTTGGGCGCCAGCATCCTTCAGTCCCTCGACGAGCTCCCGAGGGTCCGCATCCCGAACGATCGGCAGATGGAAGAGCGAGCCCGCCGAGGCGCGGACCGTCTTGGGGTTGTACACGTCGACGGAGTCCTTCGTGAACGCGACCCCGCGCGCGCCGGCGGCGTCCGCGGATCGGAGGATGGTGCCGGCGTTGCCGGGGTCACGCACCGAGCAGAGGATCGGGATCAGGCCGTCGCCCAGCTCGAGCTCGGAAGCAGGGGTGTCGATGAACCGCGCGGTGGCGACGAGACCTTGCGGCGTGACCGCGGACGTCAGGTGAGACATCACGGTGTCGGTGACCTCAAATACCTCGGCGTCGGCATCGTGCGCGGCTGCCACGACCTCGGGAACACGTCCCGTTGAGTCCTTGACGTGGAAGACCGTTTCGATGGCGCCGGCCCGAAGGCCCTCGCCCGTGGCCTGGGCGCCCTCGACGAGGAACCGTTGATGTTGTTCTCGGATGCCGCGCTTCTTGAGTCGTGCGGCTGATGTGACGTGCTTGTTGCGAGTGCTGGTGATCACCGGGTTCGCCCGGAGGGCGTCAGGACCCGAGGCCCTTACGCGCGACCTCGACGAGGCCGGCGAACCCGTCGGGATCTCGAACCGCGATGTCGGCCAGGACCTTGCGGTCGAGGTCCACCTCAGCGTCCTTCAAACCCCGGATGAATCTCGAATAGGACATGCCGTTCTGGCGTGCGGCCGCTCCGATCCGTGTGATCCACAGACGGCGGAAGTCACGCTTCTTGTTTCGACGATCGCGGTACGCGTAGACACCCGAGTGAAGGAGCTGCTCGCGCGCAACGCGGAGCCGCTTGGAGCGTGAGCCGACGTACCCCTTGGCGCGTTCGAAGACCTGGCGCTTCCTCTTGCGGGAGTGAACACCGCGCTTGACGCGGGGCATGCTAGCGCTTTCCCAGCAGGCGCTTGATGTCGCCGCGCTCGGCCCTGACCTCGCTGGTCTTCGAGAGACGGCGCTTGCGGCTCGAGGACTTCTTGCCGAGGAAATGGCTGAGGTTGGCTCCGTGGTGGAGCACCTTGCCCTTCTTGGTGATGCGGAACCGCTTCGCGGCCCCGCGATGTGTCTTCTGCTTCACGCCTCGCTCACTCCTTCTTCTTCCTTCGCTTCGGCAACCGCGGCCGGCTCGCCCGCTTCGGCAGCGACCGCCACCTCCGGGACCAGCTCCTCCTCCGGCGCCTCCGCCTCGCGTTCGGGCTTGGCGTGTCGTGCCGGCCTCACCCTCGGCGGTGGCTTCTTCGTGGGCGCCACCACCATCACCATGTTGCGCCCATCGAGCTTCGAGGACTGCTCCACGGACGCGAGCCCGTCGAGATCCTCCACCAGTCTATCCAGGATCCGCTGGCCGAGCTCGGTGTGTGCCATCTCTCGCCCTCGGAACATGATCGTGACCTTCACTCGGGCCCCGGCGTTCAGGAAGCGAACCACGTGGCCCTTCTTGGTCTCGTAGTCGTGGCGGTCGATCTTGGGGCGGAACTTGATCTCCTTGACCTCGATCCGAGACTGCTTCTTCCGAGCCTCCTTCTCCCGCATCCCGCGCTCGTACTTGTACTTCCCGTAGTCCATGATCCTGCAGACGGGGGGAACGGCCTGAGGCGCCACCTCAACCAGGTCGAGGTCCGCAGCCGTGGCCCGTGCGAGCGCGTCCTGCACCGTGACGATCCCGATCTGTTCACCATCTGCGCCCACCAGACGAACCTCGGGTGCGCGGATGCGGTCGTTTATGCGTGGGTCAACGGAAACTCGGGATCACCTCCGGGGAAGTACGGGCGTGGGGTCACGTGCGCGGCAGGAGCTCGGTCATTCGTGCTCGGAGTATAGGACCGAGAATGGGCGGCTGTCGATAGCCGGCCCGACAAGCAAGGAGCCCCGGACAAGCCGGGGCTCCTTCATACGTCTTTGGGGTCGATTTAGCCGACCGGCCGGACGTTCGCTGCCTGCTGGCCCTTGGGGCCGTCGACGATGTCGAACTCGACTTCTTGTCCCTCGTTGAGGGTCTTGTAGCCGTCGCCACCGATCGCTGAGAAGTGTACGAACACATCCTCTCCGTCTGACCGAGCGATGAACCCGTATCCCTTCTCGTTGCTGAACCACTTCACCGTTCCCTGGGCCACACTTACCTCCTTGCGACGCGGCGGCAGCCCGCCGATCCAACGGTCCGGGAGACTAGCACACAGGGTGCGGCGCAAGTCCAATCTGCGCAGCGTGGTATGCGGGTCTACAACAAACGCAGTCCTCCGTTCGGCGTATGGGGGCTTACGCCGAAATTCCGACTGTTCAGAGTTGTCGATCTGGCACAGGCTTCAATCCCATGGCCCGCCTCCGCCTCTGGTCCACCGCTGGCACTCCGGGACTCGCTATCCCACGTGCGGTCACCTCACGCCTGCTCGGAAACCCGAAGCAGATCGTCGGAGGGCTTGCGACGGCGGCGCTACTGATCGCCTGCACCATCGTCATCGACGCGAGCGGCGGGGGCTCCACACCGTTCGTCCATCTCCTCTATCTCCCCGTCATGCTCGCGGCCGTCGTCTTCAAGTCCTGGGGAGGACTGGTCGTCGGCCTTCTGGCGGGCATCCTGAGCGCTCCGTTTCTCACGGGCGCCGTCGAGCCACTCGGCGCGTGGCTCGTGCGAACCCTGATCCTGACTCTGATCGGGTGGGCGTTCGGTGAAGCACACGGGCTGCTCGGCCGGCGCCTGCGCCACGGCCAGGACCTGGTGCAGAAGCTCTCCACGATCCAGGCGAGGACGCTGAGCACGTTCGCGTCGACCGTCGACCTCCGCGACAAGCCCACGAGTGGCCACTCCTCCCGCGTTGCGCACAACGCACGGGCTGTCGGCATCGCTGTGGGCCTCGCCCAGGAAACGTTGCGGGCCGTCTACTGGGCGGGGCTCCTTCACGACCTCGGCAAGATCGCGATCCCCGAGCGGATCCTCCAGAAGCCCGGCTCTCTGACCGACGACGAGATCACGACGATGCGCAGGCACTCCGACATCGGGGCGAACCTGCTGCTGTCGGTCTCCGCGGACCTGCGTCAGATCTCTGACGGCGTCCGCTCGCACCACGAGCGGTGGGACGGCTCGGGGTATCCGCGCCGGCTCGAGGCCGAGGAGATCCCGATCGAAGGACGGATCGTCGCGGTCGTGGATGTCTTCGAGGCACTCACGTGCAGTCGGCCCTACCGTCGGCCGCAGCCGGTTCCTGAAGTCCTCGAGTACATCCGGGAGCGGAAGGGCACGTGGTTCGATGCGCAACTCGTTCCCATGCTCGAGGACCTGTACTGGGCCGGGGAGATCTACACCGCGGCCTCGGTCCAGACGCAGCTCCCCGTCGAGGAGCCGCCGATCGTCATCGAGCCCGCACCGACGGCATTGCGGTCAGTCCTGCAGATCGCGGGAATCCCCGCCTCTCACCACTTGGGTTCGAGCGGCCTGCCGTAGTCGTCCTGCAACCTGAAGGTGTCGTCCTCGGTTGTGTAACCGTGCGCGATCTCCAGCACGCGTCCGCGTCGCTCACCGTTGTTCGTGATGCGGTGCGGTTCCTCGGCGGGAACAACGAACTCGCTCCCGGGGTCGGCGTCGACCTCCCGGTTGCCGATCTGGATCCGAAGCCCCGGATCGAGCACCACCCACATCTCGTCGCGAAGCTGGTGATAGTGCTCGCTGGTCACCTGTCCGGGCTCGACCGTGATCACACGAACCGATGACGGCTGATTGAGCGCGTACGTCGCGACCTTGCCCCACGGCTTCTCCACGATCACGACTTAACCCTCCTGCTTGGGAAGCTCGTCGAGGAGCGCCGCCATCTCGATCGCCGCCGTCGCGGCCTCCCATCCCTTGTTCCCGTGTTTGCCACCCGCGCGGTCCATCGCCTGCTCCAGCGTGTCGGTGGCGAGCACGCCGAAGATGCACGGGACGCCGGTGTCGAGGGTCACGCGCTGGATCCCCCGTGCGCACTCCCCCGCAACATGATCGAAGTGCGCGGTCTCGCCGCGGATCACGGCACCGAGACAGACCACCGCGTCGAACTGACCCGACCGGGCGAGCCGCTGCGCCACGAGTGGCAGCTCGAAGGCGCCCGGCGCCCACGCGACCTCCACGTCTTCCTCGACGATCCCGTGCCGCCGGAAGGCGGACGTGGCGCCCTCGACGAGCTTGGAGGTCACGATCCCGTTGAACCGCGAAGCCGCGACCGCGAAGCGGCGACCCGCGACTCCGCCGAGCGACCCTTCGTGAACCTTCATGTCGCGTCCCCCTCATCCAGGTTGGAGAGGAGGTGGCCGAGCTTCTCGCGCTTGGCTCGAAGGTACTCGGCGTTCTCCTCCGTGGGGGTGGTCTCGAGCGGGATCCGGTCCACGATCGACAGTCCGTATCCGTCCAGCCCGGCCCGCTTCGCGGGGTTGTTCGTCATGAGTCGCATCGTCCTGACGCCGACGTCGTACAGGATCTGCGCGCCGATCCCGTAGTCGCGAGGATCCGGCGCGAAGCCGAGCTCCTCGTTCGCCTCGACAGTGTCCCGGCCCTGCTCTTGCAGCTGATAGGCCCGGAGCTTGTGGGTGAGGCCGATCGCTCTGCCCTCGTGCCCGCGGATATACAGAACCACCCCACGGCCCTCGGCACCGACCTTCCCCAGAGCGTCGTCGAGCTGCGTCCCGCAGTCGCACCGTAAGGAGTGGAAGACGTCGCCGGTCAGGCACTCCGAATGCGCGCGCACGAGGATGTCGGTACCGTCTCCCACCTCGCCCAGGACCATGGCGATGTGGACGCGGCCGTCAACGAGGCTCTCGTATCCCAGGGCACGGAACTCGCCGTGGATCGTCGGGATGCGCGCCTCGGCAACCTTACGGACCAGCATCTCGCGGCGGCGGCGATGCTCGATGAGCTGCGCGATGGAGAGGATGAGCAGCCCGTGCTCCCGTGCGAACCGGACCAGCTCTGGCAGTCTCGACATGGTTCCGTCGTCGTTGACGATCTCGCACAGCACGCCGGCCGGGTACAGGCCCGCCAGTCGGGCGAGGTCAACCGCTGCCTCCGTGTGGCCGGCCCGCTTCAGCACGCCCCCCTCCCGGTAGCGCAGGGGGAAGACGTGCCCGGGCCGGACGAGATCGGCGGGCTTCGTCTCCTGGGCGATAACCGCGCGGATCGTGGCGGCCCGGTCGGCCGCGGAGATCCCGGTCGTCGTGCCGTGGGTCGCGTCGATCGAGATCGTGAACGCCGTCCGCTGTGTGTCGGTGGAGTCCGCGACCATCATCGGGATGTGCAGCTCGTCGAGTCGCTCGCCGACCACCGGCATGCAGATGACGCCGCTCGTGTGTCGCACCATGAATGCAAGCGATTCCGGCGTGATCTTCTCCGCGGCGATGATGAGGTCGCCCTCGTTCTCTCGATCCGCGTCGTCCACCACGATCACCATGCGACCGAGCTGGATCTCCTCGATGGCCTGCTCGACTGTCGCGAACGGTTCATCGAGGTCAACGCTCACGGGCGCCTCTCGGATGTCCTCCTTCATGACGTCCTCCCCAGCAAGCTCTCCACGTATTTCGCCAGCACGTCAACCTCCAGGTTCACGGCATCTCCTTGTTCGATGGTTCCCAGTGTGGTCGCCGCGAGCGTGTGTGGCACCAGCGCGACCTCGAATGTGTGCTCTCCGAGCGCGGCAACGGTGAGGCTCACACCGTCCACCGCGATCGAGCCCTTCTCCACCAGATAGGGGCGAAGTGCGTCCGGCAATGCGATCCGCATGATCGCGCCGGTCTCCGCGCGCTCGATCTGCCGGACCGTGCCGACGCCGTCCACGTGGCCCTGGACGAGATGTCCCCCAAGGCGCGTGAGGAGCGTCACCGGTCGTTCCAGGTTGACCCGGTCGCCCTCCGCAAGCGCACCCAGCGTCGTTCGATCGAGGGTCTCCTGCGCGAGGTCGAACGTCAGGGCCTCTCCCGCCCGCTCGGCAACCGTCAGACAGACGCCGTTCACGGCGACCGAGTCCCCAACCGCGAGGTCGTCGGCCAGTGCGCCGGCCTCGACGTGGAGCCGGCCGTTCGCCGATCGCACGTCGCCTCGAGCCTCAACGATGCCGGTGAACATCCGCCACCACCTTGATGTCGTCGCCGACGCGCACGACCTCGACGATCTCGACCCGATGGGGATCCGCGATGCTCGCGATCCCCTCCCCCATGAGGACACTCGGCGCGTCACGTCCGCCGACCAGGATCGGCGCGAAGAACAGCACGAGCTGATCCACCAGCCCCTCGCTGACGAGCTCCCACCCGAGGGTGGGGCCCCCCTCGACGAGCACGCGCTGGGTCTCGCGCTTGCCCAGCTCCGCGAACAGTCGCTCGAGCACGACGCGCGACGATCCAGGTTCCGACAGCACGAGCACCTCGGCCCCGGCCTCACGCCAGGCCGCGATGCGCTCCGTTGGCGCGGCCTCGCTCGTGGCGACGAGCGTCGGGGCGACGGCGTCGGTAAATGCTTTCCGTGTTTCCGGAACCGCTCCCGAACCGTCGACGATCACGCGGAGTGGCCGCCGTTCGGGAAACGCGGGATGGCGAACGGTGAGCGAGGGGTCGTCGGCCTCCATCGTGCCGCTTCCGACCACGATCGCACCCGCCGCAGCCCGAAGCCGATGCACGTCCTCGCGAGCAGCCTCGCCCGTGATCCACCGCGAGCTGCCGTCGCGCGCCGCGACCTTTCCATCGAGCGACGCCGCCATCTTGAGCGTGACGTGGGGCAAACCGGTCCGAACGTGCTTCAGGAAGCCCGCGTTCTGTCGTCGGGCGTCTCGCTCCAGAACCCCGACGTCGACGACGATCCCCGCCTCGCGGAGCGCCGCGATCCCGCGACCATCCACGATGGGGTTCGGGTCGAGGGTGGCCACCACCACGCGCTCGACGCCACTGTCGATGATCCGAGGCACGCATGGGGGCGTGCGGCCCTGATGGGCGCACGGCTCGAGCGTGACGAACAGGGTCGCGCCACGAGCGTTCTCAGCGGCCACGTCCAGAGCGAGCGGCTCGGCGTGCAGACGGCCGGGGCCCTCGTGCCAACCCTCGCCCACGACCCGGTCGCCTCGTACGACGACCGCGCCGACCAACGGGTTCGGGGCAACGAGGCCGGCGCCGCGTTCGGCCAGCTCCAGAGCTCTCCGCATCCAGACGTCGTCCACGTATGCCTTTCCCGGGACGGAGGGGACGCGGAGCGTGCAGGCGCCAACGCGCCCGCATCTTCGCCTTCTCTCATCCGGACTCTCACCGTCGGTCCCGGAGTTTCACCGGGTCAACCCCTGAGCGGCTCTCAGGGGGTCGCGGACTCTCACCGCCGGTGGGGAGTTTCACCCCGCCCCGAAGACGATCTTTTCTCAGCCCAAGTATACGGCTAGGGCTGGTCAGCCTGAGGCGCGTCCGGAGGGCCGTTGTACATGCGGCGGTCGAAGACGAAGGTCGAGCCCTTGGTGCGCTTGGCGAACTCCTTGAGCTCGGTCGCGACGCTGACGACCTCGCCCGGGTGGGTGTACGAGCGGCGGTCGGTGGTCGCCACGCCGATCGAGATCGACAGCAGCGGGAACTGCTCCAGCTTCCCCTGGCGATTCTCGAGCTCCACGTAGCCGCGCGTGCTGTCCTCCTCGTCGTACAGACCCGCGATGACCCTGCCGCAGGCCGCGATGATGCTTTCGCAGAGCACTTCGGCGAGCGCGACGGGTGCGACCAGGACGAAGTCGTCGCCGCCGAGGTGGCCGACGAACACAGTGGCACCGCCCACCTCGAGGGACGTGTCCTGGATGGCCCGGGCGATGGCGCGCAGGGCATCGTCGCCGCGCAGGAACCCGTAGTGGTCGTTGTAGGCCTTGAAGTTGTCGAGGTCCGCGTAGAGCAGCGCGAAGGATTCATCAGACGCGATCCGGTTCAGCAGCTCGTCGTGGATGCGCGCGTTCCCGGGCAGCCCGGTGAGCGGTGAGATCGCGCGCATCTCCCGTGCGCGCCGCAGCGTTCCCTTCACGCGAGCGACGAGCTCCACGGGATCGAACGGCTTGATGATGTAGTCGTCGGCGCCCGCAGTGATGCCGAGCACCTTGTCCGCGGTCAAGGCCTTGGCGGTGAGCATGATGATCGAGGTATTGGCGGTTCGCGGATCCGAGCGAAGACGGTCCACCACCTGGAAGCCGTCCATGCGCGGCATCATCACGTCGACGAGCACGAGGTCGGGCCGGATCTCTTGCGCCTTCTCTAACGCCTCCACCCCGTCGGCCGCAAGATGCACCTCGAACCCGTGCGTCCGGAGGTTCACCTCGATGAACCGCGCGATGTCGGGGTCGTCGTCAACGACGAGCAGGCGGTCGGTCATGCGCCGGGCCCCTCGGCCGCTGCCGCGAGGCGCTTCGCCGCTTCCTCGGGAGGACCCGCGCGGAACATCGACGAGGCCGCAGCGATCACCGTAGCGCCCGCATCGATGCACCGGCGGCCGCTCTCCTCGTTGATCCCACCGTCGACCACGATGTCCACAGTCAAGCCCCGCCGGTCGATCTCCTTGCGAACGGCCTCGATCTTGGCGAGGCTGGACTCCTGGAACGGCTGTCCCGCCCATCCGGTTCGCTGCAGCGTCATGACGATCACGTTGTCGAGATCGTCGAGGTACGGGAATGTCTCCTCGACCCCGGTCTCAGGGTTCACCGCGACGCCGGGCCGCATCTCGGTTTTCGCCGTCTCTTTGATAACGACGTTCGGGTCCGCGACAGGCTCGAGGTGAAACGTGACGATGTCTGTTCCCGCAGCTTTCAGATCCTCGAGCAGGCCGAGGGGACGCTCCACCATCAGGTGAGCGTGGAGGGGCAGCTTCGTGACGGGGCGCAAGGACTCGATCACCACGGGGCCGATCGTGAGGGGCGGGACGAAGTGCGCATCCATGACGTCCACGTGGACCATGTCGGCATACGGCTCCACCGCTTTGATCTGCTCGCCGAGACGGGAGAAGTCGGCCGAGAGGATCGACGCGGCGACGCGAGCTCGGGCCATTCACGGATTCTACTGGGCGGGCCCTCCCTCTCGGCGGAAGCGCGCCACGAACATCGCATCGGTGCCTTGACGGTGAGGCCACAGTCGTGCTCGCTCGCTCTGCTTGCCGTCCGGGTCGGTGAACGGGTCCGGCTGGAGGAAGGGCGCCTGCCTGAGTAGTGCATCGCAAACGGCCTCGGTCTCAGCCCGCGGGTACGTGCAGACGGAGTACACCAGGACGCCGCCGGGGCGCAGCAGGGCGGCCGCGCCGAGAGCCAGTCGGACCTGGAGTCGCGCGAGCCTGGAGAGGTCGCGACGCAGGGGCCGCCATAGGAGCTCGGGACGTCGCCGTGCCGCACCGATCCCCGAGCAGGGCGCATCGACGAGCACGCGGTCGAATCCCTCGCGGAACGCGGGAGTGGCGGCGTCCTGTACCAGCAGCGAGGCACGGACCCCGAGGCGCTCGGCGGTCTGTCGAACGAGACGGACGCGTCCCTCCGTGTGATCCGCGGCCACGACCGATCCAGCTCGGCACGCGATATCGGCCGCCTTTCCGCCGGGTCCGGCACACGCATCGAGGATCCGCTCCCCAGGCTGCGGGTCGAGCACGTCGACCACGAATGCGGAGGCTTGGTCCTGGACGGCGAACCAGCCATCGGCGAAGCCCGGGAGCTCCGTGGGCATGGCACCGGGGATCGTGAAAGAGCCGGAATGAGTCGTGCCTCGCTCCGGGTCATGGCCAGCCGATCGAAGAGCACGCTCGAGCTCGTCCGTCGGAGTCGCGCAGGGATTCGAACGGATCGTGAGTGGGGCGGGCGTCGCGAGAGCGGCCGCAGCCTGCTCGGCCTCATCCCCGACGAGCCTCCGCAGCTCGGCGACCGCCCAGGCCGAGAGGCCCGTGCGCTCGGCCACGGCGCCGTCGCCGTCCCCTGCAGCTCGAGGCGGCTCCGCTCTCGACAAAGCGCGGAGCACCGCGTTGACGAATCCCCGCTGCGCGGCGGGCACCAGCTCGACCGTCTCGCCGACGGCGGCGTGACCGGGGATCCTGGTGAAGAGGAGCTGGTACGCACCGATGCGAAGCGCCGCGCGGGCGAGCGGTGCGGCGCGGTCGAGCGGGCGATCGACGAGGCCGGCGAGACGCGCGTCGATCGAGATCAGCCGGCGGAGTGTCCCGTAGCTGAGCTCGGTGGCGAGCCCGCGGTCTCGTGCGGAGAGCCCCGACCGCCGCTGCAATGCAGGAAGGAGGACATTCGAGTACGCGCCCTCGTCCGTGACGCGACGAACGAGCTCGAGCGCGACCGCCCTAGCTGAGCTGTTCACCAGTCGAGAGACGCTGCCCTCGGGCGAAGTCGGCACCGCTCATGCGGTTCCGACCCTCGGGGACCACCTCCTCGAGCGCGAGCGCGCCCTCCCCCGCCGCGACGATCAGCCGCTCCTTCGAGGCCTCGAGAACCGTCCCCGGATCGCCGCGTCCCTCCACCGGATCGGCCCGGAGGATCTTCAGCACCCGATCGCGGAAGCGGGTCTTCGCGCCCGTGTCCGGCGCCAGCGCTCGCACCCGACGCCATGTACGGCCGGCCGGCTCGGCCCAGTCGATCCACTCGTCGCCGGCTGTCAGCTTCGGCGCCATCGTGGCCCCGGAGTGGTCCTGGGCCTGCTCGGTGACCTCGCCTGTGTCGAGCCCGTCGAGGGTACGCACGAGCAGCACGCCGCCCACGCCAGCGAGACGGTCCCCGAGCGAGCCGCCGTTGTCGTCGTCACGGATCGGCTCGGAGGCCTGGAGGAGCATCGGTCCGGTGTCCATACCCTCATCCATCCGCATGGTCGTCACGCCGGTCTTGTCGAGCCCCTCGAGGATCGCCCTGCGCACGGGGTCCGCGCCTCGCAGCGCGGGAAGGAGCGAGAAGTGCACGTTCACCGGGGCGACGCGCGGCAACTCCAGGACCGTCAGCGGCAGGATCTCGCCGTAGGCAACGACCGCCAGGATGTCTGGCTGCTGCTCGCGGATCGCCTCGAAGCCCTCGTCTCGCTTGACCGTCGTGGTCTCGAGGAGCGGGAGCTGCAAGCGACGCGCGGCGTCCGCCACGGCGGTCGGTCTCAAGCCTCCGCGCCGTCCGGCCGGCCGCGGGTCGCGCGTGACGACGAGCGCGAGCTCATGTGATGACGCTGCGAGGGCTTCGAGCGGCGCGACGGACCAGGGATCGTTGCCGAGAAAGACGACGCGCACCTAGAGCGACCGCGACGGATCGTTGGCGGCGGGTACGAGTCCCAGCGTCTGGTTCCGCAGGGCCGCCATCGCCTGGGTTCGGTGATCGGCGTCGAGCCGGTCGATGAACAGCACGCCGTCCAGATGGTCGACCTCATGTTGGAGGACGCGCGCCAGCAGGTCCTCGGCCTCGATCGTCACCGCGTGGCTTGTCACATCGAACCCCTCGGCCCACACCTTCTGGGCGCGGCGGACCGGATAGTAGAGCCCGGGAAGCGACAGACAGCCCTCTTCCTCGATCTGCTCTCCCCACTCGTTCTTCAGCACGGGATTGACCAGCGCGCGAGCACCGTCCTCTTCCTCCCCGACGTCGAACACGATCAGACGGATGGGCCGGCCGACCTGTGGGGCCGCAAGTCCGACGCCCGGGGCCTGATGCATCGTGAGGATCATGTCCTGGGCGAGCCGGACCAGGGCGTCATCGAAGGACTCCACGGGGCGGGCTCGATCCCGCAGGACCGGGTCGCCGAATACTCTGATCGGGATTGCCGACATGGTCAGAGCTGCGGCTCGGCCTCGACCCGTTCCACCGTGCCGTTCCCGGCCCACGCCAGGACCCGTTCTCGAAAGCGTGGAACGGCCTCCGGCCGCAACGTCACCAAGGATACCGTCTGGCTCCCGAGCGTCGTCGTGAGCAGGTGCACCGGGTTCAGCTCGGCGAGCCCACGCTCCAGGTCGGGCCCGCCCGTAACGCGGAACACCGGGTGACCGACCGGGAATCCTGCCTCCGCACGTCGACGAGCCTCGGCGCGGTGCAGATGCCATGGGTCCCACCGGACCAGGGCCTGGATCGCCGGATCCGAGGCGTCGCGGGTCTGCACCAGCACCCGCCCACCCTCCGCCTTCGGTCCGGTCCAAGCCGCCGCCTCCATCCACGTGGCGAGGGCCTGGCCCGCCGCGGCGAGCCCCGGACGCCGGCCGGCTCGATCCGGGTCGAGGATCGCGACGAGCTGCACGCGCTGGGGGCCCAGGTCCTTCACCGCGGCGGCGGTACCGACGATCACGCGTCCGTCTGCGGGTGCCACGGCCTCGGCGCCGGACTCCACGCGAGAGACGGGAAGGTTCGTCACGTGCCGCGCCCACTCCTCGATGCGCTCGGTCCCCCCCCGGTCGATCCCGAAGCTCGTGGAGCCGCACGCCGAGCACGTCACGTCGCGCCCACATACCGCGCAGGCCGGTGACCCTCCTCGGATCACGACCGTGCCGCTGCACGCCGAGCAACGCGCCGGCTCCCCACACTTCCGACAGACCCGCGCGATCCCGTAGCCCTGTGTGGAGATGAGGAGGAACGCCCCACGCGCACTCTGCAACACGGAGCCGAGTCGCGGCGACCTGCCCTCGCGTCCCGGCTGCACGGTTTCGACGAGAGGCGCCGCCGCGCGCTCCACACTTCGGGGGGCGCGCACGGTGATCACATCGCCCCGTTCCGCGAGTGTCACCGCCTCCACGCTCGGCGCGAGACCCGCGAGGACGCAGGTCGCGCCCTCGAGCCGGCTCCGAGCGAGCGCCACGTCGCGCACGTGATAGTACGGCGCGCGCTCCTCACGGTGGCCCGGGTGCGCCTCGCGATGGACCCAGACGAGGCCGAGCTTCGAGACCGGCGCGAACACCGCCGGGCGGGTTCCGATCACGACGCGATAGCGACCGGACAGCATCCCCAGCCAGGCGCGGTACCGCTCGCGTTGGTCACCAGCCGCGAACACGATCGCGGCATCGCCGAACGCCTCGGCGATCAGTCGAGCGGTGGCCGGGAGCGGTTCCGCCTCGGGAACCAGCACCACGGCATCGCGCCCGCCCTCGATACACGCGGCGACCGCCTCGAGGCACGCGGCTCCTTCGTGGTGTGGCAGCGGACGCACGACGAACGCTCCCTCGCCGCTGCGACATGTCGCGAGCAGCTCCGACCCGGAGTCGTAGCCGTCGAGGATCGGGGTCACGACGGGGATCGAGACCTCCGTGCGTTCGCCCGGCGCCGCCCCCTCCTCCGAGGCCACCCTCGGCGGGTACAGGCTGCCGATCACGACGGAGAGCGGTGCGACGTACCGCTCGCTCATCCAGCGAGCGAGGGCGAGCAGCCGCTCGTCGATCACGGCTGCTTTCGAGAGCACCCGTCTCACCGGAAGCACACGACCCGGGACCTCCGCCGCCGGTCCCAGGACCCACCCCTTGACGGTTCGCCCGTGGAACGGCACCGAGACCAGCAGGCCGGTCCCCGGGGCGGACTCCTCGGGAAGCAGATAGGTGAACGGGCGGTCGAGCTCGAGCTTCGGGATGTCGATCGCGACGTCCACCGGAACCCCGGTGGCGGTGCTCACGAGATCAGGCGAGCGCGCGGCGGAGGTCGTCGGCGCGGTCGGTCTCCTCCCAGGGGAAGCCCTTGCGCCCGAAGTGTCCGTAGCAGGCCGTCTCGGTGTAGATGGGCCGGTCGAGGTTCAACGTCTCGATGATCGCCGCGGGTCGGAAGTCGAACGCGTCGAAGACCGTCTTCTCGAGCCGCTCGGGATCGATCTCCGAGGTCCCGAACGTCTCGAGCAGGAACGAGACCGGATGGGCGGCGCCGATCGCGTAGGCCACCTGAACCTGGGCGCGGTCCGCGAGCCCCGCCGCCACGACGTTCTTCGCGACGTACCGCCCCATGTACGCGGCTGAGCGGTCCACCTTCGTCGGGTCCTTGCCGCTGAAGCACCCCCCACCGTGGGGCGCCATCCCGCCGTACGAGTCGACCATGATCTTCCGGCCGGTCAGCCCCGTGTCCGCTTTCGGACCACCGATCTCGAACGAGCCTGTGGGGTTCACCAGCACACGTTTGTCCTCGTGATCGAGGCCGAACTCAACCAGCACCGGGTCGATCACGTGTTCTTTGAGATCGGGAGTAAGGAGCGATTCACGGTCGACGTTCTCGGCGTGCTGGGCCGAGATCAGGACCGTGTCGACGGAGACGGGGCGCCAGCCCTCGTACTGGATCGTCGCCATGGACTTGCCGTCGGGCCGTAGGTACGAGATCACACCGGCCTTGCGCACGTCGGCCAGGCGCTTCGCGAGCGCGTGCGCCATCGCGATCGGCATCGGCATGAGCTCCTCTGTCTCCCGGCACGCGAAGCCGAACATCATGCCCTGGTCCCCCGCGCCGGTCGTGTCCTTGGCATCCGAGGAACCCTCCTCGCGCTCCTCGTACGCGTGGTCGACGCCCTTCGCGATGTCGGCGGACTGCTCCTGGATCGCGGTGATCACGCCGGCGGTCTCGTCGATCCCGAAGTTCGCGTCCGTGTACCCGATCTCGTTGATCGTCTTGCGTACGATCTCGGGGACGTCCACGTAGACCGTGGTGCTGATCTCCCCAGCCACGACGACAAGTCCCGTAGTCACGAGGGTCTCGCACGCCACACGCCCGTTCCGGTCTCCGGACAGTATCGCGTCGAGGACAGCATCCGAGATCTGGTCGGCGAGCTTGTCGGGGTGCCCCTCGGTAACGGATTCCGACGTGAAGAGATATCTACGGCTCATGGGGACCCGATTCTACTGGAGGTGTCGCGGCACCCGGCCGGGAATCATCCCGCGTGGGGGTGGAGGTGCGAGTCCATCCGGGAGTTCAGAGCATCGATCCGGAAGGTCTGGGCATCGATCCGGCCTCCGAGGTCCGCACGAACGGCGTGGATCTCACCGGTGAGGTCCCGCCGGACCTCCTCCATCCGAGCAGATAACCGCCAATACGCCGTCACGAGAACACCCAGCGCGGCTCCGAATAGCCCGAAGAGAGACCAGGCGACGGCTTCCATCAAAAGGACGCTACCACCCCCCACCGACACGGTGGCTATCGTTGTGGGGTGACCAATTCAAGGGGGCTCTCCGACCTTGAGCGGGCCGTGATGGACGCAGCCCTGGCTGGCGATCATCCGGTCCTCGGGGCCCTGCGGCTTCAGCTCGAGGGGGTGAAGGTCCGGGAGCGTGAGATGACCGGCGTGGGCTTCTTCGTCTATCTGGAGGTAGCTCGTGCCGTTCCACGGGCTCCGACGACGGGCGACAGGGTCGTCATGAGCGACGTGGGCGCCTCGGTCAATGGATTCGAGCACGGACTTAGCTTCATTCTGTTCATCTCCGACGGTTACCTCGACCTCCTCGAAGGTTTCACTAATGCCGGTGAGCCGTGGCCAGAGCGACTCGAGGGAGTCAAGATCCTGTACGCGTCACCAGGAGAGAAGCCCGGCGAGATCCGGTTCGAACCCGGGACCACTCGGGACCTCGGCCGACTCAGTCTTTAGGAAACGGGGCTCCACCCAACATCATCGCGAGGCGGTCGCAGATCGCGGTGGCGAGCTCGCGTTTGGTCCATTCGCGGAGCGGAACATCCTCGCCCGAGGCGGAGAACATCAGCGCGCGGTTCGTGTCGCTATCGAATCCGGTGCCGGGCTTGCCGACCTGGTTGACGACGATCAGGTCGAGGTGCTTCTCGCGAAGCTTCTGCCGTCCGGCCGCCTCCAGGTCGCCGGTCTCGGCCGCGAATCCGATCAGCACCCGCTCGCCCTTGCGCTCCCCGAGCTCGCGCAGGATGTCCGGCGTCGGCTCGAGGTACAGGTCCGGCGTCCCGCCTTCCTTCTTGATCTTCCCTTCGACATGCTCCTTCGGCCGGAAGTCCGCGACGGCCGCAGCCTTTACCACCGCGTCCGCGTCGTCGAACCGAGACAACACCGCATCACGCATCTGCTCCGCCGTCTCCACGCGCACGACCTCGACGCCGACGGGATCCGCGAGGTGCGTCGGTCCGCTGACAAGGGTGACGGCTGCGCCACGTCGTCGCGCCTCCTCCGCAATCGCCCAGCCCATTTTTCCGCTCGAGCGGTTTCCGAGGAAGCGCACCGCGTCGATCGGCTCGTGCGTGGGACCGGCGGTGACGAGGATGCGCCTGCCGCTGAGGTCATTGCCCGCGGCGAGCACCGCCTCCAATGCGTCCGCGATGTCTTCCGGCTCCGACATGCGCCCCATCCCGGTGTCACCGGCAGCCAACGCGCCCTCCACCGGTCCTACGATCGTGACCCCGCGTTCCCGGAGCGTGACTAGGTTCTGTCGCGTCGCTGGGTGCTCGAGCATCCCGGAGTGCATCGCGGGCGCCACCACGAGCGGCCCCGCGAACTCGAGCAGCGTCGAGGTCAGCAGGTCGTCGGCGATCCCCCACGTGAGCTTGGCCAGAACGTTCGCGGTGGCCGGCGCGACAAGCGCGGCATCGGCCTCGTGCGCAAGGCGCACGTGCATCACGGAGTCGGTGCGCTCGAAGACGTCGGAGTGAACGGGCTTGCCGGTGAGTGCGGCGAACGTGTCCGGCCCGACGAACCGCGTGGCCGACGGCGTCATGACGACCTGGACGTCGGCACCGCGCTCACGAAGAAGCCTGGCGAGGTACGCCGACTTGTAGGCGGCGATGCCGCCGGTCACGCCGAGAAGAACACGTCGTCCCGCCAGGGGCGAGACCATGTGGCTACTCCTTGTCGGTGATGGTGTCGTCGCGCGTGTACGTGACTTTGTCCTGCGCGATCTCTTCCATCGCGATGGACAGGGGCTTGTTGCGCAGGCCGCCGCTCTCGACGAGCGGTGGCACGAACTCGCCACGCCCCTCGCCGAGCTGGCTGTAGTACGAGTTGATCTCCCGGGCGCGCCGCGCCGCGAGGACCACCAGGCTGTACTTGGAGTCGACCCGCTCCAGGAGCTGGTCGATGGTTGGCTCGATCATCTGCTCTCCTTGCTCGCCTTGATGATAGCAAGAACCTCCCCCACGGCCTTCTCCACGACGTCATTGACGACCACGTGGTCGAACTCCTCGGCCGCGGCCATCTCCCGCTTCGCCTCGGAGAGGCGCAGATCCAGGTCCGCACCGGCCTCGGTGCCCCTCTCACGCAAGCGGCGCTGGAGCTCCGCTTCCGAGGGTGGCTTGAGGAACACGAGGATCGCGTCGGGGGCCCGCTCTCGGACGCTCCGCGCCCCCTGGACGTCGACCTCGAGCAGGACGTCGGCGCCGGCGCCCCTCGCCGCCTCCACGTCCGCGGCCGGCGTCCCCGAGCGATGCCCGAAGATCTCGGCCCACTCGAGAAACCCACCGGCATCCGCGATCGCCGTAAAGGTGTCCTCATCGATGAAGCGGTAGTGAACGCCGTCGAGCTCGCCGGGACGCGGCTCGCGTGTCGTGTAGGAAACGGCGAATCGAAGGGCAGGGTGCGACTGCAGCAGCGAGCGCACCACTGTGCCCTTCCCGACCCCCGAGGGGCCGGAGATCACGAAGAGCCGGCCGCGGCTGCCGCTACTTCCCGGAGAACTCGGCGAGGAGCGCTTCCTTCTGCTTGGCGCCGAGGCCGCGGATCCTGCGGCTGGCGGAGATGTCCAGGCGCTCCATCAGCTTGCGAGCCCGAACCTTGCCGACTCCCGGCATCGACTCCAGCACCGAGGAGACCCTCATCTTCGCGACGGTGTCGTCCTCCCGGCGGGCAAGGATGTCGCCGAGCCGGAGCCGGCCGGTCTTGAGCTGCTCCTTCAGCTCGGCGCGCTTCTTGCGAGCCACAGCGGCCTTGGCGAGCGCGTCACGTCGCTGTTCCTCAGTCAGGACCGGTAGGGGCATGCTTCCTCCTTACGCAGACTTCGGGTCGGCGCGGATGATACCGCGCAGCGTCGTTTCGGGGCAAAACGGAATCGTGCAGGTCAACACGCCTATTCAGGGGAGGTGTCGCGAGCCCGGTGACTCGAGGGGAACGCCTTCTGCGCAACGCGGACACTCGTCCGGTTGCCACGCATCCGCCGCGACGCGTGCCAGCGCGCGAAGCGGGAACGGCAGCTCTGCCCTCGAGCGGTCGACGAGTGCGACGACTCCGAGCGGTTCGGCTCCGGCCTCGACGAGCAGCGCGTGTACCTCGGCAGCGGACCCACCCGTCGTCACCACGTCCTCCACGACGAGCGCTCGCTCCCCGGCCGAGATGGCGAATCCACGCCGCAGCGCCATGTGGTCGCCCTCGCGCTCCGCGTAGACGAACCGCGCGCCGCTCGCATGAGCCACCGCGAACCCGAACGGAAGCGCCCCGACAGCGGGACTCACCACGACATCCACGTTCGCGAACCACGCGGCCGCTTCCTCGGCCAGCCGAACGGTCAGTCTGGGGTCCTCGAACACCCGAGCCTTCTCGACGTAGACGTCCGAGTGCTTGCCGGAGGACAGCAGGAAGTGCCCGCGGCGCACCGCGCCCACATCCTGGAGGACGTCGAGCAGCTCGGTCGTCATCCGACCCCGACCTCGCGCAGGATCGCGTCCGCGGCGGCCGCGGGATCCGGCGATTGTGTGATCGGCCGCCCGACCACGATGTAGGTCGCGCCTTTCTCCAGAGCCTCGCCCGGCGTCAGGACGCGAACGTGGTCGTTGGAGCCCAGTCCCTCCGGACGGATGCCCGGAACCACGAAAATTGGGTCCTCCCCGAGGGCCTCACGAACGTCCTTCACGTCCTCGCCCGACACCACCGCCCCCGCGGCGCCGGCCGTGATCGCCTCGAACGCGAGCGACGCGGGAGAGGCGCCGGCGGCCTCTGCCAGGCTCGACAGCACGGTCACGGCGATGATCTGGGGGGCCCGAACACCGGCCTCGGCGGCTCCCTCGTTCGCACCCTCCACCGCCGCCAGGATCATGTCGGGCCCCCCCAAGGCGTGTACCGTCAGCAGGGACGCCCCGAGCTTCCCCGCTTGGCGCGCTGCTCGGCCCGCCGTCGTGGGGATGTCGTGAAGCTTCAGGTCGAGGAAAACAGGCGCGTGCGCCCGGACGCGCTCGACCGCTGCCGGACCGGCCGCGACGAACAGCTCGAGCCCGACCTTGACCATGGCGACACGTTTCCCGAGGGTCTCGGCGAGCGACTCGGCGGCAGCGACGTCCGAGACGTCCGCCGCCACGATGAGCGGGTTGCGCGTCACCCGCCGTGATACGCCGGCTCGGGCGTGGTCGTGGTGGGCGCCGCCACCTTGCCACGCAGGTCGGCGGGGCTCGACAGCCCCCGGCGGAGGAGGAACTCGCCGATGCCCTGGGCGATCTCCACGGTGATCTCAGGGTTGTAGTAGTTCGCCGTGCCGATCTGGACCGCCCACGCGCCGGCGAGCAGGAACTCGATGGCGCTCGCGGCGTCGGCGATGCCGCCGATCCCCATGATCGGAACCTCCGGAAGCGCACGGGCCACCTGATACACGCAGCGCACCGCGACGGGACGGATCGCCGGACCCGACAGTCCGCCCGTCACCGCGCCGAGCTTCGGCTTGAACGTCTCGATGTCGATCGCCATGCCCGACAGGGTGTTGATCAGCGACAGGCCGTGCGCGCCGGCGCGTACGCACGCGGTGGCGATCTCCACGATGTCCGTCACATCGGCGGTGAGCTTCGCGAAGATCGGCAGATGGGTCATGCGAGTGACGGTGCCGATCACTTCGGCCGATGCCTGGTGGTCACGCGCGAAGAGCTGGCCGCCGCGGTTGAAGTTGGGCGACGAGATGTTGGCCTCGATCGCGGTCACGCCGGGGATCTGGCTGACGCGCACGGCGACGTCCGCGAACTCCTGCACAGTCTTGCCGGCGATGGAGACGATGATCGGTGCGCCGGCGCGCGCGATCCACGGTCCGTCCTTGCGGACGAACGCCTCGACACCGGCGTTCTGAATCCCGATCGCATTGAGCATCCCCGAGTGCGTCTCGCTCATCCGCGGCGTCGGCAGGCCGCGGACGGGCTCGGCCGTGACCGTCTTCGTCACGACGCCGCCGACCCGCTTCAGGTCGACGAGCTCCGACAGCTCTTCCCCGGTGCCGAAACAGCCCGAGGCGCCGAGGACCGGTGTCGGCAGATGCACGCCGGCCAGATCCACGCCGAGCGTTACTCGCTTCGCCATGCCGCCCTCTCGGCCACGAGCTCATCCACGCGGAAACCCTCCGGCGGCGTCTCGGTGGACACCGGCTTGCCTCCAAGCCATTTCTCCCACCAGACCCGAGCGCCGTTGAAGACGGGACCGTCGACGCAGGAGCGGAGGTACTCCCAGCTCTTCCCGTCCTTCTGGATCACCGGGACCACGCAGGTCCAGCACACGCCCATGCCGCACGCCATGAGCTCCTCCACCGCGACCTGGCTCGGCACGCCCTGCTGGGCGCAGAACTCGGCGACGGCGCGGAGCATCCCGTTGGGGCCGCACGCATACACGACATCGGACTCGCAGCGCCCGATCATCCCGGCCAGCACATCCGTGACGAGACCCCGCTCGCCCAGACTGCCGTCCTCGGTGGTGAGCGTCACGGTGACCGAGAGCCGTTTCGCCTCAACGGCCTTGAACACCCGCTCCTGATCTCGGGCCCCGACGATCATGTCCACGCGATGTCCCCTGGTGCGGAGCTCCTGCGCCAGGAAGTACAGCGGCGCGGCACCATATCCCCCGCCCACGAGCAGGCAGTTGCTCTTCTCGCGCGGGTAGGGGTACGGGGCGCCGAGCGGACCAACCACGTCGAGGAAGTCGTGCGCCTGCACCTCGGCGAGCCATTCGGTACCCGGACCCACCGCGGCGAAGGCGACCTCGAGCGTCCCCGCCCAGCCTCCCTTCCGCGATGCCTGGGCGATCGAGAAGGGCCGCCGGAGAAGGATGTCGCGGCCCGGGGGCACGGCGATCTGGACGAACTGGCCGGGGCCCGCGTCCTCGGCGATCTTGGGTGCGACCAGGGTGATGGAGTGGTACGACCCCCATTTCTTGGCCGACAGCACCTCACACTTCTGCCGGATCACGAGGTCCGATGGTACTCCTGGAGGCTGCGCGGCTCGTGCTCGCCGCTCGCAGCCGCCTCGATGCCCTGCACGGCGGCGTAGACCCCCGGCAGGGTCGTGATGCACGGGATCCCCGCCGCCGCGGCTGCCGTGCGGATGAAGTACCCATCGGAGCGCGTCTCCTGGCCGAACGGCGTGTTGACCACGAGGTCGACCTCTCCCGCCAGGATCAGGTCCGCCGCGTTCGGATGCCCGTCGGACACCTTCGACACGCAGGCGACCTCGATCCCCGAGCGTGCCAGCAGCCCGGCCGTTCCCTTCGTCGCGACGACGCGGAAGCCGAGCTCCGTGAGCCGTTTCGCCGGGAAGACGATCGCGCGCTTGTCGCGGTTCGCGACGCTGATGAACACCGTTCCCTTCTGCGGCAGGGACGCGCCCGTCCCCGCCTGGGCCTTCGCCAGGGCGACACCGAGGTCGGATGCGACGCCCATGACCTCGCCCGTCGAGCGCATCTCGGGCCCGAGCACCGTGTCGACGCCGGGGAAGCGGCCGAACGGAAGGACGGCCGCCTTGACCGAGACGTGGCGCAGATGTCGGTAGCGGCGCGGGTCCTCCGGGACCAGCCCGGCCGTCCGAAGCTCGGCGATCCGCTCCCCCGCCAGCACACGAGCCGCGACCTTCGCGAGCGGCACACCCGTCGCCTTCGAGACGAACGGCACCGTTCGAGAAGCACGCGGGTTGGCCTCGAGCACCCAGACCGTCTCGTCCTTGACGGCGAACTGGATGTTGAGCAGGCCCCGAACCTCGAGCGCCACGGCGATCCGTCGGGTCAGGTCCTCGATGTGATCGAGCTCGTCATCGGAGAGAGTCGTCGGGGGGATCGTGCAGGACGAGTCACCGGAGTGCACGCCGGCCTCCTCGATGTGCTCCATCACCGCGCCGACGTAGACCTCCTCGCCGTCGGCGACGGCATCGACGTCGACCTCGATCGCGCCCTCCAGGAAGCGGTCGACCAGGACCGGGTGCTCCGGGCTCGCATCGGTCGCGTTCAGGAGGTACCGCTCGAGCGCGTCCGGCGAGTACACGATCTCCATGGCGCGGCCGCCGAGCACGTAGGAGGGCCGCACCAGGATTGGGTAGCCGATGCGGTCCGCGACCTCGCGCGCCTCCGCCGGCGACGTCGCCTGCGCTCCGGGTGGCTGCGTGATCTCCAGCTCGCGAAGCAGGTCACCGAACTTCCCGCGATGCTCGGCGAGGTCGATCGATGCCGGTGACGTGCCGAGGATCGGCCACCCCGCCGCCTCCAGCTCCGGGGCGAGACCGAGCGGCGTCTGGCCGCCGAGCTGCACGATGATCCCCTGGGGCCGCTCGGCCTCGCAGACGGCGAGCACGTCCTCGACGGTCAGCGGCTCGAAGTACAGGCGATCGCTCGTGTCGTAGTCGGTCGAGACGGTCTCCGGGTTGCAGTTGA
>CAZKFH010000033.1:0-23778 GCA_964551945.1 uncultured Actinomycetes bacterium | reverse complement strand
ATCGCGAGCCTGCGGAGCCGCCGGCGCGGCGGGCTCAGCTGACCGTCACGTGCCGAGGCACGCGCTCGCTCACCGCGCAGACGATCTCGTAGCCGATCGTGCCCGCCCACGCCGCAACCTCCTCGACCCGGATCTCCGCGTCCCCCTGGCGTCCGAAGAGCACGACGTCGTCGCCGACCTCGAGCTCGTCGTCGCCGCAGTCGACCATGAGGTGATCCATCGTGACGCTGCCAACGACCGAGTACCTCCTGCCTCGGATCAGCACCTGTCCGTTGTTGGACAGCGAGCGCAGATACCCGTCCGCATACCCGATCGGGATCGTCGCGATCGTCGTCTCCTCGGTCGTGCGGTGTCGATGGCCGTAGGAGATCCCGTGACCCGCGGGAACGCGCTTCGCGTGCGTCACCGCGGACCGAAGCGTCATCGCCGGTCGGAGATCCAGCGTCCCCGAGAGCAAGGGACCGGGAACGATCCCGTACATCGCGGCCCCCACGCGGACGAGGTCGAGGTGCGTCTCGGGTGATGCGATCGTGGCACCCGAGTTCGCCGCATGCCGGTATCGCGGGCGGATCCCCCTTGCCTCGAGCGCCGCGCAGACCTCCAGGAACAGCTCCAGCTGTCGTGCGGTGGTGGCATTGCCGGGCTCTTCCGCGAGCGCGAAGTGGGTCCAGATCCCCTCGATCGCGAGCCCGGCTCGCGTCGCCTCCTGCACCAAGGTCGGCGCCTGCTCCGGTGGGATGCCCACACGATGCATGCCCGTGTCGACCTTCACGTGGACCCCGGTCCCGCTCGGCGCGGCGTCGGCCAGGAAGCGGATCGCGCGAGAGCTGTAGATGGTCGGCGTGAGTCGCGCACCGAGCGCCTCCCGTTCGGAGCCCGGAGGCAACTCGGTGAGAACCAGGATGGGCGCCTCGATCCCCGCGGCACGAAGGGCGAGGCCCTCCTCGACAAGCGCGACGCCCAGCCAGGTGGCTCCGGCCTCCACGGCCGCCCGAGCGATGGGGATGGCCCGATGTCCGTATCCGTTCGCCTTGACCACGGCCATCACCTCGGCGTCGGATGGCATCACTGCCCGGATGTTGTGCCGTACCGCCCTCAGGTCGATCTCCGCAACCGTTGGGCGGAAGCCGGTGGACAGTGGCGCCTGCGTCTCGACCGGCGTCATGTCTCCTCCAGGATCGAGGCGACCGCCTCGGGCACGGCGCGGGCGATGTCGCTCGCGGTCGAGCCCTCGCCGGTCCGGCGACTCACGATCTCCCCGCTCATCCCGTGCAGGAACGCACCCGTCGCTGCCGCCTCCGCCCCCCCGAGACCACGGGCGATCAGCGCCGCGATGACGCCCGTGAGAACGTCCCCGCTTCCCCCGGTCGCGAGCGCGGGACCGCCGGTCGGATTGATCCACACATCTCCGTCCGGAATCGCCACGACCGTCCGAGGACCCTTCAGCAGGACGACGCCGCCGGTCTCCGCAGCGGCCTTGCGGACGAAGCCGAGTCGATCCTCGAGCACCTCCGACGAGGGGATGCCGAAGAGGCGTCCGAACTCCCCGGTGTGAGGAGTGATCACCCCGAGCGCCGCGCGGTTGTGAAGGTCCGAGGCGCGCCCCGCGAAGGCGTTTATCGCATCCGCGTCGGCGACGACGGGGACCACCGACTCCAGGACGATCCTCCGCGCCAGCGCGGCGGCCGCAGGCGCCGTGGACAGTCCCGGACCCAACGCAACGGCGTCGAACCGATCGAGCTCCGGCGCAAGCACGTCCCACGCCTCCTCGGACAGAGCGCCATCGGTCGCGGGCAGACCGAGGAACGTGGGCTCGACCGCCGTCGCTTGCACGACCTGCAAGATGGGCTCGGGAACCGCGATCGTGACCAGGCCGGCACCCGCGCGCAGCGCTCCCTCCGCCACCAGCCGAGGTGCTCCCGTCATATGAGCCGAACCCGCGATCACGAGCACGACCCCACTCGAGCGCTTGTGCGCGGCATCCGGGCGAACGGGCAGCCACCCGCGAACATCGGCGGCTTCGATCACTGAAACATCGGCTCGTAGCAGCTCGGCCGGGATCCCGATGTCCGCGATCTCCAGAACCCCGGCGTGGGCGGCACCGGGGTGCAGCACGTCGCCGAGCTTCGGAGCGACCATCGCGACGGTCACGTCCGCCGACACCGCGGCTCCTCTCACCGCGCCGGTATCACCCTCGACGCCGGACGGAACATCGACGGAGACGACGGGTGCCGAGCCCGCGTTCAGCGCTTCGATCGCCTGCAGATGCTGGGCCTCGGGCACGCCCCGGAAGCCGGTGCCGAAGATCGCGTCGATGGCGACGTCCGATCGAGCCAGGGCCCGTGAAATCCGATCCGCGGAACCGGCGCGGGCGACGTGCCCGCCACGCGCCAGAGCATCCAGCTGAGCGTGCGCGTGGGAACCGAGCGATTCCCGATCGCTCAGGAGGAAGACGTCGACCGCCATCCCCCGCGCCGCCAGGTGACGCGCGGCCACGAGGCCGTCCCCGCCGTTGTTCCCTTTCCCGCTCACGATCACCGCGCGCTTTCCGTAGGCACCCCCCGCCAGCGCCGCGGCCGATCGCGCGACCGCGAGGCCCGCACGCTCCATCAGCGTTTCCAGCGAAGTGCCTCGTTCGATCATCAGCCGATCGCTCGACTGGGCCTCGGTCGACGTCAGAACCGGGATCATGACTCCCCCACCGCAACGCAGAAAGCCGCGGCAATGGATCGCTCGTGTGAGATCGAGACGAGCACCTGATGCGCGCCGATCTCCTCGGCTCGCCGTTGGGCACTCCCCGCCAGGGAAAGATGCGGCTCCCCCTCGGGACCGCGGCGGAGCGCGATATCGTGCCAGTTTCGGCCGGCGATCCCGCCGAGCGCTTTCGTCGCCGCTTCCCGGGCCGCCCACCGTGCCGCGTAGCACGGGGTGGGGTCCGCCTCGTTCTGGCAGTCGACGATCTCACCCGAGGTGAACACTCGATCGCGAAACCCCGGACGAGACTCGAGGAGCTTACGGATGCGCGCGACTTCCACGACGTCGACGCCGATCCCGATGATCCGCACCGCGGACCTACTCGACCGTGACGGACTTCGCGAGGTTCCGAGGCTGATCAACGTCGAGGCCTCGGAGCTTCGCGATCCGGTACGCGAGGAGCTGAAGTGGGACCGAGACGACCACCGGCGCGAACAGGTCGGGGGTCCGTGGGACCTCCAGCACGTGGTCGGCCAGCCTCGCTATCTCCCGGTCGCCCTCGGTGGCGATCGCGATCACTCGGGCACCTCGCGCCTTCACCTCCTGGATGTTCGACAACATCTTCGAATACACGTGGCTCTCGGTCGCCACAGCGACGACCGGCACGCCCTCTTCGATCAGCGCGATCGGGCCGTGCTTCAGCTCGCCTGCGGCATACCCCTCAGCGTGGATGTACGAGAGCTCCTTGAGCTTGAGCGCGCCCTCGAGGGCAGCCGGGTACCCGGTGTGCCGGCCGAGGAAGATGAAGTCACGAGCGTCTCCGTAGGTCTCGGCGAGCCGGGTGACCTGCTCGTCGAGCGCGAGCGCCCGCTGGACCTGCGCCGGAAGCTCCAGGATCCTGTCCACGGCCTCACCGATCTCTTCGCGGGTCAGCGTCCCCCGGACCTGGGCGAGGTACAGCCCGAGCAGATGGAGCGCGACCATCTGTGTTGCGAAGGTCTTGGTCGCGGCAACGCCGACCTCCGGGCCCGCCCGCGTGTACATGACCGCGTCCGCCTCTCGGGCGACCGAGGAGGCAACCGTGTTCGTGATGCCGAGCACCCAGGAGGACTGCTCCTTCGCGTGGCGCAACGCCTGAAGCGTGTCGATCGTCTCCCCCGACTGAGAGATCGCGAGCGTCAGCGTGTTTCGGTCAAGGACGGGGTCGCGATAACGAAATTCGCTCGCGATGTCGATCTCGACCGGCAATCGTGTCCAGCGTTCGATCGCGTACTTCGCAACCAAGCCGGCGTGGAAGGCCGTCCCGCACGCGACCACGAACACCCCGTCCACGGCGCGGATCGCGTCTTCGCTCATCCGCACCTCGTCCAGCCGGTGGATGCCGGCTCGAACGCGGCCCCGGATCGTGTCGCGGATCGCGGTCGGCTGCTCGTGGATCTCCTTCAGCATGAAATCGTCGAAGCCGGACTTCTCGGCTCTGCGGAGGTCCCAGTCGACGTCCAGCGCCTCGGCCTCGACCTCGTTGCCATCGAGGTCGGTGATCCGAACGGCATGGGCGCGAACCTCGACCATCTGGCCGTCCTTCAGGGGGACGATCCGTCGCGTCCGCTCCAGGAGGGCCGGTGGGTCGGAGGCAAGGAGGTTCTCGCCCTCTCCGAGCCCCACCACCATCGGGCTCGACAGGCGAACGCCGACGACAACGTCGGGCTCCGCGGCGGACAGCACCACGAGCGCGTAGGCGCCTTCCAGCCCCGGGATGACCTGGCGGACGGCCTCGGCGAGGGTCAAGCCCCCTGCGCATGCCGCCTCGATCAGGTGCGCCACGCACTCCGTGTCCGTGTCCGAGGCGAAGACGTGGCCGGCACCTTCCAGCTCGGCCCGGATCTCCGCGTGGTTCTCGATGATCCCGTTGTGGATGACGGCGATCCGACCGTGGCAGTCCACGTGGGGGTGCGCGTTCCTATCCGTCGGCGCGCCGTGCGTCGCCCACCGCGTGTGGCCCATTCCAACCCGACCAGGCGGAGGGGCACCCTGGGAGATCTCCTTCTCGAGCTCCTGGAGCTTTCCGGCCTTTTTCTCCACCGTCAGGCCGCCGTCGAGGATGGCGACCCCCGCCGAGTCGTATCCTCGATATTCGAGCCGCTGGAGGCCCTCGAGGATGATCGGCAGCGCCTCCTGGGGCCCCGCGTAGCCAACGATGCCGCACATAAGACCCTAAGGGTACAGGAGGGCCGCTCCCGCCCGGATGGGCGGACGTGCCCCGCTGATCCGCGTCCTCAGGCCACGGACCGAGCCGCTCGAGCGACCGCATCCGCGTGCTGTCGGGCTTCCTGCTCCGTCTCCGCCTCCACCATGATGCGCAGGAGCGGTTCCGTCCCGGAGGGGCGGACCAGGACCCGTCCACGCTCACCGAGGGCTTCCTCCGCGGAGCGGACGGCCGCCGCGAGCTCGGGGGCGGCCGCGACCGAGCGGGCGTCGGTAGCTCGAACGTTCTCCAGGACCTGGGGGTACCGCCGCATCGAGGAGGCCAGCTCGCGGAGGGTGACTTCCCGCCGGCGGGCCAGGGAGAGGAACTTCACCGTGGTGAGGAGCCCGTCACCCGTCGTCGCGTGCTCCAGGAAGATCACGTGGCCCGATTGCTCCCCACCGAGCGTCGCCCCGGACCGCTGCATCTCCTCCAAGACGTAGCGATCGCCAACCTGTGTCTCAACGACGCGGATGCCGGCACCCTCGAGGGCTCGGCGCAGGCCGAGGTTGGCCATGACGGTGACCACCACGACGCCGCCCGGCAAACGACCTTCCTCGAGCATGGAGAGGGCGCTCGCCGCGATGACATCGTCACCGTCGAGCACGTTCCCCTCAGCATCCGCGAACAACGCCCGGTCGGCGTCACCGTCGAACGCGACACCCGCATCGGCTCCCTGCTCGCGCACGGCGGCCGCCATCACCTCTGGATGCGTGGCGCCGCAGCCGACATTGATGGCTCGCCCATCACCCTCGCCGTTCAGGACCAGGACCTCCGCCCCGAGCCGCCGCAGGATCTGCGGGCCGAGGCGGAATGCCGCGCCGTTCGCGCAATCCACGACGATCCGCATGCCGTCCAGCGATGCGTCGGCGGCTCCCGCGAGGTGGTCGAGGTACCGATCGATCGCCTCCGGCGCGTCGCGGACGACGCCGACGGCACCGCCTTCAGGTCGGGGACCCGAGTCGCTCCGCATCAGCTCCTCGATCCGGTCCTCCGTGGCGTCGGGAAGCTTCATCCCTTCGGCCGAGAAGAACTTGATCCCGTTGTCCTCCGGAGGGTTGTGCGACGCGGAGATCACCACGCCGGCACTGGCCTTCAGGATCGGCGTCACGAAGGCCAGGGCGGGCGTGGGCGTCACCCCCACACGAAGCACATCGGCCCCCGCGGATGCCATCCCGGCAGACAGCGCGGCCTGCAGCATCGATCCGGAGACCCTCGTGTCACGTCCGATCGCGATGCGCGGCCGACCCTCGCCCCCGAGCGCGGCCACGGCGGCGCGACCGAGCGCAAACGCCAGCTCAGGAGTGAGGTCGCGATTCGCGACGCCGCGCACGCCGTCCGTGCCGAACAGCCGTGTCACGGCGCGCATCTTAGCCTCAGAAAGGGAAGAGGCCCCCGACTGTCGCCGGGGGCCTCTCTCCGTTGTTCTTGCGATCAGGCGCCGTTCCCGCGTGCAACCTCACAGTTGCGGAACCTGTTTCTTCCGCCATCTGCCCTGCAGGTGTCCCGGCCACGGCCGCCGTTGAGGCGGTCCCTGCCGGAGCCGGCCCGCAGCCTGTCGTTGCCGCGTCCACCGCCGAGGCGGTTGTTGCCGTCACCGGCCGCGATGCGGTCCTTGCCGGCAGCGCCCTTGATCACGTCGTTGCCGCTCGAACCGACCGCGCGGTCGCGACCCTTGCCGAGGCGAACGTTGTTGCGCCCCGTGCCAACGCTGACCACGTCCGCACCGGTGCCCGCAGCGATCCGACTGCTGCCGCGTCCGGTCGTGATGGTGTCGGGACCACCAGCGGTCCGGATCAGGTTCTGGCCGCCCTGGTCGAACGCGATGTCGCGCCCGTTCAGGGTGAGCACGACGTCGTTCCCCGGGCCGGTGCAGACGATGTCGTCTCCGCCGCGTCCCTCGACGTGGTTGCTGCCGAGGAGGTCGAGGATCACGTCGTTGCCCGGCGTACCGATGATGAGCGAGTCACCGGCTCCACCGGTGATCGTCGGGTTGACGCAGGGAGTGCCTGCACCCGACTGGGTGCCCGCACCGCCGCTGCTGCCGCCGCTGTCACACACGTCGCCGATGCCGTCCCCATCCGTGTCCTTCTGGTCGGGGTTCGCCACCAGCGGGCAGTTGTCGCTGCCGTCGGGGATCCCGTCGTTATCGTCGTCGTCGTCACACGCGTTGGCGATGCCGTCGCCGTCCGTGTCGATGTCCACGATGACGGACGGTTGGCTGCCCGAGATGCTGTACTTCGGGTTGCCGGGCCCGTCGGCCGTCGTTGACCACGCGTACGTGCCGAGCGCGGTGGGTGCCGTCGCCGTGATGCCGACCTGGACGAAGTCACCCTCCTTCAGCTGGCCGGGACCGCCGCCGCTACCGAGCGAGATGCTGTTGCCCGATGTCGAGGCCGACCACGCGCCGGTGGTGCTGAACGGCGATCCGACGCTGACGCCCGTGAAGGCGCTGTTCACCCCAACGGTCGCTGTGCGGAGATGTGGCCCCTGCTTCGAGGTCTTCGTGATCCGAAGTGCGAGCGTCGAGGTCTTCCCGGCGACCGCACACGCGGGGCTCACGATGCTTCCCGACGCGTTGCGGAAGTCCGCCGTGTACTTGCGATCCGCCGGCGCGGCCGAGGCCGCGCCGCCGATTCCAGCAACGAGCGTCGCGAGGACGAGCGTTGCCGATATGCGAGCAATTACTTTCATTTCCCCCTCCTCCTCCTAGGCCGCTTGGCCTAGGTCATACGGGCTATGGGCGAGTTACGGAGAGTAGCAGACTCGCCCAATTCCGGCAACCCCGTCCAGGCGCTCCAAAATGAGAAGGGAGGCCCCCGGCGATCGCCGGGGGCCTCCTTCCAGATTGCCTGTCGAGCCCTAGCGGCGCGCTCCTCGCTCGCACCGCCTCACTCGGTTCTTGCCACCGTCGGCCCTGCAGATGTCGCGACCCTTGCCGCCGTTGAGACGGTCCCTACCGGAACCGGCTCGCAGCCTGTCGTTGCCGCGTCCACCGCCGAGGCGGTTCTTCCCGTCGCCCGCAACCATGGTGTCCTTGCCGGCACCGCCCTTGATCAGGTCGTTGCCGCTCGAGGTCACCGCCCGGTCGCGACCCTTGCCGAGGCGGATGTTGTTCCGCCCGGTTCCGGCCGTCACGACGTCCCTGCCCTTGCCGGTCGCGATCCGGCTGTTCCCGCGGCCGGTCGTGACGGTGTCAGGTCCGCCGTCGGTGCGGATCAGGTTCAGCCCGCCCTGGTCGAACACGACGTCCTGCCCTGCCAGGGTCAACACCACGTCGTTCCCGGGACCCGTGCAGATGGTGTCGTTCCCACCCCGCCCCTCGATGTGGTTGCTACCGAGCAGGTCCAGGATGACGTCGCTGCCTGGCGTACCGATGATCAGTGAGTCACCCGCCCCACCGGTGATCGTCGGGTTCAGGCACGGAGTGCCCGCCCCGCTCTGGCCGGTCGAGGTGCTGGCAGGCCCACACCCGGTGTCGTCGGCATCCGACTTCCCGTCGCCGTCGTTGTCTACCGCGTCGGTGCAGTCGTCCTTGCCGCCGGTCCCGTTCGTGTTACCGCGCGGCCCTTCGGTGTCGCACTTGTCACCCTTGCCGTCGCCATCAACGTCCTTCTGGTCAGCGTTGGCCACCAGAGGGCAGTTGTCGGTCGTGTCCGGGATTCCGTCGTTGTCGTCGTCTGTGTCGCAGTTGTTCGCGATCCCATCACCGTCCGTGTCCACACCCGACGAGACACACGTCGTGGGTGTGGGGCTTGGTGTCGGTGTAGGCGTCGGACCGCCAGGACAGTCGGAGGCCGCATTCACGACCGTGACCGTTGGCTGGCTTCCGGAGATCGCGTACGGCGGGTTCCCCGGACCGTCGGCCGACGTTGTCCATATGTACGAGCCCAGGGTCGTCGGGGCCGTCGCCGTGATCGGCACCTGGACCCAGTCCCCCTGCTTCAGCTGGCCGGGCCCTCCCCCGCTGTCCAGCGAGACGCTTTGCCCGGACGTCGCCGAGGTCCACCCTCCCGTGGAGCTGCTAGGTGCGCTCGCCGAGACCGTGGTGAACGCGCTGTGGACAGCGATACTGGCCGTCCGGAGGTGTGGTCCCTGCTGCGAAACCTTGGTGATCCGCAGCTGCAGCGTGTTCGTGGTCCCCTTGACCACACACGCCGTGTTGTTCGGCTGGAAGCCAGCCGAGTACAGCCTTGCGGCCGGTGCCCCCGACGCAGGACCGCTGATCGCGGCCACGAGCGTGGTGAGAGCCACCGCCACTACGTAGCGATACCCCTTGCGCATTGCCCCTCCTCCCCCTCAAGACCCTTGCCTGTAGGGACACGGAGAGTAGCAACGCGTAAAAGGTCAGGTCAATAGCCCGAAATGACTACGGAAAACGGGGCAATACCGATATCCCCGAAGAAAAGGGATCGCCCGCCGGCAGGTGCCGACGGGCTGTGTGAGAACCGACCCCTATGCGCGCTTTACCGCCCGCCACACCGACGGTGACGAGCCCTTCCCCTGCGCTGGTGGCGGCGCCGCGCCTGACAGCGCTTCTTCTTCTCATCTTCATCGCGCGTGACGTTTCGCTCCGGGCGGTTCTCGACGGGGACGACATCGCCCATCCGCTCGAACGCGCCTGCTGCGCTCAGCCGGCCGCCGGTAACCGTGCGTCCAGCGAGAGCGGGGAGCGATTCCGTGCCCGACAGGATCGCGGTCCGGATCGCGGCGGGTGTCGCGTCCGAGTGCCGAGCCTGCAGCAGCGCGGCCACGCCCGTGACGTGAGGTGTCGCCATGGATGTGCCCGTCATCTCCGAGTACATGCCACCCGGCCACGTGCTGAGGATGCGATCTCCGGGAGCCGCGAGGTCGACAGAGCCCGTTCCGAAGTTTGAGTAGCCGGACAACTGGTTGGCCTGGTTCGTCGCCGCGACACAGATGATGTTCGGGAGTGGGTAGCTGCAGGGGTAGGACGGGGCGACGTCCACATTCGAGCTGGAGTTGCCAGCCGCCACCACGAACAGCGTGTTCGGTGAGGCGCTGATGGCGTCCAGGAGCGCCACCGACGGCGACGGTCCGGCCAGGCTGGCGTTGACGACGTCAACACCCATGCGCCCGGCGTAGGCGAAAGCTGCGGCCACGTCGCTGGTCCAGCCGGATCCCGCCGCGTCCAGAACCCGCAGGGGCATCAGCCGAACGTCCCAGGCCACGCCCGCGACGCCAGAGGCGTTGTTGCCCCTCGCTCCGACGGTTCCTGCCACATGCGTCCCGTGGCCATTGAGGTCGGCGGGGTCACTGTCGTTGTCCACCCAGTCCCAGCCTCTCGCGTCGTCGACCACGCCGTTGCCGTCGTCGTCGATGCCGTTACCGGCAATCTCGCCCGGGTTCGTCCACATGTTGCCGGCGAGATCAGGGTGGGTTCCATCGATGCCCGTGTCGACCACGCCGACCGTGACGTTGGGGCTCCCGGTCGTCAGGTTCCACACTCGCGGCGTTCCGATGCCCGAGTTCTGCCCGTCGCTGCTGGCGAGGCCGAGCGACCACATCTCACCGAACATCGGATCGTTCGGCGACGCCGTCATCTCGACCGAGTAGTTGGGCTCCGCGTAGAGCACATTGGGAAGGTTCTCGGCTGCGTCGATAGCGCCTTCGACCGCCATTCCGTCGGCAAGGTCGAGCACTTCGATGCCGCGGATCCCCGGAGCCGACTCAATGGTCGCTCCGAGCTCCTGGCGGATGGCGCTCCGGTCGGTCTTGCTGGTGCCCTGCTCGTAGCGAACCACGAGCTCTCCGGATGCGTAGGGGGTTGCTGTCGGCTGGGGAGCGCTGGGCTGCCGGGATTCGGCGGCGGCCTCTCCAGCGGTGCTGAGAATGAGTCCTGCGACCACGAGGGGCGCGATCGCCGCTGCTGTGCGGGTGCGAAGAGTCCTGTACATCGTCCATCCTCCGTTCGCCACCTAGCGAACGGAATGGACGATTCATGTCGCCCACACCATTTCGGCAACTCAGCCGCCCGTTCTGGGCCTGGAGCTTTGCGTCCCCGTCTTCCGACGGGTTTGCCCGTTCGTAGGTGTTGTCTTCCCCTTTGGTATCGGCAGGGGGTGAGGGGGAACTTTAGCCCTGGATTCAGGCGGAAGTCTGGCCCTGCTGAAGGGCCGGACTGAGCACGTTCAGCAGGTCTCGGGGGCCGATCCCCGCGGCGGAGGAGAGGAACTGCAGATCCCCGGTTCGCAGCGTGATGATGTCCGAATGGGGCCCACGCCTCTGGGACTGGACCCGCTCGACGAACTCGACGACGACCTTCGCCTCCTGGCCATGAAGCTGCGGCAAACGAGTGAGGTCGATGATCACGTCCGCGACCGCGTCGGCCTCGGAGGCCTGCAGAGCCTCGGAAAGCAGACGGTCGGGCGCGACCCCGTAGAGGGTTGAGAGCTCGACGAGCAAGGGGGCGGAGATCGTCCTCGTCCCGCGTTCGTAGCTACCAACCGATGAGGGCTTGAACCGCCCATGAGAGATCCTGTCGACCTCATGCAGTGTCAAGCCGCGCCGCTTTCGTGCGCGGCGCAATGCTTCACCGATCGCTTCCGAGATGCGATTCACCCCACAAACCCCCTCGCCGGAGCGGGCCTCCGACGGATGCATGGTACAGGGAGTAGCACCGCGACGCTAGGCCCGATGGGGGGAAGAGCTCAGCGCTTGCTGTACTGGGGGGCCTTGCGAGCCTTCTTCAACCCGTACTTCCGGCGTTCCTTCTCGCGGGAATCCCGGGTCAAGAAGCCCTCCTTCTTCAGAATGGCTCGAAGAGAAGGGTCGAGCTCGATAAGGGCACGGGCGATCCCGTGCCGCAACGCGCCCGCCTGACCGGTGGCGCCGCCACCCTCCAGGCGTGCGATGACGTCAATCTCCTTCTCCTTCTCCGCGGCGCGAAGCGGGGCCATGGCCACCATGCGCTGAGTACGAGAGGGGAAGTAGTCCTCGAGCGAGCGTCCGTTGAGGTCGAACTGACCCGTGCCGGACGTGATGCGGACTCGAGCGACGGCCTCCTTGCGGCGTCCGGTCGCAGAAATGATGGATGCGGCGTCTGCCATCTAGCTCTCCTCGGAACCCGTGACCGCGGGCTCTTCCCGACCCTTCTTGGATCGCAGCTGCAAGGGCACGGGTGTTTGCGCAGCGTGCGGATGCTCCGGCCCGGCGTAGACCGCAAGCTTCCTGGCCATCTGGCGACCGAGCCGATTACGGGGCAGCATCCCCTTGATGGCGCGTTCGACGATCCGCTCGGGCCGTTCCCGAGCGAGCCGCTCGTACGGCACCTCACTGAGGCCTCCCGGGTACTGGGAGTGGTGGTAGTAGATCTTGTCCGAAGCCTTCTGTCCCGACACACGGATCTTTGCGGCGTTGACAACGATCACGTGGTCGCCCATGTCCATATGCGGGGCGAACGTCGGCTTGTGCTTCCCACGAAGGACGTGCGCGACCTCCGAGGCTAAACGGCCCAGGATGGCGTCCTCCGCATCAACGACGAACCACGCTCGCTGGATGTCCTTCAATTTGGGGCTGTAGGTCTTGGTCATCGCTCTCCGGACACGCGGGACCGTCCAGGGCCCTGCGGATGTGGCCCGTATCGTACCCGAAGCAAGGTGAGCCCGTCCGGAGGGGCAACCGGACCCGCTGCGGCTCGATCGTGCTGCTCGAGGACCTCCGGCATGGTCTCGGACCCGATCCGGCCGGTCCCCACTGCAACGAGGGTTCCCACCAGGCTGCGGACCATCTGCTGCAGGAAGGCATCTGCGAGGGCGCGGATCTCGACGATCTCCCCCTCCCGCCGGACACTTAGACGCCGAAGGTTCCTCACCGTGGAGCCTTGGGGCGGGCGACAGAACGACGCGAAGTCGTGCTCACCCTCCAGGAGCCGGGCGGCCCGGCGCATCGGGCCCAGGGCCAGCTCTCCCGGACGATGCCATTCGAAGCGGGCCGCAAAAGGATCGGGCAAGGTGGACGTCCGGATGCGGTAGCCGTACTCACGAGCAGTCGCGCTGTGCCGGGCGTCAAATCCCTTGCGGGCAAACGCAGCCTCACGAACGACCACCTCCGGAGCGAGCAAGCGGTTGACCGACCGCTGGATCCGTTCGGGGTCGGCCTGGGTCTCGAACGAGACCACCTGCCCCTGGGCGTGCACCCCGGCGTCGGTCCGGCCGGCCACGGAGAGCTTGGGCATCTCGCCCAGCATCCGCTCCAGGACCTCCTCCAGAACGCCCTGGACCGTTCGTGTCCTCGGCTGGCGAGCGAAGCCGCGGAAGACCGAGCCGTCGTACGCCAGGGTCAGCTTGACGACGCCCACGGGGCCGTTCAGTCGCGGGAAGGAACCATCACTCCTCGACCTCTCGGTCGACGAGCTCGATCTGCGCCATCGGGGCGCCGTCACCCTTGCGGGGGCCAAGCTTGAGGATCCTCGTGTACCCCCCCGCTCGCTCCTCCATCCGAGGAGCGATCTCGGCGAAGAGCCGGTGAACGACGTCCCGATCGGTCACGACACGGAGGACCTGCCGGCGCGCGTGGACGTCGCCGCGCTTGGCGAACGTGATCAGACGCTCCGCGAACGGGCGCAGGGCGCGCGCCTTCGCCTCCGTGGTCTTCACCTTGTCGTTCTCGAACAGCGACGCGGCGAGGCCGCCCAGCATCAGGCGCTCGTGGGCCGGTCCGGATCCGAGCCGAGGTCCCTTCTTCGGTCTGGGCACTACCCCTCCCGCAACGAGAGCCCGAGCTCTTCGAGCTTGGCCTTCACCTCATCGATGGACTTCTGGCCGAAGTTGCGGATGTCGGTGAGCTCCTGCTCCGTGCGCTGCACCAGATCCCCAACCGTGTTGACTGCCTCGCGCTTGAGGCAGTTGTACGACCGCACCGAGAGGTTGAGATCTTCGATCGGAAGGCGGTGGTCATCGCTGACCTCACCGTCGGTCTCGGCGGGGCCGAGGGAGAGGCCCGGTGTCTCAGACATCTCCGAGAACAGGTTCGCCAGCTCCACGAGCGTGGTCCCGGCGGAGGCGATCGCCTCTCGGGGCGTCACGGACCCGTCCGTCTGAACGTCCAGGATCAGCCTGTCACGGTCGGTCATCTGTTCGACACGGGTCGCCTCCACGGAGTACGACACCTTCCGAACCGGCGAGAAGATCGAGTCGATGGGGATGACGCCGATCGGGTCACGGGCATCCTTGTTCTGCTCGGCGGTCCGGTACCCGACACCGCGCTCCACGCTCATCTCCATCTCGAGGTTCGAGCTCTTGCCGAGCGTTGCGATGTGCAGGTCGGGGTTGAGGATCTCGACGCCCGCCGGAGGTGTGATATCGCCGGCCTTGACCTCCCCCGGCCCCTTCGCCTTCAGGTAGACGGTGCCCGGCTCCTCGAGCTCTGAGCGGATCACCATCTCCTTCACGTTGAGCACGATGTCGGTGACGTCCTCGGTCACGCCGGGGATCGTCGAGAACTCGTGCAGGACACCCTCGATCTTCACGTTCGCGATCGCCGATCCGGGGATCGACGAAAGCAGGGTGCGGCGGAGCGAGTTCCCCAGCGTGTAGCCGAAGCCCGGCTCGAGCGGCTCGATGATGAACTTCGCTCGGACATCGCTGATGGACTCTTCTTTGATCTGTGGTCTTGCGACGATGAGCAACTGCATTCCTCCTTCGAGTCGGGGATCATCCATTTCTGCCCGACCATCCAGGCCGGCCCGAGGCCGGCGTGGCATCTGTTATGAACTAGACGCGTCTGCGCTTCTTGGGCCTACAACCGTTGTGCGGGACCGGCGTGACGTCGTTGATCCCGAGGATCTCGAGCCCGGTCGCGGCGAGCGAGCGGATCGCGGTCTCACGCCCGGATCCGGGGCCCTTCACGAACACCTCGACCTTCTGGATCCCGTGCTCCTGGGCTCGCCGAGCGGCTGCTTCCGCCGCCAGCTGCGCGGCGAAGGGTGTCGACTTCCGGGAGCCCTTGAACCCGACGTTGCCCGCGCTCGCCCACGAGATCGTGTTCCCCTCGAGGTCGGTGATCGTGACGATCGTGTTGTTGAACGTCGACTTGATGTGCGCCGCGCCGTGGGCGATGTTCTTCTTCTCTCGCTTCTTGGTCTTTTTCTTGGGCTTCGCCATACCTACTTGCCCTTCTTCCTCTTGACGCCGACGACCTTCTTCGGGCCCTTGCGGGTCCGGGCGTTGGTGTGCGTTCGCTGACCATGAACAGGGAGGCTGCGGCGGTGGCGGAGTCCCTGATAGGCCCCGATCTCGATCTTTCGCTTGATGTCCTGGGCGACGTCGCGGCGCAGGTCTCCCTCGACCTTGTAGTTCCGGTCGATCCACTCGCGGATCCGGACGACCTCGTCCTCGGAGAGGTCGCGAACCCTGGTCGAGTCGCTCACCCGGGCACCGTCTACGGTTGCCCGCGCCTTCGTCGGCCCGATCCCATAGATATAGGTGAGCGCAACCTCGACCCGCTTCTCACGCGGGAGGTCGACGCCAGCGATTCTCGCCATTCCCTATCCCTGCCTCTGCTTGTGTCGGGGATTCGAGCAGATCACCATGACGCGCCCGCGCCGGCGGATGACCTTGCATTTCTCGCACATCTTTCGGACCGACGGCCGTACCTTCAACGCTCGCCCCCAAGAAGAGATTCCCGAACATGCTGAGAAGGCCCCTGCGAGGGGCGCCGAGGAAGTATAGAGGGGGGCTGCTGCATCCGTCCAGGTCAGGGCGCCGTGAGGACCTCGGTCCCGTCTTCGGTGAGGGCGACCGTGTGCTCGAAGTGGGCTGAGATGCTGCCGTCGGCGGTCACGACCGTCCAGTCGTCGGCCAGGACGCGCGTCTCCCAGCCCCCGAGGTTCACCATGGGCTCGATCGCCAGGACCATCCCAGGCGTGAGCGCGGGGCCGCGCCCCGGATCCCCGTAGTTCGGGATCTGGGGGTCCTCGTGCAGGCTCTGCCCGATCCCGTGGCCCACGTACTCCCTGACCACGCTGAACCCCGCACCCTCGACGACCTGCTGGACGGCGTGCCCGATGTCGGAGAGTCGTTTGCCCTCCCGTACCTCGGAGATGCCCGCCTGAAGGGATTCCTCGGTGACACGCACGAGCTTCTCCGCCTCGCCCGAGGGAGGCTCGCCGCAGAACACCGTGATGGCGGAGTCGGCGTGGTACCCCTCCCAGATGGCGCCGAAGTCGAGCGAGACGAGATCGCCTTCCTTCAGAACCCGATTCCCGGGGATCCCATGGACGATCTGCTCGTTGATGGAGGCGCAGATCGTCGCGGGAAAGCCTCGATACCCCTTGAAGTTGGGGGTTGCCCCTTCCGCCTCGATGCGACTCTCCGCAATGCGGTCGAGGTCCGCCGTCGTGACGCCAGGGCGGACCGCGTCGGCGACCTCATGCCTGGTGGCAGCCACGATGCGCCCCGCGCGACGCATCTTCCCGATCTCAGCGGGGGACTTGAGGATGATCACGTGCGGAGCAGCTCAGTCGCGGGTGAGGTCGCCCAGGGCAACGATGGCCCGGCGCGTGATCTCCTCGACCTCGCCGACGGCGTTGACCTCGCGGAGCAGCCCGCGATCCCAGTAGAACTTCTGGAGCGGCTCGGTGTCGCGGTGGTACACCTCAAGGCGGTGACGGACGGTCTCTTCCCGGTCATCGTCGCGGTGCACGAGGGGGCCGCCGCACGCATCGCAGACTCCCTCCACATGCGGAAGCTTGGTCTCCATGTTGTAGGTCCGCTCACATCGTTTGCAGGTGCGCCGGCCGGTCAGCCGCGCGACGGTGACATCGTCGGGGATCGAGAACTTCAGAACCGCGTGAAGCGGGCGTCCCATCTCGCCGAGAGCTTCCTCCAGCGCGAGTGCCTGCGGGATCGTTCGTGGGAACCCGTCGAGCAGGAATCCGTTCTGGTGCTTGCGAAGCTCCTCGAGCAGCATCTCGATCACGATGTCGTCGGGAACGAGCTCGCCCGACTCCATGTACGACTTGGCCTTGAGCCCGAGCGGCGTCTCGTCGCGCAGGTTCTGGCGGAAGATGTCGCCGGTCGCGATCAGCCGTGCGCCGTGGTAGTCGGATAGCCGGTGCGCCTGCGTTCCCTTTCCCGCTCCCGGCGGGCCCAGCAATACGAGACGCATCTACTCGCTCCTCGCTACGCGCATCATGCGCCCTTCCTTGGTCTGCGCATCTATTTGATGAAGCCTTCGTAGTGCCGCATCGTGAGCTGCGACTCCAGCTGCTTCATCGTCTCGAGCGCCACCCCGACCGCGATCAGCACCGACGTTCCCCCGAAGGGGAACAGCTGGGTGGGGATGCCCAGGATGATCAGGGCGATCGATGGGATCAGCGCGATCGTGGCGAGGAACAGGGCGCCCGGCAGCGTGATGCGGGACAGGATGTGGTTGAGGTGATCGGCCGTGGGCTTGCCCGGACGGATCCCGGGGATGAACCCGCCGTACTTACGGATGTTATCGGCGGTGTCATTCGGGTTGAAGGAGATCGCCGTATAGAAGTACGCGAAGAACACGACGAGCAGGCCGTAGATCGTGATGTAGACCCAGCTTCCCTGGTTCAGCAGGTGATTGTTGATCAGGTTCTGGAACCACTGTGCCTGGATGACCGAGCTCAGCAGCGTCGGGAAGTACAGCACCGATGACGCGAAGATGATCGGGATGACTCCCGCCTGGTTGACCTTGAGCGGGATGTAGGTGCTCCCTCCCGAGGTCATGCGGCGCCCGACCACGCGTTTGGCGTACTGAACGGGGATCCGTCGCTGCCCCTGCTCCATGAACACCACGGCGACGATGATGAGCAGCCCCAGGGCCAGGATGACGCCGAACTCGAACCGTCCCTGCCGCCAGATGCTGGCGCCCTGCGAGGGAAGCTCAGAGATCACGCTCGTGAAGATCAGCATCGACATGCCGTTGCCGATCCCTCGCTGCGTGATGAGCTCGCCGAGCCACATGATCATGGCCGTGCCGGCCGTCAGGATCAGCACCATGAAGGCCACGCGCGACGGCGTGAACGTCCTGATCGAGCCCGGGAACTGGGTGTTGAACAGGAACAGCAGCCCGGTCGACTGGATCAGCGCAAGGGCGACCGTCATGTAGCGGGTCCACTGCGTGATCCGCTTCTGCCCGATCTCCCCCTGCTTCTGCCATTGCTCGAGCTTCGGGATCACGACGGTGAGGAGCTGCATGATGATCGACGACGTGATGTAGGGCATGATCCCGAGCGCGAACACGGCAAGTCGCGTTAGCGCACCGCCCGAGAAGAGGTTGATGAACGAGAAGAACCCGCCCTGCTGGTCGCTGGTCCCCGCGGCGAGAACCTGCACGTCGACGTTCGGCAGCGGTAGGAACGAGCCCAGGCGGTAGACCGCGATCACGAGCAGGGTGAACAGGATCTTCTTGCGAAGATCGGGAATCTTGAAGGCGTTGATGAAGGCTCTGAGCACGGACTCCCCCTGGCGAGGCCGCCTAGTCTACCCGGCCGCCGCTGACGTGCCTTCGCCGAGAACCTCGACGCTGCCCCCGGCTTGCTCCAACTTCTGCCGTGCGGTTCGCGTGAATGCGTGCGCCTGCACCGTGAGCGGCCGGTCGATCTCGCCGCCCCCGAGCACCTTGACCAGCATGCGCTTGCGAACCAGGCCCGCTTCCACGAGGGACTCCGGTGTCACCGTCTCGTTCGCCTTAAACGTCGCGGCGAGCCGGTCGAGGTTGACGACCGCGAACTCCTCGCGATTGCGGTTCGTGAAGCCGGGCCTCTTCGGGACGCGGCGCGTCAGCGGCATCTGGCCGCCCTCGAATCCCGTCCTCTTCGTGTGACGCGCAAGATAGCCCTTGGTGCCACGGCCGGCGGTCTTTCCCTGTCCCGCAGCATGCCCGCGTCCCACCCTCCTCTTCTTCTGAACGCCCCCACCCGGGCGGAGGTGATGCAGCTTCATTGGACCTCCTCGACGCTCACGAGGTGGCGGACCTTGGCGATCATCCCGCGGATCTCGGGCGTGTCGTCCTTCACCACCGAGTGGCGGATCCGCTTGAGACCGAGCGCGCGCACCGTGGCCCGCTGACGCTGGATCTTGCCGGGGAGCCCTCGGACCTGAGTGACCTTGAGTCGCGCCACTAGACCTCCTCCGTCTCCGGGTCCGACTCCGATGCGTGACTGTCGACCCGCTGCTGGGCCTGCTTCATGGCCTCGAGCATCGGACGGGGCGCGATCTGGTTGACGTCCAGCCCGCGGAGCCGCGCGATGTCGTCGGGCCGCTTGAGGTCGCGCAGCCCCTTGGCGGTCGCCCGGACGATGTTGATCGGGTTCCCCGAGCCGAGCGACTTCGACAGGATGTCCTTGATCCCCAGGCACTCGACCACGGCGCGCACGGGACCGCCGGCGATGACGCCGGTCCCCGGGGCGGCCGGCTTGAGCAGAACCTTTCCGCCGGCATCCTCCCCAAGCACCTGATGGGGAATGGTCGTGCCCATGAGGGCGACGTCGAACATCTGACGCTTCGCATCCTCGACACCCTTCTGGATCGCGGCCGGAACCTCTTTGGCCTTGCCGTAGCCGATCCCGACCTTGCCCGCCGCATCGCCGACCACGACAAGGGCAGCGAACGAGAATCGCCGGCCACCCTTGACCACCTTGGCGACGCGGTTGATCGCGACAACGCGTTCCTCGTAGCCGCTGCGCTGGTCACCGCCCTGGTCGTAGCGCCTCAAATCTGCAGCCCTCCCTTTCGCGCGGCCTCTGCCACCGAGCGAACACGCCCGTGATACAGACGTCCGCCTCGGTCGAAAACCGCGTGCTCCAGCCCCGCCTCCTTGGCGCGCCTGGCGATCAGCTCACCGACGCGCTTTGCGGCGGCCTTCTTGTCGCCATCGCCGCGCGCGTCGTCCTCGCGCGAGGAAGCAGACAAGAGCGTTCGACCGGTCGCATCGTCGACGAGCTGCGCGTAGATGTGGCGATTGGAGCGATACACGGCGAGGCGAGGACGGTCGGCCGCCCCGCGGATCCGCTTGCGAACCCGACGGTGGCGCCGCTGACGAGCCTCGCGCTTGGCGTGGGCGAGCATCAGGCCGCCGCCGTCTTCGCGGCCTTGCCGGCCTTCTTGCGCACGTACTCGCCCTCATACCTGATCCCCTTGCCCTTGTAGGGCTCGGGCTTGCGGATCCGGCGGATGCGAGCGGCGGTCTCTCCGACGAGCTGCTTGTCGATGCCCCTGATCGTGATCCTGGTCGGTGCGGGTACCTCGAACTCGATGCCCTCGGGCGCCGGGAAATGAACCGGGTGCGAGAACCCAAGCTGCATCTCGAGGTCCTTGCCGTTCAGCGCGGCGCGATAGCCGACACCCTGGATCTCGAGCTTCTTCTCAAAGCCCTTGGTCACGCCCTCGACCATGTTCGCGATGAGGCTGCGCGTCAGGCCGTGGAGCGCACGGTGCTGGCGGGCGTCGGAGGGACGCTCGACACGAACCACGCCGTCCGCGATCGTGACCTTCATGTCCGGAACGATGCGCTGAGACAGCGCGCCGTTCGGGCCCTTGACGGCCACGACAGCATCGCTCACCTCGACGGTCACACCGCCGGGGATCTCGATCGGCTGCTTTCCGATTCGGCTCATCTGCTCGCCTCCATCACCAGACGTGGCACAGGACCTCTCCCCCGATCCCCGCCCGCGATGCCTGGCGGTCCGTCATCAGGCCCTTCGACGTCGACAAAATAGCGACGCCGAGACCGCCCATGACCCGCGGAAGCTTCGCGCGGTCGGCGTAGACGCGGCGGCCGGGGCGGGAGACGCGCTTGATCCCGCTGATCGTCCGCTCCCGCTCGGGCCCGTACTTCATCTCGACCACGATCTGGCGCTTGGGGTCGTCCCCTTCGATCCGGTATCCCTGGACGTAGCCCTCGCGCTCCAGAACGCGCGCGATCTCCTCCTTCAGGCGGGAGGCGGGCATCTCGACCTCGTCCTTGTATGCCGTGTTCCCGTTGCGGATCCGGGACAGCATGTCGGCGATCGGGTCGGTCATCATGTCGACAGGCCTCTCACCACGACGCCTTCGTGATGCCCGGGACCTCGCCGGCGTGCGCGAGCTGCCGGAAGCAGATCCGGCACAGGCGGAACTTCCGGAACACGGCTCGCTGCCTGCCGCATCGGCGACAACGCGTGTAGCCCCGAGCCGAGAACTTCGGCCGGCGATTCGACTTGTTGACCAGTGCTTTCTTTGCCATCTCCGCTCCTATGCAGCACCCTCGGCGACCGCGGGCTGTCCCTGGAAGGGGAACCCGAGGGCCCGAAGCAGGGCGCGTCCCTCGTCATCCGTGTGTGCGGTGGTCACGACCGTGATGTCCATGCCTCGGGTCGTGTCCACCTTGTCGTAGTCAATCTCCGGGAAAACCAGCTGCTCGGTGAGGCCCAGCGTGTAGTTGCCGGAGCCGTCGAACGAGCGAGCGTTCAGTCCTCGGAAGTCCCTGATCCGCGGCAGCGCCGTGGCGAGCAGGCGGTCGAGGAACTCCCACATCCTATCGCCGCGCAGCGTGACCTTGGCTCCGATCGCCATTCCCTCCCGGAGCTTGAAGTTCGCGATGGACTTCCGCGCCCTGGTCACTGCCGGGCGCTGCCCCGTGATCGTGGTGAGGTCCACGAGAGCGCCGTCGAGCGCCTTCGCGTCGCGGGCCGCCTCTCCGACCCCCATGTTCACGACGATCTTCTCGAGACGCGGGACCCGCATGGGGTTCGTGAAGCCGAGCTCCTGCTGGAGCGCGGGCAACAGCTCCTCGCGGTACCGCTTCTTCAATCTCGGCATGTCGCTCATAGATCCGACTCGCACTTCCGGCAGACCCGGAGCTTCTTGCCGTCCTCGATCCGATGCCCGATCCGCGTCGGAAGCCCGCAGGACTTGCAGACGACGGCGATGTTCGAGATGTCGACGAACTGCTCGACATCGATGATGCCGCCCTGCTGTCGCTGCTTCGAGGGACGCGAGTGCTTCTTCGCGCGAGCGACGCCCTCGACCATGACCCGGCCTTCACGGGGAAGGACGCGCACCACGCGCCCTCGCGTCCCGCGGTCCTTGCCGTGCATGACCTGGACCTCGTCGTCCTTCTTGATGCTGACCGGCATCAGAGCACCTCCGGGGCGAGGGAGATGATCCGCATGAATCGCTTCTCCCTGAGCTCCCTCGCAACGGGGCCGAAGATGCGCGTGCCTCGGGGCTGGCGCTGCTCGTTGATGAGCACGACCGCGTTGTCGTCGAACTTGATGTACGACCCGTCGATCCGGCGGTTCTCCTTCGCCGTTCGCACGACGACGGCCTTCACGACATCGCCCTTCTTGACCGCAGCACCGGGGAGCGCGTCCTTGACGCTTCCCACGATGACGTCTCCCACGCTCGCGTAGCGACGCGAGGAGCCTCCGAGCACGCGGATGCAGAGGACAACCCTGGCCCCGGTGTTGTCGGCAACCCGGACACGGGTCTCCTGCTGGATCATTGCGCGCGCTCCATGATCTCGACAAGGCGCCAGCGCTTCGACTTGGAGAGGGGACGCGTCTCCACGACACGCACCCGGTCGCCGACATGCGCCTGGTTCTCCTCGTCGTGGGCCTGGAGCTTCGAGGTGCGCTTCAGCATCTTCCCGTACAGGGGATGCGCCTTCCGCTGCTCGATCTGGACCACCACGGTCTTGTCCATCTTGTCGGACACGACCACGCCGGTCCGTACCTTCCGCTCGCCGCGCTCGGCCACCTGACGCTCGCTCCCTTCGGGCATCAGGACGCCTCCTCCGGCTCTTCGGCCAGGTCGCGCTCGGTCAGCACCGTCATGATCCGCGCGATGCTATGCCGGACGTCCTTGATCCTCATCGGGTTGTCGAGCTGGCCCGTCGCGAGCTGGAAGCGCAGGTTGAACAGCTCCTCCTTCGCCGAGTCCAGCCTCGAGTGAAGCTCGTCGACCGGCAGATCACGAAGCTCGCCCGGCCTCATTGCTGAGCACCTCCGAGTCGGGTCACGAACTTCGTCTTCACGGGAAGCTTGTGCGCGGCGCGGCTGATGGCTTCACGAGCGATCGGCTCGCTGACCCCCGACAGCTCGAACATCACGCGTCCCGGCTTGACCACGGCGACCCATCCCTCGGGGTTGCCCTTGCCCGAGCCCATACGGGTCTCGGCCGGCTTCTTAGTCACGGGCTTGTCGGGAAAGATGTTGATCCAGACCTTTCCGCCTCGCCGGATGTGACGCGTCATCGCGACACGGGCAGCCTCGATCTGCCGGTTGCTGATCCAACCCGGCTCGATGGCGACGAGTCCGAAGTCACCGAAGGCCACTTCGGTTCCGCCCTTGGCCTTGCCTCGCATGCGGCCGCGGTGCTGCTTCCGGTGCTTGACCTTCTTCGGCTGCAGCATCAGCTCTCACCCTCTGTCCCGGCCTTGTCGGCTTCGGGCTCGTCCTGCGGGGCGGCTTCTGCCGACGGCGCTTCCTTTGTCGGCTCCTCAGCGCTCGTCGACGTGGCCTCCTCCGGCGCGGCCTCCACCGTCACGTCCGTTGTTGGGACGTCCGCTCCCTCTTCGGGTGTCTCTTCCGGTGCGGGCGTGGGTTCGTCGGGAGCCGTTAGCTCCGCCATCTGCTTCTCGTCGGTGATCAGGGCACCGGTGGAGGCCCCCGTCGGGCCCGCCAAGGGCACACCGGCCAGGGCTCGTGCGCGTGCCCGCTCGGTCTCCTGCTCCTGGGACGGGATCTCGTCACCCTGGTAGACCCAGACCTTGACGCCGATCCGTCCGAACGTTGTCTTTGCCTCGGCGAAGCCGTAGTCGATCTTCGCGCGAAGGGTGTGCAGCGGCACCCGGCCCTCGCGGTA
>CAZKFH010000032.1:1884-24007 GCA_964551945.1 uncultured Actinomycetes bacterium | reverse complement strand
GTGGCCCCGGCAAGGACAAGTGCGGCAACAAGGCCGAGGACATAAGGCGTCAGTGTTGATCTGAGTGTCTCTTTGTAGCCGTGGGACCCGTCCGATTGGGCGGGTCTCACTGTTTCCCGTCGGTTCGCTTGAGCGGCGGTATAGTTTTGAAGAGACCCACTACGTAGGAGGAACGCCCGTGCGCTTCAAGTCCAGCCTTATCGTCGCAGCTCTGCTCGCCACCTTGCCGCTTGTGCCGGCACCAACCGCACAAGCCAACCATGGTCAGCCTCCACTCGATCCGACCAAGATCGACTACACGCCGATCGGCTACTACGGGCCGGCGGACGAGGTGACCGCGCTTCCGGGAAGCTCCATGATCCCCAACCCCAGCGGCGGTCCGCCCCCGCTGAACGACCCGAACCCATCCGGGAAATACGTGGCCTACGACACCAACGTCTGGGAAGCGCTCACGCTGCCCTACCGGCACCCCGGCGATAACTGCAACTCGATCCCGGCCGAGGACAGGGCCGAACAGGCGCCCTACTGCCTCACGGGTGACGAGGACGACGACACGAGCGATCCCGCGGCCCGGACCGGCTACACGGGATACGACGGGCCGGACGGATCCTCCAGCGTCCACGGAACCTGCCCACCGAGCCCGGAGGTCACCGGCCCGTGGGGCCAGTGCTTCAACAACCAGCTCGAATACCTGGACTACTACGAGCACACGATGGAGACGATGCTCGCCGACTTCGGCGTCACCGTGCATCGCTATCCCTTCTTCTCGCCCGGGACCGGCAGCCGCGGGGCCGCACTCGATGCGTCCGGTGGACAGGCCTACAACATCGCCGCGGTCGTGCCGGGAACCGACCACCCCGAGGAGACGGTGATCGTCGGCGCGCACTACGACTTCACGGACTCCGGGCCTGCCGCCGCGTGGGACTCGCAGGAGGGCCACGCCGAGATCATCCGGATGGCGTACATCATGTCGGACTACTGGCGGAAGACCGGCACCCGGCCCTCAGCGACCATCAAGTTCATGCCGTGGGACTCGGAGGAGTCCGGGACGTTCGGCTCCCGCGACTACGTGGCGAACAACATCCCTCCCGGCGAGACCGACGAGCTCCGTGCGTACTTCAACGTCGACCCCTGCGCGGGCGCATACCCGGCATTCAAGGACGGCAACTTCACCGAGCGCGTCCCCGAGGTCCTCCAGCTCGCCGACCCCGCGGCCTGGGAGGCCCAGCCGGAGATCAAGGCGAAGATGGAGGCCTTCAACGCGAAGGCCGAGACCGTGGTCGATGAGGTTCTGGAGTATCTCGACGACTCCGTCACCACGCCGTCCGGCGAGGTGCCGATCTTCGTCTCCGACGCCGAGGCGACGGCAGGCAACGATGGCAAGCAGGCGGTCTCGACCTCCGATCGGAGCATGTTCGTCACCGCTCTCGGTGGGCTCGCGGCGTTCAGCAGCGACTACGCGAACTTCGAGGCGATCGGCGTTCCCGTCTTCAACCTCTTCCCGGACCTGTTCGGTCCCCACGCCGACCTGACTCCCGCCTCCGGCGAGGGCATCACGATCCTTCACACGAACAACGACAACCTCACGCGGATCAACCGCCTGACCAGCGGGCTCGCCGATCCCCTCCCGGTGCCGGACCCGACGGGCATGTTCGCCTCCGAGGGATGGGCCAAGGGCCAGGAGATGTGCGCGCAGATGGAGTCCTGGGGGATGCTCCAGCCGGAGATGGCCGGGGCACAGACCTCCGGCACGAATCCGGTCGCGTACTTCGAGGCGCTCCCGAACGAGGCCCTCGTGAACCAGGCGGTCAACTTCGACGCGAACGGCAGCTACGAGTACGCGAACGCGACGACCCGGGCGCTCCAGCCCGATAGCGCGCTCACCTTCCAGTGGGACTTCGGTGACGGCTCGACCGGAACGGGAAGGATCGCCAACCACACTTACACCGCCATCGGTAAGTACACGGCGAAGCTCACCGTCTCCGGTCCGGGTGGCACGGACACCATGGAGATCCCGATCACGGTGATCGGTTCGAACTTCGGGGGCCCGATCCTCGATGCGATCGCCCCTGCCGACGCCGAGGACGGCAACTTCCCCCTGACGTGGGAGTTCGAAGGGACCAGAGCCGGCTTCAACAACTACCGTGTGGAGGAGTCGCCCGACTACCGACTGCTGTTCGGCGACGATGCCGAGGCGATCGAGACCAACTGGGACATCACTCCCCCGACCGACCCCAACGTCGAGCCCTGGCAGCCCAGCGACAGCGGGACCACCAAGTTCAACATGAACCAGGCCCACGGCGGGGACCGGAGCTTCTGGACCGGCGTCCAGCCGCAGAACTTCAACCCCTCACCCACGAGCGCGAACTCGATCCTCACGCTCAAGAACCCGATCGCCGTTCCGAAGGCCGGTGATCCCGAGCTCCAGTTCTGGTCCCTCTTCCAGAGCGAGGGTGACGACCAGGGCAGGACCGAGATCGCTCAGTACGCACCCGGCGTGCCGCCGGAACAGCTCGAATGGTTCGCCGCGGACGTGATCCAGGCGGTCAACACCGCCGCGGGTGGACCCGAGGATCACCGAGTGTGCGACCCCTCGAACCCGAACAACGTGAACCGGCCGTTCGAGCACAAGCGGATCGCGCTGGATCAGTACAAGGGCAAGGAGATCCTCGTCCGCTTCAACTACTCGCTCGGCGCCGAGGATCGGGCCCTGTCTCAGCCGTGCGGCTGGTACGTGGACGACGTCGCGCTCTACACCGGTACGTGGACGCAGATCGGCACGTCCAAGGAGCCGAACTTCGTCGTGACAGACCGGCCGAACGGGACCTTGGCGTATCGGGTCAAGGCCATCTACACCGACGGCGTCGCGACCGGGGCGAGCAACGTCGAGGTCGCGGAGATCACGAAGTCGAAGAGCCTGCCGAACGCCGAGCTGGCGCGCTGTCTGAAGCAGAAGGGCAATATCGTTCTCGGGTCCGCCGGCAAGGACAAGCTGATCGGGACCAACGGGAGAGACGTCCTGTGCGGGTTCCATGGCAAGGACAAGATCAACGGCAAGGGCGGCGCCGACTCGATCTTCGCCGGTGGAGGCAACGACGTCGCGCGCGGCAGCGGCGGCAGGGACCTGATCCGCGGCGAGAAGGGCAAGGACACGCTCATCGGAGGCAAGGGCAACGACAAGCTCAAGGGCGGGAAGCAAGCCGACATCCTCAAGGGTGGCCCCGGCAAGGACAAGTGCGGCAACAAGGCCGAGGACATAAGGCGTCAGTGCTGAGCTCTCGCACCTGAGCTCGAGAGCCCTCGTGGGGCCCGCTCCGGCGGGCCCCACGCTTTCGTTCCGGGCCAGTCCGGGAGCTTGGAATGGTTGGAGGGGGCCGCCTCGGGGGTAGGTACGGGTGGTCCGAGCCCCAAGGAGGGATGTCCCGTGGTCCGAACCGGTCTCCGTAGCTCGCTGCTCCTCTGCGTCACGATCCTCGTCACGCTCTCCTTCGCGGGGGTTGCCCCGGCCGAAACCGCTCCCCCGCCCGGCAGGGCGATCATCACGGAGCAGGGGCCATTCATCCCGAGCAGCGTGGCCATCCCCTCGGCACGCCAGGGGGACGTGACCCCCGACACGCCCTACGAATGGGACGGGACGCTCGCCCCGGGCGTGAACGACTCGTATGACGCGGCGAGCGCGACACCCTGCAACCAGGTGCCCTCGGCGACGGGGCAATGTGACGTCACCCTGCTGAACGTCAACGTCGCTCCCTCTTTCTGGACGAGCGTCGGAGGCGGGGTGCAGGTCTCGCTCTCCGGCTTCACGGTGCCCGCCTCCGACTTCGACCTGTACGTCTACAAGAGCGACGCGGACGGGAACCTCGGGCCGCTCGTGGGCTCCTCGGCGGGGCTCCCGGGCGAGGACGAGTCCACCTCGATCAAGGAGGCCACCGGCCACTACCTGATCGTCGTGGTGTACTTCGCCGTCGCTCCGGCCTCCAGCTACGCGGGGATCGCCGAGTTCGCCACGCGGTACAAGATCCCCTTCGATGTGGACACGCCACCTGGGCTCCAGGAGACGCTGGCGAGCGATCCCGCCCAGGGGTGGAAGTCCCACTCCGAGATGCACGTAGCGCAGAACCCTCTGGACGAGAACATGCTCGTGGCGGGGTCCAAGTTCTACAACAAGGATCGCGATGCCCTCCCCGAATATGAGTTCAAGGTCGGAACCTACGTCTCGTTCGACGGCGGACAGACATGGACCTCGCTCGGACAGGTCAACACCTGCCCCCAGACCCAAGCCCCGCCCGAGACCTGGCCGGAGGACAACACGTGCTACCCGGCCGACGATCCCGCCGTCGGCGGGACGGGTCCGGAGGACGCGGACGATCCCGACGACCCGGCGGACCCGGTCGACGACCGCGGAGAGAGCGACTACGGGGAGGAATACATCACCTCCGACCCGTGGGTTCAGTTCGACGACGAGGGCAACGCCTACCTGATGGTGCTCGACTCGCCGCCCTTCGACGACACCCTCGGATGGGGGATGAGCCTCCACCGTTGGGAGAGCGTCTCCCCTGCCGACGTCGCCTCGGGGAACACCTGGAGCAACCGCATCATCATCAACGCCTACCCGGGCGGGGGCGGGGACGAGGGCTTCCTGGATGACAAGAACACCTTCGCGGTTAACAACGCCGGACCGGACGGGGACGGGCAGCCCGGCACCATGATCGCGTGCTGGGGACAGAACCTGAGCACGTTCATCAAGCAGCAGACCGTGTGCGAGCGCTCCACCGACGGGGGAAAGACGTGGCCCGACGATCCCGTGGCGATCTCGCCACCGGATCAGCAGCTGGTCATCGGCGTGCACGTGGTCGCGGACACCGTCGACCCGGACACCTTCTATGCCATGTGGAACCACTACACGCCGTCGCTGGCCGGCCTGCCCGAGGAGATGTGGTTCTCGAAGACCACGGACGGAGGTGAGTCCTGGAGCGAGGCTGCCATGGTCACGAGCTTCACGGGCGTCCCGACGCAGTTCCCCAACCAGGCTTTTCGCAACCTGACGATCCCGATCCTCGGCGTGGGACCGGCGCCGGCGGAGGGTGAGGCCCCGCCGATCCACGCCGTCTACACCGAGTACGTGGACGCGCCCGACCCGGACACCGACGAGGACGGGATGCAGGCGGACATCATGATGATCACGTCGACCGACGGGGGCGGGACGTGGAGCGCTCCGGCCCTCGTGAACCAGGACGACTCGAACGCGGACCAGTTCCAGCCCATCATCGCCGTGACGGGCACCGGCCAGCTCAACGTCATCTACTTCGATCGCCGCCTGGACACCCGCCCACCGACCGCCAGCCCACCGACGAACACGGACAACTACTTCACCGACGTGTGGCTGAACCGCTCGAACGACGCGGGCGAGACGTGGACCGAGCACCGGATCACGCATGACTCCACCGACCCCGAGCTCAACGCGCCGGTCTCCGGATCCGGCCTGTTCTTCGGGGACTATCAGGGCCTGGTCGCGGACGAATGCGCGGCGATCCCCTTCGTCAACGACACCCATCTGGCCAACGACACCGAGCTGGACCCCGGACCGGTCCGGGACCCGGAGTTCGATGAGGACATCCGCGCGCTGCCGGCCGGTGCCCGAGCGAACCTGAAGTACCAGCAGGCGATCAGCTGGCGCGTCCCCAACATCGCCTCCTTCGGTGGCACGAACGCGACGCTGCCCAAGACCTGCCTGCCGACCAGCGATCAGCCAAAGGTGGACCCCCTCGACGTTCCGTGCCCGAGGAACCTCGCGGGGAACCTGGTCGTGGGTACGAGAGGCAAGGACACGCTCGTGGGAACCAGCGGCCGGGACATCCTGTGTGGTGGGAGGAAGAACGACATCCTCCGGGGTCTCGGGGGGAACGACCTCCTGATCGCGGGGGGAGGCAAGGACAGCCTCCGTGGTGGCTCCGGCAACGACACGATGCGGGGTGGACCCGGCAACGACATCCTCGCCGGTGGCGCCGGCAAGGATCACATGCGCGGAGGTGGCGGCAAAGACACGATGCGGGGTGGCGCGAAGAAGGACCGCTGCGTCGGCGGTGGCGGGATAGACCGCCTCCGCGCCTGCTGAGCGGGAGACCATGAGACGAGGCCCCCCAGGGGGCCTCGTCTCTTCTCAGCCCTCTTCGCCGTAGAACACGCGCTCCATCGCGCTTCGAGCCCGCCGGGTGATCCGGCGGTAATCCTCCAGGAACGACGCCCGCGGGTATTCCTCGTATCCCAGTCGCCTGGCGAGCGAGCGCTGCGCCTCCGCGGTCGGAGGGATGACCTCCGCACGAACGCGACGGTCCATCTCCAGCGCGTTCTTGACCTCGTTGAGGAACACGAACGCCTCGCCGAGCGCCAGGCTGACGCTGTCCTCTACGAGCCGCTCGCGAGCGAGCGCTTCGAGGGCCTCGAGCGTGTGGCGCGACCGAACGTCCTGATGCGCGAACCCGTGGCGCAGCTGGGAGAGCTCCACCGCGAACTGCACGTCCGCGAGCCCGCCGTGGCCGAGCTTGAAGTGGAACCGGCGGGCGTCCGCAGGACGAACGCGTTCCTCCTCCATGCGAACCCGCATCCGCCTGATCTCTGCGACGCGCTCGAGCGGGAGCGACTCCGCATACGCCGCGTCCTGCGCCGCCAGGACGAACCGCTTGCCGAGGAGCTCGTCACCCGCAACGGCACGCGCCTTGAGCAACGCTTGGAACTCCCACGTCTTCGCCCAGCCCTGCCAGTACTCGAGGTACGCGGCCATCGACCGGGCGAGCGGACCGTTCTTCCCCTCGGGCCGGAGGTCCGCATCCGCCTCGAAGCCCTGCTCCCGCACGCCGGCGAGGACCCGCTCCGCCACGCGGCTCGCCTCGGCGAACGCCTCCGCCCCCTCGCCCTCGTAGACGAACATGACATCGAGGTCCGAGGCAAAGTTCAGCTCCTCGGCTCCAAGCTTGCCGAGCCCGATGACCGCGAACGGCAGCACGGGCTGCGCCTCCGCCAGCGACGCAGCGATGACGTCGTCGCCGACGCGGGCGAGCGCGTGACCGGACTCCGGCACCTTGAGCTCCCCCGCCGCGTACGCGCCGAGCACCCTCAGGAGATCCGGCCGCTCGGTGTCTCCCCCCACCTGATCCAGCCGCTCGACGGCATCGGGGCCCGTCGCCAGGACGTCGGCCGCCCAGGACGAGGCGGCGACCGTCTGCGCGAGACGCACCCCGAGCTTCGGATCCGTCGCGATCCGGTCGGCGATCCTCTCGTCGTCGCCGAGTCCCTCGACGACCCGTTCGAACCGCACCAGCGACGCGTCCGGGTCGGATGCGAGCGCCACCGCGGGCGCGATAACGGGGAACACGTGCGCAAGGACGCGCCCGAATCGCGTTGGTAACCCGATCAGACTCTCGAACCTCCCGTACGCGGCCTGGGGATCCGCGAAACCGAGCCCACCGAGCAGCTCGACGGTCGCGGCCGGATCCCGACCCGGGAGGGGACTCGACCCGGCGAACGCGTCGAGCAACGGCCGGTAGAAGAGGCGCTCGTGCAGGCCGCGGACGACCTTCGTGTGCTCCGCATATGCATCCCGGAGACCTGCGGCGTCCTCGAGACCCATGGCACGAGCCAGTCGCGTCAGCGAGCGATCGTCCGATGGCAGCTCGTGGGTCTGGAGCTCGCGAGCGATCTGCAGACGATGCTCCAGCATTCGGAGGAAACGGTAGGAGGCGGCGAGATCGCGGGCGTCCGCTCTCGCCACGTATCCGCGCTCGGCCAGCGCGTCGAGCGCCGGGAGCGTGCCGGGGTGACGCAGCTCGGGGTCACGCCGGCCGTGAACGATCTGCAGGAGCTGCACCGCGAACTCGACGTCGCGGATGCCGCCGCGGCCTCGCTTGACCTCGCTCGCTTCCTTGCCGCGCGCGCGGATGTACTCCTCGATCCTCGTCTTCATCACGCGCACGTCCTCGATCGCCGCGGGGTCCAGATGCTCCGGATAGATGAGCTGCTCGAGGCCGTCGAGCACCTCCCTCCCGAGCTCGAGATCGCCGGCCACCGGTCTCGCCTTGATCCACGCCTGCTTCTCCCACGTGGCCGCGTGTCGCCGGTAGTACTCGACGGTCGCCGCCAGCGAACGAGACAGGACGCCGGCACGCCCCTCCGGCCGGAGATCGGCATCCACGCGCACCGCCACTCCTTCAACCGTCGGCTCGGAGAGCATGCGCATGACGGCTCCAGCCCGACGGGCGTGCTGGGCTTGCACGTCGGCGCCGCTCTCCCGGTGCACGAAGATGACGTCGACATCGCTCGCGTAGTTCAGCTCCGCTCCGCCGAGCTTCCCCATCCCGATCACCGCGAGCCCGCCACCGACCTCCCGCACGGCCGTCTCGAGACAGGCCTCCGCCACCGCCGATACCTCGGCGACGACATCTTCGAGCTCCGCGCCGGCCAGATCGCGGGCGGCGACCCGTGTCAGAGCGCGTCGTCGGAAGAAGCGCAGACCGGACTCCGCGCCTCGAGCGGCGACGTCGGCCGCGACCTCCCGAGCCAGCTCTTCCCGAGATCGTGGCGACAGATCGGTGAAGAGCTCAAGCTCCTCCGGGTGCGCCGACAGGAAGTCCGCGGCCGAGGTCGAGAACCCCAGGAGCTGCGCGGCGGATTCCCCGAGACCCGGCTGCGCCAGCCACTCTCTCGCCACGGGGGTCTCTCCGATGCGAGACAGCGCGACTCGCGCGAGCTCGGGATCGGGCGCGGCCGCCAGCGCGCGACCGAGCGACTCGGGCGTCGTCACAACAGCGGGAAGTTCCGCTCGATCTCGAGCGGCGTCACATCGGCGCGGTGCGCCTCCCACTCCTCCCGCTTGTTGCGGATGAACCACTCGAAGACATGCTCGCCCAGGGTCTCCGCGACGAGCTCGGATCGTTCCATCAGGTTCACCGCCTCGAGGAGCGTGTCCGGCAGCGAGGCGATCCCCGCCGCCCGGCGTTCCTCGGCCGACATGTCCGAGAGGCGCTCGGGCGTCTCTGCCGGGGGCTCGAGCTCCCGCTCGATCCCGTCGAGCCCCGCCGCGAGGATGACCGCGAACGCGAGATAAGGGTTGCACGCCGGGTCCGGGGCGCGGTACTCGATCCGCCACGCACGCTCGTCGTTCGGCCGCTCCGCCGGCACGCGCACCAGCGCCGAGCGATTGCGCCGGGCCCACGACACGTGGATCGGCGCCTCGAAACCGGGTACGAGGCGCTTGTACGAGTTGACCCACTGGTTCGTCACCGCGGTGATCGCCCGCGCGTGCTCCAGGATCCCCGCGACGAACGCACGGCCGACCTTCGAGAGCCCGGCCTCTGCCGTCGGGTCCACGAACGCGTTCCGCTCACCCTCCAGAAGGGCGAAGTGCGTGTGCATGCCGGAGCCCTGGATGCCAGCCACGGGTTTCGGCATGAACGACGCATGGAGGCCAAGCTCCTGCGCGGCCTCCTTGACGGCAAGGCGCACGGTCATCACCGCATCCGCGGTCGCCATCGCGTCCGCGGGCGTGAGGTCGATCTCATGCTGGCTCGGAGCATCCTCGTGGTGCAGCATCTGCACGCGTATGCCGAGCCGGTCGAGCGCGTCGACGGTCTTCCTGCGGAGATCGTCGCTCACCTCGACGGTTGTCAGATCGAAGTAGCCACCGCGGTCCAACGGCACGAATGACTCTGCCGACGCGGAGACGAAGTACTCGATCTCCGGCGCGGCCATGACCGAATACCCCAGAGCATCCGCTCGCTTCAGCGTCCGGCGGAGGACCGCGCGTGGATCGCCCTCGAAAGGCGTCCCGTCCGGGTAGGTGATGTCGCACAGGAGCCGGGCCACGGGGCCTTCCTCGGGCCAGGGCAGTACGCGGAACGTAGACGGGTCCGGCCGGGCCAGCATGTCCGCCTCCTCCACGCGGGCGAACCCCTCGACGGCCGACCCATCGAAGCCGATCCCCTCCGCGAACCCCTTCTCCAGCTCCTCAACGGGGACGGCGAAAGACTTCAGGAAGCCGAGGACGTCGGTGAACCAGAGGCGAACCAGGCGTACTCCGAGCTCCTCAGCCTCCGCGAGAGCACGCTGGGCCGCGACATCCATGTCCGAATCGTACCCTCGCCCCCGCCCAGTCAGGAGGCTTGTGCAGTTGCACAAAAGACCTGAGGGCTTCCGCGTCGAATCTCTCTCTCAGACCACCCACCCATGGAGGAAACGCAAATGAGCACGAGCTTCTTCACGCGAGCGCTCCCAGCCCTGTTCCTAGCGGTCCTGATCGGAGCCCCTGCAGTCGCCCAGATCGAGGAGGCGACGCCCCCGAAGGACTACATCGCGGGGACGGCCAGTCTTTCGCAACCGGTCTACCCGGTCACGAAGAAGACGACCCAGTTCTTCTCGACGTTCGACGGCGAGCGCCTCTACATGGAGATCACCATGCCCGACCCCGCTCTGTACGGCGAGGGCCCGTGGCCGGTCATCTACGAGGCGAGCCCCTACCACGGGACGATCGCCACACGGATCGGCGACCGCATCTTTCCCGACCCCAAGCAGGGAAATCAGAATCTCGGCCTGGTCGGATACTTCGCACCGCGCGGCTATGCCGTCGTGATGATGGACCTGCGCGGGACCGGGCGTTCCACGGGATGCCTGGATCACCTGGGTCCGAACGACGCGAAGGACATGAAGCTGGTCATCGAATGGCTCGCCCAGCAGCCCTGGTCGAACGGTCGCATCGGTATGACCGGCCACTCCTATGTGGGTTCCACCCCGGTGGTCGCCGCGGCCATGCGGCCGAAGGGGCTCGCCACGATCGCCCCGAGTGCCGGCCTCGCTTCCATGTACGACCATCAGTTCCAGATGGGGGTTCCCTACAACCTCCAGTGGGTGGGCCCAATGGCCGCCTACGAAGGTCTCGCGTTGGTCCGTGACTTGCCGCCCGGGTTCACCGAGCCGGTGTTGACCGGCGCACCGACCGGGGACAACTGGGCCAACGGACCCAACCCGCAGATCGGATGCGGGATGCAGAATTCGGCTGCTCTGGCCGGATCCGGCCAGGTCACCGGCCAGTACGAGCTCTGGCACGCCAAGAGGGACTGGGCCGAGCTGGCAGCGGATGCCGATATCCCCGTGTTCATGATCCACGGAGTCAACGACAACGCGGCCCGGATCCCCGCGGCGGAATGGTTCTTCGCGAATCGCTTCGACCGCCCGGGTGACAAGGTGTGGCTCGGCCAGTGGAACCACGGCTCGGGCAGCGCCCGCTGTGGAAGCTTCTCCCACCCGAACTGCCGCATGGACCAGTGGAAGTACGCGCTGCACGCCTGGTTCGACAAGCACCTCGCGCAGCGTGACGTGGACACCGGCCCCGCCGTTGAGGTCTTCTTGAGCGGGCAGGAGCCCACGTCCGCAACTGGACCGATGGACCAGGAAGAGGCGAAGGCGTACACGGCCGACGGGTGGTCACGCCCGGCGGTTCGCCGAGAGGTCTACCTCGACGCCTCGAACCTATCCCTGTCGTTCCAGCCTCCGGCTTCGACCGCGAACCGGAGCTTCAGCGGTGCCGTCAACGCGGTGGCTGCTACGGGACTGCCGGGGAGCCTGACGTTCGTCGGCCAGCCGGTCACGGAGGACGCATTGTTCGTTGGTCTGCCCAGGATGCAGCTCAACGCTTCAGTCTCGAACCCGACCGTGCACCACCTGACGGTGACGCTGTTCCGCGTCGACGAGGCCGGGAATCGCGAGGCGATGAATTACTGCGCGATCCAGCCCATGCTTCGGGACGGCGTGCATCAGCTCTCACCGGTGATCCCCGCACAGGAGATGGGTCTGCCGCTCCAGTGCTTCACGATGGGGCACTGGGTGCCGGCCGGCCAGCACCTCGAGGTCGAGGTCGCGACCCGGACGCCGCACCACGCGAGCTTCGGGACCGACCGCAACATCACGGTCTTCACCGGGCCGGGTAAGAGTCACTACCTCCTGCCCGAGGTTCCGGACTTCACCCTCTTCGATGACGACGTTGACCTTCGCGAGGGTGCATAGAGGTACCGCCAGAACCGCCATCCACAGAGACGGGCGCCCTTCGGGGCGCCCCTTCTCGTTGCGTGACCGCTATCCCGGTCACGGGGGTGACACCCCCCTCTCACCCTCGTGACCGCTATCCCGGTCGTGTCGGCGGCGGCTGATACAAGACCAACCGTGCCCTGCCAAAAGTTCCATCTCGATAGGAAAGTGTCCGCAGAGGAATTCGACCGACTCTTCGACGAGGTGATGGGCGGCGAACCGCGCGAGGAGATCCGGCTGTCGAACCGCCCGCTCGACGAGATCCTGGCGAGCCGGAGCCACGTGCGCGTCCTCCGCGTCCTGGGCCTCCTCGGCAACGACATCAATCTCACGGGGCGCGACATCGCGCGCCGCGCCGGGATCTCACGGACACGAACCCAGGACATGCTGGACGAGCTGGTCGCCATCGCCGTTGTGGCCAAGTACCCGGGGGCAACGTGGGCGATCTACGAGATCAACGACGATCACCCGATGGCTGAAGCGATCAGATCACTGTTCCAGGCGGAGCGACAATTAACATCGGCGTAACCGCGGCTCGAGACCCGGTCGGTACGCTCATCGCGTGTCACTCAGCAACGAGGCCGAGTACGTCCTTCGCACCGTCGAGGAGCGAGGCATCCGGTTCATCCGCCTGTGGTTCACCGACGTCCTCGGCTTCCTGAAGTCCTTTGCGATCACTCCTTCGGAGCTCGAGACCGCCTTCACTGAGGGTATGGGCTTCGACGGGTCATCCATCGAGGGCTTCGCGCGCATCCAGGAGTCCGACATGGTCGCCAGCCCCGACCCCTCGACGTTCCAGATCATCCCGTGGAAGTCCGAGGAGCAGGTCGCCCGGATGTTCTGCGACATCGTCAACCCCGACGGCACGACGTTCGACGGCGATCCGCGTGCGGTGCTGAAGCGTCAGCTCGATCGCGCGCAAGAGCTCGGGTTCTCCTTCTACGTCGGACCCGAGCTCGAGTACTTCTATTTCAAGGACCACAGCGGCACCGAGTTCCTGGACCGCGGTGGGTACTTCGACCTGACGCCGCTCGATGTCGCGACCGGATACCGCAAGCGCACCGTGCAGTACCTCGAGCAGATGGGCATCCCCGTCGAGTACGTCCACCACGAGGTCGCGCCATCCCAGCACGAGATTGACCTCCGATACACCGACGCGCTCTCCATGGCCGACAACGTCATGACCTATCGCCTGACGGTGAAGGAGGTCGCGCAGGAGTTCGGGATCTACGCGACGTTCATGCCGAAGCCGGTCGCCGGGGAGAACGGGAGCGGGATGCACACCCATCAGTCCCTGTTCGAGGGCGAGCGCAACGCGTTCTTCGACGCGGCGGACGAGTACCACCTGTCGAAGGTGGCGAAGGGCTACATCGCCGGCATCCTGCGCCACGCGCGGGAGATCACCCTGGTGCTCAACCAGTGGGTGAACTCCTACAAGCGCCTGATCCCCGGCTACGAGGCGCCCGTCTACGTCTGCTGGGCACGGCGGAACCGCTCCGCGCTCGTCCGGGTCCCGATGTACAAGCCGAACAAGGAGCAGGCCGCGCGCGTCGAGCTCCGCTCCCCCGACCCCGCCTGCAACCCCTACCTCGCGTTCGCCGCCATGCTCGCGGCGGGGCTCAAGGGCGTGGAGGAGGAGTACGAGCTCCCGCCGGAGGCCTCGAACAACATCTACGAGATGCCTGAGGAACAGCGGCGGGAGGCGGGGATCGAGTCTCTGCCGGAGGACCTCTTCGAGGCTATCAAGGCCGCCGAGGGGTCCGAGCTGCTCAGGGAGACCCTCGGCACCCACGTCTTCGAGGAGCTCCTGCGCAACAAGCGGGAGGAGTGGGACACCTACAAGGCCTACGTCACCCCGTACGAGCTCGAGCGCTACCTGCCGCTCCTCTAGGCCATTCCGGTCCCCGTCGGCGCTACGCTGAAGACGTGCGCATCGCGCTGGGGCAGCTGAACCTCACGGTCGGCGACCTCGACGGCAACGTCGAGAAGATGGTCACGTGGGCCCGCGAGGCGACCGGGCACGGCGCGGACCTCGTGTGCTTCCCGGAGCTCGCGATCACCGGATACCCGCCCGAGGACCTCGTCCTGCGGCGGTCGTTCGTGGAGGGGAACCTCGAGGCGCTCGAGGAGCTCGCGCGGCAGACGGCCGGCGGCTGCGCCGTGCTGACCGGCTTCGTCGACCGCTCCGACAAGGGCCTGCACAACGGGGCCGCGCTGCTGCGCGACGGGCAGGTCGAGGCCCGCTACCACAAGCACAAGCTGCCGAACTACGGCGTGTTCGACGAGCAACGCTACTTCGTTCCCGGGGAGAAGGGATGCGCTGTCCGCCTGGCAAACAGCGACCTGGGACTGTCCGTGTGTGAGGACGCGTGGAAGCCGGGTCCGCCGTTCGACGAGTACGCCAGCAAGGTCCAGATCATCCCGAACATCAACGCCTCGCCGTACCACCGAGGGAAGAGCGGCGATCGCGTCGAGATCTGCGCCGCGCGAGCCCGGGAGACCGGCGCCTGGTTCGTCTACGTCAACTGCGTCGGCGGTCAGGACGAGCTGGTCTTCGACGGCGGCTCCATCGTGGTCGCCCCGAACGGAGAGCTCGCGTGGCGCGCCGACGTGTTCGAGGAGGACATGCTCGTCGTCGACATCCCGGAGACGGCGCCCGGCGTGGCCCGGGGCCCCGATCCCGAGCGTGAGCCCTGGCCGGAGGAAGCCGAAGAGATCTACCGCGCAGTCGTTCTCGGGCTCGGCGACTACGTTCGCAAGAACGGCTTCCGGGAGGTCGTGCTCGGCCTCTCGGGCGGGATCGACTCCGCCCTGACGGCGGCACTGGCCGCCGACGCGCTCGGGCCGGAGTCGGTGCGTGCCCTGGCCATGCCTTCGCCCTATTCCTCCGCGGAGAGTCTCGAGGATGCAGAGGACATCGCGAGAGCGCTCGGCATCCGCCTGGACGTCATCCCGATCGGCGACGTCTTCGCCGGGTTCCGGGACGCGCTGAAGGAGGTGTTCGCGGACACCGAGGAGGGCGTCGCCGAGGAGAACCTCCAGGCCAGGATCCGCGGCAACCTGCTGATGGCGCTGTCGAACAAGCACGGGTCGATGGTCCTGGCGACCGGCAACAAGAGCGAGATGGCCGTCGGGTACTCGACCTTGTACGGCGACATGGCCGGCGGCTTCGCTCCCCTCCAGGACGTCCCGAAGACCATGGTCTACGAGCTCTGCCGGTGGCGGAACCAGCGGACCGACCCGGCCCCGATCCCCGAGCGCGTGCTGGAGAAGCCGCCGTCGGCGGAGCTCCGCCCGAACCAGAAGGACACGGATTCGCTGCCCCCCTACGAGGTGCTCGACCCGATCGTCGAGGACTATGTCGAGGAGGACCGCTCGCCCGAGGAGATCATCGAGGGAGGCGCGGATCCCGAGCTCGTGTGGCGAGTCGTCGGGATGATCGACCGTGCCGAGTACAAGCGCCGCCAGGCACCTCCGGGGGTCAAGATCACCCCGAAAGCCTTCGGCCGCGACCGCAGACTCCCGATCACTAACGCCTACAATCCGAGAGATAAGGGGCGTTAGCTCAGTTGGTTAGAGCAGTGGGCTTTTAACCCATGTGTCGGGGGTTCGAATCCCTCACGCCCCACCAGAGGGAACGGGCCGGGATCGGCAGAAGTCCTGCTCAGAGAAGCGTCGTCTCGTGACGGTATACGGCGCTTGGCGTCGTTTCGCGTCGCCAGGGACGCGTCACGGAGGGATCGCGTGTCACCCTCGCGTCACGGAACCGGCCCCGGCGTCGGATGCATAAACCCGTGTTAATGTCCTTGCCGTGCCATCCAAGAGCATCCTTCGTTGGGCTAGGTGGTTCCGGACGCTCGGAGACCCGAACCGCCTGGAGATCGTCCGCTGGCTGGCCAGGCACCCTCCCGCCACGGTCACCGGCGTGGCCCGCGAGTTCGCCTTCTCCCAACCGCTGGCCTCCCACCACCTGAAGCGACTCCGCGACGACGGCCTGGTTCGAAGGAACGGGAGGGCCGGCGGTGATCACCGAGTCGACCCCGAGACGCTGGAGCATCTGGCCCGCGAACTCACGAGGCTGGCCGCGATCGCCAGGGAAGAGGAGCACCTGGCTGCGGATCAGCGCCGCCGCGAGCGGCAGGTTGCGAGCCGCTCCAGGACGCGAACGAACAGCTGAGCCGGGCTCGATCGAGTCGATTCGTCGGTCCTCAAGCTGGGACGTGGCCGAACCGATGGTATTAGTTCGGGATTGACTTGGGATTCAACTAGGTATATCCTCTGGATACGAGGATAGGAGGCCTGAGAGATGTCAGCCGAGACCGCGCCAGCTCGTCCGGATCTTGCCGCCTACGATCGGGCCGTCCGACAAGCGTTCCCCGTGGTGGTCAAGGAGCTTCGCGAGCTGCTGGGGGCCAAGCTCGTCGCCTATGTGGCCGGGGTCTCGGAGACCCGGGCCGTCCATGAATGGGCCGACGGCGTTCGGGAGCCGCGGGGCGCCGTGGAGGACCGGCTGCGCCTGGCTCTGCGGATCGCCGGCTTCATCACAGATCACGAGAACGCCCGGGTGGCACAGGCCTGGTTCCAGGGTCTCAACCCTCAGCTCGATGACCGCTCCCCCGCACGATTGCTCCGTGACGGCGAGGTCGAGGACGTGGGCCCGCACATCCTCGCGGCGGCCAGGGCCTTCGTCGTCGGCGGGTGACCTGCGATCTCGAGCCCGCCACCCCCGGCCGGGTGTTCCGCGTCGGCAAGGGCCCTGACCCGTGGGCGTACCCAGACTGGGCGCAGGCCGGCGAGGACGGCACCTTCGGGAACCGCTGGGACGATCCCAACAGCTCGTACCGGGTGCTCTACGCCTGCTCGCAGCGCCGCGGCGCCCTGATCGAGACCCCGTCCCGATTCCGCCCGGACCCGGAGGTCGTCGCCGGCCTGGCCGAGATCGAGGGCGAGGACGAAGAGACGGTGCTGCCCCCCGGACACGTGCCCACATCCTGGTTCACCACACGCCTTATGGGCGAGGGGGCGCTGTCGGGGCGGTTCGCCGACGTCGCCCACGGCAGATCACTCGCGTACCTGAGGACCGCTCTCGCCGCCGGGGTCGTCCACTACGGCTTGGACGACCTCGACGGGGCCGCCATCCGATCGTCAGCGCCGAGGCGGTTCACACAGGAGGTCTCTAGGTTCGTGTACGACTGCACGGAGACTGGCCAGAGGCAGTTCGCCGGCATCCGCTACGCGTCGAGGCTGGCCGACGAATTCGAGAACTGGGCGGTCTTCGAGCCCGTGCGACCCGCCGAAGACCAAACGAGTCGGATCCGGACGGACGATCCGGATGTGGTCGCGGCGTTGGACCGGCTCGGCCTCATGCTCGTCGAAGGGTGACGCGGCTACGTAGCCGGTGAGGTCAGGCGCGAAGGGTGTACCGAGGCCACCAGGGAAAAGACGGGTGATGGATTGAACGGGCTGGTGTGTGGGCGGCCTACGTTCCGAGGCGATATGCGACGTCACACGTCGTTTCACGACGCTAACGGCGCGTCACGGTACCTGTGTGCCCGACCTGGCGCTCCTGGTGGACAGCGGCCCGTTCGCGATCAGAGGGGTGGTCGGGAACGTCGCCTTCGGACTGTTCTTCCTGTGGTTCTTGGCTCTCAGCATCGTCACGACGCAACAGGTGGGAAGAGAGTCGGCCGCGCGGAGCTAGCGATCCAGCAGGGAGTCGAGCGGCTCGATCTCGGGGGCTAGGCGGGTGCCTGCAGAACCGTATAGCCCTGGAGGCTGGGAGCGTTGAAGATCATCCCGGACGGGGCGTCAGAGGCGTCGTAGAGGAAGACCGCCTCGGTGAGGAAATAGAAGGGAAGGACCGATAGCGTGACCGTGTGTTCCCCGGATCCAGAGATACCTTCCAGCCTGAGCATGTCGTAGATGTCTTTGTACGCGAACCGGATCTTGTGCGTCGTGGTGCCCACAGCCTCTGCGGGCACGTACGTCGCCTCGGCATCGGCGTAGATCTCGACGCCATCGATCACGAGCCGTGTCCGCACGGGGTACTCGGCGGTGACGACGGCGTACGGGGAGGACAGGTACATCTCGACGGCGAGGTTGTCGACGTTGCCGGTGTACTGTCCCACGAAGACGGGACCCGACTCCTTCCCGAAGGGCTCCATCACGATCTCCGTGACCGGGTTGCCAAGGTAGGCGCTCCCCCCGCCGCCGGTCGTGGCGGTGGCGGGCTTGGTTGTGTCCCAAGACGGAAGGTCCGCCTGGTCTGCGGCCGCGAGGTTCCCGGCCTTCGGGCCATGGAACCACACGTCCTGGCGGCACACCTCCACGTCGTCGGAGGGATCTTGGGGCGTGTTGGCTCCGCGGATTAAGCGGCAATCGGCTCCGAGCGCCGGGGCGGCGAGGCCAACGACCAGGGCAGCTGCAAACAGGAACCGGATCGTCTTCATGAACGGCCTCGCTCTCTCTATCGTGGATTGGGCTCGAGAAGGAGTTCGACCCCGTGGTAGAGCGGACCTTTGTGCATCTGCACAGTGGCGCGGCTTCGGATCTAGCTTCGGATCTAGCGGCAGGAAGCGGATCGTGGGCCTTCGTCTCGGCCTTGACCTTCGCCTCGCGCTCCTCGTTCCCGCACCAGCCGGCCAGCATGAACCCGGCCGGAACACCACCGCGAACCCCCGTTGCGACGTTCTATCTTGAGAAGACTCTCACCGCGCCGCACCTCGCGCCGATCCTTCAGATCATGGCCGCGGGCATGGTCGACTCGGTGGCCGGGACGGAGGCGTCAATGGAGATGTTCTCGTACATGAGGTCCCTGCCAAACTCGGATCCGCGGCTCGTGGCACTAGAGGATCTTCACATCACGTTGGCGGAACTCCGGGAGCGTATCGGCCGAAATCTCCCGCCGGGAACGATGACCAGTCTGATTGAACGGGCAAGCTCGGGTGAGGCGGGCTATGGGCGTGTGTTCGACGCAATAGCCGAAGCCGCGGCGGTCGAGTGAGTCGAGGGTGACTGGAATGTCCCTTCCCCTGCGCGTCGCAGACGTGTCGCGAACCATGATCGACAGAGCGTTTCCGCAGGTCAAAGGCAGTGGAGCCGTGGGCTTTTAACCCATGTGTCGGGGGTTCGAATCCCTCACGCCCCACCAGCGGAAACGCGGGTGACAGCACGAACCGGCTGATAGGCAGCCTGACGTTACGAGGCGAGATGCGCCCGCTGGGGACGCGCGGTTCGCATGAGTGATTGGCAAGCCGGGCTGGCCAGGGCGCGCGAGGAGTTCATTCGAGGGGCTCGCTCGCAGGGGTTTCCGGCTCGCCGGGAAGTCCTTGTTCGGGGAGGTGGAGGTCCCCGATGCCGGGACGAGGCCGATCGAGGTCCGGATCCCCGACGCCTTCCCCTACGCCGTCCCGAAGGTGCGGCCGACCGACGGGAGCGCTGACCTCTCTTGGCACCGCGAACCTGACGGATCGCTCTGTCTCTACGCGGCGGATGAGCACTCCGGCCTCCCGTGGACAGATCCAGACACCCTCTTGGCGCTGACGGTGCAGTGGTTCGTCCACGACCTCGCCGGCTGGCCGGACGCCCCACCGGACCTCGACCTCGACCTCGAACGGTACATCGAGCGAACCGAGGGCTTCGTCATCTACGGAGACATGGATGCCCTGATGGACCGCCCCATCCGGGGATGGGGAGGCCGTGCTCCTGCGGGTGGGCCGCTCGTTCCAGGCGGCCACCGAGCATCACGAGCGACAGCCGTCGCCGCCGATCGGGGAACGTGCTTAGAGACCGCCTCGACCGAGCCGGCTACTCGAGTGAGACGGGTTGGGACGCAACTCGGCACAGATCGCCCAGGCAGGCGCGAGCCCAGACCTCGTACTCCCCGGGGGGTAGGGACGCCGTGTCCAGGTCTCCCCAGAAGCTGCCGCGGTGGTACGTGGCCGGGGTGTCCAGGCCGACCTCGGACTCGGGAGTCCCGGCCGAGGCGATCCCCAGCGTCACCGAATCCCGCGGGATGGTGGTGTCCCCGACCTCGATCTCGTCGAGGGCGAGCCGGCCCATGGGGGCGGACGCGCCCGAATCGGTCGCTGCCGGCCCCAGTGAGGTGAACGCCCGGACAGCCCCCAGCGGGCTCCCTCCGGACGGCAGACCGAGCGAGAGCAGAGGAACGGCGACCCTTACCTCCTCGCCGGTGACACCGATCCCCCCGGACGCTCCATCCACCTCCGTGCATAGGGTGGCGCAGAGGGAGACGCCGAAGCTGCCGTCGCCTCGCGGATCGTCGGCGGCCCGGGTCGCCAGGATCTGAGTGCTGAGGATGTCTTCGAACTCGAGCCCGTAGAGGACCCCGGGGGCGCCGGTCCCGGTGTCTTCGCAGAAGGCCGCTCCGACGCAGACGCGCCGGTTGCTCGGGATGGAGGCGAGGTGCCACGTCACCAGGATGTCATCGTCCTCCGGGCGGTAGGTGATGCCCACGCCGGTCAGCTCCGCCCCTGCCTCCACGGCTCCTGGGACCGCGTCGTCCGTCGGGTCATCCGCAGAGATCATCTCCTGGCCCGAGAGCGAGACGGACCCGGTGACAGTGAGCGTGTCTCCGTGGTGAAAGGCGGACACGTCGCGGACCTCGACCGAGCGACCTCGGTCGCGCACGAACACGTCCCAGGTAGCGTTGGTGTCTCCGGGAACGAGGTTCGAGCTCAAGCTTTCGAACGCCACGACGCTCCCGTCGGCGTCGAGGGCGGCCCGGAAGGTTGCATTATTCCCGGCTGCACCGTTGCTCGCGACGGCCACCCGCTCGGTGCTCCCCGTCCGCAGATCGTGGAGGTAGACCTCGAGCCCACCACCGGGGACGAGCCCCCCATCGCTGCTCGTGAACGCGACCCAGCGGCCGTCGGCGCTGATCACCGGATCCCAGTTTCCCCCGCGTCCCTCCGAGCCGTCGCTCGGCACCGAGACTCGTCGGGTTGTCCCGGTCTGCCGGTCCCTGACGAAGACGTCCGATGCCCCGTTCGTGTCCCCGGGAACCAGGCTCGTGGCCTGACCAGAGAAGACGACGAACCGCCCGTCGGCGCTGATACCGCCGGGCGAAGAGAAGGGCCCACCAGGATGGATCGAGTACTCCTCGCGGTCGACTTCGTCGCTGGGGACCGAGACCCGCTCGGTGGCGCTCGTCTGTCGGTCGCGTACGAAGACGTCCCTCGCCTCGTTGTCGTCTCCAGGGGTGAGGGTGGATGCACCGCTCTCGAAGGCGACGAAGCGACCGTCGGCACTGATCGCGGGGCTGAACGAGCCGTCGTCCCCTTGGGCGCCGTCGGTGGCCACCGAGACGAGCTCGGTGGTGCCGGTGGCTCGGTCATGAACGAAGACATCCTCGATGCCACCCGCATCCCCCGGTACGAGGTTCGAGGCGGCGCTGCCGAACGCCACGAAGCGGCCGTCGGCGCTTATGCCCGGGCCGTAGGAGCTCTCGTCGCCCTGGGACCCGTCGCTCGCGATCGAGACGCGCTCGGTGATGCCCGTCTCCCGATCGTGGAGGAACACGTCCTGGGCGTCGTTCGTGTCGTCGGCGACCAGGTTCGGAGCTTCGCTCTCGAAGGCGACGTAGCGGCCGTCGGCGCTGATGGCCGGGTGCCTGGAGACGCCGTTCCCCTCCGCCCCTCCGGTCGCAACCGAGACGCGTTCGGTGAAGCCGGTCGCTCGATCCCGAACGAAGACGTCCCAGACCCCGTTGGTATCCGCCGGGACGAGGGTCGTGGCCAGGCTCTGGAACGCCACGTGGCGCCCATCGCCGCTGATGGCGACCCACCCCGAGAGGTCATTCGCCTGCCCCCCGTCCGTGGCGACCGAGATCCGTTCGGTGGCGCCCGGCCGCTGATACGCGGCTGCCGGCGTCGCTGGGACGAGGAGCGCAACGGCCGCGCACACAGCCGGGAACCACAGCCGCCCGACCCGGGTGGCGAGACCCATCGGCTCGGGCCGCCGGATCGCGGGAACTGATCGCAGCATCTTTCCGGTGATTCCAGTCACGGGACTCTCCTCTCGCGGGCGGGAA
>CAZKFH010000032.1:0-1784 GCA_964551945.1 uncultured Actinomycetes bacterium | reverse complement strand
TCGCAGCATCTTTCCGGTGATTCCAGTCACGGGACTCTCCTCTCGCGGGCGGGAAACCATCCAGTACTTGCCGAGGTGTTCGACCACTTCACGACCGGCACCTCCGACCTCGCCGGTCGCCTTTCCGACATCGCTACCTCCCCATCCGCGCGAGCAGTGCCTTGAGCTCCGCGGTGGTATCGAGCCCGAAGCGCTCCCGTACTCTGGCCAGGCGCCGCTCCACGGTTCGAGAGGTCACCCCAAGCCGGGAGGCGATGACCTTGAGGGAGCACCCCTCGGAGAGGTGTCCCATCAAGCGCTCCTCCGCAGCGGTGAACTGAGGTGCGGTGAAGCCCCTGTCGAGCACCTCGGCGGTTTCCTCGGGCAGGAGGGGAACGAGGACGACGCTTCTGGACCGGTCCTTCCAACGTTCCGGTACGGTTGCTTCCTCGAGGATGAGCCAGCCGAGCGGCGGGCCGCTACCCATGTGCGGCGCTACCCTGCGTTCTCAACTCGTGCACGGGCTTCCTTCCTTCGGGCGTCTCTGGCGGCCACATCTTCGTCGTTCGCCGCTTCCTTTCCTGCTCCTCAAGGCGACGTGATAGCGTCACTGACGTAGACGCGCCACTCGCGATGAGCTCCCCGGAGGAGGGCCGATGGACCCGCAGGTGCTCGAGCCGCTGGGACTCACGCCGGCCGAGGAGCATGCCTACCGCCTTCTCCTGCGCAGCGGCAGCCTTCCTCTCACCGACCTCGCGCGTGAAGCTGGCCTCAGCCGGCGGGAGGCCGGGGAGGTGATGACCTCCCTCGAGGCAAAGGGATTGGTCAGCCGCTCGGCCGGAGGACGACCCCGCTACATCCCCGCGGACCCGGACGCGGCATTGGAGGTGCTGCTGCTCCGGCGCCGCGAGGAGCTGGAGCGGACGCGCCTGGCCATCCAGAACCTCGTGGCGGAGTCCCGCCATCGGTCGCCGGAGGAGGCCGGCCACCTGGTCGAGGTCATCACCGGACGCCAGGCCATCTTCCGGCGATTCAATCAGCTGCAACGAACCGCTCGCGAAGAGATCCGACTGTTCGACACCCCGCCCTACGCGTCTGGGGGTGGCCAGAACAGCGTGCAGCTGGAGCTGCTCGAAAAGGGGATCCGGTATCGAACGCTGTACGCGGCAGCGGCGCTCGAGCAACCGGGCCAGCCCGACATCCTCGAGCAGATCGTCGCCGCGGGAGAGGAGGCGCGAGTTCTGCCGGAGCTGCCCATGCGCCTCGCCATCGCCGATCACAAGTCGGCCCTCATCCCGTTGCGGCTGAGCGGGTCGGATACCGAAGAGGGCGACATCCTCATCCACCCGTCACCGTTGCTAGAGGCGCTCGTGACGCTATTCGATGCGCTGTGGGACCGAGCCGTGCCGGTCCCTATCAGGGGAGGCAGCGCGATGGCCGTGAACGAGGGCGGCGAGCTGGGCTCCGAGGAACAGAAGCTGCTGACCATGCTGGCAGCGGACCTGAAGGACGACGTGATCGCCCGCCAGCTCGGCATGGGCAGGAGGAGCGTGCAGCGGCGAACCCAGCGCCTCATGCGGCGGGCCGGAGCACACTCGCGACTGCAGCTCGTGGTGCTGGCCATCCGTCGGGGCTGGATCTGATACGACGACGCGGGCCCCGTCCTCGACCGCGTCATCCGGAGCGTCCGAGAGGCCTGACGCCTCCCCGCTGGCGGAGGCGGGCAGGAATCGAACCCGCCAGGGAGACCCAGTTTGACCCTCTCCGATGGTGTCATGAGCGCGTCACGAAAGCTGATGGAAGGG
>CAZKFH010000031.1:17461-25016 GCA_964551945.1 uncultured Actinomycetes bacterium | reverse complement strand
TTCTCGGTCGTGCTGTTCGACGAGATCGAGAAGGCGCACCCCGACGTGTTCAACACCTTGCTCCAGATCTTGGAGGACGGGCACCTCACGGATGCCCAAGGTCACACGGTGGACTTCAAGAACACCGTGATCATCATGACCTCCAACCTGGGGACCAGGGACATCCAGAAGCAGCAGCTCGGGTTCGCCACGGGGGGCGGCGCCGGGGACGGCATCGACCACGAGAAGATGAAGGAGCGGGTCGAGGAAGAGATGAAGCGCTCCTTCCGCCCCGAGTTCCTGAACCGGATCGACGAGACCGTCGTGTTCCACTCGCTCACACGAGAGAACGTGAAGGAGATCGTCGACCTCATGATGAAGCGGGTCCACGAGCAGCTCCGCTCGAAGGACGTGGAGATCGAGCTGACCGACGCGGCGAAGAACGTGCTCGCGGAGAAGGGCTACGACCCGGCTCTCGGAGCGCGGCCCCTGCGCCGCACGATCCAGCGCGAGATCGAGGACAAGCTCTCCGAGAAGCTGCTCTACAAGGAGTTCACGGCGGGACAGACGATCATCGTCGACGCACGTGACGGTGAGATCGTGTTCGAGCCGGCTGTCCAGTCACCGGACGCGCCGCCGATCGAGCTCGCCGGATCGGGTCAGGAGTCCTGAGGAGCCGATAGATCTCGGGGTTTCCCGAGACGACCGTTCACGGGGACGCTCGTGAGCGGAAGGCCAGAAGCCCGGCAGCCGAAAGGTTGCCGGGCTTTCGGCATTCCAGGGGAGAATGCCGTTGTGCGCGCCCGCCAACTCGTACGGTTCCTAACCACTTTGTGTTTCCTGACGGTTGCTTCCTGCACCGGTGGAGAGGTGCTGGAGCCGACCAGCGCTCCGATGTCGTCGGGACCCTCCACCCCTACCCCGACTCAGGGTTCGGTCGACGTCCTTCCTCGCTACACGGATCTCGAGAAGCAAGTCATAGCGTTGGTTCGGGGCGCGGGAGCTCGAGATGTTGGAGTCGCTGAACCTGCGCATGGTGGTTCTGACGCGGACATCTCGGCGACCTGGATGGGCAAACAGCTGTTCCTGTTGGCCTACCCGATCTCGCAGGCTCGCATATACGAGCGGCGGCAAGAGGATCTGTCCGTGACGAGGGTCGAGGGCGTACGTGTCCTCCAAGCCAGGCAGTTCCGGGTACGGCGGCTCATCGTCGAGTGCCATCGACTCGCGTACAAGGTGAGGAAGTCGATCGGCGACCGTTGGGACCTGGAGCTCATGACGACGTTCGTGGTATCGCTCGCGCACAGTGCAGGCTGCTGAGGTTCGCGACTTCTAGGCGGGGCGCTCGGCGCGGAGCAGCAGGTACTCGAGCGCGCCTCGTTTCCTGAGGAGCTCGGCCTGCGAGAGGAAGAGACGGGCGGCCATTCGGATCGAGCCGGAGGCACCGGAGCGACGTACCAGGCGCCGGCGCGTCAGCCGGAGGGCAGGGTCGATCACCCGGTCGCCGACGAGCTGAATGCGAACGTCGACGAAGCCGGCGGCGGTGCAGATGTCGGCGATCTCGGCGGGGGTAGCGGCGGCGCTCGGCGGCAGTCCCCAGAGGCGAAGCTGCGCGAGCCCGGCCAGGAGCTCGCGCCCGCCGCGCAAGCGCCGTGTGATCGGCACGTCGGACATCGACAGGATGCCCCCCGGACGAAGCACGCGGAACGCCTCGTCGAAGAATCTGCGTCGCGATCGAAAGTGGAAGGCGGCCTCCACGCTGATCAGGCCGTCAACGGAACCATTTGCCAACGGGATCCGCATGGCGTCCGCCAGCACTGGAGCAGCCCCGGCCTCCCTCATCACCATGCGCCCTGCCCGCAGCTGCGACTCCGTGATGTTCATCGCGACGAGTCGCTGCGGCCGCGCCACGTCCGCGATGACCACGTCCTGAACGCCGAGCCCGTTCCCGACGTCCAGGATCGCGCCGTCCTTCGGGAGCTCCTCGGCGAGGGTGGCCACGAGGCGCCGCACCGCCACCGGTGCCTCTGGCTCGGCCCCGTCCCCTTCCCAGAGTCCCAGGTTGAGCCAGCCGGGAGACACCGCCAGGAAGAAGTCGGAGCCGATGCTGTCGTAGACGGTCGCGGCGGGGTTGCGGCCCTGCTTGAAGAGGCCGAGCCCATGCCGGAGCTTCTGCCGGGTCCAGGTGGTCATGACTGGCAGGGTGGCACACCACGTCGCGGACGGCAGCCATCGCCGTATCCTTGCCGTATGTGCAGAAGCATCATGAAGCTGAGAGGCGAGACGCCGGCGAGCGAGGAGGAGTTCCACGCCGCCGCGCGGCAGTTCGTCCGCAAGATCAGCGGATACCGCGAGCCGTCCCGGAAGAATGCTGAGGCGTTCGAGGCAGCGGTCGAGGAGATCGCCGGCTCGTCCAGGCGTCTGCTCGATTCCGTCTCGTCCACCGCTTGATCTCCCGACGGCGCTTCATCGCGACGGCTCCGGGCGCCGCGCTCGCGGCCGTGCATGCCCTCCACGCGCGGGCTGCGGTCCGGACGGTCGAGCTCATCTGCCGGAAAGCGTGGGGCGCCCTGAAGCCGGCGGGAGAATTCGAACGCCACCGGATCAAGCGCATGACCGTGCATCACAGCGCGGTCGTGCTGACCGACAACGCCGACGCGCCGGCGCACTTCCGTTCGCATCAGCGCTCGCACCAGTCGCGAGGCTGGCCGGACATCGCGTATCACGTGCTGGTCGACCGGAACGGCAATGTGTACGAGGGCCGGCCGATGTGGGCGGTTCCCGACACGGCCACCAACTACGACCCCACGGGCCATTTCACCGTGATGTGCGAGGGCAACTTCCAGGAGCAGCGTCCGTCGAGGGCGCAGGTCAATGCACTCGTGGAAGTGCTCGCGTGGGCCTCGGCGCGATTCGACGTCGCGCCGAGGACGATCGCCGGTCACCAGGATCACGCGGACACCGCGTGTCCCGGCTCCAAGCTTCAGAGGCTCATCGCGGGTGGTGAGGTGCGGCAACGCGTCAAAGAACGCTTGGCGGCCGGGGGCGTGGAGCTGGTCGAGCTGTGCGGCACCGAGGGCAAGCGTCGCGTCCAGGACATCGAAGCCGGCCGGGCTTAGCTGCCGGGCTTGATGACCGCTTGCGTTTGCGTCACCTGAGCGACACGACGGCCCTCCTCATCCAGAACATCCGTCTGGATCACGATCGTCGACTTGCCGACGTGCAGGGGTCTCGCGACCGCTTCCACGGTTCCACGGCTGACGGGGCGAAAGAAGTTCGTCTTCGACTCGATCGTTGCGGTCAGCATGCCGGTCGGCAGGTTCAGGAACGCGCATGCGCCGCCGAGAGAGTCGGCCAGTGTCATCAGCGCGCCGCCGTGCAGGATGCCGCCGGCCGTGCATCGCTCGGGAGCCCAGTCGAGGAGCCCGCGCACCTCCACCGGGCTCGAGTCCACGATCCGGATGCCGATCAGGTCCGCGAACGGCATCCCGGATGAGGGGGCCTGGTCCAGGTCGTCCATCGGCCAACACGATAGCCGCCCTACGTCGCCTCGCGGGCGTGTCAGCACCCCCCGCTAGCCTCGGGACATGGGGAAGGTTCGCCAGGTCCTGTCCTGTACCGGATGCGGGCAGCAGGTCGCACAGTGGGTCGGCCGCTGTCCCGGCTGTGGCGAGTGGGGCACGGTCGAAGAGGCCGGCACGCGAGCGTCCCGGACGGCGGCGGCGGTATCGACGCTGGATCGAGCCTCCTCGACGGGTCGTCTTCGGAGCGGGTCGAACGCCCTGGACCGCGTGCTCGGCGGGGGCATCGTCCCGGGCTCAGTCGTGCTGCTGGCCGGCGAGCCCGGCATCGGCAAGTCGAGCCTGCTCCTGCAGGTCGCGGCCGGCCTGTCTCGAGACGGGCAGGCGTGTCTCGTCGCGTCGGGTGAGGAATCCAGAGAGCAGGTTGCCGAACGTGCGGCGCGCCTCGGCTTGGATCCCTCCTCGATCGCGTTCGTCTCAGGCCGTGAGCTCCCCGACGTCGTCGACAACGCCCGGGTGTCCGGGTGTCGAGCCGTGATCGTGGACTCGATCCAGGCGATCCGCGACCCCGAGCTGCCGTCGCTCCCGGGGAGCCCCACGCAGGTGCGGGCCTGCGCCGACGCCCTGGTTGGGCTGGCCAAGGCTCAGGGGATCGCGATCATCCTCGCGGGCCAGGTCACGAAGGAAGGCGATCTGGCCGGGCCAAGGACGCTCGAGCATGCCGTTGACGCTGTCTGCTCCCTGGACCGAGATCCGTCCACGGGCCTTCGCGTGCTCGCCGGCGGGAAGAACCGCTTCGGGCCGGAGGGGGAGGTGGCGTGGTTCGAGATGACCTCGACCGGGCTGCGTGAGGTGGAGACCGGGAGCGTCATCCCGGAGGAGGGCGAGGTTGGGGCGGCGATCGCCCTCGTCGCGGCAGGGCGTCGAGGGCTGGCCGTGCAGGTGCAGGCCCTGACCAGCCCCACGGAGGGACCGGCACGGCGCCATGTCGCGGGGCTCGATCCTCGGCGATTCGGGGTGGTTGCCGCGGTCACGGACCGAGCCGCGCGACTCGGTCTGGGCCGCTCGGAGGTCTACGGAGCCGTTGCCGGCGGCCTGCGCGTCGAGGAGCCCGCGGCGGATCTCGCGGTTGCCGCGGCGCTCGCCTCTGCTGCGACGGGCGTTCCTCCCCCACCCCGCACGGCGTTCTGTGGGGAGATCAGCCTCACGGGCGCGGTGCGCACGCCGCCTTCGCTCGCGCTTCGCCTGGCTGCGGCAGCGGCTGCTGGGATCGAGACGGTTTTCACGCCGGAGTCGCCCGCAGACGTTCCACCGAAGGTGAGGATCTCGACCGTTCGACGCGTCGAGGACGCGCTCGCATGGGCGCGGGCACCGCGGCGAGGTTCGTGAGCCGCTTAACGCTCCGACCAGCGAAAAGGCCGTTTTATGCCCCTGACCTGGGGTTTTACCTTGAAAAAGGGCTCACGGTCTGCTACACTAGCGATCAATCGAGACCAGCAGGTCGCAGATGACGTATTCGCGCGCCCACCGTGTAAAGGAGTGCCGTGTTCCGAAAAGGTGACAAGGTCATCTATCCCCACCACGGGGCAGCAGTCATCGAAGAGCTCACCGAGCGCGAGTTCCAGGGCGAGAAGAAGAAGTATTTCGTCCTCCGTCTCGCCCACGGCGACCTGACGCTCATGGTTCCGGTAGACAGCACCGAAGAGGTCGGGATCCGCGAGGTCGTCAGCAAGCGCGACGTCAAGAAGGTTCTCGACGTGCTGCGCGAGGATGAGTCGCGGCAGCCCACCAACTGGAGCCGGCGCTACAAGACAAACATCGAGAAGATCCGCTCGGGCGACGTCTATCAGGTCGCCGAGGTCGTGCGGAACCTCGCGATCCGCGAGGGGGAGAAGGGACTGTCGGCCGGCGAGAAGCGCATGCTGACCAAGGCCCGGCAGATCCTCGTCTCGGAGCTCGTGTTCGCGGCCGGAGCGACGGAAGACAAGGCCGAGGGCATGGTGGACAAGGTCCTCGAAGAGGCCCACTCGGTCTCCCTACAGACCTCCTCAACCTAGGTCGCTTGCATCCCCGCCCTTTGCGGGGGACCCTCTTCATGTGAGCGAAGAGCAGAAACCGCCTATTCGGCACGACAACCCACGAGGGACGTTCGTCGAGCTCGTCCGCCTCGTGCTTGTCGCGATCTTCACGGCCGGGGGCTGGCAGCTCGGGAACGGGCTCAACTTCGAGGGCGGCAGGCTCCTCCTGTCCGTGGTCCTCGGCAGCCTGGTTGGCTACGTGGTCGGTGGGGTCATCGGCCGCAGCACCGCGAAAGCGATCAGCACGGTCGAGAAGGAGTTCGCTCGCGTTCCGGCCGCCGAGATCCTGGCCGGCGTCCTCGGACTCATCCTCGGGCTCGTGATCTCGGCACTCCTTTCGATCTTCCTCTTTCGTCTCCCACCGGTCGCCGCCTATCCGTCCGCGGCGTTGTTCGCCATCGTCCTCGGCTACACGGGTTTTCGCGTCGGCAGGCTCAAGCGGGAAGAGATCTTCGGGATGTTCGGACTTCGCAGTCGCTCGCTCGGAGTGGGATCGACGGAGCTGCACGTCCTCGACACGAGTGCCCTGATCGACGGGCGGATCCTCCAGGTCGTCGAGGCAGGTTTCCTCGGCGGGACGCTGCTCGTGCACGGCGGCGTGCTTCGGGAGCTGCAGTCCATCTCCGACTCGTCCGAGCCGACCCGTCGTGCTCGGGGCCGGCGAGGGCTGGATGTCCTGAAAGGCATCAGGAAGATCCCCTCGGTTGAAGTGGTGGTCGTCGAGGAGGACGAGGGTGGAGACGTCGACGCCGCGCTCGTTCGCCTGGCTCGCGATCGTGGAGCGTCACTCGTGACCGGGGACTCGAACCTGGCGCGTGTCGCGGCAGCCGTGGATGTCCCGACCCGGTCGATCGCCGTGCTGTCGGAGGCGCTCCGCCCCCCGTACCTGCCCGGAGAGGAGTTCACGATCCGGCTGACGCGAGAGGGACGAGATCATGGTCAGGGTGTCGGGTTCCTGGACGACGGCACGATGGTGGTGGTGGAGGAGGGCGGGGAGCGCCTCGGCTCTGACGTCCGGGTCACGGTCACGAACGTGCTTCAGACTTCCTCCGGCCGCATGGTCTTCGCCAAGCTCGACGAGGGATGAGGCTCGCGGCGATCCTGCTCGCCGCAGGACGCGGCGAGCGCCTGGGAACAGATGTCCCGAAGGCTTTCGTGGAGCTGGACGGCCGGCCGCTGCTCCTTCACTCGTTCGATGTCGTACGGGACTCCGTTGCCGCCGCGAGCGTCGTGGTGACGGTCCCGGCAGGCTGGGAGGCTCGAACCTCCGCCCTGGTCGGTGATGCCGCTCGCGTTGTGACGGGCGGAGCCACGAGGCAACGCTCGGTCGCGACAGCACTGGAGGCAGTTTTGGAGGTCGAGGAGCCCGACGTGATCGTCTGCCACGACGCCGCCCGTCCGTTTGCGACTGTAGCTCTGTACGAGGCGGTCGTTGCCGCACTGGCGTCGGACGTGGGAGCGGACGGTGCGATCCCCGTGATCCCGATCGTGGACACGCTCAAGCGTGTGGATGGTGGACACGTGGTGGAGACCATCCCTCGGGAGGGGATCGTCCGCGTGCAAACGCCCCAGGCCTTCCGATTCGCTTCGTTGGTGCGTGCTCATCGAGAGGCTGAGCGGACGGAGGATCCTGCGACGGATGATGCATCGCTGCTCGAGCGTATGGGCCTTCGTGTCGTGACCGTCGAAGGGGAGACGGACAACATCAAGATCACCACACAGGAAGATCTCCGGCTCGCCACCTTGATCGGTCGATCGCGTGAGTGAGGTTCGCATCGGCCTCGGGTTCGACTCGCATCCGCAGAGCGAGGAACGTCCGCTGCGGCTGGGTGGCGTGGAGTTCGAGGGCGAGCCCGGGCTGGCGGGTCACTCGGACGGCGACGTGGTCAGCCACGCCCTGGCCGACGCGCTGCTGGGCGCGGGGGCGCTCGGTGACTTGGGGCAACACTTTCCGGAGGAAGACTCGTCGATCGCCGG
>CAZKFH010000031.1:0-17361 GCA_964551945.1 uncultured Actinomycetes bacterium | reverse complement strand
CGAGCGGATCGAGTCGCTGGCCGATGGCGCGCTGCATCAGGGCGTCGCCGCCCGGGTCCGGCCGGCTCCCCCCCTCACCGAAGCGGCGCTCTCGACGAATGCGTGGGGGGCCGATGCGATCGTGATCGTGCTCGACGGCGTTACGGACCCCCAGAATCTCGGTGCGCTCGTCCGGACGGCTGAGGCTGCCGGTGCCGAAGCCCTGATCTACCGCCGCCATCGTGCCGCGCCCATCGGAAACGTAGCGGTGAAGGCCTCCGCGGGCGCGCTGCTCCACCTCCCGCTCGCCGAGGTGCCGAACCTGCCCCGGACGCTCGACCGACTGAAGGATCAGGGGTTCTGGGTAGTCGGGCTGGATGAAGAGGCAACGTCCACGATCTACGAGGAGGCTCCGCCCGGCCGGATCGCCCTGGTCCTGGGTGCCGAAGGTGAGGGCCTTTCGCGACTCGTCCGAGAAAGGTGCGACGATCTGGTCGCGATCCCCCTCCACGGCCGGGTGGAGTCGCTGAACGTCTCTGTGGCCGCCGGAGTCGCCATGTTTGCGTACGCCGTCCGGGGGAAGGAAGAAGAGAGGACAAGGCAGGAATAGGACGGCAGGATTATGGTGTATGTCCTTTTTATCCAGGGGCGTGTCCCTTGCATTCCTGCAAGACGGAGGTAGATAATCCTTGTGCGCCCTCATCGTTGCCCGCGGTGTCAAGCGCAGGGTTTGGCACTGCCGAAGGAGGCACGGCCATGGCGGGACGAAGGCGGGTACGAACGACGGTTGCGGTAGCTATCGACGTCGAGAGCGCCACCGATGAAGAGCTAGTCGAGCTCTACCGTTCAGGCAACCCCACCGCGATCGAAGCTCTTCTGACGCGGTATCGAAACTTCGCGCGCTTGAAGGCGCGCTCCTACTTCCTCGCTGGTGCGGACAAGGACGACATCGTCCAGGAGGGCATGATCGGCCTATACAAGGCGATCCGCGACTTCAGTCCCGACCGTGAGGCGTCCTTCAGGGCCTTCGCCGAGATCTGCATCACGCGTCAGATCATCACGGCGGTCAAGACCGCCACCCGCCAGAAGCATCTGCCGCTCAACCAGTACGTCTCTCTCAACAAGCCTCTGGCCGGCGACGACGATCCAGACTGGTCGCTGCAGGACGTCATCCAGACCGAGCAGATCTCCGACCCCGCCGAGCTCGTGATCTCCCACGATGAGCTCCGCAGCATCAAGATCGCGTTTGCGGAGATCCTCTCGGACTTCGAGGCGGAGGTCCTGCACATGTACGTCGAGGGGAAGACGTATCACGAGATTGCCGGGAGTCTCTCGCGGCACGTGAAGTCCATCGACAACGCACTTCAGCGGATCAAGCGGAAGGTCGAGCTCCATCTCCGAGGCCGGGGCGAAGACGGTGGCGATGAGCGCGAGCTCGTCGGCGCGGGTGCTTCGACGAACGGAGCTGCCTCGGCAGCCAGCGGCCGTCGCTAGAATCGATCCGCTGGCGTGGCGCAGTCCGGTAGCGCAAGCGATTTGTAATCGCTAGGTCGCGGGTTCGAATCCCGCCGCCAGCTCGCGACGCATCCACGACCAGGTTCCGAGGCGACGATCGCGCTGCGTGCTAGGCTCGGCGAGCCCGACGCGGACGAAGGAGTCAGCGTGACCGGGAACCCATGGGAACAAGCTCTGGAGCAGCTCGAACAGGCTGCTCGGATCATGAACCTCGATCCGAATGTTCACGAGGTTCTGCGCCACCCGAAGCGAACCCTCGAGGTCGCCGTGCCGGTACGGATGGAGGATGGCTCGGTGCACACGTTCACGGGGTACCGCGTTCACCACAACACCTCACGCGGACCCTCCAAGGGCGGCATCAGGTACCACCCGGACGTGACGCTCGCCGAGGTCAAGGCGCTCGCGATGTGGATGACCTGGAAGTGCGCGGTGGTCGGCATCCCGTACGGCGGAGCCAAGGGTGGGGTCGTCGTCGACCCGAAGAGCCTGTCGATCAAGGAGCTCGAGCACCTGACCAGGCGGTACGCGTCGGAGATCCTTCCGCTCATCGGACCTGAGCGCGACATCCCGGCACCCGACGTCGGGACGGACGAGCAGATCATGGCCTGGATCATGGACACGTACTCGATGAACCAGGGGTACTCCGTGCCCGGCGTCGTGACCGGCAAGCCTCTATCGATCGGTGGCTCGGCCGGCCGCGCGGCATCGACGGCCCGCGGTGTGATGTACATGACCGTGGCGACCCTGAAGCACCTGGCGATGCCGGTTGACGAGGCCCGTGTCGCCGTACAGGGATTCGGGAAGGTCGGGGCGCCGGCGGTCGAGCTGCTCGCGGAGCAGGGGTGCCGCATCGTCGGGGTCTCCGATCACATGGGCGGCGTCTACAACGATCGCGGGCTGTCCCCCGTCGGCCTTGCCGCCCACCACGCCGAGGCCGGCACCGTGGCCGGTTTCGACGGAGGCAATCCGATCACGAACGAGGAGCTGCTGACGCTCGACTGCGACGTCCTGGTTCCCGCCGCGCTCGAGAGCCAGATCACGGAGGACAACGCCGACAGGGTGCAGGCACGGATCATCGTGGAGGGCGCGAACGGCCCCACGACGCCGGAGGCCGATGTGATCCTTCACGATCGCAAGATCGAGATCGTGCCGGACATCCTCGCGAACGCGGGCGGCGTGGCGGTCTCGTATTTCGAGTGGGTCCAGGACCTCCAGGCGTACTTCTGGTCGGAGGATGAGGTCAACGCACGGCTCCGGCGCGTGATGGAGGAGTCGTACATCTCCGTCCTCGATCTTGCCGAGGATCGGAAGGTGACCATGCGCCAGGCCGCGACGATCCTGGGTGTGTCCCGTGTCGCCGAGGCCCACACCACGCGCGGACTCTTCCCCTAGTCCTTGAATCGTTCTGGGCCCCCGCCTATGCTCGCCGGGGCATGCTGAGCGCAGCAGGCCGCGCATGAGTGGGGAGGCGATGGGGAACGAGGAAGGGCTGGAGGCACGGTCGCATGCGATCCTCGACTTCGAGCGAGGGTGGTGGCAGCAGGAGGGCTCGAAGGAAGACGCCATCCGTTCTCGCTTCCGCCTGTCGAGCGCACGGTATTATCAGCTCCTGAATCGCCTCATCGACTCGCCCGAGGCGCTCCGGTACGACCCGATGCTCGTCAGGCGCCTCCGCCGGTTGCGGACGGCACGAAGGCGACAACGGTTCGCTCGGGACCTCCGTCTCGGGCGGTAGCACGGAGGAGGATTGGCTGGCAGGCATGGGCCTCCATCCCAGACGACGTTCTATCTCTCGTTGGCTACCGCAGCGCTGAGAGGTCTGCTCGTCGCGGCCGCGCTCGCGCTCGGCTTCTTCGTGCTGTCCAAGGCGTTCCCCTCGGGTGACAGCGCGCCCACGAGCACGCCCGGTGGGCAGCAAGAGACGACGACCGTGCCCCCGGTTTTGCCCTCGCCGAGCGATGTCCCCACACGCAACGTGCCGGAGACCAAGGACCCGAGTGAGATCACGGTCCAGGTCCTCAACGGGACCGACATATCTGGCCTCGCCTCGGACACCGCTCAGATCCTTGAGGAAGCGGGCTACCAGATCTCCACGATCGCGGACGCGGCGACGAGCTACGAGGTCACGACCATCTTCCACGTCCCGAAGCGTAAGGCCGACGCGCAGCTGCTCCGGGATGCCTTCTTCCCCGGAGCCGTCCTCGATGTCGCCGGGGACGACATCAAGGTGGATATCACCGTGAACGTCGGCGCGGACTACGCCGCCGGCCTGGACGAGGGCGGCGGAGGCCAGTCAGAGGGGACGCCGGCAGAGGAATCGACCTAGGCCGACGCCGCAGAGAGCAGCCGCATCTCGGTATGGAGCCGCACCACCAGTCCGGCCTCCACGGGCGAGAGCCCCGTCTCACCGCCGGGTGCCGTGAATGTGACCCGGTACGACCCGACGGAGTCTCCCGTGGCACGGACGAGGAACCCGTCGAGAGCGAACCATGCCTCCTGTGCGCCCACGTCCGTCCCCTCCATATGTGCCACAGCGTTCTGGAAGACTTCCTCTCGATCGACCGGCGAGTCGTACGTGGTGCGCACCAGCGCCGAGCGGTAGCCGTCGACCATACCGAGCTGTCCGAGTCGAGAGGACGTGCTGAGCGAGAAGGATCCGGATTCGTCGACGAACTCCGTGGACGACGTCCAGGAGTCACCCGGGCTGATCGGGCGGCCCGGAAGCACCGGACGCAATCGAGGCAGGAGCCGCTCGATGCCGACAGCTCCCAGCGCGGGGCCGGTCTCGGCATCGCCGGAGATGGCGACGACCCGTCCATCGGCTGCGAGCTCCACGCCGAACTCCTGATCTGGACCGGGATCAACAGCGCGCCCGTCGACGGTGAGTGACTCGGGGATCAGGGACACCGTCGCCTCGGCTCCGCCGTCCGGCAAGGGCGTCAGCACCTCTTGCCCGGCCCGAAACGTCGCCACGAGACGCTGGTCGACCGTCTGTCCCTGGAGGGAGCGGGTGATGTCGGCTCGAAGGATCAGGCGATGCTCGAGTCGGCGGCCGGGCTCGATGTGGTAGTCGAGCTCGACGCGATCGGACGCGCACGCCGAAGAGAGCAGGCACAGGGTGAGCGGGACGAGGAAGCGTCGCACGCGGGGCGAGTCTAGCAAGCGGTCTACGCTGAATCCATGGACCCACTCGAGTTGCTGCTCGCCCGCGCCGAGCGGTCCGGGGTTTTCCTCGATTTCGACGGAACGCTCTCGGAGATCGCGCCGACGCCTGGTGAGGCAGCGGCGGTCCCGGGCGCCGCAGGGGTCCTCGCCGGCCTTGCCGAGCGTTTCGCGCTCGCCGCCGTGGTCTCTGGCCGTCGGGCCGCGGAGGTGGCGGAGCGGCTCGGTCACCCGCCGGGAGTCCGCATCTTTGGCCTGTACGGCCTGGAGACGGACGCGGCCATGGACGGACCCGAGCCTCCTGCTCCGGCGCTCGAGGAGATCCTGCCCCGGGTGCTCGATGTGGCGGCGACGGTGCCGGGCTCGCTCGTCGAGCCGAAGGGGTCGAACCTCGCCGTTCACTACCGGCTCGCGCCGCAGACGGACCTGGCGCGGACAGCTCTTCTGGAGGCGTTGGGTCCCCTCGCCGGCGACGTGGGGATGCGGTTGATCGAGGGCAAGCGCGTAGTGGAGCTCGTCCCGGCCGCCTCGCCGTCGAAGGGCGATGTCGTCGAGCGTGAAGGAGCGGGGCTCGAGGCGGCGCTGTACGCGGGCGACGATCTCGCGGACATCGAGGCGTTCGCGGCCGTCGACCGACTGGTCTCGAACGGAGCCAAGGGCATCAAGGTGGCGGTGGCTTCCGAGGAAACGCCGCCGGCCTTGCTCGACGCGGCGGACATCGTCGTGGAGGGTCCTACCGGGCTGGTCGATCTGCTGCGGTCCCTGCTTCGCTGATCAGGAGCCGGTCAGCCGCTCGAGATCGCGAAGCTGGCGTCGTGCCCACTGGGCGGGTGAGCGTGAGGCCGCCGTGCGGCGCAGCGCGGCCGCTCGAACCGCACGCTCCTCCTCCGGCATCGTCAAGGCCAGCTCGATCGCCTCCGCCATGCCGGCGAGATCCACGGGGTCGACACCGATCGCGGCCCTTCCGAGCTCCGCGTACGCGCCCGCGGTCCGCGACAGGATGAGCACGCCGTGCTTTCGGTTCAGCGTCGGGCCTTCTTTCGCGACGAGGTTCATCCCGTCGAAGACCGGGTTCACCATGAGCGCGTCGTACGTCTGGTACGCGGCGAGCACGTCGTCGAAGTCCTGGTTCATGCGTGTGGTCACTGGGGTCCAGTCCGCGTCGCCGTACGTCTCGTTGATGCGCTGGGCTTCCTGGAGGCATTCCTCGAGATAGACGCGGTACTCCGGCACATCGCTCCGAGAGGGGTGTAGGAGCGCGAGGAACACCACCTGGCGGCGCCACTGGGGAAAGCGTCGAAGGAAGCGCTCGTACGACTGGAACCCTCGGATGATGTTCTTGGACAGGTCCGTGCGGTCGACTCGCAGGAGCAGCCGGCGGTCACCCCTCCATCGTTCGAGCTCCTTGCGCTTGCGGCGGACTGCCGGTTCCGACGCCGCCGCGCGGAGCTGCGGCGCATCGATCGCGATCGGGTACACGCCGACGCGGACCAAGCGTCCCTGCCACCGCACGGCACGTCGGCGGTACATCACCGTGGCATCGTCGAGCAGGCGGCAGGCACTGAGGAAGTTCTCCGCCCACCGCTCGGTGTGAAAGCCAACGAGGTCCGCGCCGAGCAACCCCGTGATCAGCTGTTCCCGGATCTCGAGCGGCAGGAGGCGGAGATAGTCGGCTGCGGCGAAAGGCACGTGATGGAAGTACGCGGTGCGGGTCCGTGGGCTCATCTCTCGGAGCGCCGAGGGGACGAGCGACAGGTGGTAGTCCTGGACCAGTACGGATGACTCCGTGTCCTCGACCTCCTCCGCCAGCGCGCCGGCGAAGCTCACGTTGACGGACCGATACGCGTCCCATGCGTGACGAGCCCCGACGCCGAGGACCGGCGAACGGGGCAGGTCCCAAAGGTAGTGATGGAGGAACCACAGGAGCCGGTTGCTGATGCTGTTGTAGAAGCGGTCGTAGACGTCGTCCTCGAACGACAGCAGACGCAAGCGGTAGACGGCGTCGTCGATCTTGACCTCCATCCGGCCGCGCGGATCCTCGGAGGCCTTCGCTTTGTCCTCGGCATTCATGGCGGCGGCTACCCACAGGCCCCCCGTCTCCTGCACGGCGGGGGCGAGCGCCGAGACGAGGCCGCCGCTGCCGCGCTGGGCCTCGAGCTGGCCGTCGACGTTGGTGAACGTCACCGGTCCGCGGTTCGAGGCGACCAGGACGCGGGAGGTCACAGCGACCCGAGCAGCTCGAGGTACTCGGTAAGCTCGCGGATCGTGAGGAAGCGGTCCCTCACGACCTCTCGTCCCGTCTCTCCCATCTTCGTGGCCAGGTCGGGGTCTCGCAGGAGCTCCATCGTGCGGCCCGCGCACTGGTCGGGAGAGTCGACGAGGTAGCCCGTCACTCCGTCCTGGACCTGCAGACGGAGCCCACCGGCCCTGCCCACGATCACGGGACGTCCCTTCCACATCGCCTCGGATGCGGTCAGCCCGAACCCCTCGCGGATCGATTTCTGGATCACGACGTCCGAGGCGCGCTGGAAGGCGTTGACCTCGGTGGGGCCGACGGCTCCCTGGACGTTGGTCAGGAGGTGCACGTCAGGGTCGCCCTTGCGGTGCTCCTCTGCCATCTCCAGGAAGTGCCAGGCCTCCGGGTCGTCGTGCGCCATCGATCCGACCATGGCGAGCTGTGTCTCCGGGATATGCCGCTTGACGATGCGGTACGCGTCGATCACGCCGAGCGGATCCTTCCATGGGTCGAAGCGAGAGACCTGCGTGAGGAGCGGCCGTGTGCGGTCGATGCCGTAGGGCGCCAAGATCTCAGTTACGGCGTCGTCGTCGAGATGAGCGTTCTTCGGCGAGAGGGGGTCGATCGAGGGTGGGATGACCGCGATGCGCGGCTCCAGCCCTGGCCTGACGTAGTCCTCGAGCGTGAAGACCGCGGCGTGGAACGGCGACGTGTACACCGCGAGGAACGACCACACCTGCTCCATGGGTTGCGAGAGGTCGATGTGGCACCGCCACACCCAGGTGCCGTGCTCGCGGTTCGACTCCTTCAGCATCGAGAGCATCGGGAGGGTCTGCGGATCGTGGGCGAACACGAAGTCGGCGTCCGGCTCGAATCGCTCGACGTTCGCGCGGACACGGTCGAGATACGTCTGCTCGAACGCTTCCGTCCAGGGGACCGCCATGCCCTGCAGTGCGTTATGGATCAGCTTCGTGACGTTGAAGAACTCGTCGGAGCCTTCGATCAGCTGCCACTCGGCCTCGATGCCCAGGTCCTGCAGCAGGGCGATGTGTGTGTACAGGAGCTCCGCCACGCCGCCGCCGAAAGCGGTGCTGCTCAGGTGGATCATCCGAGAGCCCTTGAGGGGTTCCGCGGCTTTCGCGAGCCGCTCGACCGCTTCTTCGCCGGCGGGCTCGCGATAGTCGTCGAGCCGCTTGGGCTCGGGCATGGGAACGACGCGGAGCACGATCCAAGTGTATCGGCACGCTCGGAACCTCCCGCTTCCGGGTGCTCGAAGAACCCCGACCTATAATCGCCCCAGACCCGTGAGCGACGATCGACGCCGCGTGCTCGACACCCCGCTCGTCCTGCGGGCAGCTCGTGGCGGCATCGTTGCGTGGTCCCTGATCGGGATCGTCGTCCTCTTCTTCATCTTCTTCCGCTACGTCATCTACCCAGTCAGGATCATCTTCCCGCCGCTCGTCGTCGCGATGATCCTCGTCTATCTGCTCAATCCTCTGGTGTCCGCGCTCGAACGCCGCGGCCTCCCGAGGATCTGGGGCACGCTTCTCACGTACCTAGCGGCCCTCGGAATCATCGGCACGCTCCTGTCCTTCATGGTGCCCGTCGTCGGCGATCAGATCGAGAGCTTCTCGACGACGGGCCCATCGATCGTCGAGCGAGTCACCGAAGGGGTCAGCGACCTTGCGGCCCGTGTTGGTTTGCGGATCGAGGAGAGCGCCCCCGGAGGGGAAGGGGTCGTCGACTTCTTCGGCCGCCTGGTGTCGTTCACGCAAGGCCTGTTCGGTGCCGTGGTCGTCTTCATCGTCGGCCCGATCATCGCGTTCTACTTCCTGGTCGATCTTCCCAAGATCAAGCGCGGGCTTCGCGCGGTCATCCCGTCCAGGCGGCGAAATGAGATCGAGTCGGTGATGGAGAAGATCGGGCAGGCGATCGGGGGGTTCTTCCGCGGTCAGCTCCTCGTCGCCCTCTTCGTCGGCGTGGCATCGGCCCTGGCCCTGTGGGTCGTGGGATTGCCCTTCTGGGCGGTCGTGGGTCTCGTCGCCGGGATCTTCAACCTCATCCCGCTGATCGGTCCGTTCATCGCGGCGATCGTGGCCGTGCTGATCGCGTTCACGACGGATCCGCAGGTCGGCGGGTTGCTCGAGCTCGAGGCGGGGTGGCCCCTGGCTGTTGGGTCGGCGATCGCCTTGCTGATCGTGCAGCAGCTCGACAATCACATCCTGAGCCCCAACATCGTCGCTCGCACCGTGAACCTGCATCCGGTGACGGTGATGCTCGGCCTGCTCGCCGGCGGAACGCTGCTCGGCCTGTGGGGATTGCTTCTCGCGGTGCCGGTCCTGGCGTCCATCAAGATCGTGCTCCTGCACGCGTGGGACACGCGGATGCAATGGCCGCCCGTCGAGCCTGGGGCGGCGAGACCGCCACGACGCCCGGCACCACCCGTCGACCGGTTGGAGCGGGCGAAGCGACCGGCGCGCGCGACCGAGCAACGGGGGTCGTGGTGGACGAATGCGATGCGCGTGGTGTTCCGCGGCCGTTCGCGGCCGGGGGCGCCCACGACGCCCGCGGACGAGGCTCGAGAGCCCGAGCGGACCTCGGCCGGATCTAGCGACGCTGGTAGCCGCTGACCGAGACCGCCGGTGGGCGTTCCCTGACCTCGATGTCGGTCAACCGCATCGAGAAGCCGCCATCTGACGGCTCGAACTGGTAGAGCCCCTGGGTGAGGTTCGCGTCGAGGCGTCCGGACCGCGCCAGCCTCGACAGGGCCGCGTGCTGCACGGCGAACGCCATCCGCGACAGCTCCCCGATCGGCCGGTTGCGATGGGTCCGTTCCTCCAGGTCGACCTGCGCCATGGCATCCACGCCGAACTGCTCTGCGATATCGATCAGCAGTCCGATCTCGACGCCATAACCCGTGCAGAACGGGACCTGCTCGAGCAGGCCGCGACGGCCCGCGTACTCTCCCGCGAGGGGCTGGATCAGGCCGGCGAGGTGCGGCCAGAACATGTTGATCAGGGGTCGGGCTGCCAGCTCCGTGACCCGCCCGCCTTCGAGCGATCTGGTGCTTCGCCCCGGGTCCTCTCCGAGGGGGCGACGGTAGAAGGACTTCACGTATCCGACATCGGGATCGGTGAGGATCGGCCCCAGCGGGCCGGAGACGAAGCGCGGATGGAAGTTGGTGATGTCGGCATCGAGCCAGAGGATGATGTCGCCGCGGAGGACGAACAGGCTCTTCCACAGCGCTTCCCCCTTGCCCGTGAACGCCTCGACCCCAGGGAGGATGTCCCGGTCCTGGTACACCTCAGCCCCTCCTGCCCGCGCGGCCTGGACGGTGCCATCCGAGGACGCGGAGTCGATGACGGCGAGCTCGTCAACGAGCGGCACACGATCCATCAGCTCGGCCCGGATCTGCTCGACGATGCTCCCCACGGTTGCTTCCTCGTTCAGGGCGGGGATCGCGACGGACACGATGAGACCCTGCTCGTGTTTCGCTCGGACCAGATCGGCAACGTCGAAGTCGGAGTGGCGGTGGGTGCGCCGGGCGAACCAGTCGTCGGGGCCGGGTATCACGGACGCGGATGATACGGGGCGTCAGCGAGTGACGGAACTGGCAGCGATGGCTGCCTCGGAGATCTCGCCGCTGAGGGCGGTCCACACGCCGACGACCTTTCCACCGGGACCGGTGACGGCGATGGTCGGCACCCGGCGGATGCCGAACGTACGCGCGACATCCGGCCGCTCTCCTACGTCGATCTGTCGGTAGGGGATCGCCGCGCGATCGGCTGCTTGTCGAAGGTGCGGGGCAGCCACCTTGCACGGGCCACAGCCGGCAGTCGTGAACTGAACGATCGAGGGCTCATGGATCCCGATCGATGCGAGGCTCGAAGATCCGAGCCGCCGGGGAGGCCGGCGCCAGGCGAATGCGAGCCCCGCGACGAGCGTGAAGACCAGGCCGGCCAGAAGGACGCGTTCGATCATGCCGCGCCGGCGGGCCGGGTGATCCGTTGCGAGATGCGACCCCGTGTCGCGACTCGACGCACGAAGACGTACAGCTCACATCCGACGCACAGCCCCGTTGTGGCCGCGAGCAGGGCGAGGGCAGAGACCATGAGGCCGAGGCCCCACGCGAGCGGGCTCATCGGGTCGTTGGGCACGTAGTAGGCGAGGGAGGCGACGGTGAGGAACGCGAACCCGAGCGTGTTCGAGAAGCGCGGCGGTGCCGCCTCCTCCAGCTCCCGGGGCGGACCGAGCCAACCCGCGGAACGGACCGCTCGGAAGAGGAGCGCGTAGGGATTCACGGCAGGTCCGCCGAGCGATGCCGCCGCAAGGATGACTCCGAGCACTGGCAGGACCAGGGGCTGGTCGAGCAGGAAGCTCACGAGGAGCACCGCTCCGGTGATGCCTTGCCCGAGGCGGGGCTGTCGCGGGTCGATCATCGTGACGGGCTTCACGGGGTCCCCTTTCGCCGGTTACCACCTAAATCCTATCCTTCAGATAGGATTCCGAACAATAGGGGTCGTTGCAGGTTTCTCCGCGGCTCCCTACGCTGACAATCATGTTCAGAGTCGCGCAGAAGACCGAGTACGCCTTGCGAGCCGCCGTCGAGCTCGCCAGCCGGCACGGCTCCGGCCTGGTTTCGGCCCGGGAGATCTCCCAGGCTCAGAGCATCCCTCTCCGGTTCCTTGAGCAGCAGCTCTCCACGCTCCACAAGGCGGGGCTCGTCGAGTCCTTCCGTGGCGCGGGTGGCGGATGCAAGCTGGCCCGCGATCCCTCGATGATCCGAGTCGCGGAGATCGTGGATGCGATGGAGGGCGATCTCTACCCGATGCACTGCATGGAAGAGGCGGATCACACCTGCGTCCAGGACTCCCGGTGCGGCCTCCAGGAACTCTGGGGTGATGTGCACCTGGCCGTTCGTGGGGTGTTCGAGCGGATCACGATCGCCGAGCTGGCCGAGCGGCATCAGCGGGCCGCTTCCGCTGCCCCGCTGTTCGCGCTCGAAGACCTCGTCAAGCCTTCTTAGGCGCCCGAGGGGCCTTCGCCCAAGTTCCTCAAGCACGAAGCGTGCGCTTCCGATGGTAAGAAGAGATGGCGCGCGTGATGGTCGTGGAGGACGAACCGATCGTTCAGGTCGTCCTGCAGGACCTCCTCGAGATGTGGGGCCACGACGTCCATCCCGTGTCCAGCGGAGACCAGGCGATCTCCCTTCTGAGCTCGAACGAGTACGACCTGATCGTGCTGGACATCATGCTCGGAGCGGTCTCTGGCTACGACGTGCTCGACGAGATGAGCCGCCTCGGGGTCCGGGAGCGGACGCGAGTGGTCGTCGTGACCGGCCGCGCGACGGAATGGGACTACCTCCTCGGGTGGATGCGAGGGGCTGACGAATACCTCCCCAAGCCCTTCGACCCCGTGAAGCTCAAGATCGTGCTGGAAGAGATGCTGTCCTTCTCACCCGCGGAGCTCGCTGAGCGCCGCCGAGCCGAGATGGAGAAGTCGCAGATGCTGTTCAAGCTCGAGAACTCGTTCGGAGAGGAGGGAGGTCCCTCGGTCGTGGGCTAAACCGCCCCCGCCGAAAGACCGATGCACACACTATGGCCCAGATACTCGTTGTAGAGGATGACGACTCGATCCGAGAGCTGATCAACCGTGTGCTCACCAACGGTGGCCACGATGTGTACCAGGCCTCCTCGGGTACCCAGGCCATCGAACGCCTTGGCGAGCGGAACTACGACCTCGTGGTGCTCGACCTCATGCTCGGGGCCACCTCGGGATGGGACGTGCTCGAGGGAGCGCAGCGGAGCGGAGTGCGAGGGAAGTTCCGGGTCATCATGCTCACGGCTCGCAACAGCGAGCGCGACTTCCTTCATGGCTGGCGGAGCGGCGTGGACCAGTACGTGACGAAACCATTCGACCCGGAGTCGCTGCTCGTCACGATCGGGGAGATCCTTCACCGCTCCCCTGAAGAGCTGGCGGAACGACGCAAGGAAGAACTCGAGAAGGCGGAGCTCCTCTATCGCCTCGAATCCGCGTTCGACCGCATGTAGGACGCGGCTAGACCGCGTCCTTGCCGAGGATCCGCATCACGGTCGTCCCACACACCGGACACTTGCCCTTCGCGGCCTTGCGCCCGTTCTTGAGCGTTACGACCTCGCCCTCGAACTCCCTCTTCGCCTTGCACTTCACGCAGTACGCCTCGTACTGAGCCATGTTCACCTCCCTTCCTCGTCCCGATACGCTTCAGGGCCGCTCACGAGCCCGTGTTTCGTGTGCTCGGCCATGCGGCCCTTTCGTGCTCAATCGTGGGGGGTCTGAGGAGGACTTGCAAGTACCTTGCTGAGCACGAATCGAACACTCGTTCGTCCGGGCCCGCCCAGAGGCGCGCGACTATGATGCCGCCGTGAGCGTTCCGATCCTCGTGACGGGGTCCCACCGGTCCGGCACCACCTGGACCGGGCGCATGCTCGCGGCCTCTCCGAACGTGGGGTACGTGCACGAGCCCTTCAACGTCCACCGCTGGCCGAACTGGGTCCCGCTCCGCTTCCCCCACGTGTACATGTACGTGTGCCGGGAGAACGAGCACCTGTATGAGAAGGCCCTCGAGGACGTGATGGCGTTCCGCTACCCACTGAGGAACATCACGGCCGCACCCGATCTTCGACATGTGGCGCAAGCCGCGGTCGAGTTCCCTCTCAGCTTGTTCTACCGGCTGCGCCGGATGCGCCCGCTGCTCAAGGACCCGATCGCCCTCATGTCGGCGGAGTGGCTCGCGGAGCGCTTCGGGATGCGGACGGTCGTGATGATCAGGCATCCGGCGGCGTTCGCCAGCAGCCTCAAGCGCCTGAGCTGGCGCTTCGACTTTCAGAACTGGCGCGACCAGCCGCTCCTGCGACGGGACCTGATCGGACCGTATGAGGGTCAGATCCAGACGTTCGCCGAGCGCGAGCACGACATCGTCGACCAGGCGATCCTCATGTGGAACGTGATCCATCACGTGATCCGCGGCTACGAGGAGCGGCACCCGGACTGGTCCTTCGTCCGCCACGAGGACCTCTCGGAGGAGCCCCTGAAAGGGTTCCGCAGCCTGTTCGACACCTTCGATCTTGCCTGGGATCAGTTCGCGGAGGACGCGATCGTGAAATCGAGCACGGATGAGAGCAGGAAGGAGGTTCCGACCTATCTCCACCGCACGGTGCGGCGCGATAGTCGCGCGGCTCGGTGGACATGGGTCAGTCGCCTCACGCAGGAGGAGCAGGATCGCGTCCGTGAGGGCACCGCGGAGGTCGCGGCCCACTGGTACGGCGACGCCGACTGGGTCCCTCAGGACCGGCCGTGAAGGTCTCGCTGATCGCCACCGTCAAGGACGCGGCTCCGTTCATCCGTGACTTCCTCGACTCGATCGAGGCCCAGACGCGGGCCCCCGACGAGGTCATCATCGTCGACGGCGGGTCCACAGACGGCACGCTCGACGTGCTGCGGGAGAGCCGATGGGTCACGCTGCTCGAGGAGCCGGGGGCGAACATCGCCCGGGGGCGGAACCTGGCGGTCGCGAAGGCGTCGTACCCCATGGTCGCCGTCAGCGACGCGGATTGTGTGCTCGCGCCGGACTGGCTCGAACGTATCGTGCGGCCGCTCGAGCGTGGAGCCGACGTCTCGATGGGCCTCTACCGGCCGCTCACGACCTCGTTCTTCGAGACGTGCGCCGCGGCGGTGAACATCAAGGAGCTTCAGGAGATCCGGCCCGAGAGCTACATGCCCTCTTCCCGCTCGGTCGCCTTCCTCCGTGATGCGTTCGAGGACGCGGGCGGCTATCCCGAGTGGCTCGACATCGGAGAGGACATGTATCTGAACCAACAGTGGCGGACGCGAGGTATGCGGATGCGGCTCGCGGAAGGAGCCATCGTCTTCCGACGCCCGCGGCCGAACCTCGGCGCCTACTGGCAGCAGTTCGCCGCCTACGCCGAGGGCGATGCGCGCGGGGGGATGTACCCACGGCGCCACGCCGCTCGGTTCCTCGCGTACGGCGCGCTGGCGATCGCGCTCGGGTCCCGCAGCAAGGCCCTGAAGGCGCTGATCGCCGCGTCCGGAGCCGCATACGCGTCGCGTCCGCTCCGTCGTGCGTTCCGCCTCCTACCGGAACGCGGCGACCGGCTGACCTCCACCGCGGCGATCCCCGCGCTCATGGCATTCACGGATCTCGCGAAGATGGTGGGGTACCTGCGCGGGGTCGCCCGCCCCGTCCGCAGAGGCTAGAGTTCCGGCGATGGTCTCCCGCAAGACTGCCATCCTCGTCGCGTCGCTGCTGGTCGCCGCGCTCCCCGCGCCGGCCCGCGCGCATGTCGAGCGTCCGACCGAGTTCCCCGCACCGCCCGGTGAAGTTCCCACCTACCGGACCTCCGGGCCCTCCTTGCTCGTGTGCAAGATGAAGAGGACGGCGAAGGCGATCGACAAGCTTCCACGGAGGCTCGAGCGCAAGAACGACCGGCTGCACGAACGTTGCAAGGATCACGGCTATCGGAACCTCCAGGCGGCGGTCGACGCGGTGAGGGTGCAGGGAAGCCGCATCCGGATCCTGCCGGGCTTCTACCGCGAGCTGCCCACCGCGGGGCCGGTCGGAGCCGACTGCGCGGACCTCGAATCGCAGCGCCCGCTCTCCTACGAAGACGAGTTCCGCTGCCCGCACGTGGACAACCTCGTGGGGATCTTCGGTGACAGCCTCGACGCGGATCGCGAATGCGACCTCCCCGTCTGCAGGCTGCAGATCGAGGGCACCGGCAGGAACCCGAGCGACGTCATCGTGGACGGCGGCTTCCACAAGCTGAACGCGATCCGAGCCGACCGCGCCGACGGCATCTACTTCCGTAACTTCCTCGTGCAGAACACCGAGTTCAACGCGGTGTACGTGATCGAGACGGACGGCTTCGTCGTCGACCGGATGATCGGAAGGTGGAACGACGAATACGGTTTCCTGACCTTCGCCTCCGATCACGGCCTGTATAAGGACTGCGAGGCGTACGGGAACGGTGATGGAGGCCTGTACCCGGGCTCCGCCGCGGACACGGACGACAGCACCTGGTCCGTCGAGATCAAGAACTGCAACGCCCACCACAACCTGATCGGCATCTCGGGAACCGCCGCGAATGACCTGTACGTCCACGACAACCTGATCCACCACAACACGCTTGGCGGGGACGAGGACAGCCTGTTTCCCGGCCATCCCGGCATGCCGCAGGATGGCTCGGAGTGGGTCGACAACCTGATCTACTCGAACAACGAGGACTACAACAAGTACTGGGAGGACGGGACCTGCAGGAACATCGAGGAGGCCCGGAAGCGGTACCCGGAGGGCGTGGTGTGCCCGTCACTCCCCGCCCCGATCGGTACAGGGCTCCTGCTCATGGGCGCCAACAACAACACGGTCGAGCGCAACTACTTCTTCGACAACTGGCGAGCCGGGACCCTGCAGATCTGGATCCCTGCGGCGCTCCGGGAGGAGAACGACCCCGACAAGCAGCACGACACATCGCACTACAACCGCTACCGCGACAACTGGATGGGGATCTCGCCGGCGGGCGAGACGATGCCGAACGGGCTCGACTTCTACTGGGACGTGGAGGGTGAAGGGAACTGCTGGGAGGGGAACAAGGCGGCTCCCGGTCGCTCCATCAAGAGCGACCCCGCGACACTCCCCGATTGTTCGGAGCCGCCGGTCATGTACCCCGGTCCCTTCGTGTCCGTCTTCGCTGCCTGTTATGCCTGGACCAAGGAGGAGCCCAACCCGCCAGGCTGCACCTGGGTCGACCCGCCCCCCAAGCCCTCCTGAGCCCCGGGTCCCCTTGCGGGACCCCTCGGGCGTCGCGCTATACTCCGTTAGCACTCTCCCCGTGAGAGTGCTAGTGACGGAAGAGACACTCCCAAGGAGGGAAACAGATGGCAGCCAAGATCATTTCGTTCACCGAGGACGCCCGCAGGGCCCTCGAGCGCGGCATGGACCAGCTGGCGAACGCGGTCAAGATCACGCTCGGACCGAAGGGGCGGAACGTCGTCCTCGAGAAGAAGTGGGGTGCGCCGACCATCACGAACGACGGCGTATCCATCGCGAAGGAGATCGAGCTGGAGGATCCCCAGGAGAACATCGGGGCCGAGCTCGTGAAGGAAGTCGCGAAGAAGACCGACGACGTCGCCGGCGACGGCACGACGACCGCCACCGTCCTCGCGCAAGCAATGGTCAAGGAAGGCCTCCGCAACGTGGCCGCCGGTGCGAACCCCATGGCGCTGAAGCGCGTCATCGAGTTCGCGGTCGAGGGCGCCGTCGAGGCGATCAAGAACCAGGCCAAGGAGATCGAGGACAAGGAAGAGATCGCGCACGTGGCCGGCATCTCCGCCGGCGACGCCGAGATCGGTGGCGAGATCGCCGAGGCGATGGACAAGGTCGGCAAGGACGGCGTCATCACCGTCGAGGAGTC
>CAZKFH010000030.1:0-25248 GCA_964551945.1 uncultured Actinomycetes bacterium | reverse complement strand
GCCGTGATCAAGCGTGTCGTCGATGTCGCCCGCCAACGAGACCTTCGCTCGGTGGTCGTGACGTTCGACCGCCATCCCTTGCAGACGCTGTCGCCCGGCAAGGTGCCGCCGCTCCTCACCACCCTCAAACGCAAGGCGTCATACATCGAGGAGCTCGGCGCGGATGTGCTGTTCGTGCTCGAGTTCAATGAGGGCGTCTCGCGCTGGCCGCCCGAGGAGTTCGTCGACCGCGTCCTCGTTCAGGGCCTCAAGACCCGGCATGTCTCGATCGGCACGAACTTCACGTTCGGGCACAAGGCCGCCGGCAACTTCCAGGTCCTTGCAGACCTCGGGGTGGCACGGGATTTCAAGGTTGAGCCGGTCGCGATCTTCAAGGTGGACGGCAGGCCCGTCTCCTCGACCTCGATCCGCGAGGCACTGGCCGAGGGGGATCTCGATTGGCCGGAGCGGGCGCTCGGCAGGCGATACATCGTCGAGGGCCACGTGGTCACTGGAGCGGGCCGGGGCCGAGGGTTGGGCTGGCCGACGGCCAACCTGCGGACGCCCGACGGCATCCTGCTTCCCGGCCGGGGGGTCTACGCGTGTCGAGCAACGGTGGACGGATCCACGACCGCCGCCGCGGTCAACATCGGCATCAACCCCACATTCGGGGGCGAGCCACTGCACCTGGAGGCCCACCTGCTCGATTTCGACGAGGACATCGTCGGCCGGGTGCTCGCGATCGAGTTCTGGAAGCGGCTGCGCGACGAGCAGCGATTCGACTCCGCGGAGGCACTCACGAAGCAGATCGAGCAGGACGTTCAGCACACGCGTGAGCTCGTGGCGCCTCGGGGAGCGCAGAGGCCCCTGTGATACTCTCACCAGCGAATTGACCCTCACGAAGGACGCAAAGTCCCAGCTCATCGGCGAGTACCGTCGTGGCGATACCGATTCCGGTTCGCCCGAGGTCCAGGTAGCCATCCTCTCCACGCGGATCGAGGAGCTGACGGCGCACCTCAAGACCCACAAGACGGATCATCACTCGCGCCGTGGCCTGCTGCAGATGGTGGGCCGCCGCCGGCGTCTCCTCGAGTACGTCAAGGGGCAGGACGTCGAGCGCTACCGGACGCTGATCCAGCGGCTCGGACTCAGGCGCTAGAGAAGGAGGGCCCGAAGGAACCATCGTTTCCAGGGAGCGGGCGACCGCGAGTCAGTTCTCAGTCGCGGACCCCGGAGGACGGCTTCAAACTCAGCCGGTCACCGAGGCCCACCACTGACAACTGACCCGCCCCTCGCTCCCCCTATCAGGAGGAGCAGTCATGAAGGAAGCCATCAAGGCCACACGTAACATCGGTGGGCAGGACCTCACGTTCGAGGCAGGAAAGCTCGCGCAGCTCGCGCACGGATCCGTCCTCGTCGCCCTCGGGGAGACGGAGGTGCTGGTCGCGTGCACGAGCGGAGCGGCTCGGGAAGGTATCGACTTCTTCCCGCTCACGATCGACGTCGAGGAGCGGATGTACGCGATCGGCAAGATCCCCGGCAGCTTCTTCCGCCGAGAGGGACGCGCGAGCGAGACCGCGACCCTCACCGCACGACTGATCGACCGGCCACTCCGGCCGACGTTCCACAAGGGGTTCCGCCAGGAGGTGCACGTCGTCGCCACCGTCCTTTCGGCGGACATGGCCAATCTCTACGACGTCCCCGCCATCAACGGTGCCGGCCTCGCTGTCACCCTCGCGGGCCTGCCGTTCGACGGCCCGGTTGCGGCCGCGCGCGTCGGTCTGATGAACGGTCAGTGGAAGGTCAACCCGACCTACCAGGACCTCGACCTGGCGACGTTCGACATGATCGTGGCCGGGCGGAAGAACGACCAGGGCGAGGTCGACATCCTCATGGTCGAGGCCGAGGCGCCTGACAACGCGCTCAAGCTCATGGACGAGGGTGGCACCGCGCCGACCGAAGAGGTCGTGGCCGAGGGACTCGAGGAAGCGAAGCGGGTGATCGGCGAGATCGTCGACTTCCAGCGAGAGTTCGTGCAGCAGGTCGGGATCCGTGAGGGCGAGCACCCCCTCGATGCCGACTTCGATGGCGAGCTCGTCTCCGCGATCAACGCCTTCGCGGAGGGCCGCATCGGCGAGGCGTACAGGATCGCGGACAAGATGGAGCGCAGCTCCAAGCTCGATGCCGTCAAGCAAGAGCTCCACGCGCATCTGACCGACACCTGGGGCGAGGAGCTCTACGCGGCTCGGGTGAAGGAGATCGGTACGTATTTCAAGGAGCTCTCGAAGGGCGTCATGCGCAGACAGATCCTGGACGAGGGTGTCCGGATGGATGGGCGCGGGACCGAGGACATCCGCGAGATCTCGTGTGAGGTCGGCTTCATCCCGCGGGCGCACGGCTCGGCGCTGTTCCAGCGCGGCGAGACGCAGGTGCTGAACGTCACCACCCTCGGGATGCTTCGGATGACGCAGATGATCGACACGCTCGACCCGGAGGATTCCAAGCGGTACATGCACCACTACAACTTCCCGCCGTACTCCACGGGCGAGACCGGATTCATGCGGGGACCGAAGCGACGCGAGATCGGACACGGCGCGCTCGCGGAGCGGGCGCTGATCCCGGTGATCCCGACGGAGGAGGAGTTCCCCTACGCGCTGCGCCTCGTCTCGGACGTGCTGCAGTCGAACGGCTCCACCTCCATGGCCAGCGTGTGCGCCTCGTCGCTGTCGCTGATGGACTGCGGCGTGCCGATCAAGGCACCTGTGGCGGGCATCGCGATGGGACTGATCGCCGAGGGCGACCGCTTCGTGACGCTGACAGACATCCTCGGTGCGGAGGACGCGCTCGGCGACATGGACTTCAAGGTCGCCGGCACGAAGGACTACATCACCGCGCTGCAGCTCGACACGAAGGTCACGGGACTGCCGACCGGGGTGCTGAACGACGCGCTCAAGCAGGCTCGTGACGCGCGTCTCTACATCCTGGAGCAGATGCTCAAGACGATCCCGGCTCCGCGCGAGGTCACCTCGCCGAAGGCGCCTCGGGTCATCACGAAGCAGGTCCCGGTCGACAAGATCGGCGAGATCATCGGGCCCAAGGGCAAGAGGATCAACGAGATCATCGCGGTCACCGGCGCCGACATCGACATCCAGGATGACGGCACCGTGTTCATCGGCTCCCGGGAGGGCGAGGGCGCGGACGAGGCGGTTCGCATGATCGACGAGATCCTGAACCCGAGGGTCCCGGAGATCGGCGAGCGCTTCCGCGGCAAGGTCGTCAAGACCGCGGACTTTGGCGCGTTCGTGAATATCCTGCCGGGGACCGACGGGTTGGTGCACATCTCGGAGCTCAAGAAGGACGGTCAGCGCATCGACCGCGTCGAGGACGTCGTCAACGTCGGGGACGAGCTCGATGTCATCGTCCTGAGCGTCGAGCACGGCCTGAAGATGAAGGTCGGCCTGAAGCCCATCTGGGAGGGCGAAGAGCCCCCGACGATGGAGGAGATCCAGGCGATGGCGGCCCAGAAGAAGGAGCGCGGCAGCAGGCCCCGCCGGGACGATCGCGGTGGCGATCGTGGCCGAGGCGGGGACCGCGACCGAGGCCGCCCACCGCGCAGCCGGGAGGACTGACCTGGTCGCGCTGCGCCGCGACCGCGGAGTGATCCGAAGGAGCGAGCACGAGTCGGGCATGCGCCTCGTGACCGAGCGCATGCCCTGGGTTCGCTCCGTCACGCTCGGCATCTGGGTAACGGCCGGGTCGCGAGACGAGCAGCCGAAGATCGCCGGCGCCTCCCACTTCCTGGAGCACGTGCTCTTCAAGGGAACGAAGGAGCGCACCGCACGGGAGATCGCGGAGTCCTTCGACATCGTCGGGGGAGACCTCAACGCGTTCACGGCGAAGGAGCACACGGCGTTCTACGCGCGGGTCCTCGACGGCGATCTGCCGATGGCCGTCGAGCATCTCTGCGACATGATCCAGCACTCGCTGATCAAGTCCGCCGACCTCGATGCGGAGCGGACGGTGATCCTCGAGGAGATCAACATGCACGAGGACGCGCCCGACGAGCTCGTCCACGACACGTTCATGCAATCCCTGTGGCCGGACGACCCCCTGGGACGTCCGGTGCTCGGCACGGTCGACTCGATCACCGGGATGACGCGCGAGCAGGTCCGGCGCTTCTGGAAGCGCCATTACGTGCCGGGGAACTTCGTCGTGGCCGCGGCGGGCAACCTCGAGCATGACCAGCTCGAGGAGCTGGTCACCTCGGTGATGGACACGCAGGAGACGGATGAGGGCGAGACACGGGGCACCACGATCCAGGAAGGCAAGATCCCGGTCCCGGTCGGAGGCGCGCACGTTCGCCACCGGAAGACCGAGCAGGCCCACATCTGTATCGGCACCGCCGGGCTGCCGCGGTCAGACCCTCGCAGGTACGCGTTCGGGATCGTGAACGACGCGATCGGTGGAGGCATGTCCTCGCGGTTGTTCCAGGAGATCCGCGAGAAGCGGGGGCTGGTGTACTCGGTCTACTCGTATCACTCGATGTTCGCGCAGACCGGCGCGTTCGTCGTCTACGCGGGGACCGCGCCGGGGCGCGCCCACGAGGTCACTACGCTCATTACCCAGGAGCTCGAGAACGTCGCAGAGAAGGGCATCACGGAGGAGGAGCTCGAGCGGGCCAAGAGCCACATGAAGGGTGGGATGGTCCTCGGTCTCGAGGAGACCAGTGCCCGCATGAATCGTCTCGGCAAGTCCGAGATCGCCCACGGCGAGGTCATCTCGCTCGACGAGGTGCTCGAGCGCATCGATGCGGTGAACGTGGACGACGCTCGAGAGGTCACCGCCGACGTACTTAACCGTCCGCGCTCGATCTCGGTGATCGGGCCCTTCGAGGACGGCGCGTTCGACGAGTTCGCTTCACCGGCGCCGTGATCCGCGTCGGCGTCCTGGGAGCGTGCGGCAAGATGGGCCGCACGGTCTGCCGGGCGGTCGACGCAGAACCTGACCTCGAGGTCGTCGCGGCAGTGAACCCCTCGTTCGAGGGTCGCCCCTTGGGACCGATCGCGGGGTTCGAGACCGACTTGAGGATCGCCGGGAGCATCGATGTGCTCCTCGACGCGGAGGTCGAGGTCGCGGTGGACTTCACGCAGCCGGACACGGTAATGGATCACGTGCGGTACATCGTCGAGCACGACATCCACGGGGTCGTCGGCACCACCGGCATTGGCCCGGACAAGCTCGAACAGATCCGCGAGTGGATAAAGACTCGACAGGGCGATTCGGGAGTGATCGTTGCGCCGAACTTCTCGATAGGATCGATCGTCGCGCAACGGCTGGCCGAGGAGGCGGCGCGGTTCTTCCCCGCGGCGGAGGTCATCGAGCTCCACCACGACGAGAAGAAGGACGCGCCCTCGGGAACTGCCGCGACAACCGCGCGGAGGATCGCCGAGGCACGTAAGGAAGCATGGCCGGCACCGGGTGGGGACGCGGCGTTCCGCGGGGGAGACGTCGACGGTGTTCGCGTGCACAGCGTTCGTCTGCCGGGACTGGTGGCGCACCAAGAGGTGATCTTCGGCGCGCAGGGCCAGACCCTGACGATCCGTCATGACGCGCCTGATCGCTCGTCCTACATGCCGGGCGTGCTGCTGGCGATCCGTCAGGTCGACCGCCGGCCCGGCCTGACGGTCGGTCTCGAGCCCCTGCTCGACCTGTAACTTCTGCGGCCCGGCACCGTTGGGACTACGCTGTTCCGGAAGGAGGTCCTATGCGCCCACAGGTCCTTGATTCCGATCCCCGCCTCGAGCCGCCACCCTGGAAACGAAGCTTGTTCCGGCGCCTCATGCCGGCACTGATCCTCCTGTTCCCGCTTTCAGCGGGGACCGGAGCCGTTGCGGAGGGGCAAGCGGTCGAGGCACCGGCAGTACCTCTTGTCGAGCTGGCTGAGGCTTCTTCCCCGTCGGGATACGAGCTCCAGGAAGTCTCGGTCTCGCCCGCCGAGGAGCCAGGAGCAGAGGAGGTCGTAACCGCGACCTACCTGGGGGCCGGCGTACGCAACGAGATCAGCTACACGACGTTCGCGAGCGCCCGCGCCGCAGGGAAGTTCCTCGAGGGCCAGCCTTTGGACACGTGCTCCGTTCGAACCACGGCCACGTGCCTGGAGCGTGTGGGCGAGGTGGTCGTCACCGCCACGTCTTCGTCGACATGTCCTCATCCAACGCCCGACGTGCATGATCGAGCCCTGACGTTGCTCGAGTTCGGATCGGCGCGAGCCCGAGCCTAGCTCGCCGTCGCTGTACCGAACCGTTTCAGCAGGCGCACTCGATCACCTCGCGCACGACGTCCAGCGGCTGCGTGGCTGTGCCGATCCGATCGATCGGGTCATCCCCGCCGGGGTCGAGCATCCCGAGCCTGTCCCCAGTCGCCGGGTCCAGGATCACGATCTGGTCCTTCTGCCCGATATACACACGCGTTCCCTGAGAGGCAGGTTGGACCCCGGTGATGGTGCTTTCCATCTCCCAGGAGTCCTTCACCGCGAAGGTCGTTGCATCGAGAGCGACCAAGCGCATCCCTCTCGCCACGTAGAACGTTCCGTCGCTCGCCACGGCGGCGTGAGCGACGCCCCGGCCGAACTCCGTTGGCGGACGCGCGGTGCGTGTGACCGACAGCGTTTTGGTGTCGATCTCGGCGACGGTGCCGCTCGATGCGTCGGCGGCGTAGAGATGCTTCCCGTCCGGTGCCAGCGAGATCCCGATCGCCTTCTCCGGTGCCTCGCCGAAGCTCGGCGGGAGGTCGACGCAGTGCGCCCAGAGCTCGTCGAGGCTAAGCACGTGCACGAAGGCCCGCCTGGTCCCGCTGCCGTCATCGAGCGTGTACAGCGTGTACAGGCGGCGTCCGTCGGCGCTCGCCGTCTGGACGCGCGCGGTTCCCTGCATCGACTCCTGGAGGTCGGCGTCAACGGTGTAGACACCCTCGACCTGTTCCGTGGGCAGGTCCAGCCGGCGCACCTGGTAGCGGGTGGGATTCATCGGAGGGAGATACTCGACGACGAACAGGCTCTGCCCATCCGTGGAGAACGCTTCCGGTTCGTAGTTGCCCTCGAGCTCGATGGTTCTCGGCTTGGGGACACCCTCGCGCAGGATGACCAGCGTCGTATTCGATCGTCCCACCAGGTAGCCGCTCTGGTCGGTTGGGTTCCCCAGGGCGACAAGCGCTGCCCTCGGCGACGCGACCTTCGCCTCGAACCTCCCGTCGACCTCGCGTGACCACAGCTCCCGGCCCGAGGCCGATTCGAAGGCGGCGACGCGCGTTCTCGCGCTGGCGGGAGCGGCCTGCACCACCGCCGACCAGTCCGTCGACGGCACCGCATGAGGGAGGCGGATCACGCTTCGCGTCGGAGAGGTCTGCAGCAGCGTGATCCCGTCGTCCGTGCGCAGGAAGAGCACCTCGCTCCTGGCCTGCTCATCGGGTTCCGCCGCCGCCATGATCCCGGTGATGACTGCAGTGGCTGCGAGCGCCGCCTTCAGCATGAGGTCCTCCTTGATCGGGTCCCTCGTTAGACGGCCGTGGGCGGCGTTCGGTTCGGGGTGTCCCGGCTGGCTCTCCGTGCCTAGTTGCCGGTCGCCGCGGGCTCGTCGCCGACCACGTGGGTGACGGGGATCACGAAGGCTCGCTCGACCCTCGAGACCAGATCCTGTCCCAGCCACCTCGAGATCCCCGGCGGCAGCGTCGAGAGGATGATCTCGTCGAACTCCTTCTCGCGAAGGACATCCTTGATCGCCGTGAGCGGCTGCTCGTCGCCGATCTCACCGTCAACGTGAGCTCCGAGCTTCCGAAAGGTCTCGAGTGCTTTCGCGAGGTTCCGTCGAGCGATCGCCTGGGCCTCGCCCTCGGTCCACACCGCGTGGTCATCGGGATGAGTCGCCGGCACGAGGATGTGGAAGTGGCTGCGGCCCGACGATAGGCGTGCGCGAACTTCCTCTACCAGATGCTCACCGGCGAGCGTCTGGTTGGCGACGACCAGGTACTTACGCACGGGCAACCGAGACGATCGTAGAGCGGCGAGCCAGTGACCACAGGTCAGCCCGCCAGCAGAGCAACCCGCCCGCGCTGCCCTTCGTCGAGCCAGGGGGCCTGGCCGGCGCGGACGTTGATGGCCGCGTGCTCTGGATCGGAGGTTGCCGGGATGGCGACCGTGATCCGTGGGTCGGACAGGCACCACTTCAGTAGTGCTTCCGCCCAGGTCTGGACACCGAGGCCGGAGAGGTCAGGGGAGCGGCTGAGGAGCGAGCCGGAGCCGAGAGGCCGCATCGCGATCACGCCGAGGCCGAGCTCCTCGGCGAGCGGCAGGATGCGCTCCTCGACTTCGCGCTCGACCGGGTTGTAGGGGATCTGGATCGAGTCGATGCGACCCGTTCGCATGACTTCTTCGAGCTCCTCGAAGGCGGTCCGGCTGTAATGCGTCGCACCGAGCCACCTGATCCTTCCCGCGTCGCGCTCGCGCTCCATCCAGTCGAGGTGCTCGCGCCAGGCAACCAGGTTGTGTACCTGCTGGACATCGACGATCCCTTCGTAGAAACGAAGCTGAGCGTCGAACTGCGCGGCCGCCTCATCCGACGAGGAGGTCCAGATCTTCGTCGCGACGATCGCTTCGGGCCGCCGCTCGCCGAGAGCTTGGCCGAGCACTCCTTCCGCCCGCCCGTACATCGGTGAAGAGTCGACGAGCCGCGCGCCACCTCGCCACATCGCATCCACCACCTGCTTTGCGCGCGAGATCCCGGAGGCCGGGACGTCGAAGACCGACCACGTGCCGAGCCCGACGACCGGGACCTCCGGTCCGTCGCTCCCGAGCCGTCGGTGTTCCACTACGGGAGGTCGCCGGGCGCGATCTCCACGTGCGGCCCGGGCTTCCCGTAGTCCCAGGCGGTGATGCGATCGGGGACCATGCGCATCACGACACGGTCGGACTGATCCAACGCCTCAGCCAGCCACTTGAGTCCCTCGGCTTCGCCGTAGCGTGTTGCGATGCGCTCGAGCCACGTGTCGCGGTCCTCGCTCCAGACCTCGGGGGTGCCCTGGAGCACGACCGCTCGATAGGGACGCGTCTCGCTGCCGATGGAAACCGCGACTCGTGAGCCGACCGCGTCCGACCCGGTCCGGCGCACCTCCGTGCGGGTCGTGAACCAGAACGCCTGGTCCTGGTAGAGGTACCAGAGCGGTCGAGCCCACGGCCGCCCGTCCGGTCCCACCGTGGCCCAGTGACAGAGGTGGATCTCCTCCAAGAACGCCTTCAGATCCTCGCCCTGCATTGTCATGGTCCGTCCCTTCGGTATTCGGTCGCCAAGCGAACCTGCCCGTCGTCTTCCTCCAGCAGCACCCCTTCACATTCCCGCAACGGGGCGATCTCATCGCCGGTCAGCGCGCGCACGGCGGTCTCGATGAGCGGTGTGTGCCCGATCGCGAGGCCGCGAGCGCCGTCGGGGATCGCCTCGAAGATCTGATTGACGCCACGGGCCAGGGTGTTCGGGTCGTTCGAGGCCAGGTCGTCACTCACGCCGTGGATCTCGGGGAGCTGCTGTCCCAGGGCTCGCATGAAGTACGCCGCGGTCTCCGCGGCGCGCTTCGCCGGCGAGGTGAACACCGCCGCGTATCCACCCGGCAGATCTCTTCCGATGTAGAGGGCGAGCGCCTGCCCGTCCTTCGAAAGGCGGTCGGCGTCCGGTTCCCTCGGAGCGTGGCGCCGGAACTCCAGGGACTTCACGCCTTGACCGTGTGCTCCTCGACGAACATGAGGCCGAACGCATCCGTGAAGTTCGCGAGATCGTCGGTGCTCGTCTTCGCGACCTCGCTGGCCATGTCGGCCTTGAAGCCGTCCCGATCGTCCCAGGTCAGCTCCGCCACCCCGTCGTAGGGCCTCTCTTGTCCCTCCGGTACACGCGTGACGAGGCGAACGGTGTATCCCTTGAGGTGCTCGTACCCGTCGCCGGCGATCGGCGCGTGCTTCGTCATCCAGTAGTCCTTGAACTCCTCGTCGGACATGTCGGCCTTCTTGCGAACCCAGATATGCACCTTCGTCACGTTGGCCTCCTTGGGCAGGGTCGAGGCGAATCCTAGTCGCGGGGGCGGCTGGGGGCTTCGCCGGGGCCGGCTGCGGCGCGGGCAAGGACGAAGAGCAGGTCCGAGAGCCGGTTCAGATAGCGAAGCCCCTCGGGGTTGACCTCGTACCCGGCCTCTCGTAGCTCGACGGATCGACGCTCGGCCCGCCGAGCCAGAGCGCGAGCGACGTCAAGGAAGGCCGACACCGTGTTGGCCCCCGGCACGATGAACTCCTGGGGGAGGGGATTGCGCTCGACCTCCTCGTCGATCACGCGCTCCAGCCGCTCGATCATCTCCGTCGTGACCAGGGAGACTCCCGCTGTGAGCTTGCTTCGCTTCTCCGGGTTCGTGGCCAGGTCCGCGCCGACCACGAAGAGGTCCCGCTGGATGCTGAGTACGAGCTCGCCGAGGGTCTGGTCCTTCGTCACGGCCCTGACCAGCCCGAGCACGGCCACGGTCTCGTCGACGGTCCCATAGGCCTCGGCGGCGGGGTGGGACTTGGGGATGCGGCTCCCGAACAGAAGCCCCGTGCTCCCGTCGTCCCCGGTCTTCGTGTAGATCCGCACGCCGCTAGGATAGCCTCGAGGGTCCGATGAGGGGCCTGAGGGGCTGGAGAGCCACCCCCGCCTCAGGTTCAACATGTGGTGCTTGTTGAACGAGGTTATTAGTGTTAGCATCGCCGGCAGCGTGGGGGCGGGCCGACCAGGCAAAGCGGGTCTCCCGACTGGGGCCTGGTCGGTCCCCGCGCATCCCGAGGCCGGCCTGAGGTCCCTGAGGGGATCGTGAGGAGGAAAGAGACATGGCCGGGAGATTCGGGGCCGTACAGACCGCCATGGTCACCCCCTTCAAAGAGGACTTCTCGCTCGACCTCAGCCGTGCTCAGGAGGTCGCCACCTGGCTGCTCGCCCACGGATCCGACGCCCTCGTCATCGCGGGCACGACCGGAGAGGGCGTGACCCTGTCGGACGAGGAGAAGGTCGGGCTCTGGAGCGCGACGGTCGAGGCCGCCAGGGGCAAGATCATCGCGGGCACCGGCACGAACGACACCGCACATTCGATCCACCTCACGAAGGAAGCGGAGCGGGTGGGCTGCGACGCGGTGCTCGTCGTGGCGCCGTACTACAACAAGCCCCCGCAAACGGGTCTCTACGAGCATTTCAAGACTGTCGCGGCGGCAACCTCGCTGCCCGTGATCCTCTACAACGTGCCGAGCCGCACCTCGGTTCAGATCTCGAACGAGACGATCCTTCGCCTCGCCGAGATCGACAACATCATCGGCGTGAAAGACGCGACGGCCGACCTGAACCTGGCGTCGGAGCTGATGGCCGCGGCACCCGGCGGATTCGAGGTGATATCCGGTGATGACGCCGCGACGTTCCCCCTCGTGTGCCTCGGCGGTGTCGGCGTGATCTCCGTGACGTCGCACGTGGCCGGCGAGCAGATGAACGAGATGGTCGGGCTCGCCGAGCGTGGAGACGTTGACGGCGCCCGAAAGATCCACAGCCGGCTCCTTCCGCTCTACAGCGCCCTCTTCCACACGACGAGCCCCATCCCGGTCAAGGCCGCGATGGAGCTGATCGGCCAGCCGGTCGGTCCGCCGCGGCTTCCGCTGGTCCCCGCGACCCCCGACGAGATCGCGCGCGTCGAGAAAGCTCTGGAGGATGCCGGCGTCCGGTAAGCGCGGGCCGAAAGGGCCCCCGCAGCCCGGGAAGCGTCAGCCGAAAGGGCCCCCGCAGCCCGGGAAGCGTCAGCCGAAAGGGCCCCCGCAGCCCGGGAAGCGTCAGCCCAAGGGCTCCTCGCAGTCCGGGAAGCGCGAGCCGAAAGGGCCCTCCCGGCCGGCGAAGCGCGGGCCGAAATCCCGCGATTCCATCCGGCTCGTATTCCTCGGCGGGCTCGGTGAGATCGGCCGCAACATGGCAGCCCTCGAGATGGAGGGACGCATCCTTCTCATCGATACCGGCCTGTCGTTCCCGGGCGACGACATGCCGGGTGTCGACCTCGTGCTGCCGGATTGGGAATGGCTGCGCGAGCGGTCTGATCGCATCAGCGGCGTGGTCCTGACGCACGGCCACGAGGACCACATCGGGGCGCTGCCCTACCTGCTGCGCGAGTTCTCGCTCGACATCTACGCGACGCCGCTCACGCTGGCGCTGCTGCGCGGCAAGTTCGAGGAGCACCGAGTCGAAGACAAGGCGACGCTCCATGAGGTCACGGCCGGGAGCTCGGCGGAGATCGGACCGTTCAGGGTGCGTTTCCATCGGGTGACGCATTCGATCCCCGACGGTGTCGCGATCGCGATCGACACACCGTTCGGAACGATCCTGCACACGGGAGACTTCCGTCTCGACCCGACACCGATCGACGGCCGCCTCACCGACCTGCAGGGCATCGGCGAGGAATCGCAGAGAGGCGTCCACCTGCTCCTGTCGGACTCCACGGGCGCGGAGCGCCCGGGCAGCGTGCCGAGCGAGCGCTCGGTGGGGCCGGTGCTCCGGGAGATCATCGAGGGTGCGCCACGGCTCGTCGTCACGTCGTGCTTCGCGAGCCACATCCACCGCATCCAGCAGCTCTGCGACGCGGCGCGCGCGTCCGGGAGGAAGATCGCGTTCCTCGGGCGCAGCATGTTCAACACGGTCGAGCAGGGCGGCAAGCTCGGCCACCTCAACGTCCCGAAGAAGGACGTCGTGGACATCGAGGTCGTGAAGGACATGAACCCGCGCGACGTCTGCATCATCTCGACGGGAAGCCAGGGGGAGCCGTACTCGGCTCTGTCCTTGATGGGGGCCCGCGAGCACAAGTACGTGAAGCTCAAGGCGGGGGATCGCGTGATCCTCTCGTCCTCGAAGATCCCCGGCAACGAGGTGGCGATCAACCGCGTGATCGACGGCCTGTACCGAGCCGGCGCGGAGGTCTTCCACGTGGGGGTCTCGCCGGTGCACGTATCGGGGCATGCCTCCGCGGACGAGCTGCAGGTCATGCTGAACCTGGTTCGGCCGCGTTGGTTCATCCCCGTCCACGGCGAGCGGCGGCATCTCGAGAACCACGCTCGGCTCGCTCGGGAGGTCGGGATCCCCGCGGACCACATCTTCGTGTGCGACGACGGCGATGTCATCGAGATCGGCGAGAAGGTCTCGGTGGCGGATCACATCGAGGCCGGGATGACGCTCGTCGACGGGCTCGGGATCGGCGACGTCGGGCAGGAGGTCCTTCGTGACCGGAGGAAGCTTGCCGGCGACGGGATCGTCGTCGTGGTCGTCACGGCGGACGCGCACTCAGGAGAGATCCTCGCTGGGCCCGACATCATCACCAGAGGGTTCGTCGCGAACGAGGTGTCGGAGGAGATCATGGAGGAGGCGCGGAAGCGAACGCTCAGCTCGTTGAAAGAGGTTGCGGCGGAGGAGGTGGCCGACCGCAGCATCCTGAGCCAGCACATCCGGAGAACCCTTCGAAGGTATTTCTCGGAAACGATTCAGCGGAAACCGGTCATCTTGCCCGTCATCATGGAGGTCTGATGGCCGCCAAAAAGCGCAAGTCGACCAAGAAGCGGCCGAGCCGCGTCCTTCAGCACCTGCAGCCCCTGTGGGCCGACGCGATCGGCATCGGCCTTGTCGTCGTGGCGTTGCTGTCGGCGCTCGGGATCTGGCTCGACGGAGCGGGCCCGGTCGGCGCCTTCCTGCGGTTCCTCGCCCGGGGCTCCCTCGGCGTGGCGGGGCTGGCATTCCCGATCGTCGCGTTGTGGTGGGGACTGATCCTGGTCCGCGGGACCGCCGAGGAGGACCGCGGCCGGATGCTCCTCGGCCTCACGATGATGTTCTTCGGAGGTCTGGGTATCTGGTCGCTCCTGGCCGGCAACCCGGCCCCCGCGGGTGGCTTCCGCCCCCTGGCCGACGGTGCGGGGATGGTCGGCGCCCTCGCCGCTTGGCCGCTTTCCCAGATCATCTCCCCATGGGGAGCCGGCGTCGTCTGTTCCGGCCTCCTCGTACTCGGGGCGCTGGTGTTCACGGGCACGCCGTTCGCGGAGTTCATGGAGGCGGTCAACCTTCGTCGCGACGAGGAGGAAGAGGAGGAGGCAGTCGAGGAGAGGCCGAAGAAGCGGGAGCGGGTGCGCCCGGAGCCGGTGCTCGACGAGGCGGCTCTCATCGAAGACCTGATGGACGAGCCCGAGTACGACTCCGAGTCGATCGAGATCCCCGAGCCCGCGTCGCGGGGCAGTGGGGAGGACGGCGACTACGAGCTCCCGCCGCTCGAGCTGCTTCGCGTAGCCCCGCCGAGCGCGGGCGTGGGCCGCGACGAGGAGCAGGTGATGGAGAGGCTCGAGGCGACCCTTCGGAACTTCGGGGTGGATGCTCGCGTCGCGGGCTTCACGCGTGGGCCGACGGTCACGCTCTTCGAGGTGAACGTCGGCGAAGGCACCAAGGTGAAGAAGGTTCTCGCGCTGAGTGACGACATCGCCTACGCGCTCGCGACGCCGGAGATCCGGATCATCGCGCCGATCCCCGGCAAATCCGCGGTGGGCATCGAGGTCCCGAACGACACGCGGGACTTCGTTACGCTCGGCGACGTGCTGCGGTCGAAGCCGGCACAAGACGAGGAGCACCCGCTCGCCGTCAGTCTCGGCAAGGACGTGCACGGCAGGTCGGTGCTCGTGCGGCTCAGCGCGATGCCGCACCTTCTGATCGCCGGCGCCACGGGAGCCGGGAAGTCCTCGCTGATCAACGCGTTCGTGACGAGCGTGCTGATGCGCGCCTCGCCGGACGAGGTGCGGCTGATGCTCGTCGACCCCAAGCGCGTCGAGCTCTCGCACTACGCGGATCTCCCGCATCTCATCTCGCCGGTGATCGTGCACCCGAAGCGAGCGGCGGAGGCTCTCGGATGGGTCGTGCGAGAGATGGAGATGCGCTACGAGTCGCTCGCCACCGTGGCGATGCGCGACATCGACTCGTACAACGAGGCGATCGACACCGACACCCTTCGGATACCGCCGGGCCGGGACGACGACTTCGAGCGCTTGCCCTACATCCTGGTCGTGATCGACGAGCTCGCCGACCTGATGATGGTGGCTCCGCGGGAGGTCGAGGACGCGATCTGTCGCATCGCGCAGATGGCGCGAGCGGTCGGCATCCACCTGGTCGTCGCCACGCAGCGACCGTCGGTGGACGTCGTCACGGGTTTGATCAAGGCGAACATCCCCTCGCGGATCGCGTTCATGACCGCGAGCGGTGCGGACTCTCGTGTGATCCTCGACGTCGGTGGTGCCGAGAAGCTGCTCGGCCACGGCGACATGCTGTTCCTCCCGTCCTCGGCCAGCCGCCCCCACCGCATCCAGGGCGCGTACGTGACGGAGAAGGAGATCGAGGCGGTCGCGGACTGGGTACGGCAGCAGGCGGAGCCCGACTACGTGCAAGGCATCGAGGGTCTCGGCAAGCCTCCCACCGAAGAGGAGATGGCGGGGGACGGCTCCGGAGACGACGAGGACCTGGTCGCGCAGGCGACCGAGCTCGTCATCCGCTCGCAGCTCGGCTCGACCTCGATGCTGCAGCGCAAGCTGAAGGTTGGTTTCGCGCGCGCGGGTCGGATCATGGATCTGCTCGAGGATCGCGGGATCGTCGGTCCCTCGGTCGGCTCCAAGCCCCGCGATGTCCTGATGACGTGGGAGGAATGGACCGAGGCCACCGCCCGGGCCTGATCGGTCGCAGAAGAACGCGCACGGGGCTGCGCACGCGCGAGCCCTCTATAGGATGGGGCGCGGGGCAAAATCGTGAAGCAGCAGACGGACACGGGCATCGGGCGGGCGCTGCGCAGCGCGCGCGAGCATCGCGGCAAGAGCCTGGAAGACGCGGGCCGCGAGACGCGCGTCCGCACCGACTACCTCGATGCGCTGGAGCGCGAGGCGTTCGAGACCCTTGGCAGCGATGTCTACGTGCGAGGTTTCCTTCGCTCCTACGCGAAGTACCTCGGGCTCAACCACGAGAAGGTCGTCGGCGCATACGAGCGTGTCTACGGCCGTCCGAAGCCTGCGCCGGCACCGGTCGAACGTGCGGCCACCGTCGCGCCCACCGAAGCGCTCGTGCTGACCGAGCGCAAGCGACCGAACTGGCTCCTCGCCGGCGCCGTCGCACTCGTCGTGCTCTCTGCCGCCGCAGCGATCGGGTTGATCGGTGGCGGCTCGGACGCGGTGCCACCGGCCGCGGAGATCACCGTTCCGCCGAACGTTCCCCTCTCCGAGCTTCCGGTCACCGTGGGGATCAAGGCGTTCCAGGAGACCAGTTTCAGCATCGTCGTCGACGGCGGCGAGCCGGCCCAGTTCACGCTCCACGAGGGCGACCAGCGCTCGTTCGAGGGAGGGGACACGATCGAGGTCGCGGCCGATCACGGGGGCACGTTCCTGCTGATCGTGAACGAGAACGAGATCCCGATCGCGGGTGATGTGGACGCGAGCTATCTCAAGACGTTTACGCCCGACAGCTACCGGGAGGGGCAATCACCACAGCCGACCGTCTGAGGCCGTTCGGTCTCGGGTGGCCGAACCTCATCTCGGTCTTCCGCATCCTCCTCGCGCCGGTCCTGGTCCTGCTCGTCCTGTCTCGAGATGAGACCGCGGGGTCGCTCGCGGCCGCGGTTTTCGTGTTCGGAGCATTCACCGACGGGCTCGATGGGTACCTCGCCCGGCGATACACGGGCTCGACGCGGATCGGGGTCTGGCTCGATCCGCTCGCCGACAAGATCCTGGTGAGCGCGCCGATCATCGCGCTCAGCGTCATCGGCGAGTTTCCCGTGTGGGCCGCCGTCATCATCGTCGGGCGCGAGCTCGCCGTCTCGCTCCTTCGCACGTGGCTCGGCGGCCGCGGGATCGGCATGCCCGCGTCGCCGTGGGGGAAAGCGAAGACCGCGATGCAGATGCTCCTCGTTCCCCTCTACCTGCTTCCTCTTGGGGCGGGTGCCGACACCTGGAAGCGTGTCGTGCTCGGTCTCGCGGTCGCGCTCACCCTGTGGTCGGGCCTGGACTACTTCCTGCGCGCCGAGCGCCGCGTGAAATCGTGAGAGCCGAGATCCTCGGGATCGGGACCGAGATCCTGCTCGGCCAGATCGCGAACACGAACGCGCAGCACATGTCCCAGGGGCTCGCCGGGGTCGGTGTCGATGTCCTGCACCATCAGGTGGTGGGCGACAACGTCCCGAGGATCGCCGAAGCGATCCGGCTCTCCTTGTCGCGCGCGGACGTCGTGATCCTCACCGGTGGCCTCGGCCCCACCGGGGACGACATCACGCGCGAGGGGATCGCGGAGGCGTTCGGCGTTCGGCTCGAGCGGCACGAGGCGATCGAGGTGTTCCTGCGCGAGAAGTACGAGCGGCTCGGGCGGGAGATGCCCGAGTCGAACCTGATCCAGGCCGACGTGCCCGAAGGGGGCCGCTACATCCTTCCCGACCGAGGAACGGCGCCCGGGCTCGTGATCGGGTCCGGCGATAAGCGGCTCTACGCGGTACCCGGGGTTCCCGCCGAGATGCGGGAGATGTTCGAGGGCGTGATCCTTCCCGAGCTCCGGGAGATGGCCGGCCCCGCGGGGATCGTCTCCCGCGTGCTCAAGGTCGTCGGCGTCCCGGAGGCGCGCGTTGGCGAGCTGCTCGACGATCTGTTCCGAGAGCTGTCGAACCCGACGGTGGCCTACCTCGCATCCACCGGTGAGGTTCGCGTGCGCCTCACCGCGAAAGCCGCGGCGGAGGAGGAGGCCCGAGCGCTCATCCGGCCGGTTGAGAAGGAGGTGCGCGACCGTCTCGGCGTGGCAGTGTTCGGCACCGACGACGACGAGCTCGAGGCCGTGGTCGGGGAGATGCTGCACGAGCGCGGCCTGACGATCGCGTGTGCGGAATCGCTCACGGGCGGCGGGCTCACGGAGCGGATCGTGCACGTCCCCGACTCATCTCGGTACTTTTCCGGCGGCGTGGTCGCGTATTCGGAGGAGGCCAAGCGGGAGGTTCTCGGCGTCTCGAAGGAGACTCTGGAGGGCCCCGGGATGGTCAGCGAGGAGTGCGCGCGAGAGATGGCTCGAGGCGCCGCGAGGATGTTCGGCACCGACGTCGGGGTCTCGACCACCGGCGTGGCCGGTCCCGAGCCCCTCGAGGGCCATCCACCCGGAGAGGCGTGGATCGCGGTGACGATGCCGGAGGCCGAGGAGGCGCGTCAGCTGCGGGCGCCAGGCGACCGGGACCAGGTTCGCCGGTGGACAGAGCAGGCCGCGCTGGATCTACTCCGCCGGATGCTCCTCGGCGCGACGTGACGCCGGAGCACCCCGCGGACTCACTTCCCGAGCCGAAGCCGTTTCGGCTCTTCGTGGCCGTCGAGATCCCTCGAGGGGTCAAGGAAGAGATCGAGCGCGCCGTGGCGCCACTGCGCGAGCGCCACCCCGACGCGAGGTGGGTGCGGGCCGAGAACTGGCACGTCACGGTGAAGTTCCTGGGCCGGACCCCGGTCGAGCTGGTGGATGGGGTGCGGGATGCCTGCGCGAACGCGGCGTCGAGGATCCGTCCATTCCGCGTCGAGCTGGGAGAGCTCGGCGTTTTTCCTCGCCCGACACGCGCCCGCGTGCTCTGGGCGGGTCTGCGCGACGAGGGTGGTGGCCTCGGGGTGATCGCGGGAGCGCTGGAGCGCGAGCTCGCCCGCGACTTCCCTCCGGAGACGCGGCCGTTCACGGCACACCTCACCGTCGCGCGATTCGATCCACCCACGGGCGTCGACCCTGCGGAGCTGGCCGCCGCCGCGCCCGGTGCGGCTCGATTCCGCGTGGGGGAGCTGGTCCTGTTCCGCAGTCACCTCTCGCCGAAAGGCGCGAGATACGAAGCGATCGCTCGTTCCCCCTTGCGCGGCTGAGCCAAAGCCCTCAGGCTCTGCGGTCATGAGCGACCGACCCAACAGCGACCCACACGACGTCGAGCATCAGGGGCCCGAGGCGACCGAGGCAGCGCCCCTGGAGGGGGCGCCCGTCCCCGACCCCACCCTGGAGGTCCCGGCCCGCGGCCTCGAGCCGCGGCCCGGCGCAGCGAAGCGCGTGATCGTCATCGGCGCGGGGATCGGTGGCCTCGTGGCCGCGTACGAGTTGAAGCGAGCCGGGCACGACGTGACCCTGTTGGAGGCGCAGCACCGCGTCGGCGGACGCGTGTACACGGCTCGCAGCTTCGCGCCCGGCCTGTACGCGGAGTACGGCGCGATGCGCATCCCGCGTGTCCATGAGCTGACGCTGGCCTATTGCGAGCGGTTCGGCCTTCGACTGCGTCCGTTCGTGATGGGCAACCCGAAGACGCTCGTGTACGTCGGCGGCCAGCGGATGACGACGGAGGAGGCCGAGCGCGACCCGAACAGGCTCCCATTCGAGCTCGCCGAGCACGAACGCGGCCGTACGTATGCCGACCTGTGGAGCGAGGCCACCGCGGACGTGATCGCTCGGTACCAGAAGGAGGGTGAGGGGGCGCTCAGCTCCATCATCGAGGAGTACGACCGGTTCTCGATCCGGGAGTTCCTCCAGGAGCGCGGTTGGTCCGAGGGCGCGATCGAGCTGTACGGCGTCATGAGCTTCCGCGAGGCGAACATGAACGCCGCGGTCATCGAGCAGCTCCGAGAGATCGTCGGCCGGGCGTTCGAGGACATGCAGGAGATCGTGGGGGGATTCGACCTGCTGCCGAACGGGTTCTACGGCGAGCTCAAGGAGAACGTGCGCTTTGGCGCAAACGTGCATGCGATCGAGCAGGACGACCGCTCGGTGACGGTTCGCTACAAGACTGAAGCCGGCCGCTTCACGGAGACGGCCGACTACGCCGTGTGTGCGATCCCGTTCTCGGTCCTGCGGGATATCGAGGTCTCGCCGGGCTGGACGCGCCAGAAGCAGAAGGCGATCCGGGAGCTCAACTACAATCCCTCGACCAAGATCCTGTTCCAGACCCGCACCCGGTTCTGGGAGAAGACCGACGGCATCGTCGGCGGCACGACCGCGACCGACCTCCCGATCCGGCGCATCTGCTACCCGTCACATGCCGAGGAGGGCGAGCCGCGCGGCACGTTGCTCGCGTCGTACACGTGGGGTCAGGACGCCCTGCGCTGGGGCGGGATGGACGAGGAGACCCGCTTGGAGGAAGCGCTGGAGGACGTCGCGAAGGTCCACCCCGAGATCGCGGAGGAGTACGAGATCGGCGCCACGCACGCCTGGTACAACGACCGGTGGGCGCGCGGCGCGTTCGCGTTGTTCGAGCCGGAGCAGGAGACGCGGCTTCAGGATCACATCGTGCAGCCGGAAGGACGCGTGCACTTCGCCGGCGAGCACTGCTCGCTCTGGCACGCCTGGATCCAGGGCGCGCTCGAGTCGGGCATCCGGGCCGCTCGAGAGATCCACGAGGAGCCGGTGGCGTGAAGGACGAGCACGAGGAGGAGCACGAGTCGCTCGAGACCGGGGGCGGTGAGCCCGTCGAGGATCGCCCGGTCCCGGCAGACACCCTCGCGACGGTGCGCCAGGGCCTCGAGTCTTCAGGCGGTTCGCCGAAGTCGGTGATCGTGATCGGGGCAGGGATGGCCGGGCTCGTGGCCGCCCTCGAGCTCGACCGTGCCGGACACGACGTGCTGGTGCTCGAGGCCCAGAACCGCGTCGGTGGCCGCATCTACACGTGCCGCGACTTCGCGCCCGGCCTGTACGCGGAGTTCGGCGCGATGCGCATCCCGCGTGCCCACGACCTCACGCTCGCGTACTGCGACCTGTTCGACCTCGAGCTCCAGCCGTTCGTGATGGGCAACCCGCACGGCCTGGCCTACATCGGTGGAGAGCGAATGACGATGGCCGAGGCGCAGGCCCAGCCGGAGCGCATGCCGTTCGAGCTGGCCGAGCACGAGCGCGGCCGCAGCGCCGACGAGCTCTGGGGCGAGGCGATCGCCGACATCAAGACGATGATCGAGACCGAGGGGGAGACGGCCTGGGACGCGATCGTCGCTGAGTACGACCGCTACTCCCTCTACGAGTTCCTCCAGGCCCGCGGCTTCTCCGAGGCGGCGATCGAGTTCTACGCGGTCATGAACTTCGTCGAGGCCGACATGAACAACGCGGTGGTCGAAGTGCTTCGAGAGGACCTCGGCGGCGCATACGAGGACATGCAGACGATCGTCGGCGGGATGGACGCGCTTCCCAAGGCCATGTACGCGCCGATCGCCGACCGGGTGCGGTTCGGCGCCGAGGTTCACGCGATCGATCAGGACCCGACGTCCGTGACGATCCACTACAAGACGGAGGCGGGGCGATACACGGCGTCGGCGGATTACGCGATATGCACGGTCCCGTTCCCGGTGCTCCGGACGATCGAGGTGCTCACACCGTTCTCGCACGAGAAGCAGCGCGCGATCCGTCAGCTCAACTACCACGCCTCCACGAAGGTCCTCTTCCAGGTCCGGAACCGGTTCTGGGAAGAGGAGGATCAGATCGTCGGGGGAGCGACCGTGACCGACCTTCCCATCCGCCGGATGAACTACCCGGGCTCGGATCCCTCCACGACGCGCGGTGTCTTGCTCGCGTCCTACACGTGGGGGCAGGACGCGCTGCAGTGGGGAGCTATGGACGAGGAGACCCGGCTGGAGGAGGCGTTGCAGAACGTCGCGCAGATCCACCCGCGCATCCGTGACGAGTACGAGGTCGGCGCGTCCTATGCCTGGTACAGCGACCGCTGGGCCCGCGGCGCGTTCGCGCTGTTCGCACCCGAGCAGCAGTCGGCGCTTCAAGAGGCCATCGTGAAGCCGGAGGGTCGCATCCAGTTCGCCGGCGAGCATTGTTCTCTGTATCACGCATGGATCCAGGGTGCGCTCGAGTCCGGCATCCGCGCCGCCAGGGAGATCCACCGGGCCTGATATCGTCTTTGGTATCAGAAAGATACCCTTTCTGGTATCATCAATCTATGGATGCGGCGAGGGTTCTCAGGCAGGCGCGAAGGCGGGCGAGGCTGACCCAACGACAGCTAGCGGAACTCGCCGGGGTGCCCCAGTCCCAGATCGCGAAGATCGAGTCGGGTGCCGTCGTGCCCCGGGTCGACACCCTCGACCGCCTGCTCGAGGTCTGCGGGGAGGGCCTCGAGTCGCTGCCCCGTCCCGGCATCGGCCTCGATCGAACCCTCGTCAGTGAGCTGCTCAGCCTCGACCCTCGCGATCGACTGAGGAGAGCAGACGAGGAGGCTCGGAGGACGGCTCGGCGGCTGGCCGCGGCGCGCTAATGACGGACCGGAACACTCTCGACACGCTGGAAGCACTTGCGTCTCGGCGAGTACGGTTCATCGTGATCGGCGGAGTGGCCGCGAACGCGCGTGGATCTCCCTCGGTGACCTTCGACACCGATGTCTGCTACGCCCGTGACGACGAGAACCTGGAACGCATGGCCGCGGCGCTCAAGGATGTCAAGGCAAAGCTCCGCGGTGCGCCAGAGGGTCTTCCCTTCAGGCTCGACGCGAAGACGCTGAAGATGGGGGGGAACTTCACTTTCACGACCGACGCGGGGTCCCTCGACATCCTCGCCTTTCCCTCAGGAGCATCCGGTGGTTATGAGCAGCTCTTGCGAACGGCCGATGAGATGGACTTCGGCGGGTTCAAGGTAAAGGTCGCCTCGCTTGATGACCTGATCGAGATGAAGCGCCATGCCGGGCGTCAGAAGGATCTGATCGAGGTCGAGGTCCTCGGGGCGTTACGCGACGAGATCGATGCGCGCGCCGCTGAAGAGCGCAAGCGCCGGCGCAAGGCACCCTGACCCCTCGTCGTTTGAACGATCAATTGGAGCAAGGCCTGGACGTCCGCGTAGCGAGGGAGAGGGATCCAGGGGTTGGTTTTTGCGAATCGGTTAGAAGATCTCATCCAGCGGATGGCTCTCGATCCCGCCGCCCTCCCATGTGTAGGTGCACCACCACGCCGGTGGGAACCACCGCCAGTCAGGCTTAACACGTACCGGGCGCGCCCTTGGGGCCGCGTCCCCGCACATCTGACTGACATCTTCCTTAATAAGGCGAATACCAGATCCACCAGACACGTACCCCGGAATAGGCGAGGAGGACAACCACGGCTATAGCGATCCAACCCCCTCGACCGATTCGCATCTTGGACGGCAGCGTAGTTCTGCTGGCGGAAATCGACCAAGGGGTGGATTGATAATCCACCGGTTGTTTGACATCGAACATCTGTTCGATTACCGTTCGGCTATGGCGTCGAGAATCACAGGGATGTAAGTTATGTCAGAGGGTGCCGCTAGCCTCGTGGCGACCCCGAACGAGGAGGTTCGCCTGGTGGAACGGGACAAGATGCTGGACCTTGCGCTCCAGCAGATCGAGAAGGCACACGGTAAGGGCGCGATCATGCGCCTCGGAGAGCATGCGGGCGTGAACGGCATCGGGGTCATCCCGACCGGCTCGCTGGCTCTGGACTTGGCACTCGGTATCGGGGGAATCCCGCGAGGCCGGATCGTCGAGGTCTACGGCCCGGAGGGCTCGGGCAAGACGACGGTCTGCCTGCACGTGATCGCCGAGGCACAGATGAAGGGCGGCATCACTGCCTTCATCGACGCGGAGCACGCGCTCGACCCGATCTACGCGAAGGCGCTCGGTGTGAACATCGACGAGCTCCTCGTCTCGCAGCCCGACTCCGGCGAGCAGGCGCTCGAGATCGCAGACCTGCTGGTTCGTTCCGGCGCGGTCGACCTCATCGTCATCGACTCCGTGGCTGCGCTCGTGCCGCGCGCGGAGATCGAGGGTGAGATGGGTGACTCGCACGTCGGCCTGCAGGCGCGTCTGATGTCGCAGGCGATGCGCAAGCTCGCCGGGTCCCTGTCGCGCTTCGACACCACGTGCATCTTCATCAACCAGCTCAGAGAGAAGATCGGCGTGATGTTCGGTTCGCCGGAGACCACCTCGGGCGGTCGCGCGCTGAAGTTCTACGCGTCGGTGCGGCTCGACATCCGGAAGATCGACAACCTGAAGGACGGCACGGAGGTCGTGGGCAACCGCGTGCGCGGGAAGGTCGTCAAGAACAAACTCGCGCCGCCATTCCGCCTCGCCGAGTTCGACATCATCTACGGCAAGGGGATCTCCAAGGAAGGCAGCCTGATCGACGTCGGTATCGACCATGACATCGTCAAGAAGGCCGGTGCCTGGTTCACCTACGAGGGCGAGCAGCTCGGCCAGGGACGCGAGAACGCGCGTCAGTTCCTCCAGGAGCACAAGGACATCGCGCTCGAGATCGAGCGCAGGGTCCTGGAGGCCGTCGGGCTCTCGAAGTTCACGGATGCCGACGAGAAGCCGGTGGTGCTCGAGGATGTCGTGCCCGCTCCCGCTCCGGAGCTGACCGAGGACGAGGCCAAAAAGCTCGAGGAGAAGGTGGAGAAGGTCAAGGCGAAGGCGAGCGCCGGATAGCTATGACGACACGGGAGCGTTCCGCGCCGAAGGTCAAAGAGCGGGCGCTTCGCCTCCTCACGGTCCGCTCGAGGAGCAGGTCCGAGCTCCGCCAGAGGCTGCTGCGCGCGGGCTTCGAAGCGGAGGAGGTGGAGGGCGCCCTTGACGACCTCGAAGCCGTCGGTCTGATCAACGACGAGGCGTTCGGCCGCGAGGTCGCCGAGTACCAGCGCCGAAAGGGCATGGGCCGGCGCGCGGGCCTTGCCGCCCTGCGGGTCAAGGGCGTCGACCGGGAGCTCGCCGAGCGGATCGCTCAGGACGTCACGCCGGAGGACGAAGCAGAGCGCGCCATGGAGGTCGCGGCCAAGCGACTCACCCGCCTCCGGGGTCTGGATCCCGAGACCCGCCAACGCCGGCTGCTCGACTTCCTCTTGCGCCGCGGGTACGACTGGGAGATCGCTCGCTCGGCCTGCATCCGGGCCCTGGCCGAGGAGGACGTGGCCTGAAGGAGTCGAGTGACCGCTACCTGAAGGATCTCGCCGAGCGCTGGCGCCGGTCCTCGGACGAGCCGCAGCGCGAGATGATCGAGAGCCTGTTCCGCGACCTGGTCGTGGGCCTGGGACCCTTCACCCAGGAGGAGATGGAGATCTTCTGCCGTGGCGTGGCCGTTGCCGCCCTGACCGCATCCATGGGTGCCCTCGCTACCCCGTTCCGGGACGGCGAGGAAGCCCTGACCTTCATCCAGCTCACGGCCTGCCGAGCCGCGGTCGAGGCCGAGAACGCCCGCCG
>CAZKFH010000029.1:0-26460 GCA_964551945.1 uncultured Actinomycetes bacterium | reverse complement strand
GGCAATACAGCGAGTAACTCGGAAATACTAACGGTAACTTCTACGGAATCCGCCGTATATCTTTTGTGCACATAGCCAAACTTTGGCCCGCAACCCTCGCGAATCGGTCAAACAGGAAGGCCGATGGCGGCCGGAAGGTCCTCCATCGACGTGATTCGCGTGAACTCGCTGTCGGTGTGGCGGTCGCGGCGATCGATGATGACGGGGAGCATGCCGGCCTGGCGTGCCGGCTCCGCGTCGAAGATCGGGTTGTCGCCGACGTAAACCGAGTGCGCGGCATCCATCTTGGCGCGCTCCAGCGCGATGTCGAAGATCCGCGTGTTCGGCTTCTCCACTCCCTCGATCCCCGAGATGACGGTCACGTCGAAGAAGCGGCTGACCTCCAATGTCTCGAGGAGCTGTTCGAGCCAGTCCTCGAAGTTCGAGATGAGCCCGAGCGTCAGATCCATCTTCTGCAGTCGCTCCAGCGTCGGCATGACGTCCGGGTACAACCGATAGGAAGCGATGCTTCGGAAACGGTCGTAGAGCGCCTGGACCACGCGCTCGTGCTCTCGCTCCGGGATCCCGGTCTCCTTCAGGAACACTCGATAGACGACGTCCCAGAGCGCACGAGACCGCTCCGGCGAGGTCGACCAGTTCAAGGCCGTCTCCGAGAGCATCAGCTCGTTGAACGACTCCGAGGACGCATGCACGACCTCTTGAACCGTCTCCGCCTCGATCGGGTGCCCCTCCTCCCCCAGCACCTCCGCGAACAGCTCGACGAACGAGGGATGGGGATAGACGAGGGTCTCCCCCGCGTCGAAGAACACTGCGCGGATCATGACTTCGCCCGAGCCGCGAGGTTCGCCCAGAGCTCGTCGATCGTGTGCTCCAGCGCCTCGAGGTCCCCGTCGTTGTCGATGATCACGTCGGCCACGGCCTCCCGCTCCGCGGCTCCGGTCTGCGCCGCGATCCGCACGGAGGCCTCGGCGGCCGTCATGCCTCGATCCCTCTGAAGACGCTCGATCCGCTGCTCCTCCGACGCGCTCACGACCACCACGAAGTCGCAGGCCTCGTGGAATCCGGTCTCGATGATGAGCGGCGCATCGAAAACGACGACGTTATCGGTGTTTCGGTGCCACTCGACGCTCTCGGCGAGCAGACGGAAGACCTCCGGATGTGTGATCGACTCCAGCGCGCGCCGCCTCTCCTCGTCTGCGAACACGATCGCGGCGATCGCCGAGCGGTCGAGCTCGCCATCCGGCGTCAGCACGTCGTCGCCGAAGAGTCCCCAGACCTGCTCGAAGCCGCGAGTGCCGGGGCGCAGGGCCTCTCGAGCGAGCTCATCCGCATCGACGATGATCGCGCCACGTTTGGCCAGCAGACGCGCGACCGTCGTCTTGCCGCTGCCGATGCCGCCGGTGAGGCCGACGAGGATCATCCGCGCCCGTCCGGGCGCTAGTTGCGGCCTTCGCGCCGCTTGAGGTCGGCGACGATGGACTCGAGGGAGACATCGCCCTCTTCCTCTTCGGCCGCCTCGGCCTTCGCGGGCTCGGGCTCGGGGGCGATGTCCGTCGCTGCTTCCGCGGCCGGCTCGTCCTCCGGCGCGGGTACGGGAGCCGGTGCGGGGATGGGCTCGACCTCCGGCTCGGTCTCGGGCTCGGGAGCGGGCTGGGGCTCGGTCTCGGCGGTGACCTCGGCCTCGACCTCCTCGGAGATCTCGGGCTCGGTCGACACCCCGGCATCGTCAACTCCCCGCATCGAGAGCGAGACGCGACGACGAGAGACATCGACGTCCTCGACCTTCACGCGGACCTGCTGGCCCACTTGGACGACCTCTTCGGCCGTCTCGATGTGCTCCTCGGACAGCTTCGAGATGTGGACGAGCCCCTCGATCCCCTGTGCGACGCGAACGAACGCGCCGAACGGGACGATCTTGGTGACCTCGCCGTCGAGGACGCGACCGGGCTTGGTCCCGCTCTCGAACTCTTTCCAGGGGTCGGCCTGCGTGGCCTTGAGGGACAGCGAGACGCGCTCGCGCTCCATGTCGACGTCCAGGACCTCGACATCGACTTCCTCCCCGACCGTGACGACCTCGCTGGGGTGCTCGACGTGACGCCAGGACAGCTCGGACACGTGGACGAGACCGTCCACGCCGCCGAGGTCGACGAACGCCCCGAAGTTGACGATGGAAGAGACGGTTCCCTTGCGTCGCTCGCCCTTCTGCAGGGACTCGAGGAATTTCTTCCGGCCCTCGCTCTGCGACTCCTCGAGGAAGGCGCGGCGCGAGAGCACGACGTTGTTGCGGTTGCGGTCGAGCTCGATGATCTTGCACTCGAGCTCCTGGCCCACGTACGGGGCGAGGTCGCGCACGCGCCGCAGCTCGACGAGCGAGGCGGGCAGGAAGCCGCGCAGCCCGATGTCGAGGATCAAACCGCCCTTGACGACCTCGATGACCGGCCCGGTGATGGTCTCGCCACCGGTCATGATCTCCTCGATCCGGCCCCAGGCGCGCTCGTACTGCGCACGCTTCTTGGACAGGATGAGGCGGCCTTCCTTGTCCTCCTTCTGGAGCACGAGGGCCTCGATCTCGTCGCCCACCTTCACGATCTCGCTTGGGTCGGCGTCGTGGCGGATCGAGAGCTCCTTGGCCGGGATGACGCCCTCGGACTTGTATCCGATGTCGAGGAGCACCTCGTCGCGATCGATCCGGACGACCTTGCCCGCCACGAGGTCGCCGTCGTTGAAGTCCTTCATCGACGCCTCGATGGCGGCGGGGAGCTCCTCCGGCGTGAGATCGCGCTCGAAGCTGTCGGCGTCGGCTGTTGTCTCTATGGTCTCGATGTCGGTGTCACTCCTTCTGCCCGGTCGCCCTTTCGCATGCGAGTCCCCGCGCAGAACGCGGGAGGGATGGTGCAAAGGCGTTGCCGAACCCAGTAATGGTAGGTGACTGGCTCTCCGAGCGTCAATCCATGAGGGAGCAGGCAGACCGGCTCGGGGCTTAGGAACGTCCGGCGTCGTGGAGCGCTCGCTCGATCTCCTCGAGCAGGTCCTCCACACGCTCGAGAAGCTGTGAGGAGCCCCCCGCGGCTGCTCGCGGGGCCTCGAAGGGCGCGTAGGTGCTTCTCTTCCTCGTCTTCCTGGCTTTCTGGATTCGTGTCCTCGTCATGTGCCTTTCCTCCATTTGATGGGCGTAGAGACCCTCGGAACGGCTGTTCAGGGGGTTCGAACACCGACTGAACACGCTGGTTGAACGCCTGTTCCGGCACTCCGTACGCCTCTGGACCGTCAGCAACTTCCAAGGGCGACGCGGAGAGAGGAGGTGACAAGACAGATGCGTTCCACGGAGATGACACGCAGGTTCGAGACAGGTTCGGAGACAACGACGAGAGGAGGAGTCATGACCAGGATCATCAAGAACACGGTGGTTGCAGGGATGGTGGCTGGACTGATGGTGGGTTCGCTCGGCTCGGTACAGGCCGAGACGATCGGTGGCGGCGGGAACGGCTCGAGCTTCGAGTGGACGGTCCCGACCGTTGGCGCGCCGAAGCTCAGCTTCGAGCTCAACGGTGAGCAGCACGAGATCGGTGGGGAGGACGCAATCGGAGGCCTCCTGCGGGTGGCCTTCCGCGGGTCCGACTGGGACATCAGCTACACGGTGCCCGACTGCCCGGCCAACCAGATCGGCAAGGGTTACACGTTCGTGGGCAAGACCCCGAGCGCCAGCCTGGACGTGAGCTACACGTCTCTCGATGGCGAGCCCACCGGCTACACGGGGGCTCCGGTCGAGGGTCGGACCCCGACCAACAGCTTCTCCCTCTGCGTCTGACGCGAGGAGCGGGCTGAGGTTGGTTCGAGGAGGGAGGTGGTCCGGGAGGTCCGGGCCACCTCCCTCCCTTTCAGGAGAGGAGGGACGTGATGAAGAGGAAGCGACTCAGCGGACTCGCGGCGACCATCGCCGTGACGGCCGCATCGTGGCTCGGCGCGAGCAGCGCCATGGCGGACACAGTGCCCCTCAGCGGAAGCGCGTCGGCCGAGGTGCCGGCGTCGCCCGCGGGAGAGATGAGCTTCACCCTGACCGTCAACGGACAGGAGCACGACTTCTCGGACGTGGACAACTCCCTCGGCGGAGAGCTCACGTTCACGTGGACCGGCTCGCAGGAGGAGCCGCGGGTCACGACGCAGAGCTGCCCGGGCGGAGCGCCCGGCGCGCAGATCCTGATCGAGGAGGCAACCCCGTCCGCCACGGTGTGGGCGACGTGGGTCTCACCGACGAGCCAGGAGCTGATCGGACCCGTTCAGGTGCCGTCGAGGCCCGGCTTCGCTTCGACATCGGTCTGTGACGGCGATCAGCCGGATGAGGACCAGCCGGTCGACGATCCTCCCGCAGACGAGGACCCCGACGAGGATGACGAGGGTGACGAGGGTGACCCGGAAACCGGGGAGCCCGAGGACCAGAAGGCGAAGAAAGAGAAGAAGGGGAAGAAGGACAAGCCGAAGGAATGACTGTCAGAAGCGCCAGGACGCCGGCATGCGCGGGTCGGGCGTGTACGCGCAGAAGGTGCCGGTCCTGATCATCGCCTCGAAATGCTTGCCGAGCGCGGGAGAGTGCTCGGCGATCCGCTCGCCCGCCGCGCGGATGGCACGTGTGACGTTCACGCGAGCCCGCTCCGAATCGGACGCGGCCTTCCGGTCGCGACCCCCGAGCCCGACAGCGGCAGACAGCTCTCGTATTAGGAAGTCCATCTCTTCCTGCGCTCTGGCCGCCCGCTCGGGGTCGTTGAAGCTCTCCGCCTCCTCGAGCTCCTCTCGAAGCTCGTCCAGACGCCGCTTGTACTGCGCCTTCGCTTGCGGGTCGAGCATCTCCCCCGCGTCACCGCCGGCGGAAACCTCGAGCCCGGCATCAGCACGTTCCCTGGCACCGGGACGCGGCGCGGCCTGACCCGAGCCCTCCATGACCAGGTCGAGGGCGAACATCTCGGTGCCGGGCCGCGCGAGCAGCTTGGCCAGGTAGCGCAGCCCCTTCGAGTCCTTCAGCCGGAACGAGTCGCCCTCGAACGTGACCGACCAGTACTCCCCCTCGCGCCGGAAGAGGTTGGTCGGCGCAGCCAGGCGCTCTGCGCGAGGTCGTTCACCGCTCGTCGACGGGGCCTGTCCCAGGTCGCTCAGGAGCGATGCGATCTCGTGGGTGAGGCTGGCCATCCCAAGGCGCTCCGATCCGCGCAGGGCGGTCCCCAGCAGCTCAACCGCTCGGTCCCGGTCCCCCGCCGCATCGCGCTTGAGGAGGGCGCCGGCGAGCTCCCGGCGCGCATGCGCCACGTTCGGCCACGCGCCGATGGTCTCGTCTCGCTCGACGGCCCGCTCGAAGTGCGCTGTCGCGTCGTCGATTCGGTCTGCCGTCGACGCGAGGAGGCCGAGGTACCGAGAGACCGACCCGGTACTGACGATCCCCCAGTCGATCACGACCGTGCGATCGGCGTACGGAGCGAGCATCTCGGAGACCACCGCCGCCAGCTTGGCGTCCCTGAGCCCTGCGCACACCTCCGCCAGTAGCGCCATCGTGCCCAGCCACGCGAGGTTGCGGGGAACCTCGCGGAAGTCGTCGCGGGCGAGGAGCTCGAGCTCGCTGCGGGCCTCCGCTTCCCGTCCTCGCTCCATGTGGATCCACGCCACCGCCGCCCGATAGAAGGGAAGCATCGGATAGCGCTGAGCGAACCCGCGAAGCGTCGGCTCGAGCTCGTCGAGCTCCTCCAGCCGCCCCTGTTCCCGCAGAGCGGCGAAACGCTGCATCGCGAAGTACTGAGCCGCCTCTTCCGAGCGCCCGCGCTCGCCGATGTCGAGCGCGTCGCGAGCGAGCTCGTCACCTTCCTCGAGCCGTCCCGCGTGCAAGGCACGAGTGGCGCGCAGCATCGTCGAGAACCACAGGTGCGCGGGATCGCGAAGCTCCGACGCCAGCAACGCGTACGCCTCGATCTCCTTGTCGAAGGTGGAGATATCGCCTACCTCCATCAAGGCAGGCAGGCGGTACACGTACGACACCGCTCGCCGCTCGCGATTGGCTGCCTCTTCGGCCAGGACGAAGATGTGAGTGCCCGCGGCCAGCCGCTCGTCGGGGTTGTCAGGTCCCCCGGTCGCCGATGCGGCTGCCTCGATCGCGTAGCTCAGCGCTTCGGGATCCTCGATCCTGCGCGCGAGCTCCACGGCTTCGGCGCTGAGCTGTTCGCGGCGGTCGACGTCATCGGAGTAATAGAGCTCCAGCGCGAGTCGAGTCATCACGTCGACGCGCAGCGCGGTCTCCGCCGGCCCCAGCTTCTGAAGCGCGTCCTCGAGAAGCCCGACCAGGATCCGGTCGCTGATCCCGATCGCCTGCGTGTGCTTGCCGTACCCCAGCGCGGATGCGGCCAACAGCTCCGGAATCTCCACGTTCCTGGCGACCTCCGCGGTCCGCAGAAATGTCTCCCGAGCCGCCTCCACCTGGCCCGCTCTCATCTGGGCATTGCCGAGGCTCAGCAGGAGCTCACCTCGACGCACCTGATCGACCGGCTCTCGTAGCTCCAGCGCGCGGACGGCGCGCTCGAAGTGCGCGGCCGCGTCCTCCCAGGCGTACTGCGATCCGGCCTGATCGGCTGCCCGGACCGCGTAGTCGATCGCGTTGTCGACCTCACCCAGCGGTGCCGCCTGGAAGAAGTGATAGGCGAGCTCGGTCAGATTGGATGAGGGATCGCCCCCAGCCTGCTCCTCCAGCGTTCGTGCCAGGGCCCGGTGGAGGTTGACGCGCTCCGGCGCAGGGAGATCGTCGTAGATGGTGTCTCGGACGAGCGCGTGCGAGAAGCGGTACCTGCCGGGGTCGTCCGGCACGGCGGCGACGATGCCCTCGGACACGCACTCGCCCATCGCTGCAAGCACCTCCTCCCGGGAGAGTTCGCTGACGCGCTCGATGGGCAGGAGCGCGAACTGGAGATTGGTCGTCGCGGACGCCGCGGAGATGGCCTGTCGTGCCCGCTCGGAGAGGGGCTCCAAGCGGCGCCGGATCGTCTGACGAAGCGTCTCGGGGATGGGGATCCGAGGTCTCCCCGCAGCCGGGCCGGGCTGCACACCCTCGGACGCCAACAGGCGTGAGATTTCTCGGACGTACAGCGGGTTCCCCCCCGTTGCGTGGTGAACGGCCTCGACGACCCCCGGGTCGGGGGCAGAACCTTGCGTCTCGGCGATGTACCTGCCGACCTCGTCGGAGCTCAGCCCCTGCAGCGCGAACGTCTGGCCCTCGCGTCCCACCTCGCCGAGCAGCTCGGACACGCGAGGGCGCTGACGCGTCTCTACGTCTCTGAAGGTCCCGAGGATGAGGATGGCCGCTTGCCGGACCTCGGGGGCCATGAACTCCAACAGGGTGAGCGACGGGAGGTCGGCAGCGTGCAGGTCGTCGAGGATGATCACCAGCGGTCCGGCCGCGGCGGCGTCGATCAGGAAGCTGGTGATGGCGTCGAAGAGCAAGAATCGCGCCTGCTCGGTCTCGGACCCCGCGGGAGGCGCCACGTCGGGGAAGTGCTTGGCGAGCTCGGGTACGAGCTGGATCAGGTGCCCCATCCCCGCCGCCGTGACCGAAGGCATCAGATCCTCGGAGATGCCTCGAACGCACGCCCGGATGATCTGGACCCACGGCCAATACGGCGGTGCCCCGCCTCGCTCCCACGCGCGTCCCCAGAGAACGCGAGCGCCGGCGGCGCGCGACTCGCGGGCGAGCTCGTCGGCCAGCCGCGTCTTGCCCATGCCCGGCTCACCCACTGTCAGGAACAAGCGCCCACGCCCGCCCATCGCATCTTCGAGCCCGGCGCGAAGGTCTGCGACCTCACGCTCTCGGCCGACGAAGCCCCCGAGCGTTGACGGAGCGGGGGGCTGCTGTCCTTGGGTTCTGGTCTCGTCGGCCAATGCGGCGATCAGGTGGGCCGGTGAGAGCCGATTTCGCAGAACCTGACGACATCGCGGGCGCGCCCCGGCAAGCAGGAATCCATACCGCGCCCCCCGCTCAGGCGGTCGGGACCGGGGCCGCCGATGAGGACGTCGTTTCCCCGAAAGCCTCGGAGCCGATCCCCGGCGCCGAGGCCACAGATCACATCCGGACGATGGGTTCCAAGCAGAACGTCCCTCCCAGGGGTGCCCACGATGTGGTTTCCGAGCTGGCCTCCGCAAGTCGCCGATGCCGGGTTGTCCTCGAACGGCTGACCCGGGGATCCAGGCGAGGGTTCCTCGGCGTCGGAGTGGCCTCCGCCCAGGGGCCCATCTTCGCCTTGAGGCCCGTCGTCGGGGCCAACCTCGGGATCAGGGGAAGGTCCACCGGAGCCCTCGTTATCGGCTGCGAACGTTATCTGATCGAAGTAGACGTTCGGATCGGGGAACGCCTCGGTGCCGTCGCGGGTGTCGCCCCACGCCAGGACGAAACCGTCATCCGTTCCCACCATCCCGTTGTACTCCCCCATCCCGTAGCAACCGCTGAACCCGCTGACATTCGGCTGGGTCCTCGGCGGTGGGAACGAGTCATCGCTGATCGGGAAGTTGCTGCCGAACGTCTCCCCCCCGTCGGTGGAGACCGCACCGTACATCTCCATCTCCCAGTTGACGGGGTCGGAGACACGGCGGTCGTACCACGTGATCGCAACCCGCCCCTCGGAATCGACAGCGACCTGAGGATGGAGCTGATCGGTCGGCGAGCCATCGTCGTTCAAAGGGGGGGCGGTGGGGGATTTGATATGCGGAACGATCTCGTCGGCTTTCAGGTTCGACCACGTCGCTCCGCCATCCTCAGAGTGCAGGAAGGCGATGTCGGATTCGTCCCCGTAGGGTGGCTGGGTCGCCGGATCCGGGTCATGCGCCACAGAGAGATAGACGTTTCCACGGTAAGGATTGAAGTGGGGAGACGGAGGATCGGAAGACCCAGATGTATCGACAGCCATCGAGAGCCAGTTGCCCATCCTCATCTCTCCGTTGATCACCATGCGTGGGGTGGCATCTGGGCTTCCCAGGGTCCTGCATCCGACGACCGGCGGGAGCGGGACCGTGCCCGGTACGGGGTTGTTCCAATGGCCCACCACCCCCGCCGTCCCCACGTAGGTCGGCGGCTCGAACGTCGCTCCGCCATCGAACGACCGTGTGATCCATATCTCTCGCGCGAGGTTGAATTGCGTCCTGACCCACCCCACATACACCTCCCCATCCGGGCCCACGGCCACCTGCGCTCCGACCCCCGGTAGCTCTTCTTCCTCGGTATGACCCGGAGGTTTCACCGGCACGCTGAGCTTGATCGGCTCGGAGAACGTCTGACCACCATCCGTGGAGCGCGCGAAGAGCACGGCGTTGACGTCGTCCGACGAGAACTCCGTCCAGGTGAGATAGAGCGTGCCGCGGTGCGGTGAGCTCGTCGTGTCGACCGCCAGCCAGGGCTTATCCTGTTCCATCGCCGGATTCGTGCTGGCAACGACCGGCAGGCTCCAGGTCCTTCCGCCATCCCCGGACTTCGCCACCCCGATCTGGAGCCGCGCGCCATCCCCGATGGGGGTGACGAGGGTCGCGTAGTAGAAGACGCCTCCAGGACCGGCCGCCAGGACGGGGTCACCGTTCAGCAGCGTGCCCGGTGACGCGGTGAGCAGCCCTCCGTCGATCCAGGTCTTTCCGCCGTCGGTCGAGTAACCGTATCCGCTGATGGAGATGCCGTTTCCATCATCGAGGCCCTGTCGACGACGGATGAGCCGGTCGCACTGGCTGCTGTCGTTCCACCCTGCCGCCAAGGTATCTCCCCAGCGAGCGAGGCTGACCTCGTTCTGGATGTTGCAGTTCGGGCCCTCTTCATCGGCATCGCCGGGAACATTGATCCGAACGTCGACGCCGACGCTCAGCTGTTCCTCGGCGTTCGCAACCCCCCCGAAGAGAACGGCCGTGGCGAGCAGAAGGCGGATCAGGGACGTGGGAGTGCGGCCGCGCGCGGATCCGAGCCGGCGATGCAATGCGCCTCCCTCCCTTAGTTGTTGATCGGTTCCTTGCAGGGCTTCAGCAGGTTTAGTGGGTTGGGGGATGCGTCGGCGGCCACCCACTGCCGGCGGGACCCGTCACGAAGATGTGCTCGATGCGCTGCTGGCTGCCACCGCAGTGCACGACGATCGTGAACTCTTCGTCTTTGGCGCCATTTCCAGGATTCGAGCCGGGGAACGTGGCGACGATCGCATAGGGCGTCCAGGCTGCGCCCCCGGCTACCTTCATCTGGCCCGGCGTGTTGGGCCTCTTGTTCGAGACCAGGTCGATACGAGGGGTGGCGGGCTTCGTCCCAAAGACCCCTACCGGAGAGACGAGCATGACGGGGTACTGAGAGTCAGCTTCGGTTCCGAACTGTCCGGGCATGCATCTGGGTTCCAACACATCGAGGTCCACCGTGTCCGTCAGCACGTGCGGCATGGGTTTCTCCCTCCCTCGCTCCCTCAGGAGCGTCTCGTCGGGCTTGCGCCCTCTGACCGAACCTATTCGCCTCGACTTTGTCTTTCTCCTGCCTCGTCGAGCCTCGTCCGTGTCGCGTGACGATCAGCGGAACATGCGTTCACTCGCCCAAACCTGACAAGTCGGGCGGGACCAAGGCATACCCAGATTGAACGGGCGTTCAGCCCGTTCGTACGCCTCCTGGTTGAAAGGAGGCAGCACATGGCATCACGGAGCAACGACCAACAGGCGGACTTCGGGATCGTCACGGCCCCGGTCAACGGCAAGGGGACGTGGGGAGCGCTCAAGAAGCTGCGCGCTGCCCTCCGCGACCTCCGCACGGACGGGACGGCCCAGGTCATCTTCGTCGACGCGTTGGACGGAGACGGCAGGGCGGTCTCGATGCACGATCCACACGTGGCGGCGCTCGTCCTCGGCTACCGGCTCAGGCCGGCCGGAACACGCCGAGCTTCTTAGTGCCCGGCGGGGGCGGCATCGGCCCAGTTCTCCGCTGAGCCGACGTCCACCCGTAGGGGCACAGACAGCTCGTAGGCCGATTCCATCTCTTTCCGCACCGCCTCTGAGACCTCATCGAGGGACGATGCGGGCACCTCGAAGACGAGCTCATCGTGCACGGTCATCACCATGGTCGCGGGAAGCGTCTCGAGCGCCCCGTCCACCCGGATCATGGCGAGCTTCATGATGTCGGCGGCGGATCCCTGGATCGGCGCGTTCAGGGCCATCCGGCGACCCATGTCTCGGATGCGCGGGTTCGGTGACTGCAGCTCGGGCAAGTAGCGCCGGCGTCCGAGGATCGTCGCCGTGAAGCCCTCGGCGGCAGCGTGGGCCACCTGCTTGTCGAGGAACTCCCGGATCATCGGGAAGCCCTCGAAGTACGCGTCGATGAACTCCTGGGCTTCGTCCGGCGGGATCCCGAGGCGCTGCGCCAGCCCGAACGCGTTCATCCCGTACGCGAGCCCGTAGTTGACCATCTTCGCGCGGCGCCGTAGCTCCGCGTCCACCTGATCGAGCGGGAGGCGGAACGCCTTCGCCGCGGTGGCCGCGTGGATGTCGGTGTCGGCGGCGAACGCCTCGCTCAGGCCCTGGTCCCCGGAGAGATGCGCGAGCACGCGCAGCTCGATCTGCGAGTAGTCGGCGACGAGGAGGACGTTGCCCTCGTCAGCCACGAACGCCTTGCGGATCTGCCGACCGGTCTCGCCACGGACGGGGATGTTCTGAAGGTTCGGGTTGATGGACGACAGTCGTCCGGTGGCCGCTCCGACCTGGTTGTAGGTCGTGTGCACCCGGCCCGTCTCCGGCTTCACGAGCGGCGGCAGCGCGTCGAGGTACGTCGACTTCAGCTTCGAGATCTCCCGGTACTGCAGCAGCGCATCGATGATCGGGTGCGCGTCGCGCAGCTTCTCGAGCACGCTCGCGTCCGTGGAGAGCTGGCCCTTCGACGTCTTCTTGCCCGGTGACAGGCCCAGCTTCTCGTACAGCACCACGCGAAGCTGTGGCGGAGAGTTCAGGTTGAACTCCTCGCCGGCGTGCGTGTAGATCTGCTGCTCGAGGTCGCGCATCCGGTCGCCGACCGTCTCGGCCATGTCATTGAGGTACTCGATGTCGATCCGTACACCCGCGGCCTGGACCCGCGCGAGCACGCCGGCCAGCGGCAGCTCCGTCTCGTCGAGGAGCGGCGTGGCGCCGGCCTTCTCGATGTCCTCCGCCAGGATCGGGGCGAGGAGGGCGGTGGCGGCGGCCTCGGCCGCGAACGATCGCCAGGTCTCCTCGAGCGGGAGCTGGCCCTCGGTCTCGGTGGGAACGGTGGCCGCCGAGACGAGGTCCGTCCCGAGGTAGCGCTGCGTCAGGGAGGCCAGGGGGTAGGAGGCCTCCGCAGGGTCGAGCAGATAGCCGGCGAGCAGCGTGTCGAACACCACGCCCCGGACCTCGAGGCCGGCCAGGCGGACCGCAGTCTCCATCTCCTTCGCGTCGTGCACCCACTTTGGCTTGCTCGGATCCTCCAGCCATCGCTTCAGCGCGGGGGACACGGTTCCCCCCAGCGGGAGGTATGCGGCCGCCCCCTCCCCCGTCGAGATCGCGAAGCCGATGACGTTCACGTCCCGGGTCTCGAGCGCGATGGCCTTTGGCGCTTCGCCGGCCAGGAGCTCCCCCAGCGCGCGAGTCCCGACCTGCTCCAGCCGCAGCTCCTCGGCCTGCGTCGGCGGACGGGCCACACCGGCTTCCTCGAGCCGCTCCAACAAGGTCTTGAACTCGAGCGAGTTGAACAGCCGGCGGACCGCCTCGTCATCGCGCGCGCCGAGGACACAGTCTTCCGGCTCGATCTCCAGGTCGATGTCCGTCTGCAGACGAGCGAGTTCCTTGTTCAAGAGCAGCTGTTCGTTCGCGGCCTTGATCGACTCGCTGAGCTTCGGTTTCAGCGCGTCGACGTTCGCGAGGACGCCCTCGACGCTCCCGTGCTCCTGGACCAGGCGGCTCGCGGTCTTCTCCCCCACTCCCGGGACGCCGGGGATGTTGTCGGAGGGATCTCCCTTGAGCGCGACGTAGTCCAGGTACTTCCCCGGCGGGAGACCGAAGCGCTCCTCGACCGCCGCCTCGTCGTAGTCGACGATGTCGGAGATCCCCTTCCGGTTGAACATCACGCGGATCCCCGGCCGGACGATCTGGAAGAAGTCCCGGTCCGCGGTGACGATCACCGCTTCCATCCCCTGCGCGACGGCCCGCAGCGCAAGCGTGGCGATCGCGTCGTCGGCCTCGTGTCCCTCGACCGCCATCGTCGGGACCGCGAGGGTGTCAAGGACCTCCTTGATCAGGGGCAGCTGCTGGCGGAAGTCGTCCGGCGCCTCCGCGCGACCGGCCTTGTATTCGGCGTACTGCGCGAGCCTGACGGTCGGCCGGCCCTTATCGAACGCGACAACGATGCGGTCGGGCTTCTCCTCGGTCAGGAGCTTGATCAGCATCGACGTGAAGCCGTAGACCGCGTTCGTCACCTGGCCCGACGACGTCGCGAGGTCGACGGGCAGCGCGAAGAACGCTCGGTACGACAGGCTGTGGCCGTCGAGAAGGAAGATCCGCTTCGCGGTGCCGATGGCGCCGATTGTAGACTCAGCCCGTGGCTTCTCCCCTGTCGGCCCACGAGTATCTCGAAGCGCTGTACGAGATGGCCGAGGAAGGCATCGCCACCCAACAGGCGCGCCTCGCGGAATGGCTCGACGTGACACCGGCCTCCGTGTCCGAGGCGATCAAGCGGCTCTCGCGCCGGGGCCTCGTCGAGACGGGCGAAGGCCGGCTTCTCCACTTCACGTCCGAGGGCAAGCGCGAAGCGGAGAAGCTCGTCCGCCGCCACCGTCTCGCGGAACGTTTCCTGGTCGAGGTCATCGGCCTCCCGTGGCATCTCGCCCACGAGGAAGCGACCAACTGGGGCCGCATCGTGTCGGACCCAGTCGAGGAGCGCATGGTGAAGCTCCTGAATGACCCGGGCACGTGCGTGCACGGCAACCCGATCCCGGGATCGTCCAACGCGGTCGATCAACGCGATCTGCAGCCGCTGCACCAGGTGCCGCCCGGCGAGCAGGTTCGGCTCGAGCGGCTTACCGAAGACCTCGAGCTCGACCTCGATGTGATGCGGTTCTTCGAGGACGGCGGCCTGATGCCCGGCGCGTCGATCCGCGTCCTCGCAATCGCGCCGGACGGCACGATGACACTCGAGGTCGCCGGCGAGAAGGTCGGGCTCGGCGCCCACCTTGCCGACAACCTGTGGGTCCGTCTCACCGGTTGACACGATTCCTACCGGTTCAATAGGATTCGGGTGCCCTGACTCAAATCGTTAGGCATACCTAACCGAAAGGAGCCCGGATTGGGTGCGTCGTTCCTGATCACGTTGCGCGAGGGCATCGAGGCCGCCCTCGTGGTGAGCATCATCCTCGCCTACCTCAACTCGATCGGCCGTCAGGACAGCCATCGTTCCGTCTGGACCGGTGTCGCGACGGCGATCGGCGTCAGCATCGCCGCGGGGGTGATCCTGAACATCACGGTCGGCGCGATCTCCGAGACGTCCGAGCGGACCGCGGAGGCGATCGAAGGGATCGGCAGCCTGCTCGCCGTTGCCGTCCTCACCTGGATGATCTTCTGGATGCGCCGCCAAGCGCGGCATCTGAAGGGCGAGCTCCAGCAGAAGGTCGACATGGCTGTGGGCTCGCAGTCCACCCTCGCGCTCGCGGCTCTCGCGTTCTTCGTGGTGGTCCGAGAGGGGCTGGAGACCGTCCTGTTCCTGTTCGGCACGATCCAGGACGAGGTCGTCGGCTCGACCGGGCTCGCGTACCTTGGCGCCGCGCTGGGGCTCCTGACCGCGCTGGTGCTCGGCGTTCTCATCTACCGCGGCGGCCTCCGTCTGAACCTCCGCACGTTCTTCAAGATCACCGGGGCGCTGATCCTGGTTGTCGCGGCAGGTCTGTTCGCGTACGGGATCCACGAGTTCCAGGAACTGGGCTGGCTCCCCGGCGAGGACGCCAAGGCGTTCGACATCGGCGCGGTGCTCTCCGACGAGGGTGGCGTGGGTGCGTTCCTGCGCGCGCTGGTCGGCTACAACGCCGACCCGTCCGTGCTGGAGTTCGGGGCATGGCTTGGGTACATCCTGGTGACGGGCTTCCTGTTCTTCCGTCCCTCCCGCCCCGTCCCGGCTGCTGCCGCGCCTGCCCCCGCACCGAGGGAGGCCGCGCAGCGCTCCTGACGAACATCGGCAGGGTGCTTGTCGGGGCCGGTTCCCTGACCTAGACTCCGCCCGAGCGAAGGCGCTCCGCATCTGCGGGGCGCCTTTTTTCTTTGGACAGGGGGAGACATGGATCCGAGGAACGAGCGCGACGCATGCGGGATCGGGTTCGTCGCGGACATCCACGGGCGCGCGTCCCGATCCATCCTCGATTCGGCGCTGACAGCACTGTCTCGAATGCGCCACAGGGGCGCCCTCGCCGCCGACGCGAAGACCGGTGATGGCGCGGGGGTGCTGGTTCCTCTCCCTGCCCGGTTCCTGGCCTGGGTGGCAGGCGAGCTGCGCCTGGATGCTCCCCCGGCTCGGATGGGCGTCGCGGTGTGCTTCCTCGACGGCGACAGCGCGGACCGACGCAGCGTGGCCAGGGCCGCGCTGCGGGACGCGTGTGCGACCGAAGGCATCGAGGTTCTCGGCTGGCGCGAGGTTCCAACGGATCCCTCCGCGCTCGGCGAGCGAGCTCGAGCGAACGCTCCCCGGGTCGAGCAAGCCATCCTGCTGGCGCCGGAGGCGCGCGTGGACGAGGAGTCGGAGCGCCGTGCGTACCGGGCTCGCAAGCGTGCGGAGGCGGTGGCCGGCGACACGGGGCTCTACGTGTGCTCCATGTCGTTCCGTACCGTCGTGTACAAGGCCCTCTGCGCTGCCGACCAGCTGGCCGCGTTCTACCCGGACCTCCGCGACCCCGACTTCACGATCGGCTTCGCGGTCTTCCATCAGCGCTACAGCACCAACACGGCGCCGTCCTGGCGACGCGCTCAGCCGTTCCGAACGCTCTGCCACAACGGCGAGATCAACACGATCCAGGGCAACGTCAATTTGATGCGCGCCCGGGAGGAGGACCTGGGCGGCACGCTCGGAGAAGCGGGGGTGCTGACGCCCGTGATCGATCCCGATGGCTCGGACTCCGCCATGCTCGATAACGCAGTGGAGCTGCTGGTCCGTGGCGGCCGCGAGCTTCCCCACGCGGTCGCGATGCTGGTTCCTCGCGCCTGGGAATCGCAGGACCTCCCGGAGCCGGTGCGCGACTTCTACCGCTACCACGCATGCCTGACGGAGCCCTGGGACGGCCCCGCGGGCCTCGTCTTCAGCGATGGTCGCGTCGTCGGGGCGGCGCTCGACCGAGGGGGCCTTCGTCCGCTCCGGTACGCCGTTCGAGAGGACGGGTTGGTCGTCTGCGCCTCGGAGGCGGGTGCCGTGGACCTGGGCACCGACATGAGCGTTCGGCGGGGCAAGCTCGGCCCCGGGCAGATGCTGATCGTGGACCTCGAGGCCGCGGCCCTGCGAGCGGACGCCGAGGTCGTGGCCGGGCTCGCCGCTCGGCAACCGTACGGCGAGTGGCTGTCCGAGCTCCGGTCCGCGCCCGCCATCGACCCCGAGGTGTCGGTTCCCGCCGATCTGGTGGCGAGGCAGGTGGCGTTCGGTTTCACGAAGGAGGAGATCACCGTGGTCCTTCGTCCCATGGCGACGCAGGGCCACGAGCCGACGTCATCCATGGGGGACGACACCGCCACTCCCCCGCTGGCGAACCGTCCACGGCCCGTCACGAGCTACCTGAAGCAGCGATTCGCGCAGGTGACGAACCCACCGATCGACCACCTCCGGGAGCGCCTGCAGATGTCGACGCGGGTCCGTCTCGGCCGTCGCGCGCCGCTCCTCGAGGAGGAGCCCCGGGCCGCGAGACTGCTGGAGCTTCCGAGCTTCATGGTGTCCCCTCGCTTCATCGAGGACCTGGACGCGGCGCGGCTCGATGCGACGTTCGAGACCTCGGTTGGCCCATCGGGTCTGCGGGCAGCCTGCGAGCGTCTGGGGGACGACGCCGAGGCCGCCGTTCGGAATGGAGCCGAGATCCTGCTCGTGTCGGACGCACGCGTCTCCGAGGACCGGGCGCCGATCCCATCCCTCCTCGCGGTCGGTGCCGTCAACCAACGCCTGCTGCGCCGCGGGCTTCGGACGCGGGCCGCCATCGTGGTCGACGCCGGCGACGCGCGGGACACGCACGACGTCGCATGCTTCCTCGGGTTCGGCGCGGAGCTGGTGTGTCCCCGAACCGCGCTCGAGACGATCACGTCCCTGTCCGAGGAAGGCCGGCTGGGTGCCGGGGCTCCGCCCGCCCCGGAGGCCGTCGCACGGTTCCTCGATGCAGTGGAGGACGGGGTGCTCAAGGTGATGTCGAAGATGGGGATCGCGACAGTGGACGCATACCGGGGAGCGCAGATCTTCGAGGTCCTCGGGCTCGACGACGACGTGATCGATCTGTGCCTGGACGGCACTCCCTCCGCGCTCGGCGGCGTGGGCTTCCGGGAGCTCGGGGAGGACGTGCTGGCCCGCCATGCCGAGGGGTTCGAGCGCGGCGCGGCGCCGTCGAACCCCGGCTACATCAAGCACCGGGCCGGTGGCGAGTACCACGCGACGAACCCCGAGGTGATCGAGGAGCTGCAGGCGGCGGTGATCCCGATCGACGACGAGATGCGGGCCGCACATGCGCTGCAGCGAGCGGTCCGAGGCGGCGATCGCGATGCCTATCTCCGATTCGCGGAGCTGATCAATGCGCGGCCTCCCACCGAGCCTCGCGATCTTCTCGAGCCCGCCCCGGCCGGACCCGCGGTGGCGCTCGACGCAGTCGAGCCGGCCTCCGGCATCCTCGCCCGCTTCTCCTCCGGCGCGATGTCGCACGGCGCGCTGTCGGCGGAGGCACACGAGACCGTGGCGCTCGCGATGCGGCTCGTCGGCGGTCGCGCCAACAGCGGGGAGGGCGGCGAGGATCGCGCCCGGTATCGCGACGCGCGGAACAGCGGCATCAAGCAGGTCGCCTCGGGCCGGTTCGGCGTCACGCCCGAGTACCTCGCGTTCGCGGACGAGCTGCAGATCAAGATGGCGCAGGGCTCGAAGCCGGGAGAAGGCGGTCAGCTTCCCGGAGGAAAGGTCACGGACGAGATCGCGCGGTTGCGACACACTCCGCCGGGCGTCGCCCTCATCTCTCCCCCACCGCACCACGACATCTACTCGATCGAGGATCTCGCGCAGCTGATCTTCGATCTGAAGCAGACGAACCCGCTCGCGGACGTCTCCGTGAAGCTCGTGTCGAGCGTCGGCGTCGGCACGATCGCGGCGGGCGTGGCGAAGGCGGGGGCGGAGGTGATCCACCTGGCCGGGGGCGACGGCGGGACCGGCGCGAGCCCCCTGTCCTCCATCAAGAACGCGGGTCTGCCGTGGGAGGTCGGCTTGTCCGAGACGCAGGCCTCTCTGATCGAGAACGCCCTCCGCGGCCGGGTGCGACTCCGCGTCGACGGCGGGCTGAAGACCGGCCGCGACGTCCTGCTCGCCGCCTTGCTCGGTGCGGACGAGTTCGCCTTCGGAACCGCGACCCTCGTCGCGCTCGGCTGCATCATGGTGCGGACCTGCCACCGCGACACCTGCCCCGTCGGGATCGCGTCGCAACGACCGGAGCTCCGCGCGAAGTTCAGCGGCACGCCCGAGATGGCCGCGGCCTACCTGGAACACGTTGCGGAGGAGGTTCGCGTGTTGCTCGCATCGCTCGGCCTGCACACCCTCGAGGAAGCGGTCGGTCGCGTCGACCTGCTCCGGGCACGGCCGGCCGTCGAGGGACGCACGCTCGCTGTCGACCGATTGCTCGGGGGGCTCGGTGCGGAGGGAGCGGGGCGGTTCCGGGCGCACGAGTCATCCCCCCGGGGGCGCTCCAGGCTGGGCGACCGGCTCCACGCGGATGCGTTCCCCGCGCTGACCGAGGGGCGGATCGCGGAGCTCGTCTATCCCATCTCGAGCTCCGACCGGTCGGTCGGCGCCAGGCTCGGCGGGGCCATCGCCGGCGCGTACGGGGAGGACCGTCCGCCCGGGCGCGTCCGCGCACGTTTCGAGGGTGTGGCCGGCCAATCGTTCGGGGCCTTCCTCTCCGAGGGCGTCGAGCTCGACCTCAGCGGCGAGGCGAACGACTACGTGGGCAAGGGCATGGCGGGAGGCAGGATCGTGATCAGGCCACCCGAGGGCGATGCGGGCGAGCCGGTGCTGATGGGCAACACGGTGCTCTACGGCGCAACCGGCGGGCAGCTCTTCTGTGCGGGTTCCGCAGGAGAACGGTTCGCGGTGCGCAACAGCGGGGCCATCGCGGTCATCGAGGGCGCGGGCGATCACGCGTGCGAGTACATGACCGGCGGCGCGGTGGTGATCCTCGGCCTCGTGGGGCGGAACCTCGCGGCGGGGATGTCCGGCGGCGAGGCCTACGTCTGGGACCCGGATCTGCGCCTCGAGTCTCGCGTGAACCCGCAGCTCGTGGAGCTGCGCTCTCCGACCCGCGGCCAGCTGCCCTCGCTCCGCAGGCTGATCGCTCGACATCACCGTGCGACCGGCTCGGCGCGAGCGCGCGACATCCTGGGGGACTGGGAGGTCCAGGCCGCCGCGTTCGTCCGGGTGGCGGCCAAGGCCGAGGTCGCGATGATCGAGAGTGAGCTCGAGGGAACGACCGGTACCGGCGCCTGAGGCCTCGGTACACTCCGCGACGTGAGCAGCGACAACCCCCTTCCCGAAGGCGCGACGCGCGAGGGCGCCCTGCAGATGGCTGCCGACGCCGTCCGCGGCACGATGATGGAGCGGATCGGGATCGAGTGGATCGACATCGGGCTCGATCGCGTCGTTGCGCGGATCCCGGTCGAAGGGAACACGCAGGTCTACGGCCAGCTTCACGGCGGCGCCACAGCGGCGCTGTGCGAAAGCGTCGGCTCGATCGGGACTGCCGTCGCAGCCGGCCTCGACAAGATGGTCGTCGGGATCCAGCTCTCGGTGAACCATCTCCGCGCGGTCCGCGACGGCTACATCACGGCGACCGGCGTCCCGCTTCGCGTCGGCAGAACGATCGCGCTCTGGGACATGCGGGTTCACGACGACGAGCAGCGCCTGATCGCCTCCGCAACGCTCACCGTCGCCATCCGCGAGTCCTCGTAAAACGGGTCGTCGCCGGCTTTTCCGGTTTTGGCAGACTACTTGCCACGACTTTGGTCGACCCGCTCAGACTGAACTTCGCCACCTACCTGCGCGTTCACGTTCATATGCTTCGCTCGTCGCTTTTGTCGACGTTGACTCGCTCGGTGTCGGCTTGTTAGGTTCCGTTCGGTCCCAAGCGGCCGCAGGGACCGACGAGGTAGCCCAAGGATCAAATCCGGAAGGCAACTCGTTGGTCGCCGAAGTTGCTTGGGACCTGCACTTGGCGGGTTCTCGGTGCCGAGTAGATAACGATCGCGTATGGGGAAGGCGTGATCGGCTCCAAAGGCGCTGAGGGCCCGCCGAGTGCTATCCGGAGCCGACCACGAGCACCCCGGACATCCCTCGATCCGCGTGCAGCTTGCAGACGAACGAGTACGTGCCAGGAGATGGCAGCAGCAACGAGATCGGGTCGATCGTCACCCGCAGGCCCGGTCGGAAGGTGCGGTCGTAGGTGGTTCCCTCGATCGTGACGTTGTGCCGGTTGCTCCCCTGGTTGCTGAACTGCACGGCGCGACCGAGAGCGATCGGCAGGGACGGGTGCGCGTCGTGGAAGTGGTAGTCGATCGCGGTCACCACGTAGGGACCGACTGGTGGTGCCTCGTTATCGCCACACGCGGCTAACGGCAGCAGCAACGCAATCGCTGCCGCTGCCGGCAGCCTCACAGGATGCGTGACAGGAATTGGCGAAGTCGTTCGTTCTCCGGCCGGTCGAACATCGCGCGTGGGTCGCCCTCCAACAGGATGCGACCCTCGTCCATGAAAAGCATCTTGTTCGCGGCTTCGCGGGCGAAACCCATCTCGTGAGTGACGACGACCATCGTCATGCCTTCGCTCGCCAAACGCTTCATGACATCGAGCACCTCCTGGATCAGCTCGGGATCCAGTGCGGAGGTGACCTCGTCGAACAACATGACCTTCGGCTGCATGGCCAAGGCTCGGGCGATCGCGACGCGCTGCTGCTGGCCGCCCGAGAGTCGGCCCGGGTAGGCATCGGCCTTTTGCTCCAGCCCGACGTGCTGAAGCTCCTGCATCGCCCGCTCCCGAGCGGGCTTCTCCTTCATCTTCAGCACCTTCTGGAGAGCAAGCATGATGTTCTGGATGGCGGTCTTATGTGGGAACAGGTTGAACGATTGGAACACGATGCCGAGGTTCGTTCGGACGTCGTCGAGGTCGGTGCGAACGTCCGTGAGCTCCGTGTCCTCGAACCAGACCCGACCCTCAGTCGGCTCCTCCAGCATGTTGATCGTCCGAAGGAGGGTCGACTTACCCGAACCCGACGGCCCGATCACCGCCAGAACCTCATGGGGAAAGAGGTCCAGCTGGATGTCCTTCAGCACCTGGTGGTCGCCGAACCACTTGTTGACGTTCTCGAGGCGGACGAGCGCTTCGGGGCTCACGAGGTCACCGTGACGAGGCCGCTTCGAAGGCGCTTCTCGACCGCATTCACCGCGCGGATCAGGGGCAGGGTGACGGCGAGGTATGCACCCGCGGCCACCGTGAAGAAGGTGGCGTTCGCGAACGTGGTGTAGCCCTGCCTGGCATACGTGTAGATCTCGTAGTTCTCGGCGACCAGCCCCAATGTGGAAACGAGAGCCGTGTCCTTGATCAGGATCACGAACTCGTTCATCAGGGGCGGGATCACCCGCCGGACCGCCTGCGGGATGATCGCATTCCACATGGCCTGTGGATACGACATACCGAGCGACCGAGCGGCCTCCATCTGGCCGCGTTCGATCGACTGGATCCCAGCCCGGAACACCTCCGCAGCGTACGCCGCAGTGTTGAGGATGAAGACGAGGATCGCCGCCTGGAAGGCGGAGAAGGTGATCCCCAAGCCCAAGAAGCCGAAGTAGAAGACCCCGAGCTGGAAGAGCAGAGGTGTCCCACGAAAGAAGTTGCTGTAGATCCGGGCGGGCGCTCGGACCACCGGTCTCTTCGACAGCAACAGCATCGCCAGCAGGAGGCCGAGAACGACACCCCCGGCTTCGCCCAAGAACGCCAGGAGCACGGTGTTCGCGGCAGCGCGGATAAACCCGTGCCAGTAGCCGTCCAGGACCTCGAAGTTGAGGAACGAACGGAAGAAGGGCTCGGGGTCTCCCACTGCCTGGAAGAACAGGATGACCGCGCCGATGACCAGCCCTTGGACGCCGAGTACCGCCCCCGCGATCGCCCGCTCCTTCGAGCGTTTCGTGGGCATCACTCCATTCCGCGAGAAGCCCAGGATCACCGCGATCACAGCCAGGCCCATCCCAGCGAGGAGAAGGATCGCGGTCGAGTTGGACTGGAAGGTCTCGAGCAGACGCTCGAACGGCATCACTCCGCCCAGCACCAGGAGAACCGGGATGCCGACAACGATCAGCGCCAGCCCTGCGGCGCCCACGATGAGGATCATGCGGGCGAACAGGACCTGCCGACGTTCACTCGGCGACTCCACGATCTCCAGTTGCGACTGGCCCATGAACTTCCTCCGGGAAGGTCCACAGGGCCCCCGCCACGCAGCGCGGAGGCCCTGTCGAGTGTCGCTCTTCCTAGGCCGCCTGGAACTCCGGCGGGACCTCGACGCCCGGGAAGTACTGGGTGAAGATCTGCTCGTACGTTCCGTCCCCGATGATCTCCGCGAGGACCTCGTTCACCGCCGACGTCAGTTCAGGGTTGTCCTTCGAGAACGCGAGGCCGTACTCCTCGTCGGTGTCGATCGGCTGGACGATCTCGAGTCCCGGAAAACGCTTGAGGATCTCCGCGACGAACGGCTCGTCGTTGACAACCGCGGTGATGCCTCCTGCGTCCAGGTCGCGAAGGGAGTCAGGGGCATTCGGGAAGCTCTTGATCTGCGCTCCCTGCGCCGCGAGCACTTCCTCCGACCAGGCCTGGCCTGTCGATCCCCGGAGGACCCCAACGATGTCTCCCTCTCCCACGTCATCTGTCGAGGCGATGTCCGAGCCGGTGGGCGCCACAAGGGCTTGGCGTGAGTTGTAGTAGGGGTCGGAGAAGTCGACCGTCTGCTGACGCTCGGGAGTGATCGTCGAAGCCGCAGCGACCATGTCGAACTGTCCCCCGGCCACCGCTGTGAAGATCGTGTCGAAGTCGGCACGGACCCACTCGACCTCCAGGCCGAGGCGACCAGCGATCTCCTCTGCCAAGTCGACGTCGAAGCCCACCTCGTCTCCGCCCTCGACGGATTCGAACGGCGGGTAGTCGAGGCAGGACGCGACCTTCAGTACCCCCTCTTCGATGGTCGGGACCGCCGGAGCTGTCGTCTCACCGGTCCCACCGTTGCCGCTTGGCTGAGCCGGGTCCTCTTCCGCGCATGCGGTCCCCAGCACCAAGAGCGCCGCGAGCACGAGGAACATGTTTCGTCTCTTCACGAGGTCCTCCTTCCGGATCCCCACTGGTGGTACGGGCACCACCCTGGGGCATGCTAGTTGGAAGCGGCATGGCTTCTCAAGCGCACATGGTTTGATGGCCGAGATGAGTGGACTGGCCGCCGCGGCCCTGGCGGGGCTCCTCTTGGCCTCGTGCACGTCCGGCACGCCCTCCGGGGACTCCTCTTCCCCCGGCGACCCGCAGGCCTGGAGGACCGACGAGGCCGAGCCCTACCCCTTCGTGACGCCGGTCCCACCTCTGTCGGCCACGACGGTCGACGGGCTGTACCATCGCAACTACCTGCAGGGCTCCGAGCCGATCCCCTGCCGCCGCTGCGCCCCGTTCCGCCTGGATCGCGGTGACTCGACCCTGGAGATGCGCCGCGGACGCTACTACGTGATCCACGACCTGGCGGACTTCTCCACGAGGGGCCACTACGTCGTGGATGGCAATCGTCTGGAGCTGTTCAACGACCCGAACTGTCCCGAGACGCGGGGCGAGTACACCTGGCGCGTGGAAGGCGGCAGACTCACGCTCGAGGCGATCGACGATCCCTGCGCGTTCGATCTCCTCCGCGCCCGGTACCTATCCGCGGCCCCCTGGGAGCGCTAGGCGGCCTGGCGATCGCTCGCGAGCGCCGCGAGCCGCTCCCCGTTCAGGGGCGCGAACTTGAAGCCGTGGCCGCTGCAGGGCGAGCCGATGACGATCGGACCCTGGCGGTCGAGGATGAACTCCTCGTCGGCAGTGTTGGTGTAGAGACAGGTCTCCGCCAGGTGGGGCTCGGGGTTCGCGGTCGGGTACCGCTCCGCCACCCAGCCCGCCAAGCGGTCCACGGACTCCTGTCTCGGCTCTCGGGGGTCGTCCGGGTCGACGACGGGCCCCGCGATGTGCTCGCCGACCTTCAGGCCCTGCCCGGGGCTGCGGAGCGAGTACACGGCGGGAGAGCCCCAGTCCACGACGGCCGGCACGACGGCCTCCTCGTCGAGGGCGAAGTACGCGATGGTCTCACTCGTCACGCGTACCGGGAGATCGATCCCGGCTCCCGCGAGCAAGCCTTTCGCCCATCCCCCGGCCGTGACGACCGCGACGGATGCTCGCAACGTCTCCGCGTCGGTATCGACCTCGACTCCCCGCGCCGAGGAGCGGATCGCGAGGACCCGAGTGTCCTCTCTGATCTCGGCTCCGTGGCGCCGGGCCGACGCCGCGGCGGCCTTCACCGTCGGATCCGCGGCCAGGTATCCCGCGCCGGGCTGAAACAGCGCTCGCGTCCCGTCCGGGAGCGCCACGAGGGGGAATCGCCGCCCGACCTCGGTGGCATCGAGCCACTCCATGTCCACACCGCACGACTCGAGAGCGGCAGCGTGCTCCTCCACACCGACGCCGAGGTCGAGCCCTCCCGTGATGGTCAGGAGCGGCTCACCGGCCTCGTCCTCCAGCTCACGCCATAGGGGCAGCGCCTCCTGCGCCATCCGGACGAAGCGAGGGTCCTGGTAGGAGAAGCGGAAGATGCGGGAGGCGCCGTGACTGGAGCCGTGCTTGTGGGGGATCCGGAACCGCTCCAGCAGCAACACATCTCGCCCCTGGAGGGCCAGGGCTCGCGCCGTACACGTGCCGACGACGCCCGCACCGATCACAATCACGTCAGCGCTGGCCACAGATCTCATCTTAGAGCGAGGCGCTCGCACGTTCGTACACGGCGTTCGCGACGACGAGGTCCTCGAACGCCACACCCACTGACTTGAACACCGTGACGTCCTGATCGTGCCGACGCACGGGGCTCCCTCTCACGACCTCGGCCAGGTCCGCCACGATGTCGGACGGCTCGATGACACCCGATGCGATCGGGATGAGGAGGTCACCGGCCTCCGTGAGCGCCGCCTCCCTCGTCTCCACGACGAGGTGTCCGCGTCGAACGACCTCGTCGTCCAGCTCGCGCTGATCCGGACGATAGGAGCCGACGGCATTGATGTGGGTTCCGGGAGAGACGAGGGATCCGTCGAACACGGGCTCGGAGCTCGTCGTGCAGGTGCAGATGATGTCCGCCTGCCTGACCGCCTCGGGTCCGGCCACGGCCGCGTGCAGACCGAGAGCCCCCGCACGTTGCACGAGCTCCTCGGACGGGGCGGTGCTTCTCGACACCACCCAGACGACCTCGATGGGCCGCACGGCCATCATGGCCTCGAGGTGCCCGTTCCCCTGCACGCCGGCCCCGACGATCGCGAGGCTCCGGCTCTCGGGACGGGCAAGGTACCGGGTGGCCAGTGCGGAGACGGCCGCCGTGCGGAGGGTGGTGAGGGCCGTGCCATCGATCACCGCGACCGGCGAGAGCCCGGGTGAGTCGAACAGCACGTAGGCCGCCTGCACGACCGGGAGCGCCCGCGAGGGCTGATCCCCGGCCACGGTCACGAGCTTCACACCGAAGGACGAGGCCCCAACGGACGGCATCAGCAGCAGCTCACCGGCGGGAAGTGCGATGCGAGCGCGTTGGGGTGCGATCGGCAGCGATCCGTGGAACGCGCGGTCGAGCGCGTCGATCGCGTCGGAGATGGGGAGGAGCCTTGCGAGCTCCGCGGGGTCGATGACGAGCGGCTGCATCAGCCGCCCAGGTATGCCTCCTGCATCTCCGGGCTCTTGACCAGATTCGCGGCGGTGTCGGCGAGGACGATCTCGCCCGTGCGGAGCACGTAGCCGCGGTCGGCGACGGAGAGGGCCATCTTCGCGTTCTGCTCGACCAGGAAGATCGTCGTTCCCCGCTCCTTGATGTCCTTGATCGTGTCGAATACCTGCTGCACGAGGATCGGCGCGAGCCCCATGGATGGCTCGTCCATCAGCAGGACCTTCGGGGCGGCCATCAGCGCGCGCCCGATCGCGAGCATCTGCTG
>CAZKFH010000028.1:0-26776 GCA_964551945.1 uncultured Actinomycetes bacterium | reverse complement strand
CTGGCGATCGCCGCGCGCGAGAAGCTCGACAACCTGATCTTCGTCGTCAACTGCAACCTGCAGCGGCTCGACGGTCCCGTCCGCGGGAACGGCAAGATCATCCAGGAGCTCGAGTCTCTGTTCCGCGGCGCGGGGTGGCACGCGATCAAGGTGGTGTGGGGACGGGAGTGGGACGATCTGCTGGCCAACGACAACGACGGCGCGCTCCTGGGCGTGATGAACTCCACCCTCGACGGCGAGTTCCAGAAGTACATCGTCGAGTCCGGCGAGTACATCCGCGAGCACTTCTTCGGCAAGGACCCCCGGGCCCAGGAGCTCGTCGCGCACCTTTCCGACGATGAGATCTGGCGGCTGCGGCGCGGCGGGCACGATTATCGCAAGGTCTACGCGGCCTACGCCCGGGCGGTCGAGATGAAGGGCGCGCCGACGGTGATCCTGGCCAAGACCGTCAAGGGCTGGGGTCTCGAGTCGATGGCCGGCCGCAACGTCACCCACCAGCAGAAGAAGCTCACCGAGGAGCAGCTCGAGAAATTCCGCGCCTCGCTCGAGCTGCCGATCAGCGACGAGGACGTGCACGAGGGCGACGCTCCCTACTACCACCCGGGCCCGGATTCGGACGAGGTCCGGTACATCAAGGAGAGGCGCCAGCAGCTTGGTGGGTTCCTCCCCGAGCGGCGCGTGACGCCCGTGGACATCGACCTCCCCAAGGAAGACGTGTACGCCGAGTTCTCGAAGGGCTCGGGAGACCAGCCGGTCGCGACGACGATGGCGTTCGTCCGGCTGCTGCGGAAGCTGCTACGCGACAAGGACGTCGGCAAGCGAGTCGTGCCGATCATCCCCGACGAGGCCCGGACATTCGGCATGGAGTCCCTGTTCCCCGAGTTCAGGATCTACGCGCCGCACGGCCAGATGTACGAGCCGGTCGACGCGAAGCACCTCCTGGCCTACAAGGAGGCGAAGGACGGTCAGATCCTGGAGGAGGGGATCACCGAGGCGGGCTCGATGGCCTCGTTCACGTCCGCGGCGACCTCGTACTCGACGCACGGCGAGCCGATGCTCCCGTTCTTCTCGTTCTACTCGATGTTCGGCTTCCAGCGGATCGGGGACATGGTGTGGTCCGCCGCCGATCAACGGGCGCGCGGTTTCCTCATCGGTGCCACGCACGGACGCACCACGCTCAACGGCGAGGGTCTGCAGCACGAGGATGGCCACTCCTTGCTGATCGCCTCGACAAATCCGTCGGTGCTCTCGTATGACCCCTCGTGGGCCTTCGAGGTCGCCGTGATCGTCCGCGAGGGCCTGCGCCGGATGTACGAGGAGCGCGAGGACCTCATCTACTACATGGCGGTCTACAACGACCCGTACGTCCAGCCGCCGATGCCCAAGGGTGTGGAGGAAGCGATCATCAAGGGTCTCTACCGGTTCAAGCCCTCCGAGAAGAAGAGGTCCAAGCTCCGGGCCCAGATCCTCGGCTCCGGCCCCATGATCCAGATCGCGCTGCGCGCGCAGGAGCTGCTCGGCGAGTTCCACGACGTCGCCGTCGACGTCTGGAGCGCGACGTCGTATCAGCAGCTGCGCTACGACGCGCTCGAGGCGGAGCGTTGGAACCGGCTCCATCCCGAGGAAGCCGCCCGCACGCCGTTCGTCACGAAGCAGCTCGAGGACGCGAGCGGTCCCGTGATCGCCGTGTCCGACTCGATGAAGGCCATCCCGGACCAGATCGCTCGATGGGTGCCGCAGCCGTTCCTGCCCCTCGGGACCGACGGCTTTGGCCGGTCGGACACACGGGCGGCCCTGCGGCGCTTCTTCGAGGTGGACGCCGAGCACACCGTCGTTGCTGTGCTCTCAGAGCTCGCGCGCGCCGGTGAGATCAAGCCCGAGGCCGTCTCCGAGGCCATCAAGAAGTACGACCTCGACACCGAAGCGCCCTCGCCTCCGTCGCTTCCCTGATCAGGAGCGGCGGCTATCCCGCATCAGCTGGATACCGCCGTACGTGACAACACCACCCAGGGCGAGAACGAGGAAGGCGATCGGTGACACTGGGGGCAAGGAGAAGAGGCCCAACAACACCCCTCCGCTAGCGACGGCGAGTCCAACCACCATGGAGCGAGCATAGACGCTCCGTCCGCAAGCGCTGGCGGATCGGCTGTCCGGAGAAAGTTCTGGGCGAGGCTCAAGCGACGCCTCGGAGGTACCCTCGCACCGTGGACTTCTTGTGGTCGCTCATGGACGCCTTGCAGTTCTTGTTTGCGCGAACCGATCCGAACCGACTGGAAACCCCCGTCCCCCCGAAGTTGTGGACGAGGACGGCCATCACTGTGCTGTCCGTGTTTCTCCTGGGACTGTTCATCGTCATCGTTGATCCCATCGTTCGCTAGCTCGAACGGTCGGCGACTACTGCTCGCGAGAGCGGCTCGTCGCTCCGTGCGCTGCCTGTCGCGAAGGAGCACGCTCGAAACGGCCGAGCATCATCACCAGGCCTGCGAGGAAGATCGCGGAGACGCCTACCCAAAGTGGGCGCTCGAGCCACCAGCCGAGCGTCGTGTCTCCCTGCTGACCGAACCCTAACGGCCATAGGACGAGGATCGCGAGCAGGAAGGCGGTCATGTGCCACAGGAACAGCGTCATGATCACGCTGTTAACGAAGATCGTCGCCTTCCACGGCCGCGGTCGCTCGAGCCACCTCGCCAGCCGCGGCCGGATCAGCATCGCGAGGCCGATCGACCAGAACACCATCGCCATGAACGGGAGGGTCGGGGGGTAGGCGTTGCTGATCCGCTCGACGTCGGTCCCGAGCAGGCTCCGTGGGTAGTGGCCGATGCCGGGGAACCAACGGTCGCCGGCTTCCCCGAAGAGCCACGGGTTGGTCAACGCGAAGAGCGCGACGAACCCGGCGACCGCCATCCCGATGAACAGCCGACGCGATCGCAGTCGTCCCTCCGCGTAGAAGAAGCCGAGCTGGTGGGGGAGGAGGAAGACGAAGCCGACGTTCGCCCACCGCGCCGAGGGGGTGTCGAGGGCGAAGCCCAGGGTGTCGGCGACGACACACCCGACGACCATCACGACCGGCACAGCTACGCCGAACCGCTCGTGCAGCCAGATCATGATCGGGCTGAGGATCAGCACGGCCGCGTAGACGGCGAGGAACCAGAGGGGTCCGAACGGCACGGTGGCGCCGGGTGGCTTCATGCCTCGAAGGTAGGGGGTGGTGGCTCGGCCGGTGTCCGTGAGGTGGAGCGCGATCTGCACGACACCCCAGATCGCCACGAAGATAAGGCTCGGCCGAAGAAGCCGCTCGAGCCGGGTACGGATGAACGCGAACATCGATTCCCCTCTGCGGCGGAACGAGCGATACGTGACGAGGTTCGAGAACCCGCCGACGAAGAAGAAGATCGGCATGACCTGGAGGAACCAGGTCGCCAGCCACAGATGATCGGTCTTGCCGATCGCGCTCGTCGTCCCGATCAGGCCGTCCTCCCAGTAGATGACCCCGATCAGCCAGTGCCCGAGGACGACGACGCAGATGCTGAACGCGCGTAGGAAATCCATGACGCGGTCCCGGTCCGCCAGCGTGCGCGCGGCGAGCTCATCGAGGCGGCTCACCCGTCCATCAAACCGCAGGAGAGGTGCGGAAAGGCACTAGTCGGTTATGGCTACGTAGACGTTGAGGCCGACCGCGATCCAGCCGAGAACCATCCCCGCGATCGCGATCGGCATGCCGCCCTTGATTCGGGCCTGGCCGCGGGCGTAACCACCCAGGCCGATGGCGACGAAGCCGAGGATTGCGCCGATCACGACGGAGACGAAGAGAACGATCACGACGGCCGCGATGCCCACGGCGACGGCGGCGATCGCCGCGCCGTTCGTTGTCGAGGGGTTGGGAGAAGCGGGAACGGGACCGGGGCCGGGGTCTGTCACGTCGAGAGATGATGGTACCAGCAGAGCAAGCACGTCAAGAGGCGGTGCTAGGCGGGGAGTGAGTAGCCGCCGTCAACCACGAGGGTGTGGCCGCGCACCATCGAGGAATCCTCGGAGACGAGGAAGCGAACCGCGGCCGCGACGTCCTCGGGAGTCACCATCCGACCCGCTGGGGTGCCCTCCTTTGCCGCGCGCAGCATCTCCTCGCGCATCGGGAAATGCTCGAGCGCGCCCGTATCCACGACGCCCGCAGAGACCGCGTTGACACGGATTCCGGCGGGTGCGAGCTCGACGGCGAGGTAGCGAACGATCGCCTCCAGCGCCGCCTTCGATGCGCCGACCGCCGTGTAGCCCGCGAGCACGCGGGTCGAGCCGAGGCTGCTGAGCGCGACGATCGAGGAACCTTCCGACAGATGCGGCCGCGCCGCGGCGGCGAGCTCGATCAGCGACCGGGCGTTGATGCCCATCGTCCAGTCGAAGTGTTTCGGCTCGAGCTCGATCGCCGGCCGGATCACGCCGCTCGCCGCGTTCGCGATCACGGCGTCGAGCCGGCCGAGCTCCTTCACGGCCTCCTCAACGATGCGTGCCGCGGTGCCGGCCTCGCCGAGGTGTGCTCGTAGCATCGCGGAGCGGCGCCCCGCTTTCTCCACGAGCTCTGCGGTCTCCTCGGCAGCCTCGCGATCGCGGAACCAGGTGAACGCGATGTCGTATCCGCGTGCCGCGAGGTCGAGGCAGATCGCACGGCCGATGTCGCCGGATCCCCCCGTGACGAGCGCGACGGGAGTCACGAGCGTCGGAGTGCGAGCACGGCGTTCTGGCCACCGAACCCGAAAGAGTTGGACAACGCGAGCTCCACGGACTCGCTCCGGGCCTCGTTCGCAACGTGGTCCACGTCGCAGTCGGGATCGGGGTCCTCCAGATTGATCGTCGGCGGCAGCATGCCGTCGTGCAGAGCAAGTGCCGTGGCGGCCGCTTCCACCGCTCCGGCCGCTCCGAGTGTGTGACCGGTCATGGACTTCGTCGAGGAGACCGGCACGCGATGATCGCCGAAGACCTTGCGGATCGCGCGAGACTCCGCGGAGTCGTTCAGCGGGGTCGACGTCCCGTGAGCGTTCACGTATCCGACGCTCTCCGCCGTTGCTCCGGCGTCTGCGAGGGCGGCTTCCATCGCCGCGATCGCGCCGAGCCCCTCGGGCTCCGGCTGGGTGACGTGGAACGCGTCTGCGGTGGCGCCATATCCACACACCTCCGCGTACACGGTCGCTCCGCGGGCCGTGGCCCGCTCGGCCTCCTCCAGGATCAGCACGCACGCGCCCTCCGACAGGACGAACCCGTCGCGCGCACTGTCGAAGGGTCTGCTGGCGCGCTCGGCCTCGGGATTGCGTGAGAGCGCTCCCATGCGGGCAAACGCGGCGATCGATGTCGGCGTGATCGAGGCGTCGGATCCTCCGGCGAGCGCCACGTCGGCGCGGCCCTCGCGCACCATGCGGAACGCCTCGCCGATGGCATGCGAGGAGGCCGCACACGCGGTGACGATGCCCATGTTCGGACCCGTCAACCCCAGCGCCATCGCGATATGGCCGGCGGCAGCATTCGGCATCATCGCGGGAACCATGAAGGGACTCACCCGGTCCGGGCCCTGCTCGATCAGTACCCGAACCTGAGCTTCGATCGTGGCCATCCCTCCGATCCCCGCGCCCATCACGACCGCCGTTCGCTCCGCCGGAAGCTCGGGCCCGCCGCTGTCGGCATGAGCGAGCTTCGCCGCCGCCAGCGCGAGGTGCACGACGCGATCGGTGCGTCGCACCTCCTTCGCTTCCATGAAATCCGCGGGTTCGAGGTCTCGAACCTCGCCCGCGATCCGCACCGGGAACCCCTCGGCATCGAAGCGCGTGAGCGAACCGATCCCCGATCGCCCGGCGCTGAGCGAGGACCAGAAGGCCTCCCGCCCCACGCCGACGGGCGTGACCGGGCCGATCCCGGTGACGACGACCTTCCTCACGCGGCCGCGCCCAGCTTCGCCGCGGCGAGATCCACAGCTTGACCCACAGTGGTCACGTCTTTGAGCTCCTCATCCGCGATGCGTATGCCGAGCGCCTCCTCCAGGGCCATGGTCGCCTCGACCATGTCGAGGGAGTCGGCGTCCAGGTCCTCGGAGAACCGGCTCTCGACCGTCACCTGGGCCTCGTCGAACGCGAACTGCTCGGCCAATACCTTGCACACCTTCTGCTCGATCTCTGCTCGGTCCATCTCTCCTCCTTCTCTAGGCGGTGAGCCCGCCGTCCACGGGGATCACCGCACCGTTTATGTACGAGGCCTCCTCTGAGGCCAGGAACCGGATCAACGCAGCGACATCCGCCGGCCCGCCGGGTCGCCCCGCGGGTGTCTCGGCGACCAGTCGCTGGAACGCCTCTTCCGGAAGCTGGTTCGTCATCTCCGTCTCGATCACGCCCGGAGCGACCGCGTTGACGGTGATTCCGCGGCCGCCGATCTCGCGCGCCAGCGAGCGCGTCATGCCGACCAGGCCGGCCTTCGACGCGCCGTACGCGGTCTGCCCCGGGTTTCCCCGGAGGCCGCCAACCACCGAGGTGACGTTCACGATCCGGCCCCAGCGCGCCCGCAGCATCGGACGCATGGCGCGGCGAGCGCATCGGAACGCGCCGGACAGGTTCGCGTCGAGTGTGCGCTGCCAGTCCTCGTCCGAGTACCGCACGGCGAGCCCGTCGATCGAGATGCCGGCGGTATTCACGAGCACGGCCACCTCTCCGAGCGATTGCTCGATGCGATCGAACGCCTCGCCCACCTCGGCCTCGTCGGTCACGTCCAGTCGCACCGCTTCCGCACGCCCCCCGGCGGACTCGATGGTGGCCACGGCCTCCTTCGCGCCGAGCTCGTTGGAGCGGAAGCCGACCGCGACCTGCATCTCGTCTGCGGCAAGGGCCTCGGCGCAGGCGCGGCCGATCCCTCCGGAGCCGCCGGTCACGAGCGCGGTTCTCATCGCGGGTCCTCGGCGGTCCAGCGGACCAGGTTCGCGCCCCACGTCAGCCCGCCTCCGAACGCCACCGTCAGCACGAGGTCGCCGGGAGAGAGCCTGCCGGCTCGCCAGGCGTGATCCAGGGCGATCGGAACGGAAGCAGCGGACGTGTTGCCGACCGTCTCGATATCGAGCACGACGCGGTCCATCGGGAACCCGAGCCTCTTCGCGACGGCCTTGATGATCCGTGCGTTCGCCTGGTGGGGGATCAGAAGGGTCACGTCGTCAGCGGACAGGCCCGCCTTGTCCAGGACCCTGGCGCAGGCGTCCGCCATCGCGATCACGGCGCGGCGGAAGATCTCGCCCCCGTCCATGTGAATGGTGTGGTCTCGGGCGTCGAGCGTCGCCTGCGAAGCCGGTCTCGCAGATCCACCGCCGGGGATCGTGAGCAGCTCCGACTGGGAGCCGTCCATCTCCAGCAGCGAGGCGAGGATGCCGGGCTCGTCCGAGGGGCCGACGAGAGCCGCGCCCGCCCCGTCGCCGAACAGCACGGCCGTCGAGCGGTCTTCCATGTTGATGAAGCGAGAGAGGCATTCGGTCCCGATCACGAGGGCCAGGTCCGACGCGCCCGACGTCACCATCGTGTCGGCGACCGCGAGCCCGTAGACGAAGCCGGCACAGGCCGCTCCCAGGTCGAAGCCTCCGCCGCCGGTACCCAGCTCCTTCTGCACGTAGGCGGCGGTGGTGGGGAGGGGCTGGTCGCCGGACACAGTGGCCACGATCACGAGATCGACTGCCGCGGGATCTATCCCCGCGCTCTGCAGTGCGGGCCGAGCGGCTGCGATCGCGAGCGTCGAGGCCGTTTCGCCCTCCGCTGCGAACCTGCGCTCCCGGATCCCGGTGCGCGTGCGCACCCATTCGTCCGACGATCCGGGGAAATGGTCGTTCGTCACGATCTGATCGGGGAGCGCGGAGCCCACACCCAGGATCGCGGCGGCGCGCGTCACGACGCCAGGCGTACGACGAACAGCGCCTGGCCCCTGTGGACCGGCTCGCCCTCGTGCACCAGCAGCCCGTCCAGCACTCCACCCACCGGAGCCGTAACCGTCGTCTCGCCGCCGCCACCGTCGATCACTGCGACCGGTTGACCTACACCGAGCAGCTCGCGGCCTCCGCTGAAGCTGCGGGGGGGGAGCATCCGGATCCGCCCCGTCACCGGGGCAACGACGACGCGAAGCCCGTCCATCATGTGACGGCCTCCTCTCGGAGCCCGTCCGCGAACGCCAAGATCTCACCGGGTGTGCCGAGCGAGACGGTCTTCGCGCCCGACACCGATCGACGAGCGAGCTTGGCGAGCACATCGCCGGGGCCGGCCTCGATCACGAGGTCGATCCCGATGTCGTTCAGCGCCCGCATCGAGCGGTCCCACCGAACGGGGGAGAGGAGCTGGCGCGAAAGCAGGTCACGGATGACCGGCCCGCGCCGCTCGGGCTTGCCGCTCGCGTTCGGGATGACCGTGACGGTCGAACCGTGGATCGGCGCACGCGCGATCGCGGCCCGCACGCGCTCCAAGGCGGGTCGCATGAGGGGTGAGTGAAAAGCTCCTTCGACGCGAAGTCGGACCGGACGGGCGCCGCTGTCGCGGGCCAGGCGCTCTGCAAGCTCGATCGCCGCGACGCTGCCGGAGACCACGGTCTGCTTGGGGCCGTTCTCGTTCGCGACGACGAGGACGCCACCGCGGCCGGCGATCCGGCAGACCTCGGCCGCTTCGTCAGCGGACAGGCCCACGAGCGCGCTCATGGCGCCGGGCTCCGCACGGCATGCTTCGGCCATGGCCCGCGAGCGTTCCCGGACGACCTCGATGGCATCCGGGAAGGAGATCGCGCCGGCGGCCACGAGAGCCGCGAACTCGCCGAGACTGTGGCCGCAGATCGCGGAGGCCTCCAGTCCCGTTTCCTGGACGACTCGCAATGCGGCGACGTCGCAGGCAAAAACGACCGGCTGTGAGACGTCCGTTCGGTCCAGCTGCTTCTCGTCGCGACCGAGCTCGACGATGTCGAAGCCGAACGCTTCGGATGCTTCTTGCAGCGCCGCGGCGGAGGCGGGATGGGACGTCCAGGGGTCCGCCATGCCGGGATACTGCGAACCCTGCCCAGGAAATAGCAGGGCCAAGCGGGGGGATCGATTGGATGAGTGCACGTGGGTGAGACTCCCTCCTGCTCGACAACGTTACGCTCCGAGGTCAACCTCCCCGCGGGTAGGTTGTGGCCGGGAATAGGAGAAGGGGCCGGACCTGCGCCCGACCCCTTCTTTCCCCCTCCGAAGGGAAGCTGCTTACAGTGCCTTGAAAGTGCTGTACGAGCACTCCGTGCCGTTGCAGGCACGCGCGTACACGGTGTTCTTCGAGGCCGTCAGACCCGACACCGTCCCGTTGAAGGTGCTGCCGTTCAGCACGCCCGGGGCGCTGTACGTGATCGTGGCGGGGTCCTGGCCGGGAGCCGCGACGCCGAGCACGACGTTCGGACCCACGTAGTACGGCATGATCCCGTTGATGAACTGCGCCGTGTTCGTGTTGCTGACGCCGGCCTGACCCGACGCCGAGATGACCATGCCGGCGGTGTTCTCGCCGGCGTTGTCCACGAGGGTTGCGCCCGGCTTGAAGTTGGGAGCGACCACGCGGCCGATCGCGTCCTTGGTCTCGAACGGCAGGTCGATCGACACCGTCTTGTTTGCGACGTTGAACGACCCGTTCAGCCAAGAGAGGTGGTAGCAGCCGTTGACCGGGGCGCCCTGGTACTCGGCCACGCACGCGCCGCGCAACTCGAAGGCGTTCTGGTTTGCAGCGTGGTGCTGTGCCGTTCCGACCGGGTCCTCTGTCGTGCTGACGCTGATGACGTTCGTTCGCTTCGCCTGAAGCTGGTACATGGTGGTTCCGATCTTGAAGGCCCAGGTGTAGCGGACGCCCTCCGGCGGCACCTCCGCCGGCATGCTGCCCATGATCCACGCGAATCGCAGGCCCCCCGCGATCGGCGTGATCGTTCCGTTCTGGATATCCAGCCCGATCGCGTCGCCCACGGCTGAGTTGCCGGGGGCGGCGCCTCCGAACGTGGACTCGTCCGGGTTCACCACGGACTGAGCGGCGGTGACGGCTTCGAATGCGGCGGTGCCGGTGACCGACCCCGTTCCCCCGGTGACGGTCACGCCGGTGATGGAGACCGTTGGTGCTGCGGAAACCGCGCCGGGCAGGAGCATGACCCCTGCGATGGCCAGCGCAATCAGCGGGCGTACCCGTCTCATGACTCTTCCTCCCTTCGGAGATAGCTTCTTCTTTACAGAGGGTTCGCTCTGTCCCTTTCAGTTCCCTTTGTGCGAATGCCCAAGAAAGAAGGGCCGGGCGTGCTCCCCGGCCCTTCTGAACCCTTGAATGTGGCTCTTCTACAGCGCCTTGAACGTGGAGTAGCTGCACTCCGTGCCATTGCAGGCGCGCGCGTACACCGTGTTCTTGGAGGCCGTCAGGCCCGAGACGGTGCCGCTGAACGTGCTCCCGCTCAGGACGCCGGGGGCGCTGTAGGTGATCGTGGCGGGGTCCTGCCCCGGAGCGGCGACCCCGAGCACGACCTGCGACCCCACGTGGTAGGGAGCGAGGCCGTTGATGGCGCGCTGCACGGCGGCTGAGGCTGCCGCGGTGCTCAGGGGGCCATACTGGATCGCAGCGGTGATCGCCGTGCTGCCGACGAACGCACCCGCGTACTCCTGGATGATCGCGCCGGGCTTGAGGTTGGGGACGATCACGCGCCCGACCGAGTCCTTCGCCTCGAACGGCACGTCCATCGAGACGCGCTTGTTCGCGACGTCGAACGCCCCGTTGAGGAAGCCCAGGTGATAGCAGCCGTTGAGCGGCGCGCCCCGGTACGTGCTGGTGCAGCCGCCCCGGATCTGGAAGAACGGCTGTTGGGAGGCGAGTCGCTCGACGTGGCCTGCCGGGTCATCAATCGTGTTGACCGTAAGTATGTTGGTGCGCTTCGCGATCAGCTGGTAGATGCTCTCGCCGATCTGGAACGCCCACGTGTACCGGACCTGCTCGGGCGGTGTCTGCTCGGGCAGGCTGGCCACGTGCCAGGCGAAGCGAAGCCCTCCGGTGATCGGGGTGATGGACGCGTCGGTCAGCTGGATACCCGCCGCTTCGCCGACGGCGGAGTTCGCGACCTGCCCATCGGCCTTGACGGACTCCTCGGTAACGACGGACTGCGTGCCCACAGCCCCGAAGGAGGCCGTGCCGGTGACGCTGCCGGTACCCCCGGTGACGGTTACGCCGGTGATGCTCACGCTTGGCGGAGCGGCCGAAACCGCGCCGGGCAGGGCCATCGATGCAGCGACGGCCAGCGCGACGAGCACAGAGATCCGTTTCATGACTCTCCTCCTTCAGGGGATTCGACTCTTCAAGAGGAGGGTTCGCTCTGTCCCTTTCGGTTCCCTTTGTGCACGTGCACAGGACCTTGACCGGGGGCCTCGCCTCGTGCTGGGCTACGCGCCGTGACGATCGACCTGCACACCCATACCGTGTTCTCCGACGGGACGTTTCGGCCTGCCGAAACGGTTGCCCTGGCGATCGAGCGGGGCCTCACGGCCATATCGGTCAGCGACCATGATTCGACGGAGGGGCTGGAGGAGGCGTTCGAGGCTGCGGAAGGTTCGGAGCTCGAGATCGTTCCGGGAGTGGAGTTCTCCACGGTCCATGACGGGCGCGGCATCCACATGCTCGCCTACTGGATGGACGTCGAGGATGGAGAGTTCCAGGCCGAGCTGACGAGGCTTCGGGACGATCGGTTCCGGCGCGGCGAGCAGATGATCGAGAAGCTGCAGGCGCTCGGCTATCCGGTGTCGTTCGAGCGAGTACGGGAGATCGCTGAGGGCAAGAACATCGTGCGGCCCCACATCGCGCAGGCGCTGGTCGAGGCCGGCGTGATCCGAACGATCGATGACGCTTTCACCCCGGACCTCATCAAGGACGGCGGGCGCGCCTACGTCGAGAAGCACGCGCTGGATCCGGTCGATGCTCTTGCTCTCATCAAGCGCGCCGACGGCCTCGGCGTGATCGCCCATCCCGGCCTGCATCGCGAGGGGCTCGGGGTTCCCGATGAGCTGATCCAGGATCTGGCCGAGGCAGGCCTCGACGGGATTGAGGCCGGCCACTCGGACCACACACCGGAGGCGGAGGCGAAGTACCGGGGGATGGCGAGCGCGCTCGGCGTGGTGGCGACCAGGTCGTCGGACTGTCACGGCACGAGGTACGACCCCGTGCGGCTCGGCTCGGTCACGACCGACCCGCAGGAGTTCGCCCGGCTGAAGGACCGCCGCGGTTGAGCCCGAGGGTCGAGGTCGTCTTCTTCGACGTTGGCGGCCCCCTGTACGGGGACCGTCCGTACTACGAGGGGCTTCTCTCGGCCATCAGGGAGGCTGACCCCGACGTCGACGAGGGGGCGTTCTGGGAGGAGTTCGAGGCGTGCCGCCGGGATCAGCGGGGACCCTTCACCGGGCGCCTGGTGGAGCTGTTCATGGACGGGTCCGAGGCCGATCGTGTCGTCGAGCGCGGCAAGGAGCTGTGGAGCTATCCGCCGGAGTCGCTCCAGCCGGACGCCCGCGCCGGGCTGCAGGCGTTGCACGGCACGTATCGACTCGGTGTGCTCGCGAACCAGGAGCGGTGGATCCGGGAAACGCTCGCGCGGGACGGCCTGGATGGATTCTTCGAGCTCTGGGCGATCTCCGCCGAGGTCGGCGTCGACAAGCCCGATTCACGGATCTTCGAGCACGCCCTGCGTGAGGCGGGCTCGCCGCCGGAGCGCTGCGCGATGATCGGCGACCGGCTCGACAACGACATCGTGGCGGCGAAGGCGAACGGCATGCGAGCCGTGTGGCTGCTTCGAGGAGAGGCGCCGGACGAGCCCACGCCCGAGCAGCTTCGGGTTCCCGATGCGGTCGTGCGCGCCCTGACCGAGCTCCCGGCGGCGCTTGCGGGACTCTAGATCCCCGAGGCGATGACCAGCCACGCGCCGTAGAACGCGAGCACGAACCACCCGACGCCTCGCCCGGCCTTTCCGCGAGAGAGGAACGCCGTCGCCACGACCGTGTAGAGGAAGGCACTGCCGAGGAAGGCGAGCGCACCGGCACTGTCGACGTCGAGCGGGCGAACGAGCGCGCTGACCCCGAGTACCCCGGAGCAGAACGCCGCGAGTGTCCCGAGCAGGTTGCCGATCGCGAGGTCCGGCGAGCCGCGCCGCGCTGGGAGGACCTCGAGGAAGATCTCGTCGAGACTGACGAGCACGCCGAGGATCGCCGCGCCGACGAATCCCTGGCTGAGCCCGGCCGTCGTGACGAACCTGGTGGCCCCGGCCACCGCGATCCCTGACCCCACGGCGAGGAGCAGCAGCCCACCGATGGCGACACCGATGACACGCCGCGAGCCGCGAGCCGCGCCGGCCTCCGACCCGAGCTCCGCGGCCCGGGCCGGCGTCAGCCTCCCCTCGCGGATCACGACGGCGACGTATCCGGCATAGATCCCGAGGAGCAGCGCGCCTTCCAGCCGATCGACGTAGCGATCCGCGAGGACCAGTCCGGCGGCCAGAAGCGGGAGGGCAGGGGCGAGCACCATCCGCGGATCGGGCGCCTCCAGGGGACGCCTCGACAAAATCAGCGCCGCGCCGAAGGCCACGCTGAACACGACGAGCACCGTGCCGAATATCGCGCCCGACGCAAGGAGCGGCTGACCGGCGGCAGAAGCTCCCACCGCCGTACCGAGTCCCTCGAGGTCGATGCCGAACAGCAGAGCCCCCAGGACGAATGCGGGGACCCGCAGGACTCGAGCCAGGGTTGAGGCGCCTCGGACCGCCGCCTCCGCGCCGGCGTACAGGAGGATGGTCCCGAGCGCGAGGAGCCCGAGCGCGGCGAGCATCGGCGCGAATCGTAGCCGACCGGGGGGATTCGGCCCCTCGGCCTCGGGGAAGGGACAGCAAGGTGGAACGTCGAAATAAAACCGGATGAACCCGCAGGGTCGCTCGCCGCACCTCCTCAGCCGCCGTCGGTTCCTCGGGCTCCTCGCGGGCGCCGCCGGCGGGACGGTCGCGGCGGGTCTTTTTCCCGGCTCACTCGGGCGGGTCCTCGCAGCCGCTCCCGATCCGGCCGAGGCGGCCGAGTTGACCACGCTGGTTCAGACCCTCCGGGCCGGCGCGGCGAACGCGCTCGGCTACCGAGAGGTCGTTTCGGGGCCGGGCGAGCCTCACGCCGTACGAGGGGACCTGGCGGCTCCCGTGCCGGGCCGAGCGGATCGCCGACTCAGCCTCCTCAACTTCACCCACCTCACGGACCAGCACGTCATCGACGTCCAGTCCACGAGCCGGGTGGAGTTCCTCGACCGGTACAACGACGGCGAATGCGGTTCGATGCCTTTCTCCGCGGCGTATCGCCCACACGAGGCCGCGTCGGCTCGCATCGCCGACGCCATGCTGGGACGGATGCGTCGCATCGGTATCTCGCCGGTGACGGGGGCTCCGATCAGCGCTGCGATCTGTACCGGCGACAACGTGGACAACCAGCAGTCGAACGAGCTGGACGTGTTCATGACGCTGATGGACGGAGGACTCGTGAGGCCCGGATCGGGGGACCCCGGCCGGTACGAGGGGATCCAGTCTTCGGCCGACCGAAGCTACTGGCACCCGGAACCCGGCGTGGACGATCGATACAAGCGGCTGTTCGGCTTCCCGGCCAGCCCGGGATTCCTCCAGAAGGCACTGGCCCCGTTCGAGGCAGCCGGTGCGGGCATGCCCTGGTACACGTGCTACGGCAACCACGACGGATTGGCGCAGGGCAACGTGCCGGTGAACCCGGCGTTCGAGACCATCGGAACGGGCCGCGTGAAGGTCGTCGGCCTTCCTGCCGGCGCGAACCCCTGCACCCGCTTCGATGATCTGGGAGCCGTGCCTGGAGCCCAAGTGATGCAAGTCACCGCCGATCCCGAGCGGAGGTACGTTCGCCGCCAGGAGTGGGTTGCCCGGCATCTGGAGTCGGAGGGCCTGCCGCATGGGCATGGCTACCGCCCCTCGAATCTCGAAGTAGCAACCGCGTACTACGCTGCCGACGTCGGTCCCGTGCGCTGGCTCGTGTTGGACACGGTGAATCCGGGCGGCGAGGCGGATGGCTCGGTCGGCGATGTCCAGCTTCAGTGGCTGGACGCGGAGCTTGCGGCCGCGCAGAGCCAGGGCCGGCTCGCCATGATCTTCAGCCACCATGGATTGCGATCGTTGGAGAACCCCGTCGACTCGCCGGATCCGCTCGATGCGACCGGGGGCGATCTTCCCCGCCATCGGGCCGACGATGTGCTCGATGTCGTGGCCAGGTACTCCTGTGTGATCGCCTGGGTCAACGGACACAGCCATGCGAACGTCATCGTCCCGCGGACGAGCTTCTGGGACATCGGGACGGCCGCGCACATCGATTGGCCTCCGCAAGCGCGGTTGATCGAGGTCACGGACAACAGGGATGGGACGCTCTCCATCTTCACCACGCTGTTCGATCACGACGAGGACACCGTGACGGGTATCGCCCGAGAGCTGTGCGGGAACGATCCTCAGCGAGGGTTCTCGAGCGGGTCCGGCCGGATCGAGGACCGAAACACGGAGCTCCTGATCAAGCATCCCTTCCCGACGTAGGGATCCGCCTCGGGCCCTGGCTGCCTCGCGTGGCCTAGTGGTCGCTCTTGCCGGTGAACTGGAACGAGGAGATCCGCAGCGCCGGCACCCGGGAGGACGAGAAGAAGAACTCGCTCGCCAGCTCCGTGTCGCGACCGACCTGCTCGACGTCTCGTAACGCCTCCACGATCGACTGTGTGAACCGGAAGTTCTTCACGGGATGCTTCACCTCGCCGTTCTCGATCAGCCAGGTCCCGTCACGGGTCATGCCCGTGATGATCGCGTCCATCGGATGAACGATGTTCGAGTAGTGGAACCGCGTGACGAGGAGGCCTCGTTCGGTTGCGCCGATCATCTCCTGGAGCGAGCTCTCGCCCGGCTCGAGGAACAGGTTGAGTGGAAACGGCCCCTCGGGGTTCGGTGGGGGGAGGGCGTGGCCGGTGGACTCGGTTCCCGCCTGCTTCGCGCTGCGACGGTCGTGAACGCCACCCCGGACCACGCCCCTGTCGACCAGGTCCACGTGCTGCTTCGGGGTGCCCTCGAAGTCGAACGGCAGCGCGATCGTGAGCGGGGAGAGCGCCTGATCGCGGATCGTGACCTTCTCTGACATTAGCTTCTGACCGATCCGCTCCGAGAAGCACGAGCGGCCCTCCGCGATCGAGCGGCCTCCGAACCCGAGGTAGGCGAGGAAACCCAGGAGGGTTGCCACCGCGGCAGGCTCGAGGACCACCTCGTAGCGTCCGGCATCGAGGTCCCGACGGTCCTGGCTGTCTCTCGCCTTGTCATACGCGCGGGTGCCAACCGCAGTGGGGTCGACATCCGCGACGCGGGGCGCCGTGATCTCCGCGAACCCGGTCGCTCCCGTGCCGCTGGAGACCACCGTGGTCAGCGTCGTCTGCGTCGAGGGGGCGTAGCAGAAGTGTCCCTCGGTGTTGGCGAGGGCAACCTCCGTCGCCTGCGTCTCGAAGGCACCGGCTGCATGGAAACCGTTCCCGGCGCGGCCGACCAGCTCCGCGACGGCTTCCGCTCGTTGATCGGGGTTCGCCGAAGCGGTGGGCTCGTCGTAGCCGTTCGCGCGTTCCAGTATCTCGGTCGGCGGCGTGAGGCCCGCGAACATCGGGTCGGGGGCGGCAACCAGGGCGAGCTCCAGAGCGTTCCTCGCAGCGTCCGCGGCGCCCTGCTTCGACAGGTCGTTCGTGGCGGCGATCCCCACGCGTCCGCCGGTGACTGCCCGGACCCGAAGGGCCGTGTCCTCTCGGGCCGTGCTCTGGTGGATCGCCGATTCCGCGAATCGCGTGAGTCCGCTCCACTCGTGGATCAGGAGCACCTCGATGGCGTCCGCGCCCGGTACCTCGAGAGCCGCGGAGGCGACCTCGCGGATGTCGTCGGGACCGATGAGTCCGGGCATCAGCGCACCCCGACGCGAACGCTTTGGAAGCGTGCCGGCGAGACGCCGTGTCCGACCCTCGCGACCTGTCCGGGTTGCCCCTTGCCACAGTTCGGCGTTCCCCAGACGACCCAGTCCTCGCGGCCGCCGACCGCGTCGCACGAGCCCCAGAACTCGGTCGTGATCCCCGTGTAGTTCGGGTTTCGGTACATCTCGCCGAGCTTGCCATCCTTGATCCGCCAGGCCACCTCACATCCGAACTGGAAGTTGACTCGCATGTCGTCGATCGACCACGAGGTGTTCGTCGACATGAACAGACCGTCCTTCGTGTCCCCGATCAGCTCGGCGAGGGTGCCCTCGCCCGGCTCGAGATTGATGTTCGTCATGCGGATAAGGGGGAGGTTCTGCCAGCCGTCCGCGCGCATCGTCCCGTTCGAGGTCTCGCCGAGCACCGCGGCGGTCTCACGGCTCGACACGAAGCCCTGGAACATGCCCTCGTCGATGACGGTGACGCGCTGCGCGGGCACGCCCTCGTCGTCATAGCCGAACGTGCCCAGCCCGCCGTCGAGGGTGGCATCGGCGGTCACGGTGACCTTCGGCGAGCCGTAGCGCAGTCCGCCGCGGCTCTCCGGGTCGAGGAACGAGGTGCCCGCGTACGCCTCCTCCATCCGCAACACGCGGTCCAGCTCGATGGGGTGACCGATCGACTCGTGCACCTGCAGGACCATCTGCTGCGAGTCGAGGACCAGGGTGGTCTCCATCGACGGACAGTCCTTCGCGGAGAGGAGCTCCACCGCCTCGGTCGCGACGCGCTCCGACTCCTCGACGAGGGCGAGCCCGCGGATGTGCTCGTATCCGGCGGCCGCGAGATGTCCGCGGAACGAGTTCGGGAAGGAGCGGCGCTGCATCTCGCCCTGGCCGATCGCCGTGGCCTCGATGCCTCCGCCCGAATGCTGGATCTCCTGCTCGATCGCGGCACCCTCGGATGAGGCGAACGCCTGACGCTTCCGGTAGAAGTCGAGCATGGCCTCGGCGAACGAGAGCTCCTTGACGTTCTGCATCCGGTGAGACGCCTCCATGAGGAGAGACACCTTCTCTTCCAGAGGCACCGTGAACGCGTCTTCCGCTACCGGCGTGCGCCAGGTGGCGACGACGGGCTCGACCTCGGCCAGTTGGACCGGGTCGCGGGGCAGACGCGAGGCGGCGCGGGCGATCTCCACGGCCAGTCGCGCTGTGCGCTCGATGTCCTCTCCGGTGGTTCGCGCGGTCGCGGCGAAGCCCCAGTAGCCGCCGGCGAGAACGCGAACGCCGATCCCTTCGGAGACGGAGCGGTCGATCCCCTCCATCTCCTGATTCTTGACGGAGAGGGACTCGCCTTCCTCCGACACCCAGCGGGCATCCGCGTAATCCGCTCCGGCGTTCCGGGCGACTTCGACAGCCTGTTTTGCAAGGTCAAGCACGGCATCTCCTCAAGAGTGCGCGTAGCCTACCGGCCCGCCGACGGCCCGGCCAGAATGACCAGATTTTGTCCATCTGCACAGAGGGGGCTGGACCCTCCAGGGAGAATCTTTCCCCGTAGTGACCAGCCCGAGCGCCCTCTCGGGATTGGTTCGGCGCCGGGATTGTGCCCGCATCCCGGCGCCTTTCTCTTTGTATGGTCTCGCCCTGACTCTCTCTGGAGGTGCGCAGCATGGGGATGCTCGATGGGAAGGTCGCAGTGGTCACGGGTGCAGGCCGCGGGATCGGCCGCGGCGAGGCGCTTCTTCTCGCCGCTGAAGGTGCCAGCGTGGTCGTCAACGATGTTGGCGGCGAGTGGGACGGCAGCGGGCAGGACCCGCGTCCCGCGAGCGAGGTCGTCGAGGAGATCCGCGCGGCCGGGGGAGAGGCCGTCGCGCACTTCGATGACATCTCCGAGCCCGACGGCGCTCGTGGCGCGATCCAGCTGGCGCTCGACACATGGGGCCACCTGGACTGCGTCGTCAACAACGCGGGCATCCTGCGCGACCGGATGATCTTCAACATGTCGGTCGAGGAATGGGACGCCGTCATCAAGGTGCATCTGCGTGGCACGTTCCTCTGTACCCAGACGGTGAGCGCGCACTGGCGCGAACGCTCGAAGGCGGGCGAGCAGGTGAGCGGCCGGATCGTGAATACCTCCAGCACGAGCGGGCTCCTTGGGATGGTCGGTCAAGCTAACTACGGCGCGGCGAAGGCAGCGATCGCCGGACTCACGCAGATCGCGGCGATGGAGATGGCTCGCTACGGCGTCACGGTGAACGCGATCGCACCCGGCGCGCGGACCCGGATGACCGAGAAGACGTTCGGCGAGCTCGCCACTCCCGAAGGGGACTTCGACCCGCTCGACCCCGAGAACGTCGCCCCGCTCGTCGGATACCTCTGCTCGGACGAGGCGTCCCACATCAGTGGCCAGGTCTTCGGGATCACCGGCGGCCTGGTTCAGCTGTACCAGGGATGGACCCCCGTTGCCGAGATCGACAAGCAGGCCCGCTGGGAGGTAAAGGAGCTCACCGATCGGATGGGCGAGCTGTTCGGGGACCGCCCGACCGTGTACGAGGCCGATCGCTCACCCTTGCGGAGGGTCACGGGTATCGACGACGACGCCTAGGGCACCTCTCGGGGGCGCCCCGTGCTTTTTTGTCAGACCCGGCGGGTACCGTCGAGAGGTGAGAAGCGTTCAACATCCTCGCCAAGAACGTCCTCCTCTTCGTGCTGGTCAGGGGGAGGGTCCTCGGTTCTCCACGGGATTCCACAGGTCGTCCTACTTGTTGTGCACCGCGCGACGGTCGTACGTTCTCGCTCGCCCGTTCTGGGAGGGGGTTGATGTCGACAGCACCTGACCGCGTGCAATCGCGCGCGGAACGAGTTCCGCCGAATAACGAGGATGCCGAGAAGGCCGTCCTCGGCGCCATGATGCTCTCGAGCGAGGCGATCGCTCAGGTGGCGGACATCGGGCTCAAGGCCGAGGACTTCTACCGACGGGCCCACCGTTCGGTCTTCGAGTCCCTCACCGAGATCTATGCCCGAGGCGAACCCGTCGATCAGGTCACCGCGGTCGAGGAGCTCCGGCGCAAGGACCTGCTCGATGCCGTCGGCGGTGCGATGTACGTGCAGCACCTGATCGAGATGGTGGACGTGCCGGCGAGCGCGCCTCACTACGGCCGGATCGTCGGGGATCACGCGCTGCTCCGGCGACTGATCGACGCGGCCGGCGAGATCCTGCGGGGGGCGTACGACATCCCCGAGGACCCCGAGGTGTACGCCGACCAGGCCGAGGGCCGCATGTACCAGGTCTCCCGGCGCCACGAGAAGGACCGCATGGTGCCGCTTCGGGAGCTCGTTCACGAGAGCCTCGAGAGCCTCGAGCGGCTGCACGACCGTACGGGCCTCGCGGGGCTGCCGACGGGGTTCAAGGATCTCGACGAGCTGCTGCAGGGCCTGCAGAAGGGAAACCTCGTCATGGTGGCCGCCCGGCCGGGGGTCGGGAAGTCATCCTTCGTGACGAACGTGGCGAGGAACGTGGCCGTCGAGACGGGGACCACGGTCGCGATGTTCTCGCTCGAGATGTCCCAGATCGAGCTCGGCATGCGACTGCTGTGCTCCGAGGCCAGGGTCGCGTCGAACAGGGTTCGCGGCAACGCCATCGCGGCTGAGGACTGGGGTCGCATCGTGGACGCGGCCGAGACGTTGGACAAGGCGCCGCTGTACATCGTGGACTCGGGCAACACCACGATCGTGGACATCCGCGCGAAGGCTCGCCGGCTCAAGAGCCAGCACGACCTCGGCCTGATCATCATCGACTACCTCCAGCTCATGTCGAGCCATCGCCGCGTCGAGAGCCGCCAGCAGGAGGTCTCGGAGATCTCCCGTTCCCTCAAGCTGCTCGCGAAGGAGCTCGACATCCCGGTGATCGCCGTCTCGCAGCTCAACCGAGATCCGGAGAAGCGCGTGGACAAGCGGCCGCAGCTCTCCGACCTTCGTGAGAGCGGAAGCCTCGAGCAGGACAGCGACGTCGTGATGTTCCTCCACCGCGAGGACCTGTACTCGGAGGACCCGGCGGTCAAGGGCGTCGCGGACCTTGTCGTGGCCAAGCACCGGAACGGCCCCACCGACAAGGTGAAGATGACGTTCCTCTCCCACCTCACGCAGTTCAAGGACTACACCGCGGCTCAGTGAACTCCGGCCCTGAAGGGCGCCCGGCGAACCACGAAGCGGGTCCTGCCGTCGCCGACGTGCGAGAGATCCAGCGGCGGCTGTCCCGAACCTATGGGCCCCTCACTCCGCCCCGCCACTGGGAGCCGCTCGACGAGCTGATCTTCACGATCCTGTCGCAGAACACGAGCGACGTGAACAGCGAGCGCGCGTACGCGTCGTTGCGTGAGCGATTCCCCACCTGGGAGGCCGCCGCATCGGCTCGCCCGGCGCAGGTTGAGGCCGCGATCCGCACCGGCGGCCTGGCGAAGGTCAAGGCGCCGCGCATCCTGGCCGTGCTTCGAGAGATCAGGCGGCGAGGGGGCTGGCTCGATCTGTCCTGGATGCACGAAGCGGCGGATCAGGAGGTTGACCAGTACCTCTCGTCATTGCCCGGGGTCGGTCCGAAGACGGTCGCGTGCGTGCTGGCGTTCTCTCTGGGACGACCTGCGCTCCCAGTGGATACGCATGTGCATCGCGTTGCTACTCGACTGGGGCTCATCCCGCCGGGTATGCTCGCGACCAAGGCCCACGTCGCGCTCGCCGAGCTGGTCCCTCCACGTCTCCGGATTCCCCTCCATGTTGGGTTCATCCGACTTGGGCGGACGCTCTGCAAGGCGGGACGGCCGCTCTGTGAGGAGTGTCCCCTCCAGGACCTGTGCCCCACAGCTCCGTCGGTCTTGGGGCGGCCCGGAAAGAGAAACGGCGCCGCGAGAACCGGCGCCTCGTCGAGCGGATGAGGGGAATCGAACCCGTACAGCGTCGATCCCCTTTCTGTCTCAGCAGTAGAGCCTCATGCCGAAGGAATAAGTCCACCGTGCGTCCATCGAGCGGCACTCTGTCGGCGCGACGACCATGACGCCGTCGATCGTGCCGAGGTATCGTCCGTTTGCGGGATCGAGCATCTGAGCCTTTCCTTCGAGTGTCTGGACCCGGCCAGCAAGGCTGGCGTTCTCACCCTCGAGCCCTGCGATTTGTTCTTCGGTTTTGCTGAGACGATCGCGGGTGCTGGCTAGGTCAGTCTCCACCTGCCCAACGCGATTCGTGAGTTTGCGGATCTGACGTGTCAGCGCAGCGTCGCCTGCTCCAGAGGGCGTCACCCCTCCGATTGCCGCCCAGCCGACCAACGAGCCCAGCACGATTCCTCCCAGCAGCTTCCTCATGTCCGCCTCCTCCGCGCTCGACCTTCAGCGGACAACGCTACCCTTCGGACCCCTTGGGGGGGGGGCGACCCATCCCGCGATCCCTTGACCGAGGCCCGACCATAGTGGCCAAGGACTCACCATGCATGGACGAAGTCGCGATAAGGACTGAAAGGGCTCGGACGCGTGGGACGGCGGTATACTTAGAGCAGCTTCCCCATGCGCGAGAGAACCGTTGTCTGCTCGCTGTCGGGGAAAGGCAGCCCCCGGAGCGAGAGGTCCGGGGGTTTTGTACGTCCCGGCCCCTCCCGCTCCGCGTGCTCTCTTCCTTGGCGGCGAAGGAAGGAGCCGAGTGTTGTGGCACGCGTACGTTGACGAAAGCGGGGACCGCGGGTGGAAGCCCCGCCCGGCGAACCTTCCGCCGGGCACGCGAGCGGGGTCCTCCCGGACCTTCTCCATGACCGCGGTACTGATCCCGGACGGAGCGCAGTCGGTCGCGCTCGCGGCTTGGGACCAGGCAAAGAGCGAGATCGGGCGGAGCGCTGGGGACGCGGTCCACTGGGTGAACGTGAAGAAGCCCGGTCAACGTAAGCACCTCACGGCGACCATCGCCGCGATCCCCAACGTGCAAGTCATCAGCGTGATCCTGTGCAAGTTCCATCTGCCGAACGTCACGATGTTGGGCCAGGACCTCGAGTACCTCTACAACTGGCCGCTTAGGCTCCTCGTCGAGCGCATCTCGTGGTTTGGCCAGCGACACGGGGTCGAGGTCGCAACGACCTTCGCTCAGGTCAAAGGCCTATCACCGGTGCGCCTGGTTGCCTATCTGGATCGCCTCCGGGAGCTGGAGACGAAGATTTCCTGGAGCAACATGCGACTGCCGCCACGCATCGACACGCCGGCGAACCGGCGAATGCTCCAGATCGCTGACTCCGCCAGCGGAGCCGTGTACGCGGCATTCGAGGCAGACAAGTGGGGGTTCACCGAACAGGGGTATCTCCAGATGCTCAAGCCGGTCATCTGGCGCCGACCGGGGCGACCGATCTGGAAAGACGGCCTGAAATACGGTCCGTGGCCCGATCCGAGCTGCGCCGCCGAGCATCCCTGGTTCGATGGCTTCTGAGGGCGGGAAGGAGAAAGGGCCCGGGCCGTCGTCCGCCTACGCGGTGTCACTGTTTCCAGCGACTGACGGTCAGCCCCGAACCCTGTCTCGATTCTAGGCCCCTGCGTCCGCACAGTCTAGACAGTGCGTCTGACACGGTCGGTCGGGTCCCTTGTCACCAACAGTCACCAGACGCAGGCACCGATAGGAAACGCGCAGGTCAGAGGCCTTGAGGTTGGAGCGGATGAGGGGAATCGAACCCCCGTCTCAAGCTTGGGAAGCTTGCGTTCTGCCATTGAACCACATCCGCGAACGCGGTCAATTATACGAATCAGACAAGCGAAGTTGACGTGGGGGGGGCATCTGAGTCTTGAAGTGCTTGCTGAGCATGACGTCCTGATGTTGATACGTGGAGCCAATGTCGCCCCCATACAGAGTGTTAGGAGGTTCCGCCATGCGTTCAAAGCTGAGCCGGCAGACTCGCTGGCCCTCCTCGATCATGAAGGGAACGTCGTGGGCGCGGACCTCAAGGGCTGCCCGGCTACCCATCACCAATCCGCTTTCGTCGTGCCCGAACCCTGGGTCAAAGAATCCCGCGTAATGAGTGCGGAGCTCGCCGCTCGTTGGATCGTAGGCAGTCATGTCAGCGGCGTAGCCAGGGGGAATTCGGACTCCTTCCCGAGAGAGTAGGAGATAGAACTCCTCCGGCTCGAGAATGAGCTTGTGGCCCGGTTCTGCATAAACGGGAGTCCAATAATCATCGGGCTCGTACACATAGCGTTTTGACAGGTCGAGGAGTTGACTGTTCTTCTTGGCTTGATAACCGATAGCCGTACTGGGGTCAGCCTGAAGATTGATACTCAGGAACAACCCCTTCGAGATGGTTATCTCGGAAGTGTCCATAGGCTTGCCGCGCAGGTACAGAAGGGGCGTCTCCTGGTGCACTTCATGGAGTGCCTCGTCGTCTACAGCTGATTTGCCATTGATAAGCCGGAGTTGGTTCAAAGAGAGCCCTTCTTCCACTTTGACGGTGAAAGAGCGAGACACCACCTCGAGATACAACTTGCCGCTGTACCCAGGCCGGATTTCGTCGAAGGTGTGACTGTTGTCCGTGATCACACGAGTGAAAACGTCCATTCTCCCGGTAGAGCTGCGCGGATTTGCTTTCGCTCTGATGTTGGGCGGAAGGCGCAAATCCTCAATGAGAGGGATTAGGTAGGGTCGCCCCTGTTCCAGCACCGCACCTCCCCGGAGGCTGAACTCGCCCATTGCCAGAGACGCCAGCTTGCTCTCGACAGACTCGGTTTCAGGAAGAAAACTGCTCCGGAGTCGGTAGGCGCGATCCCCGAGTCGGAGGTCCAGGCTGGCCGGCTGAAAGTTCTCGGGTGGGATGCTGAACTTAGCCGAATGAATGATGCTCTCTTCCACGGCTTTGTGAAGCCACTGGAAGGGCAAGATTCCTGGGGAGCCGGGACCGAAAGCCGCCACGAGAGTGAGGTTAGTACAAACCCTCCGTGGCGAAGCGCTCCGCAGGAGGAGAGTCCGCCCGGACGCCGCAGCGTCCGACGCCCTGCGGTTCATCTATAGGCCGGGTTCGCCCTTTCTGTCCCCGCGCCCTGGCTGGGTACGTCTTCGGATGCCGCAGGAGCGGTGATCGGCTTTCTCCGTGCCAGGATGCTTACGTAACCTCAGAAATGGCCCATATAGGCCATTCCCAATGGCTTCCAAAGCCTGGATACTGAGTCTGCTACTTGGAGTGGAAATTTCGGGGATCTATAGGGGGGGTGCAGGTGCGTCGAGGGACCGCGAGGATGTCGTCGCGCGCGATCCTGCTCGCCCCGTTCCTGGTGGGCGGCCTGGCGGGAGCCTGGCTGGCGACCACGTCGGACTCGGCGATCCTCGCCTCCATCGGCTGGGCCACCGCGGTGCTCGCCGCGGTCGCCATCGTTCTCCTGCTGACTGCCGCACCGGCGGAACGGCGGCAGCGCGGACGGTTGGCGAACGCCGAGCGGCGGGCCGAGCGCTGGCCGGCGCGACCGGTCTGGAGCCTTCTGGTTCGGGGTGTCACGGTGTTCGCTCCGATCGGCATGTCGGTGAGCGCCGCCTTGGCCGTGCAGGAGGCGCTGCCGCCACCGGGCGGCGGCTGGAGCGCCGTCGGGCACGTCGCGATCCTACTCGTGTGCGGATTCGGGATTCTCTACCCCGCGGAGCTGGCGACGCGTCGTCTTGCGCCAATCACGATGCTCCTCAAGCTCAGTCTCGCGTTTCCCAGCGCCGCGCCGTCGCGGTTCCGGGTCGCGCGACGAAGCGGGAACGTCGGAAGTCTTCACAAGATGCTTCAGTCCAGATCGGCCCCGGATGACCGGGCCAGGACTGAGGTTGCCGGGACCCTTCTATCCCTCGTCGCCGCCCTGACGGCACACGACCCCCGGACCCGTGGCCACTCCGAACGCGTCCGGGTCTTCACCGAGATGCTGGCCGTCGAGCTGGGCGTGGAGGACGCTGCACGCGAACGGCTGCGTTGGTCGGCGTTGCTCCACGACATCGGGAAGATGGCCGTGTCGGCCGAGGTGCTGAACAAGCCCGGCCCCCTCGACGAGGATCAATGGACGTCGATACGGCGCCACCCTGGGGTTGGGGCGGACCTGGTCGCTCCGCTCGCTCCATGGCTCGGGGAGTGGAGCGCCGCGGTGGTGGAGCACCACGAGCGGCTGGACGGAAGCGGGTATCCACACGGCCTGCAGAAGGAGCAGATCTCGCTCGGCGCTCGGATCATCGCGGTGGCGGACGCGTTCGACACCATGGTCACACCGCGGCCGTATCGAGGGGCGATGAGCCCTGCTGCCGCGCGCCAGGAGGTGGCGAAGTTCTCCTCCAGCCAGTTCGACCCGCACGTCGTTCGCGCGTTGATGAGCCTTTCGATCCCGCGCCTGTGGTGGCGCATCGGGCTGGCGGCGTGGCTCGCCAACCTTCCTCTTCTCCGGCGCCGCGGAACCGGCCGGCGGAAGGCGGCGCGAAACCCCCTGGCGCTCGCCGGAGTGATGTCGCTGGTGGCGGCTGCGGTGGTGCTTTCCGCGTCCGGACTGGTGGGAACACCGGCGCCCGGTACGGGTGAGGGGGCCGAGGGTGGCGATGAAGCACCCCCGGCGCTCGAGTCGAGCATGTCGGGAACCATCTCCGTGGCAGCACCGGCGGGCACGGTCGCGTCGTCGGGCGCGGGCATCGACGGACAAGAGCCTCAGGGCGTGGGCACGGACGGCGTCGCTCCGGCCGTCGAGCTTCCGCCAGCAGACGTGGTCCCCGCGCCGGGAGGCGCTGGGGTCGGTGCCGGTGGCGGCGCAGGCGGCGCTGGTGGCGCTGGCG
>CAZKFH010000027.1:7496-29427 GCA_964551945.1 uncultured Actinomycetes bacterium | reverse complement strand
TGGCCGCGGGCATCGCCGTGGCCGTCATCAAGCCGGGAGATCTCGGCGAGGAGAAGGCCGGCCCCGAGCCCACCGTGACCGAGGTATCACCAACCGCGAGCCCCGACTCCACGTCCGCGACCACAGAGCCCACGCTCGAACCCACAGAAGAACCCACCGAGGAGCCCACGGAAGAGCCCACCGAGGAACCGACCGAGGAGCCCTCTCCCGAGCCGACAGACACCGGCAACGGCGGAAACGGCAATGGCAACGGCTCTGAGGAACCGAGCCTCGCGGAGACCGGCGGACCCGTGCTGCCGCCGCTGGTCGGTGGCGTCCTGATGATGATCGCCGGCGGGCTCGGCCTGATGCGCCTTCGCCGTCGGCCCGCCTGATTCCCTAGGCGTTCTCCCAGTCCACCGCCATCACGGACGGGTTGTTCGCGTCCGCCTTGATCGGCACCGAGTCGCCAACCTCGAGCAGCTCAGCCCGCTCCGGCGGAATACCGACGACCGCCGGGCCCTGCATCGGCGGATGACCCGGCACCTCGATCTGCAAGGTCATGCTGTACATGGGCCGACCTTCCGAGTCGGTCTGACCGGTCGGGACGGAGGAGAGCACCTTGGCCGTTCCCGCCACGCCCTCGGCCAGCAGGCGCTTCTTCACATCCGCTGGATCTCCGGCGGGTGGCTGACCGACCCCGGGCATCTGGCCACTGACCGGAATCGCTCCCATCGGCATCCCCATGCCTCCCGCGTTCTCCCACTCGATGATCACGCGCTGCGGGTTCGCGGGATCGACCTTTACCGGCAACGGCCGCCCACTCGACAGCATGCCGATCATCATCAGCGGGACGTACTCCTTCAGCGTTACGGGGTAGGCACCGTGCATCTCCGTCGAGACCTGGAGCTGGAGCTCGATCTGCGGCTGCTCGTTCAGCGTCACGCCCGTCTGTCGCATCCCGGTGATCGTCGCGCTTCCCGCAACGCCCTGGGTCCTTATGCGATCGGCCTCGACCGCGGCTTTCCGCCACTTCTGGCCCCAGAACAGCAAGCCCACGCCGACGGCGCCGAGGATCCCGGCCGTGAGCATGAATCCGCTCTCGACTCCCGGAATCACCATCCCCGCGATCAGGAATCCCGCCGCCAGGACGATCTCGATGACCGCCGTGATGATGAGCCACTTCGCGGGGCTCCTGCTCCAGGTGATCGGCGTGAACATGCCCATCGCAGCCTCCCTTTCTCGCTCGCGCGGACCATGTCACCGCCCGCGACCTCAGGTCAAGGTGGCGAAGGGACCCGCCGGTAGAATCGAGGACACGCGCCGGTAGCTCAGGGGACAGAGCGGCTGCCTTCTAAGCAGCGGGTCGGGGGTTCGAATCCCTCCCGGCGCGCAGGAGAAACCACGAGTCAGGAGGATAAGCGCCCCTCGGCCTTGCCTGCCCCGACCCGTTGCTAGGACAGCTCGTAGGCCGCCGTGAGGACGTCCAAGTAGTACCCGGTGTCCCCGGTCACGAAGGCCCGCGAGCCCCCGATCTGAAGCGCGACGGGGATATCGGACGGTGCGCCGGCGAATCCCGTTCCGCCCCGGGCGTCGTGTCCCGCCACCCACCGGACGGCGCCCGTTGCAGCGTCGAGCGACACGGTCCCGAATGAGATGTCCAGGTAGGTCTCTAATCCCGGAGCGTTCCCCACAACGACGACCTCGGTGGCGGTCGCGTCGAGTGACTTCGGATTGGCGAATGGGCTGATCCCCAGGCCGACGTACCGCGCCACCCATCGAGGCGTGCCAGACGCGACGTCGATGGCCGAAACCGCGCCAACGTGAAGTGACGGGAGAGTGACATACGCCGTGGCGCCGTTCGGACTCATGGCGACCTCGGGAAGGACCTCGGAGAACAATCCGACCGGCGTGCGAAGCTCGAACCGCTCGGCCCCCGTCGCCACGTCGTAGCCCAGCGACGCGTACGCGTTCCCGCTCCATCCCGTGACCACGGCGGTGCCGCCCGCCACGTCGACGGCGGTCGCCACATCGGGCACGGAATCGCCGTCGTACAGGTTCAGCCATCGCCGGACTCCGGATGCCGCGTCATAGCCGATCGTCACGTAGTCCTCGGTCGTCCCGGTGCTGACGCCAGTCACCACGATGGTTCCGGACGCCGGGTCGACCGCGAGGTCCAGAGCCTCATCCCGACCGTGCGCGGGACCGTCGTAGACGTCTCGCCAGAGCTCCGCGCCGGTCTCGCCGTCAAGCGCCGCCACGAACACGTCGGAATCCTCGAAGAGGCAGCCGAAGGGCGAGAACTCGGCGTAGGGCTGCGTGTGCGCACAACCGGCCACGACCACGTCGCCGTCAATCACTGCCAGGGACAATGCCACCGCCGTCACGGGCCCTCGCAAGGTCGTGGACCACAGCTCGGCGCCGCTCTGGGCGTCGTAGGCCACCACCGGGAGACCCGCCCGCTCGGGAGTCAGCTGGGTCCCGCCCGTGACGAACAGCCGGCCCGATTCCGCGTCGAGCCCCACCGCGCCGGCCACATCGTTGTCGCCCCCGTCGAACCGTTGCTCCCAAATCACCCTGCCGTCACGGCCGTCGTATGCGACGGTGGCGATGTCCTTGCCGTACCCGCCGAACACCCCTTCCGTCGAGGTGCCCGTCACGTACACGGCGCTTCCGTCCGGCGCCGCGGCCAGCCCGGCGGCCTCATCGTCTGTGTGAGCGGTCCCGTCGAAGCCGCCAACCCAGCGCTGATCGCCGGTGCCGGCGTCGTAGCCCACGGTGGTGAAGTCGGAGGAGCTGGAGGAGCTCAGGCCGGTGGAGAACACCGCATCCGCGGTGGCTGCCAGCTCGAAGTGGTACTCGTAGCTTCCATATCCCGCCCGATCGAACCGCCGCGACCACTGGATCGTCCCTGTCGCCGCGTCGAACGATTGGGTGAGGAAGTCCTGATCGGTCTCGGTGCCCATGGAGTTCCCCGAAGTGAAGACGTGCTGTCCGTCCGGGCTCATGGCCAGAGTCCCTGCCACGTCGTCGAGCCCATCGCCGCCGTCCTGACGACTCGTCCACCGGGTCGCCCCCGTCGTAGCGTCGAGCCCGACGACCAGCGCGTCTGCGAGACCATCGGTCAACGTCTCGTACCCCGAGGCGAACACCGCGCCGTCCCGGGCCGCCACATCGAGGAAGGCGTCGTGGCCGCTCGCCGCACCCACGTGGGCGGCACGCCACGCCTCGACCCCAGTGTCGCCGTCGAACGCAGCGATGAGCCCATCGTACGGACGGTCCGACGCCTGGGTTACTCCCGCGATGTAGACGTGCTCGTTGTCCGCGGCCACCGCGGCGGTCAAGTCCGCCCCCGCAGGCTCGGGGCCGCCGACGCTCGATGCCCATCGCTGCCCGCCGGTAGCCGCGTCGTAGGCGACGGCCACGAGATCGCTCCCGCTCCCGGCGCCGTCGCTGGTCACGCCCACGACGACGGTGGACCCCGTGGGCGACAGGGCCAGCGACACCGGGTAGTCGCGTCCCCCCGGCCGGCCGGCGAACGTCGAGCGCCACCGCTCCGTCCCGGTCGCGGCGTTGTACGCGATGGTCACCGCGTCGTACGCCGCCCCACCGCCGCTCGAGGCGACCGGGCCAACTGCCGAAGGACCGGTCACGTACACCGTCTGACCGTCCGGCGAGACGGCCATCGCCTCAACGCCGTCCAGCCCGCCGGCCGTGTCATACCGAGACGACCACAGAGGGGCTCCGTCGGAGGCGTCGTACGCGAGCGTGATGAAATCGGCCGCGTTGCCGTCGCCCTCCGGATCACTGAAGCCGGCGACGAACACCCGCTTCCCGTCTGGGGAGACCTCGACGCCGCGCGGATAGCTCACCCCTCGCCCGGGGACCGGGCCTTCCTCGACACGCGTCCACCGCTGGACCGGCTCGGGGAGTGCCTCACCGTCCTCACGCAGGGTGTATGCCACCACCGCGATGCGCATGTGGAACGGCGTCCCGTGGAACTGGTAGTCGTTGTTGTAGCCCGCCACGTACAGCCGCGAGCCGTCCTGGCTCGCAGCGATCTCCATCGCAGAGTCCGACCCCGGCGCCGTCCGTTGGCCCCACCGGGCCGACCACAGCTCGCATCGGTCTACCGGGGAGCTGGCCACATCGTGGCAGGGGTCGATCGGAGCCTCGTTCCTCGCCAGGATCCGGGACAACTGGTCTCCACGAGGAGGCATCAGGCCGAGGCTCCTGCTCCCACGACTAAGCGGGTGATCACCAACTCTGGGGGCACTGGCCGATGCCGGTCCGAACGGGAAGCTCGCAGCAAGCGCCAGGACACCACACAAGAGGACCCTTGTCCGCGACATGTCAGGAGGGTTCGTCACCCCACGCCACGGAACCTATGGGCAGATGCACAATCTCTCGGCGAACGCTCCAGCCACTCCCAGGCGCGCAAGCGTTTCCGTAGTCAAACCGGTGGCGTGAAGGGGGTCCTAGGTGGGACCAGGTCGGTTGAACATGTAGTCGGTGATTCGCCACCCCTCAGCGGTCCTTCGGAGGACGAAGAGCTCTCGGCCTACCACCGATTCCGCATGATCCTTGGCCGGCTCACGTTTTGGAGGATCCCCTGGAACGCCTGGCGGATTTGCTCGTGGCCCTCGACGGTCTTCATCTCGTACCCCATCAAGATCCCACCTTCTGCAAAGGCACTCACGAGGCCTTCCACGTCCGAGCCGTTCAACGCGTCGAAGTAGGCCGAGACCGCACTCTCGACCGAATCTATGCTCGTTTCGGCGCGCATCACCCGGCGCGCATCGCGCGCTCGAACACCGAGGACCAAAGGGATCCGGGCCTGCTCGACCAGCCCTGCTCCATCATTCGCGCCGCCCGCCGGCTGAATCGCTCGCACTCAGTGGTCGCCGCGTCCTCCACAGCCGTGCATTCGTCACCGGCCACATGGGGTCCTCCGTTCGCGTAGTCCCCTGCGGGCGGTCCGGTGAAGTTTCCGCCACCGTTCAGATAGTCGTCGCCCGTGCCGCCGTAGAGATCGTCATCTCCGCCCTGGACGAAGAAGAACTCGCCGAAGTCGTCGCCATGGATCTCGTCGTTTCCCGCTCCCCCGTCGAGGCCGGTGCCCACGTTGTCGTTGCCCGCTCCGCCCGAGATCACGTCATTCCCGTCGAGCCCGAAGAGCGTGTCGCTCCCGTCGAGCCCGAACAAGCCGTTGCCGATCTCAGCGGGTACATCCTGCCCTCTGAGGACATCGTTGAACTCGGAGCCAACGACCCCCTCGGTGCCGATGAACGTGTCGAGTCCATCGCCGGTGTTCTGAGGCGTGGTGACAGCGAGGTCGACGGTGACTCCCACGGGAGCCTCCTCGAGCGACGCGAGATCCGTCTCGCCGGCACCTCCGTCGTACGTGTCGTCGCCCGGACCGCCAATCATGAAGTCGAAGGGGCTCCCTGCCGCGCGCATCTCGTCGTTGCCCTCGGCACCGATCAACACGTCGCCGCCCGCGGCCCCCCGGAGGAGGTCGTCGCCCTCGTGACCGAGGATGAAGTCCGCGCCGCGTCCTCCGTCGATCCGGTCATCCCCAGAGTTCCCGCGAACCTGATCGTGCCCGGACCCTGCGCAGATGAGATCGTTGCCGCCGAGACCCGTGATCTTGTCGCGCCCGTCACCACCAACGATGACGTCGTTCCCGTTGGTGCCCTTGATGGTCTCCGACTCCGAGGTGCCGATAATGTCGGCTCGCTTTCCAAAGCAGCGGTCCGCTCCGAGCGCGGTGGGCGCAACCAGAACGAGCATCGCCATCGCAACGAACCCAACAACGAGGGTCTTCTGCATCCCAGCCTCCTGTGCCGTCGAAAACCGCGCGGGTGCCGCGCGGCAAGGATACGACGGGCCACCGGCGCTACGGGTTCCTTTCGACACAACATCGGGTCGCAAAGCCACTGTTACAATCGCTCCGCGTGGTGGCCGTAGCTCAAGTGGTTAGAGCGCCGGGTTGTGGTCCCGGAGGCTGGGGGTTCGAGTCCCCTCGGTCACCCCACGCGGGCCGCTAGCTCAACTGGCTAGAGCAGGGGCCTCTTAAGCCCAAGGTTGCAGGTTCGAGTCCTGCGCGGCCCACCAGCTCGTGGCTTCGGATCACGCGAAGCCGCGAGCGTCTTGCTTCAGCGCGGTATCCACCCCGAGTGCTGCGGCGACCACCATGCTCCGCAAGGGTTCCTCGACCGGCGCGTGGATCTGCAGGACGTAGTTGTCTGCCGTCGTGAACATCGTCTTCGCTAGGCCCTCCCAGGTCTTCGTGATCCTCGCGACTTCGGTGCCGGTCTGGTCCTGGATGTTGAAGTTCCAGGCCCGCCAGTTCTCGGCGTTGATCGAGCCGAGCGACTGACCCCCCGCCTCCAGGGAGAACCGGATCTTGCCGATCGCGTTCTGCTGGACGATCCGTCCGATCTCCTGACCATCCCCGTTCTCGACCACAACCTTGGACTTGACGAACTTGGCAGGCCTGGTGAGCTTGAGCAGGACGTTCCCCTCCATGTCCACGATCTCGAAGCGATGGGTCATGAACTGGTCGTAGGACGTCAGCGCTCGAAAAACCTTCTTGGCGGCACTCTGGCCCACCTGGCGCACGGCGGCGATCTGGGTGGCGTTCTGATCGAAGACCGCGAACTCGCTCGCGAGCTCGAAGACCTTCGCCTTCTGGTTCACGACCAGGATCGGCTCCGTAAAAACCGTCCCCCCGCCGGGTGCGGCCGTGCCTTGCGCTCCCGCCCGCTGGACGTCGCGGCGCACCTTCTCCGCCGAGCGCTTCACCTTCGGGATGACCGGCCCCGGGACCGGCTCATCGGTCGACGTCGCGCCTCCAGTGGACACGTGCGCGGTCCACGCCGTTCCGTCCCAGTACCTGGATTCGAACCTGCCGAACGGATCGGGGTGCCAACCTGCCGCTGGTCCGTCCTTTTTCGCCATATTCCGACGCTACCACGCGCGAAAACAACGCTGTGCGGGCGGAGGGATTCGAACCCCCAAGCTCTTTCGAGCAATGGCACCTAAAGCCATCGTGTTTGCCAGATTTCACCACGCCCGCCACAGGCAATTGTACGTGGCGACCTTTCGATCCCTCTCTGGCATGACGAAGGGCCGGACAGAACGCCCGGCCCTTCAGCCAATTGCCCGGTGGTCTTAGCTGGTGGGGTCCTGCTTGACCTCGCCCCTCCAGGCACCGGTCTCCTGACCACGGCTCTCGATGAACTCCTGGAACCGGCCCAGGTCGCCCTTCGCGCGAGCCTTCCAGATCCCGAGCCAGTCGCCGGCGGTCTCGACTATCCCTTCGGGCTCGACGTTCAGCTGGAGCATGACCTTCGTCAGGTTGTCGTCGATACGGTGGAACGTGACGACACCGGCGTTCGTCGTGCCGTCGATCGCGTGCCACGCGATGCGCTGGTCGGGCGTCTGCTCGTCGATCTCGGCCTCCCACTCGCGCTCGATACCGAGGATCTCGGCGCGCCAGCGCAGGCGGGTGTCGGTGATCTGCTTGCACTCCTTGACACCCTCCATGAACTGCGGGAAGTCCTCGAACTGTGTCCACTGGTTGTAGGCGGTCCTCACGGGGACCTTGACCTCGACGCTTCCTTCGAACTCGGACATGGTTGCCTCCTTCCAAAGGCTGGGTTCCACCCTGTACTTACCCGGTGAGATTCGGTCTAATCGGTCACACCCCGAACACGTGGAAGATGACCGTGCGCTCCTTCGGCTCGTCGAGCTCGATCAGCATGAGCCGCTGCCAGCGCCCGAGCATGGGCTTGCCACCCCTCACGGGGATCGCGTGCGAAGAGCCTCCCATCAGCATCTGCGCCACGTGCGAGCGGCCGTTGGGTCGCTCGTGCCCTTCCTGCAGGTTCTGGGTTCGCCGCTCGAGGTCGTCGTGCGAGTAGGCGACGCCGTCGGGCACCAAGGCCTCGAGCCGCGCGCGGAAGTCCTCGAGCGCGCCATCCTCCCATTCGTTGATCACGAGGGCCGCGGTGGTGTGCACGCAGAAGGCGACCGCACATCCTTCGGTTACGCCGCTGTCCTTCACCGCCCGTTCGAACTCCTCCGTCAGGTCCATGAACTCGAGCCGTGCAGGCGCGGTCACACTGTGCTCGAACGTCGCGCTCGCCATCAGCCCGAGCTCCCTCGCAGGAGGGTGAATCGCCGCGGGACATCGCTGCCGCAATAGGGCGTGTTCTCCCCGATGCCGTCACCGAGGATGGCCCGTGCCCGCTCGCGCGCGGTGTTCCATCCCAGGATCGGATCCGTCGGCGAGAGACGCGCGGCGATCGGCTGTAGGGTCCAGCAACGTGCTTCCGGCGGAAGCGCTGCCAGCGCCGGGACGGCATCAACCCCGAGCGAGCTCAGGTAGCCCAGGTCGAGAGCCCCCGTTTCCTGGAAGCGACGCACGTTGTGCTCCGCCACGATTCCATCGGGATTGATGAGCGTGAAGGTCAGGATGCCAAGCGCCGTGAAACCGACGCACGCTCGTGGCAACCACGACGTTCGCATCGTTGCGCCGGCCACGAGCAGGAGCCCGAAGATGCCGGCCATCCACAGGATGGTCGCGTGCACGGAGAAGCGCAGCTGGGTGAGCCCGTAGGCATCCTCGTAGAGATTCAGGCGCCGCAGCGCGGACGCGAGGATCACGAGAGTGAGCACCGAGAGCGTACCCAGTAGGAGCCTCAGCAGGAGCGTGTCGCGCGATCCCTCGCGACGGGCCCATCGAACCGCCGCCGCGATGACCGCGAGTGTGAGGGCACCCACCGCCAGGAGCTGGAAGAACCCCTGCCGCGCGTACTCCGCGTACGTCACCCCTTCTGTGGCCAGGACATAGCGGTGGCCGGCGAAGAGGACCGTAACCTGGATGAGGACAAAGCCCACGAAGAGCAGGTCCAGCAGGGTGAGTGCGGTGAGCCACTCCGTTCGCCCCAAGCGCCGGGTGGGCTCGGACACGCTCACGTCGCCATCTGTGACAAGCGCGTACCGCGCCCCGGCAAGGATCAGGGCACCCGAACCAACCAGCGTGGCGCCGAACACGATGAGCCGCGCGGGGAGCAGCCCCAGGTCGACATTCGGAAGAAGCAGGTCGCTCACGATCCTGGCGAAGGCACGGTCGGCGGATGCGAACAGGGTGCCGAACACGAGCAGCAGCAGAGAGCCCAAAGCAGCTCCACGGAGGACCGGCCCCAGCCTCCGAGGCACATCTCGGCGAGGGAGGAGCGGCGTGACCACGAAGCCAACCGCGTGCCAGACCTTGCTCATCACCGAGAGGGGCGCTCGGAAGATCTCCCGCCAGACCACAGCTCGAACCAGCGCGAGGGCGCCGAGTCCCAGCGCCGCCGCGAGGTCCAGCGCGAGAACCCACTCGGAGGCTCGCACGACCGGCATGGTCGCCAGGGCGAGCGCCAGGCCTGCATAGAGCAAGGAGACACGGTCGGCCTCGACCGGAGCCGCGAGCGCGACGGCCCCCGCCACCCCAAACGCGACGAGCGTAAGGCTCAGGCCCGCGGGGATCCCGGGCACCACGAGCGCCGCGAAGAACGCGACCGCAGCTACGGCCAACGCTACGCGCCGCGGGGCCTTCGGCCGCTCCCCGGTCTCGAGGAGGATGTCGCGCTCTCTCACGTCGACACTCCCGGCAGGGCTACGACCATGCGGCAGCCCTTCGGCTGGTTCCTCTCGACATGGATCTCGCCGCCGTGCAGGTCCACGATCCATCGAGCGATCGCCAGACCCAGACCGGTCCCGCCCTCCGTTGACGAGCGCGCGGAGTCTGACCGGTAGAACCGCTCGAACACACGATGCGCGTCTGCATCTGCGATGCCGGGGCCCTGATCGGCGACCTCGATGAGGACACTTCCGTTCTCGCGACGAGCGCCGAGCGACACCTCTCCCCCATCCGGCGAGTGCCTGATCGCGTTGTCGAGCAGATTCGCCACCACCTGATGGACGCGCTCGGCATCGCCGTCCACCCGAAGGTCCCCCGGCTCCACAGAGATCGACAGCCGGATGTCCCGGGCCAAGCCCCGCCTCGCGTTGATCGTCGACTCCTCGGCAACCCGCTCGAGCAGGGGCTCCACGGCGAATGCGCTTCGATCGAGCGGCACCACCCCAGCCTCGAGCCTCGACAGATCGAGCAGCTGGTCGACCAGCCGGCCAAGCCGCTCGACCTGGAGCGTCATCGTCCGCAGCGTGGCTTCATCCGGCGGCTCCACGCCGTCCACGAGGTTCTCGAGAACTGCCCGCAACGCGGTGATCGGCGTTCGCAGCTCGTGCGACACGTTCGCGATGAGGTCCCGGCGCTGGCGGTCGACCTCGGCAAGCTCCGCGGACATCGCGTTGAACGCGCGAGCGAGCTCGCCGACCTCGTCGCGGGAGGTCGCGGTAACGCGGCGCGAGTAGTCACCTCGTGACATGGCCTTGGCGGCTCCGACCATCTCCCGCAAGGGCGAGGTCATGCCGCGCGCGAGCACCTGCACGATGCCGAGCGCGAGCACGCCCGAGACAGCCCCGACGAGCACCAGGGGAAGCCCGGCCCGCACTCCGAGCGCGTGAACGAGCACCGTCACGCCGACCGCCGCGACGATGACGACGCCGAGCTTGAACTTGATCGATGACAGCGGGTCGAGTGGTCTCACGTGGGGACCTCGATGGCGTATCCGATCCCGTGGACGGTTCGGATGAGATCGGAGCCGAGCTTCCTGCGCAGCGCGCGCACGTGGGAATCCACGGTTCGCGCGCCGAGCCCGTCTCGATACCCCCAGACGTCGGTCAGGAGGCGATCACGCGACATCACGACGCCCGGCCGGATTGCAAGCGCGTACAGCAGATCGAACTCGGTCGGCGTGAGATGGATCTCCCGATCCTCGTAGATGACACGCCTCGAAGAGGGATCCACCTCGAGCCCGGCCATCCTGGCCGGCGCACCCGGCGGTGCGGGCGCACGATCGACCCGGCGCAGCAACGCCGTGATGCGCGCGCTCAGCTCGCGTGGGCTGAAGGGCTTCGTCATGTAGTCGTCCGCTCCCACGCCGAGCCCGACGAGAACATCCGCCTCCGCGTCTCGCGCCGTGAGCATCAAGACGGGGACCGGTCGATGGCGCTGGATCTCGCGACAGACCTCGAGGCCGTCGAGGCCCGGAAGCATCACGTCGAGCAGAACGAGATCGGGAACCCAGGTCCTCGCTCGCTCGACCCCGGTGGGGCCGTCGTACGCGATCTCGACCTCGAATCCCTCGGTCCGCAATCGCGCTGCGACCGACGCGGCGATCGCTTCCTCGTCCTCCACCACGAGGATGCGGCGCGCAGCCATGCGGCAAGTCTAGGTCCGCGCCTGTCGGGGAGGGGTGCGTGCCGTGTGCAGATATCGTGCAGACGTCAGGCACTCGTAAGCGCCGCGCCCGAGAGCCCAGCCGGGAGTCGCGTCAGCACCACACCCAGCTCTGGAGCTGCATTCTCCGCGTCCGTCAGGCTGTCCCCCGCGAGGATCTCGACCAGGGCGGGATGAAGCGGTCGCCCGAACAGTCGGCTCGCACGTGCCACCGAGGTGACGTGAACCTTTCGCCGACCACGGCCCGACACGAGATCCGCCACCTCATCCATCGTCACGACATCCGGACCCTGCAGGCCGAACGTTCCCGAGATCGGATCCGCACGATCGTCCGCCGCGACCAGCGCGGCGGCGACGTCTCGCACGTCCACCGGAGCGATGCGCTGCCGTCCCGACCCCACCACCGGCACTCCAAGAGACCGAGCCACCGCCGTGCGGACGTCCTCCAGCCACCGCTGGCCGGGCCCGTACACATGCGTGCAACGAAGGATCAGGTGGTCGAGCCCCGCGGACCCGATGGCCTCCTCCGCGAGCCCCTTCGCTCGCAGGAACGCGTTCTGCGACGCCGACGCTGCTCCGGGATAGGACAGGAAGAGCAGCCGAGCGACCGACGCTTCCCCCGCGGCCTCCAGCACCTCACGCGTCGTCTCAAGATTGCTCGACTCGTACGCCTCGTCGTCGGGAAGGTCGACTCCACCGGCCAGATGAACCACGGTGTGGGCGCCGTCCATGATCGCTCGCAGGACCGAGCTGTCGTAGAGCGTGGCAACCGCGACCTTCGCCCCCGCCGCTCTGAGGCCTTCCGCGAAAGCCTGATCCCGAACGATCGCGCGTACCTCGCCGCGAGCCGTCAGCAAAGGGGTCAGCACGCGCCCGATGCCGCCCGAGGCCCCGGTCACCACGACCGGCACGGGCTAGATGCCTTCGAACAGCTCGGACTCGCGGAGCTTGCGAAGGGCGATCCGCTCGACCTTGCGAACGGTCTCCGCGGACACTCCGACCATCTCCGCCACCTCGCGCAGGCTCAGGGGGTGACCGGTGCCGAGCCCGTACCGAAGGAGAACTACATCCTGCTCGAGTGGCTCGAGCGCGGCCTCGACGGCGCGCCCCATCTCCTCCCGCAGCATCGCGTCCTCGACGGCGTCGACCGGGCTCTCGTCCTCGACGAGCGCGACGAGCTCGCCCAGCTCCGTGTCCTCGCCAACCGGCTCCTGCAGCGAGCGCGGCTCTCGCCGAGACGCCTCCTCGAGCTGAGCCAGGGCCTCGACAGGGACGTCGGCCTCCTTCGCGATCTCCTCGGGGGTCGGCTCACGGCCGGTCTGCTGCATCAGTCGCTCTCGGACCTGACGAACCTTTCGGATGCGCTCGTGAACGTGCACGGGGATCCGGATCTGCCGGCCTCGGTCGGCGATCGCGCGCGTGATCGCCTGACGGATCCACCACGTCGCGTACGTGGAGAACTTGAACCCGCGCCGCCAGTCGAAAAGCTCGACCCCTCGCATCAGACCGATGTTGCCCTCCTGGATCAGATCGAGGAGCGGCAGGCCCTGTCCCTGGTACTTCTTCGCGATCGAGACCACCAACCGGAGGTTCGCGAGGATGAACCGGCGGCGAGCGCGCTCCGCTTTCCGGATATGGTCCCGAAGCTGCCGTTTTGTCTTGTCCGACCGGATCCGGCCGGTCGCCATGCGCTTCTCGGCTTCCTTCCCCTTCTCGATCGCGATGGCGAGGTCCACCTCCTCCTCCTTCGTGAGGAGTGGCTCCGCGCCCGCGGCCTCGAGATACAGGCGCAGGTCATCGATATCCGTGGGGTGGATGGACTCCACGGGTCGCTTGCTCAATTTCCGATCACGTTCCTCTCGTTGTCCTTCGTCGCGATTTGATTCACCGCGGGCGGTTCTATCATGGCGCCATGCTCGTGGTGCGGCGGGACACCGATATCTTTGGCACCGAAGGCGGCTGGTTCTCCGCTCGATGGCACTTCTCGTTCGACTCGTACCGCGATCCCGAGAACATGGGCTGGGGGCCGCTCCGAGTCTTCAACGACGATCGGCTGATCCCGGGCGCGATCTGGCCTCTCCACCCCCACCGCGACGTGGAGGGGATCACGTACGTAGTCGAGGGCACCTTCCGCCATGAGGACAACGTCGGAGGCGACGGGATTCTTCCCAGCGGCTCGGTCCAGCGGATGACCCTGGGGAGCGGGGCCTGGCATTCTGAGCAGAACGGCTCCGAGACCGAGCCCATGCGCTTCATCCAGATGTGGATCCTGCCGGAGCGTCGAGGACTGCCGCCCAGCCTGGAGCAGAAGGTGTTCACGACCGAGGATCGGACGGATCGTCTTCTCCAGGTTCTCTCGCCGGAAGGCGGGGAGGCCGTGAAAGTCCATCAGGACGCCTCCGCGTACATCGCCCGGCTGAACCCGGGGACCGAGGTCGAGCACGATTTCGCGAGCCGCCGCGGCGGCTACCTCTACCTCATCGAGGGTTCCCTCGAGGCGAACGAGGAGAAGCTGGGGACGGGTGATGCCGCGAAGATTCGGGATGAGGCATCGCTGCGAGTCCGTGCGGTGGAGACCAGCGAGCTGATCCTGGTGGACGTTCCCCTCGACGGGAACTACAACTAGCCGAGAAGCTCACGGAGCGCGCGGAAGGCCGACCCGCGGTGGCTGATGCGGTCCTTTTCATCGGGCGTGAGCTCCGCCATCGTTCGGTCTGCCCCCATCGGCACGAAGATGGGGTCATAGCCGAACCCCCCGCTCCCCCGGGGACGCCCCTCGAGCATCCCCTCGCAGACTCCTTCGGCGTGCAGCTCGGGCCCGTTCGGCCAGGCCAGCGCGGCCACCGCTCGATACCGCGCCGTCCGGCCGCCCGCCGGAACACCGGCAAGCGCGCGGATGAGCGCGCGGAGGTTCTCCTCGTCCGTCGCGTGATTCCCGGCGTACCGTGCCGACCGGGGCCCGGGGCCCCCGCCGATGGCGTCGACCTCGATGCCCGAGTCGTCGGCGAGCGCGGCCTCGCCGGTTGCCTCCGCCACCGCTCGAGCCTTCAGCAGCGCGTTCTCCAGATAGGTCGGGCCCGTCTCTTCCACGGAAGGGATCTCGAGGTCCGTCACCCACTCGACCGGCCAATCCGAGCAGATGCGGAGGATCTCCTTCACCTTGTGGTCGTTGCGCGTCGCGAGGACGATCCGCTGCGGAAGGTCGCTCACGCCCCGGACGCTTCGCGCTGGAGCGCGGTGAGCTGCTCGATCCCGTTCGACGCGAGCGAGACCATCGCGTCGAGCTGCTCGCGTGTGAACGGTTCACCCTCGGCAGTGCCCTGCACCTCGACGAGCTTTCCGGAGCCCGTCATGACGACGTTGAAATCGACCTCCGCCCGAGAATCCTCCGCGTAGTCGAGGTCGAGCAACGGCTCGCCGTCGACGATCCCCGCGCTCACGGCGGCCACCGAGTCCCGCAGCACTTCCCCGGTGACGGTTCCCTCCTCCTTCAACCCTCGAAGGGCGACTGCAAGCGCGATGTAGCCACCGGTGATGGCGGCGGTCCTCGTGCCGCCGTCGGCCTGGATGACATCGCAGTCGATCCAGATCGTTCCCTCTTTCAGGGCCTGCAGGTCCGTCACCGCTCTGAGGGAACGACCGATCAGCCGCTGGATCTCCTGGGTGCGCCCCGACGGCCTCCCCTTCGATGCCTCGCGCTGCGTGCGCTCCGATGTGGCTCGCGGAAGCATGCCGTATTCCGCCGTCACCCATCCCCGGCCGGAACCCTGGAGGAACCGCGGCACCGACGCCTCGTACGAGGCCGCGCACAACACGCGGGTCTTGCCCATCTCGAGCATGCACGAGCCCTCGGCCCACTCGAGATATCCGGTCTCGTACTTGACGATCCGGAGGTCCGTCGCGCCTCGCCCGCTCTCTCTCATGCCCCTACCGTAGTGGTCTCGTTGTCCCGACCGGCCACCACGGGTCCGTCAAATTCCGAAGCGGCCTCTTCCCGTGATCGGTCCGCATCCAAGTACGGACGGATGTGTGTGAGGACGAGCCGTCCGGCACCAGCCCTTGAGGCGATCTCGCCCGCCTCCCCCGCGGTCAGATGAATCGGTAGCTGATCTCCCCGCTCTCCCTGCCATGAGGCTTCCGCGACAAGCACATCGGCCCCGCGAACAAGCGGCTCCAGCTCTTCCGTCGGCCCGGTGTCGGCGGTGTAGGCCAGTGACGCACCGCCCGCCTCGAAACGCATTCCGAGTGTCGGCACGCTATGCCGCATCGGCGCAGTCAACAGGCGGAACGGCCCGAGTTGGTGCTCGTCTCCCGGTTGGACAACCGTGAGGTCGAAACCATCTCCGAGCCCCAGGTCGGTCGCGTCGTCGGTCACCAGCGGCTGGGCGCGTTCAAGAACTCCCGGAGCCATCAGTAGCGGGATCTTGGGTTGCCTCTCCGGGCCGAAGAGTCGCGCATAGAGGTACCCGTAGATGTCGGTGACATGATCGGGATGTGAGTGCGAGATGATCACCGCGTCGACGTCGTAGATACCGATATGCCGTTGGAGGTTCGCGAGAGTTCCCGTTCCCGCGTCGACCCACAACGAGAAGCCATCATGGCGGACCAGGAGGCCGCTGGTTGCGCCGCCCGCGCCGGGCCACGTCCCGTGCGCCCCGAGGATCGTCAGCTCCATGAGCCGTCTCCCAATGGCGCGGGCTGTACGCTCTGCGCGCGAACCTCGGCGGCCTCGGGCCCAAGGAAACGCGAAGCCAAAGCCAGGAATGCCGCCGGGTCTCCCGAGCACAGGAACTCGTGAGATGGAGGCGAGTCGTCCGAGCTCATGCTCTCGCTCATAAGGATCGCGTACACGTCCTTCGCGGTCTCCTCGGCCGAGGAGATCAGCACCACGTCCGGGCCCATCACGACCTGGAGTAGCCCCGAGAGCAAGGGGTAGTGCGTGCACCCCAGGATGAGGGTGTCGACCTCAGCATCGATGAGCGGCCGTAGATAGCCTCGGGCGGCGTCGAGGAGCTCGTCGCTGGTCGTGTCGCCGCGCTCCACGGATGGGACGAACGCGGGACATGCGGCCGAGAACAGCTCCGCATCCCCGAGATCGCGCAGCGCACGCTCGTACGCGCCGCTGCTGACGGTCGCTTCCGTCCCGATCATCCCGATGCGACCGTTCCGGGTTGACCGAAGCGCCGCTCGTACGCCCGGGTCGATCACGCCGACGACCGGGACCCTGGAGCGGTCGGTCAGGTCCTCGATCGCCGCCACCTCGACCGAGTTGCACGCGACCACGAGCAGCTTCACGTCCCGTCCCAGGAGATACGCGGCGATCTCGCGAGCGAAGCTCTTGATCTCCCCGAGCGGCCGAGGCCCGTACGGCGATCTCGCCGTGTCACCGAAATACACAACGGGTTCGTTCGGAAGGAGGTCGAGAACGGCGCGGACGACCGTGAGACCCCCCACGCCGGAGTCGAACATCCCGATCGCGCGTCGGTCAGTCATCTACCACCACAGGGTTTCACTCACCTTCTTCGCCGCCTGCTCCGGATCCTCGGCCCACGCCTCCGTCGAGAGGTACTTCCACCCGCCGTCCGCCAGCACGCAGACGACGTCGCCGCTATCCGCGCGCTCCGCGATCCGGCGCGCGACGTGCAGGACCGCGCCGGAGGAGATCCCGGCGAAGATCCCCTCACGTTCGGCGAGCTCCCGAGTCCATCGCAGGGCATCCTCGGCGGCAACGAGCTGCTTCCCGTCCAGGATCGACTCGTCGAGGATCGGGGGGATGAATCCCTCGTCGAGCGACCGCAGGCCGTAGACGAGCTCGCCGAGCTCCGGCTCCGCGGCGATGACCTTCACGTCGGGGTTGTGCTCCTTGAGACGTCGGCCGGCGCCGGTCAGCGTCCCGCCGGTCCCGAGTCCGGCGACGAGATGGGTGACCTCCGGCAGCTCGTCGACGATCTCCTGCCCTGTCCCCTCGTAGTGCGCGCGTGGATTCGCCGCGTTCCCGTACTGGAAGGGCATGAAGTAGCGGGCGTCCTCGGCCATGCGCTTCGCGACCTCGATGGAGCCGTTCGTGCCCTTCTCTGCCGGGCTGAACACGATCTTCGCGCCGTACAGCTCGAGGAGTCGAACCCGCTCGTCGCTCGCGTTGTCGGGCATGACCGCCATCATCGGGTAGCCCTTCCGCCGCGCAACCATGGCGAGCGCGATCCCGGTGTTGCCGCTCGTCGGTTCCAGGATCACCCGGTCCGCGGTCAGCTCGCCCGAGGCCTCGGCATCTTCGATCATCGCGCGAGCGATGCGGTCCTTCAGTGATCCCGTCGGATTCTGCCCTTCGAGCTTCGCCCACATGCGGACCGATGGCTTCGGCGAAAGGCGCTGGATACCGACGAGTGGAGTGTTTCCGACCGCCTCGAGGATGTCCTCCGCTCGCATCGCGCGAGCCTATCCGCTACCGGCCGCCGGCGACGGCGGGCAGGATCGACACGACGTCGCCGTCCTTCACCTCGGTTTCCAGAGCCCCGAGGTACCTCACGTCCTCTTCGTTGAGATAGACGTTCACGAAGCGGTGCAGCCTGCCGTCGTTCGCGACGACCCGGGCGAGGAAGCCCGGATGGTTCGCCTCGAGGTTCGTCAGCACCTCTCGAACGGTGGCGCCCTGACCGGTCAGTCGTGCCTCTCCGCCCGTGTGCTGGCGCAGGATCGTCGGGATCTTCACCTCGATGCTCATGGCTGCTGGCTCGGCGTCAAGCCGCAGAAAGCGTCGTAGTCGATGAGCTCGGTGACCGTTGGGTGCTTCCCGCAGACGGGGCAGTCGGGATCCCACCGAAGCTTCACCGTCGTGAACTCGTTGCGCAGCGCGTCGTACAGGAGCAGCTTCCCGGCCAGCGACTCCCCGATGCCGATGATCAGCTTGATCGCCTCGACCGCTTGGACGGATCCGATGATGCCCGGCAGCACGCCGAAGACGCCGCCCTCCGCACAGGACGGGACCGTGCCGGGAGGCGGGGGCTCGGGGAACAGGCAGCGGTAGCACGGGTTGTTCTGGCCCGGTAGGAACAAAGAGGCCTGACCCTCCCACTGAAAGATCGAGCCGTACACGAGCGGCAGGCCGAGCATCTGCGTCGCGTCGTTCACCAGGTAGCGCACGGGGAAGTTGTCGGTTCCATCGATGACGATGTCGTAGGCGCCCAAGACATCAAACGCGTTCGCGCTCGAAAGCAGCGTCTCGTGGGGGATCACCTGGACGTTCGGATTGAGCTCGTTCAGGCGCTCGGTCGCGGAGACGACCTTGGGACGGCCGACATCCGAGGTGTCGTGGAGGAGCTGACGCTGGAGGTTCGATAGGTCCACGTGATCGAAGTCCACCAGGCCGAGCGTGCCGACGCCGGCTGCTGCGAGGTACATCGCAGCCGGCGAGCCGAGGCCCCCCGCGCCGATCAGGAGCACCTTGGCGTCCATGAGCTTGCGCTGCCCGTCGCCGCCGATCCCGGGCAGGATGATGTGCCGGGCGTAACGCCGGACCTGATCCTCGCTGAACGTCATGTGATCCTCACGTCCTGTTCGAGCGGTTCCCCTCCATCGAAGTTGAACGCTCGGAGCACCGGCTCCTGTTCCGCCAGCGACAGGATCAAGTACCGGGTGCCCGGGTACGTCGGCACCTCCTCGCCGCTCAAGGGGTCAGACCAGTGCGCGTGAGCGCGATCAGTGGGTGACGGGAAGGCCTCCGTTTGGGTGTGCGAATGGAAAAAAGCCAGCAGGTCCCAGCCCTTCTCCTCGATCTCGTTGAAGACCTCGAGCTGCTCGCGCTCGTCGAAGCGATAGACGAGAGGGCTCTGCTCCGCATTACGCATGGGATACACGCGAACAGGTCGTCCGTCGTCACCCGCGATGACGCCGCAGGCCTCGTTCGGCATGCCGTCTCGCGCGTGCACGAGGATCTCTTCGTACTGGGCTTGGGGAAGCTCGAAGGTCATCTCGACACGATCGTACCAAGGGGTCGGTTTCATTCCCCCCGCACTCGTCCTCGCACGGTCACGCCCCCCGGATGACCCTCGCGGGTGCGACCGATCTCCCACCCGGCCACACCACGACGAGCGAGCCCCTCGACGAGCCGCGACGCTTGATCTCCTGCAGCCGCGATGAGCAGACCCCCCGATGTCTGCGCGTCTGCCAGCACGAGCTGCTCGACGTCGCGGAGTTCGCCCCAATCCACATGATCCTTCAGGAATGCATGGTTCTTGCGGCTCCCGCTCGCCACCAGGCCGCGCTCGGCGAGATCGTGCACGCCGGCAAGGAGCGGGACCGCCGCAGCATCGATCTCGGCGGACACCCCGGAGGCGGCGAGCATGAAATGCAGGTGTCCGAGCAGCCCGTAGCCGGTGACATCCGTGGCCGCTGCCACTCCAGCCTCGACCATCGCCTCGGAGGCGTCGCGATTGAGGGTCGTCATCGTGTCAACGGCGGTCTTGACCTGCTCCTCACTGGCTTCCCCTCGCTTCAGGGCCGTGGTGATCAGGCCGATGCCGAGCGGCTTCGTCAAGAACAGGCGAGCGTCCGGTGGCGCCGTCGAGTTGCGCACGACCTTCTCCAGGTCGACAAAACCGGTCACCGCCATCCCGTACTTCGGCTCGGGATCGTGGATGGTGTGGCCGCCCACGATCGAGACGCCCGCTTCCGCCGCGACGTGCGCGCCACCTTCGAGCACCTGCCGGAGCATCTCGAGCGGAAGCTCCTCGACCGGCCAGGCCGCGATGTTCAACGCGAGCACGGGACGGCCACCCATGGCATACACGTCGCTCACCGCGTTCGCGCACCCGATGCGACCCCAGTCGTAGGGATCGTCGACGACGGGCGTGAAGAAGTCGACCGTCTGCACCAGACCCGTGCCATCGGGCAGGCGGTACACCGCGGCGTCGTCCCGCGTGTCCGCGGCGACAACGACCTCGCTCGGATATTCGGCATGCGGCTGGCCCAGCACCTGGGCCAGGTCCTGAGGACTGAGCTTGCAGGCTCAGCCGCTGCCGTGGCTGTACTTCGTGAGGCGAACCTCGTCTCTCATGTAGCGAGGATAACCACGAGAGCGATCCACGGGTCTAACAAACGGGTGATTCGGCGCTCAGCCGGACCTATAGTGGGCCCGACCCCGGCCCGTGGAGGTGAGTCTCATGGCGGAAGGACTCTTCGAGAAGGCGAAGGACTCGGTCGTCGGCGTGGTGAAGGGTGCCGGCGACATCGTCGACGCTCTTCGTTCGACGGTGACCGACATCGTCAAGGGAGCGTTGAACAGCGCAGGTGAGGTAGCCGGTGCGGCGCTCGGCGTCGTGACCGATACGGTCAAGGGCGCCCTGAAGGGCAGCCGAGAGGCCGGAACCGATGTCGCCGAGAGCGCCCGGGCCATTGTGGCCGGCGCCGTGGAGGCTGTAGCGAGCGTCGGTGGGAACGTCATCGACGGGGTGCGCAACGCCGTTCGTGCCGCGATCCAGAGTGCCTCAGAGGTTGGAGGCGATGTTGCGGGCACGGCGGTGGGAGCAGTCGAGGGCGCGATCGACGCTGCCAAGCGGGTCGGCACGAACGTCACCGACGTCGCAACGAGCGCGGTCGAGGGAGCTCTCGACGCGGCCGGCGAGATCTCGAAGGAGGCAGCCGACGCAACGAAGAAGGGCCTGACCGCGGCGGTATCGCTTCCCGCCGACGTGGTGAAGTCAGTCGTCGGCAGCCGCGAAGACAAGAAGTCCTAACCGAGCTGAGGTAACAAGAAGGCCCCCGGTGATGCCGGGGGCCTTCTGCATTCCAGGCTTGGGAATTAGTAGTCGATATCCCCGAGGACGATTCCGCTGTCCGCGAAGGTAGTTCCACTTGGCGGCAGGTCTGCCGTAGACGTGCCGCGGCTGAAGAGCCAACCTGTCGCGTCGGAGAAGCGTCCGCTCCCACCAACTACATTGATGTAGAGCGTCGACAAATACGATACGTCAGTCCCAGGGCCGGCAAACTCCTCGAGGACACATACCACTGAGCGATCTCCATCGAGCTCCCCGTTCAGAACATCGCCGTTCGCAGCCGTGATGTCGAACGTTCCGTCGACGAATCCGCAATCCCCCTCAGGATGGTCAACCTCACCCTCGTGGCGAGCGTAGTCTTGGGTGGATTCGAGGACGTATTCACCATTTCCTATGTGCGTGGCGTTGATAGTGCCAGTGCTGGTTGCGGCGAAGCCCCCCGTGGCAGGGCCAGTAACAGCCGAGCTGCCCTCAAGAGTGCCCTGAAATGGACGGTTCTCGTGGGGGTTACTCGCCAACACGGACGAGGCGCCGAAGGCGAACGCTCCGATCACCATCCCAACCACGAGCATCGTGATTCCCCTACCTCTGCGGATCTCGGTCATGGATCCCCTTTCGACTTGGCCGCACCGGATGGGACGGGTGCGAGCATTGGGCGAACACCGGAAGCGTACTTGTCTCTCTCTACGGAACACGACGTAGAACGTTGTGCGATTGCACAGACTTGAGAAAAAGGAAGACCGCGGCGCTCGAGAGCGCCGCGGTCAATCGTGGAGCCGAGGGGAATCGAACCCCTGTCCGAAAACGACCTCCTGGGACTTCTCCG
>CAZKFH010000027.1:0-7396 GCA_964551945.1 uncultured Actinomycetes bacterium | reverse complement strand
TGGAGCCGAGGGGAATCGAACCCCTGTCCGAAAACGACCTCCTGGGACTTCTCCGGGCGCAGCCTGTGTGAGATCTCATCCGGCGACTCCCCACAGGCAAAGCACCGCCGGACCAGCCTCACTTCGATGTCCCGGGAGGGGCATGAGGCGCACCCAACCCAGTAAGCCTGCTAGTGACGTTCGACCCGCGGTAACAGGCATCCCGCGGCGAACGGCTACCTAATTAGGCAGCGAGCGCGAACTCAGTGTTGGCGCTTATTTTGTGCCGGCTCTTTAACGAGGACTCCGACAACCTCGGCCCGCTTCTCCCAGAGGGCAAACGCCTCCGTCGAAGCCATTTCGGCCCCGCTATTCAGTTCACCCCAAGTATACGAGCCGCAGTCAAGAACCCTTCAGTGCTTCCCCGACTGCTTCCGGGAGAACGCACGCTCCATCTCGCGTTTGTGCTCGCGCTCGAGCGTGGCGTCCCGTTTCTCGTGCTGTCGCTTCCCGCGACCAAGCCCGAGCTCCATCTTCGCCATCCCCCGGGTGAAGTAGATCTTCATCGGCACAAGGGTCAGACCACGTTCCTGCACCTTCCCCATCAGCCGGTCGATCTCTCGCTTGTGAAGCAGCAGCTTCCGGGAACGCTTCGGATCGAGGTCGCGCTGGCTCGACTGCTCGTACGGGGAGATGTGCAGATTGTCGACCCACACCTCGCCGTCGGTCACCCTCGCGTACGCTTCCGCGAGTGACGCTTTGCCGCTCCGCAGCGACTTCACCTCCGGGCCTTTGAGGACCATCCCCGCCTCGAACGTCTCGTCGATGGCATAGTCGTGGCGAGCCCGGCGGTTGGTTGCGGCGACGCGATCCCCCTCGGCCATCTGGTGTGCGGCAAGAGCCGCGAGGATCAGACCTCGAGGAATCGCCGCATCGCGAGGAGGCTCGCGACCGCGGCGCTGAGGATGCCGGCGACCAGCAGGATGGGGACGACGACGAGGATCTCCGGCGTGTCGACCCACGTGGTCACGAAATCGATCTCCCCACGCAGCTTGTCGATGAACAGGAACTTCATCGCGAACAGGGCGAAAGCTGCCGCGACACCACCGATCAGGCCCTCGATGACTCCCTCGATCAGGAACGGCACGCGGATGAACCAGTTGGTCGCCCCCACGAGCTTCATGATCGCGATCTCCTTACGCCGCGCGAACACAGCCATCCGCACCGTATTGGCGATCAGCCCGGCGGCGGAGACCAGCATGATGAGCGCCACGGCAAGCACGCCGTTGCGAAGCACGCTCGTGACGGCCAGCAGCTTGTCGACCAGCTCTTTCTCGTCCTTCACCTCGTCGACCGCGGGGTCGCCCGCAAGGCGGGCGCCGATGATCGGGACGTCCTCCGGGTTGAAGAGCTTGATCTTGTAGGACTGGGGCATCGCGTCCGGATCCACGTTCTCCGTCAAGGCGGTGTTGTCTCGAAAGATCTGCACGAAGTTTGCGTAGGCCTCCTGCCGGTTCTCGAAGTAGACCTCCTGGACCTCGGGCAAGGCGTCAATCTTTTGACCCAGGGCGTCGATCTCTTCCTGCGACGCGTCGTCGCGCAGGAAGACGGACACCTCGATCTTGCCGGCCCACTCCCCCGTCATCAGGTTCACTTGCTCGCTCACGAGCAGCGAGCCACCGACCAGGAAGAGCGAGATGAAGACGGTCGAGATGGCAGCGAACGTGACAAGTGCGTTTCGCCTGAGGGCGATGGAAGTCTCACGGAAGAAGTAGTTCCACCTACGCGCCATAGCCGTACACACCCCGGGCCTGATCGCGAACGAGCTTGCCGTCCGCGAGCTCGACCACACGCCGGCGCATCGCGTCGACGATGGCGTTGTCGTGCGTTGCCATGATCACGGTGGTCCCCGTTCGATTGATGCGGTCGAGCAGCTTCATGATCTCGACCGATGTCGAGGGGTCGAGGTTTCCGGTCGGCTCGTCGGCGAGGAGGATCAGAGGCCGGTTGACGAATGAGCGCGCGATCGAGACCCGCTGCTGCTCACCGCCGGACAGCTCCTCGGGATAGTTGTTGAGCTTCTCACCCAAACCGACCAGCTCGAGGATCTCCGGCACGCGCTTGTCGATCACGTGCTGAGGCTTGCCGATCACCTCGAGCGCGAACGCCACGTTCCCGAAGACCGTCTTGTCCGGAAGCAGCTTGAAGTCCTGAAAGATGGTCCCGACGTTTCGGCGCAGATACGGGACCTTCCAGGGCGTCAGGTTGCCGATGTTCTTCCCGGCGACGAAGATGCTCCCGCGAGTTGGCTCCTCTTCTTTGAGGAGAAGGCGAATGAACGTCGACTTCCCCGACCCCGAGGGGCCGACGATGAAGACGAACTCGCCCTTCTGAACCTCGACGCTCACGTCTTCGAGAGCGACGACGGTGTCTTTGTAGACCTTGCTGACGTGCTCGGTCTTGATCATTCGGGGATTCCTTCTGAGGGGTGGGGCCGGGTCCCGATGCTAACAGACGACTCCAGCAGGGTGAGGGATTTCCGCGCGTGTCACGGGTGACGATCCCATGTCAGTGGGGGCAGGTAGCCTCTTCCTTCCTTCCCTGAGATGGGAGGAGAATATGGACCTGGTGGACACAGCGGTTAATGCATTCGTCATCGGCGCGGTCGGCTTCCTCCTCTACCTGGCGAACCGAGGGACCCGAAAGGAACTCGCCGAGGCACTGGCTGAGCTACGAGCCGAGAACAGGCAGGATCACGCGGACATTCGCAGAGAGATTGGGGAGCTCCGGTCCGACCTGGTTCGCGTCGCCCTGGCTGTGGGTGGCGAGCCAGTCGCGCCGCCCCCTCATTAGCGTCTAGTTCAGACCCTCGAGGAATGCACGCGTTGAACGGGCGATGCCGTCGGCGTCGAGGCCGTACTTCGCGTAGAGCTCCTCGGTGGTGCCGGACTCGCCGAACGTGCTCATCCCGATCCGGTGCAAGGGGGCGGTCGAGCCGTTGTGGGCCGCGAGAACCTCCGCGACCGCTCCCCCGAGACCGCCACGGATGCTGTGATCCTCCACGGTGACGACCGCTTTCGTTCCCCTGGCAGCTTCGAGCACCGCGTGTTCGTCGAGCGGCGCGATCGTATGCACGTTGATCACCGCGGCCGAGATGCCCTCACCCTCGAGCGTCTCCGCGGCCTTTATGGCTTCTCCCACCTGCGCACCGGTTGCGATGATCGAGACGTCACGACCGTCGAGCAGCCGAACCGCCTTCCCGAACTCGAAGCGGTAGTCCGCAGGGTTCACATCCTCGACACCCTGTCGGGTTAGACGCAGGAACGCGGGTCCCTCGTGCTCGACCAGATACTCCACCGCTCGCTCCGTCTCGACGGCGTCCGTGGGGTTGATCACGGCCATGTTCGGGAGCGTACGCATCATCGCGACGTCTTCGAGAGCCATCTGCGAGTAGCCATCTTCGCCGACGCCGATGCCGGAATGCGTCCCGACGATGCGTACGTTGGCGTCCTGGTACGCGACCGACAGCCGGATGGTCTCGAACCGTCCCGCGACGAACGTGCTGAACGAGCAGGCCCAGGAGATCTTCCCCGACAGCGCGAGCCCGGAGGCGATGCCGATCATGTTCGCCTCGGCGATCCCGCACTCGACAAAGCGATCGGGGTACTTCGCGGCGAAGTCCTCGCTCCGCGTCGAGTCACGGAGGTCGCCGGTCAGCACAACGATGCGAGGGTCCTCCCCGACCCGCGTGATGGCGGTACCGAATGCGTCACGAGTCGCGGCCCCCATCAGTCGCCGCTCCCGTCGCGGAGCTCCGCGAGCGCCTGCTCGAGCTGTTCGGCGTTCGGCGCCTTCCCGTGCCACGCGGAGTTCAGCTCCATCCAGGAGACTCCCTTGCCCTTGACCCCATGCGCGACGATCAGCGTGGGTCGGTCGTGAACGACCTCAGCCTCGTCAAGTGCGTCGAGGATCTGGGCGATGTCGTGGCCGTCGATCTCGCGTACGTGCCAGTTGAAGGCGCGCCACTTCGCGACCACGGGCTCGAGGTCCAGTCGGTCGGCGACCTTTCCCGTCTGCTGCACCTGGTTGTAGTCGAGGATCCCGCAGAGGTTGTCGAGGCCGTTCCGCCCCGCGAACATCGCAGCCTCCCAGATCTGGCCGGCCTGAGTCTCTCCGTCGCCCATCATGCAGAACACGCGCCACGACGCCGCGTCGAGCTTGCCCGCGATCGCCATCCCCACCGCGACCGAGAGCCCCTGCCCGAGCGAGCCGGTGGAGGCCTCGATCCCGGGGAGCCGGGTGCGGTCCGGGTGACCCTGGAGCGGCGAACCGAGATCCCGAAGCGTCTTGAGCTGCTCCTCCGGGAAGTAGCCGAGCTTCGCCATCGCGACGTACACGATCGGGATGCAGTGGCCTTTCGAGAGCACGAACCGGTCCCGGTCGGCCCACAGTGGATCGTCCGGGCGCAACCGCAGCTTGTGGAAGAACAGCGCGGCGATGACGTCCGCGGCCGAGAGGGTGCCCCCGGGATGCCCGGATCCCGCCTCGGCGATCGTCTCGAGGTCGGCGATGCGCAGCTCGCGGGCGATGCCTTCGAGGCGCTCGACCAGGACGTCGCGGTCGGTGGCGTGCGCCGTGTCCATCGCGGCGTACCCTACCGCGACTTCTGGCCGTTCTTCGAATCCGCAGGTGTCGCGCGGTGGCGCAGGGCGGCCTCGATCAGCTTGTCGAGGTCGCCGTCCAAGACTCGGTCGACGTCGCCGATCTCCACGCCCGTCCGGTGATCCTTCACCATCCGGTAAGGGTGCAGAACGTAGGAGCGGATCTGAGAGCCGAAGTCGATGTCGCGGCGATCACCGCGCAGGTCCTCGATCTTCTGCTCCTGCTGGCGACGGGCCAGCTCGGCAAGCCGCGCCTTGAGGATGCGCATCGCGACCGCCCGGTTCTGCATCTGCGAACGCTCGTTCTGACAGGCGGCCGTGATGCCCGTCGGGAGGTGAGTGATCCGAACCGCGGAGTCCGTGACGTTCACGTGCTGCCCGCCGGCACCGCTCGACCGATACGTGTCGATCCGCAGGTCCTTCGGGTCGAGCTCGACCTCCTCATCCTCGGGAAGCAGGGGGATCGCGTCGAGTGACGCGAACGAGGTGTGGCGCCGCTTCGAGGCATCGAAGGGGGAGATGCGCACCAGCCGATGCACACCGCGCTCCGCCGACAGGAGACCGTACGCGTTCTTGCCGCGCAGGATGAACGTCGCCGACTTGATGCCGGCCTCGTCCCCGGGGGTCACCTCGTCGAGCTCGACCTCGAGCTTCTCGCGCTCCGCCCATCGCAGGTACATCCGAAGGAGCATCTCGGCCCAGTCCTGCGACTCCGTGCCGCCGGCGCCGGCGTGCAGCGACGCCACGGCGTCGTTCGCGTCGTACTCGCCGCCCAGTAGCGCCGCCAGCTCCAGCTTCGCGAGATCGGCCTCCAGGCGGTCGAGGTGCGCGACGAGCTCCTTCTCCGTCTGGGGATCCGGTGACTCGTCGAGCAGCTGGTCGAGGACCTCGGCCTCTTCCACACGTTCGGCAAGCGCGTCGTACAACTCGAGGTCGTCGCGAATGTGCGAGAGAGAGCGGGTCAGGTCCTGCGCGCGCTGCGGGTCATCCCAGACACCGGGTTCCGACGCCTTGCGCTCGAGCTCGTTCGCTTCCGATCGGCGGCGGTCGACGTCAAAGGTACTCCTTCGCGCTCGCCAAGCGGGAGGCATATTCCTTCACGGGTTCGGAGTGCTCACTCATCTATGAGGCGGCGGCGCTCGCGCCGTGGCATTTCTTGTACTTGCGTCCCGAGCCGCAGGGGCACGGCGCGTTGCGCGGCACCTTGTCTGAAGACGTGGCCTGTCCGCCCTTCTGGGAGACGGCGGGCGCGCCTTGGGGCTGGGAGTCACCGGGGCCGGACTGCACGAGCCGCTGCTGGCGGGGCCGAGCCGGCTCGTCCTTCCGAACGAGCTCGACACGGTAGATGTAGCGAACGAACTCCTCGACGCTCGAGTCCTTCATCTGCTCGAACATCGTGTGGGCCTCGCGCTGGTACTCGACCAGAGGGTCACGCTGGCCGTAGGCCCGGAGGTGGATGCCCTCCTCCAGGTAATCCATCTCGTGGAGGTGCTCGCGCCATTTGTTGTCGATGACCGACAGCAGGACCATCCGCTCGAGGTCGCGCATGACGCCCTCGCCGAGGTCCTGCTCTCTGCGCTCGTAGGCGCTGAGGCCCTCTTCGAGGATCCGCTCGCGCATCGCGTCCGCGTCGTCGATGTCCTCGATGTCGGTCTTCTTGAGCTCGGTCGGGAACGTCGCGTGGATCGCCGTCAGAAGGCCCTCGAGGTCCCACTCCTCCGAGTAGATCTCCTTGCTGACGTACTGGTCCACGGTCCCCTCGATGACCTGAGTCACCATGTCGATCGCCTGGTCCCTGAGGTCTTCGCCCTTGAGGATCTTCTGCCGGTCCCCGTACGTGATCTTTCGCTGGGTGTTCATCACCTCGTCGTACTTGAGGACGTTCTTCCGGCGCTCGTAGTTGACGCCCTCGACCTGCTTCTGCGCGTTCTCGATCGCGCGGCTGACGATCTTGGCCGTGATGGGCTCGTCCTCCGGCCACTTCAGACGGTTCATGATCGACTCGATCCGGTCGGAGGCGAACAGTCGCATCAGGTCGTCACCGAGCGAGAGATAGAACCTCGACTCGCCGGGGTCTCCCTGACGGCCGGACCGCCCTCGGAGCTGGTTGTCGATCCGGCGCGACTCGTGGCGCTCGGTTCCCAGGACGAAGAGCCCGCCGAGCTCCTTCACCTCGTCGTGCTCCTCGGCGATCTGCTTCTTGTGCCGCTCCAGGATGGGCTCGTACTCGCGCTCGTACTGCTCGCGCTCCTCCTGATCCATCTCGAACAGGAGGTACTTGTCGTTGTCCCAGTCGTTCGCCGCCATCTCCTGGCGCGCGAGGTACTCGGGGTTGCCGCCGAGCATGATGTCGACGCCTCGGCCGGCCATGTTCGTTGCGACGGTGACTGAGCCCTTCCGGCCGGCCTGGGCGATGATCATCGCTTCCTTCTCGTGCTGCTTCGCGTTCAGGACGTGATGCGGAACGCCTCGCTTCGACAGGAGATCCGCGAGCTTCTCGGACTTCTCGATCGACACGGTTCCCACGAGCGCCGGCTGCCCCTTCTGGTTCTTCTCGTAGAGGTCCTCGACGACGGCCTTCCACTTGACGTCCTCGTTCTTGTAGATCAGGTCCTGCTCGTCCGCGCGGACCATGTTGCGATTCGTGGGGATCTCGACGACCCCAAGCTTGTAGACCTCCTCGAACTCCTTGGCCTGCGTTTTCGCGGTACCGGTCATGCCGCCGAGCTTCTCGTACATGCGGAAGTAGTTCTGGA
>CAZKFH010000026.1:13846-29662 GCA_964551945.1 uncultured Actinomycetes bacterium | reverse complement strand
GTGCGGCTTGGGGCGCTCGAACTTCTTCTTGCTCATCTCTTCCTCCTACCTGTTGCGGGCTCGTAGCGGGGGGCGGATTCGAACCGCCGACACAGCGATTATGAGCCGCTTGCTCTGCCCCTGAGCTACCCCGCCTGGGCGGAAAGTGTATCTGTGGAGCTGGAGGTGGGATTCGAACCCACGACCCCCGCCTTACCATGGCGGTGCTCTGCCGGCTGAGCTACTCCAGCGGCAACTCGGCAATGATAGAGGCTCGACACATGAACCGGCCAGCGATGCTCCTCATCTCGACATTGTTTCTCGGCGCCTGCGGCGGCTCGGCGCCCCCCGTCGAGAACCTCCCGACCGGCGTTCTGCACATCGAGTCGGGCTCCGGAGAGGTCCTCGTCCAGGTCTCGATCGCGGAGACCGACGAGAGTCGCCAGCGCGGCCTCATGGGCGTCGAGGAGATGGGCCAGGACACGGGGATGGCGTTCCTGGAACCCGAGCCCGTGCAGCAGAGCTTCTGGATGAAGGACACGTTGATCCCGCTCTCGATCGGGTTCTGGGATGAAAGCGGGAAGATCCTGGCGATCCTCGACATGGAGCCCTGTCGCGAGGATCCGTGCGAGATCTACGACCCCGGCGTCACCTGGATCGGCGCGGTCGAGGTCAACGAGGGGTTCTTCGCCGACGAGGGCGTCGAGATCGGCGACACCGTCCGCCTGGAGCGCTGAAAGCAGAGAGGGGCGGCACGCCGCCCCCCTCTGTTCGAACCCTTCCTGTCTCTAGCGACGCTCGGCGCTTGCCTTGGGTCGCGCGCTCGCGCCCTCGGGCACGGTGATCGGACCGTTCGCTCTCCTTCCGAGCAGGACGCCCATCCCGATCACCCAGAGGGTCGTGTACCCGGAGGTGATCGCGAAGATGAGGAAGAACGCCGAGGAAGGCCCATCGAGGAGCCCCATCACGCCCCCACCGATCGAACCCAGTGCGAACAGGATGGCTCCCCATCCGAGCCACGTCGGGTACCCACCATCCTTCGTGACGGCCCAGCCCAAAAGCGCGGGAGTGACTCCCAGCGCCAGCATGGTGAGCCCCATGAACACCGCCCAGCCAATCTCGCCCCCAACGGTGGCAGCAGCGGCGACGGCCGGATCGGCCGCGGCGGCCTCGGCGATCGCTCCCATCGCGTACCCATCGATCAGAAGCGCGACGAGCGCGACGGGGGTGGAGATGAGGAGCGACCCCAGCGCGATACGCGCTGCGCCCTCGCCCGGACCGCCCTTCATCGAGCGGGAGATGGCATAGAGGCCGAACGTGACGAGGAGAAATCCACCGAGAAGAGCGAGATGGATGGGCACCCAGGCGTCGGTCTCGCCGATGATCCGAAGCTCCTCACCGATCGGGTCATCGAAGTTCTCGATCCGCGGATGCAGGATGTTCGTGGCGAGCGCGATGACCCCTCCCACGATCGCCGCCCACGATCCCCAGCGAAACAGCTTCCTATCGTCCATTCCCACCCTCCTTTGGGCCGGGTCTGAGGGCCACTCTAGGAAGCGAGGCAGGCCGGGTCAACAGCAGGAGAAGAGCGGTGGAGGGGGCAGGATTCGAACCTGCGTAGGCTACGCCGGCGATTTTACAGACCGCTCCCTTTGGCCACTCGGGCACCCCTCCGGAACCGCGGTAAGGGTACACTCCCTCGCCATGCCCAAAGCCGCGTCGTTCGACATCGTCTCCGAGGTGGACCTCGCCGAGGTCCGCAACGCCGTCGATCAAGCCAGCCGGGAGATCGTCCAGCGGTTCGACTTCAAGAACACCGGGACGGCAATCGATCTCGACAACGACCTGATCGAGCTCCGCTCCTCCACCGAGGAACGGCTCAAGGCGGCGCTGGACGTCTTCAAGGAGAAGTGCATCCGCCGACAGGTATCGCTGAAAGCGCTCAGTGAGGGGCCGGTACAGCCCGCCGCAAAGGGGACCTACCGGCAGAGCGTCAACATCAACAGCGGCATCAACGACGAAAAAGCCCGGGAGATCAACAAGCACATCAAGACGCTCGGGCTCAAGGTCCAGACACAGGTGCAGGGAGAACAGATCCGCGTGACGGCGAAGGTGCGAGACGACCTTCAGGCGGTCATCAAAGATCTGAAGGAGCAGGACTTCGGCATCCCGCTTGACTTCACGAACTACCGGTAGCGCCTGCTAGTCACCCTGCTCAGGAACGCTCGGTGTGGCCGCTCCCGCGCCAACCGGCGTCGTGCCGAATGGAGCCCAGGGAGTCGCGCCCGAAAGATCCTGCGTCGCCGAAAGTGTGGTGGCCTGCTGCGCGAGCGCCTCGAGCTGTGCGTCGGTCTGCCCCGCCCAGTCGATCTCCCATGACATCTGCCCGAGGAGGCGTCTGGCCATCTCGAGCGACGAGACCGTCGGCTGTATCCCTGCCAGCGCGAGGAACCGCTCTGCTCCGGGCTCGAGGATCTCGGCGCCTCCGGCGAGGTCGAAGAGTCGCGTCAGGCGGAAGTCGGAAGCTTCGGGGGGCTCAGCGCCCATCACGCGAAGCGCGAGCGCCTCGGCCTCCTGCTCGGCCAGCTTCACCCAGCGATCGACGAAGGGCTTCGGCGGCACCGGCGTACCACCCGGCTGGATCTCCAGGTGCAGGTGCGGCGGCGTGTACATCGCGTTCCCCGTGTGGCCGAGGTAGCCGAGGACCTGTCCGACGTGGACCTGGTCGCCGACCTCGATCGGCTCGGCCCATGCGGACATATGCGCGTAGAAGTACTGGATGCCCTGGGCATCCTGGATCTCGACGCTGATCCCGGAGGTCTCCCCCACGAGCTTCTGCGTCACGACACCATCGGCCGTGGCCACGAGCGGTGTCCCTTCCTTGCCGAAGATGTCGAGGCCTTCGTGGAACCGCGTGCAGCCGTCGCGGCAGGCGCCCCAGTCATCGGTCCAGTACGAGAGCCCGGCGACGGGGAACGGTCCCGCCACACGCAGGAGTGCCTCGTGGAGATGCAGCCCGTATCGATTGAGGGGCGACAGGACGTCGATCAGCCCGGCGCTGTTGTTCGGTGAGGTGACGTTGAGCAATCCGCGAGGGGTCGTGGCCCCCTCCTCCTTCTTGCCCTTCCCGCCCTGGTGCTTCTTGTTGCCGCGCTCCTTGTCCCCCTGCCCCTGCTCCTCCTTGACGACCACCTCACCCTTCCCCGGGCGCTCGCCCTTGCCGTTCTTCGGGCTGGGGCTCGGGCTGGGACTGGGCGAAGGATCGATGACCTCGCAGAGGTCGGGGATGGGCACCGGGTGACAGGGATCGACCTGGGCGGATCCAGTGAGAGGGGCCAGCACGAGGTTGGCGGCGATGATCGCCACCAACGCGCTCGTTCTCAGCCAGCTCATACCCATAGCAAAGGGCCCGCTAGGGCGGGCTTGCCCTCCCTGTTCTCCATCGGCGGCCGGACTCCTCTATTTAAGCGTTCGAGGGGCCAAGTGGATGCTACCGCGCGTCGGCCCTTCCGTGTAGGGGGTCGAACGGCCTATCGAGGGTCCCGGAGAGCTCCTCGAGCCGCCGCACCCGGTCCTGGGTTGGCGGATGGGTCGAGAACAGGGAGGCGACCCCACCCGCCCGGAGGGGGTTCACGATGAAGAGGTGGGCCTGGGCCGGGTTCACCGGTGCCGGGACACGTCTCGACGTCGACTCGAGCTTGAGGAGCGCCGAGGCGAGGGCCTGGGGATCCTGGGACAGGATCGCTCCGGACTCGTCCGCCTGGTACTCCCGGGAGCGGGAGACCGCCATCTGGATGAGGCCGGCAGCGAGCGGGCCGACGATCCAGATCAACACGAAGCCGATCGCGCCGAGCGGGCTGTCGTCGTCGTCCGAGCCGCCGAAGAAGAAGGCCATGTACGCCAGGTAGGTGAAGGCGGAGGCGATCGAGGAAGCGATCGTCGAGACGAGGATGTCCCGGTTCATGACGTGCGAGAGCTCGTGGGCCAGCACGCCGCGAAGCTCTCGCCGGTCGAGGACGTCGAGGATCCCTTGCGTCACGCTCACCGCTGCGTGCTCGGGGTTGCGGCCGGTCGCGAACGCGTTCGGCTGCGCCATCTGGCTCACGTAGATCTTCGGCATGGGAGCCCGTGCCTGCGCCGCCAGCTCGCGGACGATCTCGTACAGCTCCGGAGCCTGAGCTTCCGTGACGGCTTTCGACCTCGTCGCCGCGATGGCGATCTTGTCGCTCGACCAGTACATGACGACGTTGAACACCAGGGAGATGCCGAGCGCGATCGTCGCTCCCTGTCCCCCGCCGATCAGCGCGCCGACAGCCACGAACAACCCGGCGAGCACGCTTATGAGCAGCCACGTCTTCGCGCGGTTGATCCCAATCATGATCTCTCCACTCCTTTGTCGAAAGCCACGTCGCCCTCCACTCTACGATTCGTCACGCCGAGGCCCTTCGTTCGAAGCGCGTTAGAGCATCGGGGCCGATCCGCATGTTCACGAGCGGCTGTCCGTTGCCGCAGGAGACCACGGCGTCCTGACGAGGCCCGTCGAACGTCATGCTTCGCGGGGCTCCCTGGGCCTGATCATCGTCGAACGAGCGCCCGTACCACTCAGCGACCGCGCTGCAGAGCGTGTCGGGCTGCTGCTCGACGAGAACGATCGCGACGGCTGTCTCTTCTCCGCGGCTCCAAAGTGAAAGCTCCCCGCCCCCCCATCCCGCGACCGCCGCCAGGGGATCGTCGAGTGCCCGGGACGCGTCACCCCCGGGGGCAGAGAAAAGCCACAGGAGATTGGCTGCCCCGAGCTGCAACCTTGCGTTCAGTTTCCACCCCTTCCCCACGCTCTTGGGATCCGGAGGATCCACCGGTTCTTCGCCGGCCGCGAACCTCTCCGGGAACAGGACCTGCGCCGTGCTCGTCGGCGGTTCCTCGTACACCTGGTTCACGGCATCCCAGCCGCCCTCGGCGTAGAGATCGCAGACGAAGCTCAGCCCCTCCTCGTAGGGGAAGAGGAGCTCTTGCTCGAGGTACGGAGGGAACCCACTGAGACCGGCCTCGGATGCGGCGATCGCCTCCGGATCCAAGAGCTCGAACTGCTCGTCGAACGCGAGCATCGATGAGTACTGCTGCATCACGAGCGTCGCGTCGCCCTCGACCACGGCGAGCGCCGCGAGGTCGGCATCCTCTCGTCCGAGCTGGACCTCGTCCGGAAGCGGGATCCCCAGGGTCTGATCGGTCAGCGCATGCGTGAGCTCGTGCGCCAGCGTGATCCGATCGATCGCTGACAGCTCGGCGCCGGCCTGGCGCACGACGAGCTCCTTGGTCTCTGTGTCGTAGAACCCGGCCACCTGCTGACCGATCGCAGTGGATCGAAGCTCACGCAGGTCCGTGTCCCGCGGGACCGCACCGAGCGTCGTCAGCACTCGTTGCTCGAGATCTGCGATGCGTGGTGTGTAGTCCTCCAGGAAGAGCTCGCGAACCCGATCGGTCATCTCCTGATCGCTGAGGAAGGTGGGTTCGACGTCGCGCACGAACTCGAGCTCGCGAAGCCCCTCGACCTGGCTCGCGATGGCATCGACGGTGATTCCCGCGTCCCCGCTTCCCGACAGGGGCGAACCGAGGCACTCGAGCAGGGATCCGAGCTCGCCCGCGCCCTCGAACAGGCCCTCGCTGTCGCCGAGGATGTCCTCGAAGATGTCCTCGAAGTCGCCGAAGATGCCGCCACCTCCGCCGCCGTCCTGTCCGGCCCCGGCCTCGAGCTCCTCGATCCGCTCGTTCGCGGCCCGGAGCTGGACGAACTCGACGATCGCGATCGTCGAGACAACGAGGAAGCCCGCGACGAGGAACGCGATCAGCGTGAGGTGCCCGCGCCGTTCCGGCCCGGGAGCGCTAGGGAAGGGTTGCACCCTGAGGGAGCTGGGCGAAGAGGTCCGCGTCGATCCCGACGAGGAGGATTGTGACGGCGGCGAGCGCAACGACGGCGATCACGCCGGCCGGTGCGCGTAGCGGTCGTGCCTGCGGAGCGTCGGCGAAGTACATCGCCCGGATGATGAGCACGTAGTAGAAGACGCTGATCACCGAGTTGACGACCATCACGATCGCCAGCCAGAGCTGATCCGCGTTGATGGCAGCCTGGAAGATTCGGAACTTCGCCCAGAACCCGGCGAGGGGCGGGATGCCCGCCAGCGACAGCATGAACATGGTCATCGCGAGCGCCAGCGCAGGTGCTCTGCGTCCGAGTCCGGAGAAGTCGGAGATGAGCGCGCCGGGAGCCTCGCGAGCGACGGCGATCACCACCCCGAACGCCCCCAGGTTCATCACTCCGTAGATCAGGATGTAGAGAACGGCAGAGGAGAACGCGAGCTCGTTGGTGGCCGTCGGGTTCGAGCCGAGCCCCACGAGCGCGAACGGCAGCAGCATGTAGCCCGCCTGGGCCACGCTCGAGTAGGCGAGCAGGCGCACCACCTGGCGCTGCTGGAGAGCGACGAGGTTCCCGATCGTCATCGTGAGGATCGCGAGGACGCCGAAGACCGGGCCCCAATAGTCGGCGAGCGGCGCGAACCCGATGAACATGAGCTGCAGCAAGCCCGCGAAGCCCGCCGCCTTGGACGCCACCGAGAGGAAGGCCGCCACGGGGATGGGCGATCCCTCGTAGGTGTCCGGCGCCCAGAAGTGGAACGGCACCGAGGAGACCTTGAACGCGAAGCCCGTCACGACGAACAGGACGCCGGCGATCCCGATGGCCTCCGCCCCCCCGCCGCCGAGGGCCGCCGCGATCTCCGTCAGCTTGAGCGAGCCCGTGATGCCGTAGATCAGGCTCATCCCGTAGAGCATCACCGCGGTGGAGAGGATCCCGATCAGGAAGAACTTGAGGGCCGCCTCGTTCGACCGCGGGTCTCGCTTGCGTAGTCCGGCCATCAGCCAGGCGGGGGCGGTCACGAGCTCGAGGGAGATGAACAGCATCAGCAGATCGCGTGAGGAGGAGATGGTCAACATCCCGAGGAACGCCGAAAGGAGAAGGAAGTAGTACTCGCCCTGGTAGAAGCGGCCATCCCGGAAGTACCGGAGCGACAGGAGGAGCACGGCCAGGGCCGAGATCAGGAAGAAGCTCTTGAACAGGACCGCGAACGAGTCGACCACGTAGGTGCCGCCGAAGGAGCTCCGCGTCTCGCCCATCAGGGTGAGGGTGGCAACGAGCGCGCCCGCGGTGCCGATGAACGACAGCACCATCGCGAACCACTTGCGCTCAGGGCGAAGGAAGAGGTCCGCGATCAGGACGATGAGGAGCGTCGCCGCCAGGATGATCTCCGGGGCGAGGGCGTGGTAGTCGACGTACTGCATTCAGGCGCTCCCGCTCATCAGCCGCCCGCGAAGAGCTGCCCGAGTGTGACCACCGCGGAGTTCGTCATCCCGAACACGAGGGCCGGCACCAACCCCAGGATCAGCGTGCCGGCGATCAGCGGGGCCCAGGAGACGTACTCGATCGCCGTCACGTCCTGAAGGGGTTTGCCCTCCCACCGCTCGGGGACCTTGCCGAGGTTCACGCGCTGGAGCATCCACAGGAAGTACCCGGCGGTCAGGATCGTGCCGATGCCGCCCAGGACCATGAAGGTCCTGAACAGACCCAGGGAGAGACCGGCAGCGGGGTTGTAGGAGGAGAGCAGCGCCATGACCTCGCCCCAGAACCCGGCGAGACCTGGCAGTCCGAGCGACGCGATCGCGGTGAACGCGAGGATGCTCGCGAGATACGGCATCTTCTGGAGCATGCCGCCGCCGATCTCCGAGATCTCGCGCGTGTGGTACCGCTCGTGGATCGATCCGGCGAGGAAGAAGAGCATGCCGGTGATGACGCCGTGGGCGATCATCCCGTACACGGCAGCGTTGATCCCGATAGGGGTGAGCGTTGCGATGCCGAGCATGACGAAGCCCATGTGCCCGACACTGGAGAACGCGATGAGGCGTTTGAGATCTCGTTGCGCGAGGCACGCGAGCGCCGCGTACACGATGGCGATCACGGATAACAGGCCGATCCAGGGCGCCCAGGCCCTCGCTCCCTCGGGAAGGATCGGCAGCGCGATCCGGATGAACCCGTAGCTCCCCATCTTCAAGAGAACGCCGGCCAGGATCACCGAGCCGACCGTCGGCGCTTCGGTATGGGCGTCGGGAAGCCAGGTGTGGAAGGGCCACATCGGGACCTTGATCGCGAGCCCGAGGAACAGCCCCCCGAACACGATCAGCTGGAAGCTCCGGTCGAAGCCCGCCGACTGCAACGCGATCATGTCGAACGTGTTGGGCTCGGCCTTGAAGTAGATGGCCAGGAAGCCCAGCAGCATGAACACGCTTCCGAACAACGTGTACAGGAAGAACTTGATCGCGGCGTACTCGCGGTTCGGCCCACCCCAGAGGGCGATCAGGAAGTACATCGGGACGAGCACCAGCTCCCAGAACACGAAGAACAGGACGAGGTCGAAGGAGACGAACGTGCCGGCCATCCCGGTCTCGAGGAGAAGGAGCAGGGCGATGAACGCCTTAGGGCGGCCGGGCTCGGGGAGGAACCGCCACGTGTAGATCATGCACAGGAACGTCAGCAGCAGCGTGAGCTCGAAGAGCGGGAGCGAGATCCCGTCGAGCCCTACGAAGTAGTGGGAGTCGATCACCGAGATCCACGAGGCATTCACGCTGAACTGCAGGGCGTTCCCGGCGTCCGCGGTCCCGAACGCTCCGGGGGCGTTGAAGTCGAACCCGAACAGGATCCCGATCCCCACCAGGAGCGCCGCTCCGGAGAACACGATCCCGAGCGCCCGGATCGTCCGGTCACGCTCTGACGGCATGAGCGCGATCACCACTGCGCCCAGCGTCGGAATGAACACCGCCAGGGTGATCGCCCAGTCGCTCATCGTTCCTCCATGTCAGATCCTCGTGTAGATGACGGCCATGATCGCCACGCCGGCGAACAGGATGACGGCATAGCGCTGTACGTTGCCCGACTGTATGTAGCGAAGCAAACCGCCGGTCCAGCCGGCTCCGATCGCGACGCGGTTCACCGCGCCGTCCACCACGCGTCGATCGACCACATCCGTCGCGATCCCGAACTTCTTGGTCAGCCATGCGGTGGCGTTGACGGCCCCATCCAGGATGTGGGTGTTCGTCCAGTTGGCCGCCGCCGAGAGCTTGTACTGGATCGGCCGCACGATCCCCCGCATATAGATGTCGTCCAGGAAGTACTTGCGCTCCAGGAGCGTCCACAGGGGCGCGAACCGGCGCAGCGGGTCGCGCTCCCGATACGTCGCGTAGAGCCTCCATCCGATCGAGATCGCCCCAAGCGCGAGCGCGACCGTGATGCCGGCCAGCACCCAGTCCACCTCGCTGATGTGCGCCTCGCCGGGGAGATGCACGAGCGTCCGGAAACCGCCGTCCAGGAACGGCATTCCGAAGAACCCTGCCGTCATCGAGAGCACCGCGAGGATCACGAGCGGCACGGTCATCAGGCGAGGAGATTCGTGAGGCTGTCCGTGGCCGCGGTACTCGCCGAAGAACGTCAGCCGAACGGCTCGCGTCATGTAGAAAGCGGTGAGCACCGCGGAGACGATCGCCACGATCAGCACGATCTCGTGCCCGTTCCGGCCCGCGTCGGCGATGATCTCGTCCTTCGACCAGAACCCCGCGAGCGGCGGGATCCCGGCCAGCGCCAGCGACCCGACAACGAACGTCCAGTACGTGGTGGGCATGAAGCGGCGCATGCCGCCCATCTCGCTCATGTTGTTGGAGTGCGCGGCGTGGATCAGCGAGCCCGCCCCGAGGAACAGCAGGGCCTTGAAGAACGCGTGGGTGAACAGGTGGAAGAACGCTGCGGTTCGCGCGCCGATCCCGAGCGCCGCGATCATGTATCCGAGCTGCGAGATCGTCGAATAGGCCAGCACGCGCTTGATGTCGTCCTGGACGAGCGCCAGCAGCGCACCGATCAGCATCGTGATGCCGCCGATCAGCGCAACGAGGGTGAGCGCGCCCTCCGACGCCTCGAAGACCGGAAACATGCGACCGACCATGTAGACCCCGGCCACGACCATCGTGGCCGCATGGATCAGCGCCGAGACCGGCGTGGGACCCGCCATCGCGTCGGGGAGCCAGACGTGCAGAGGGAACTGCGCGGACTTCCCGATCGCGCCGCCAAAGAGCAGGATCGCTCCGGCAAGCATGAACGGCACGGCGATCCCACCGTGCTCGGCCATCTCGTTGATCGCGGGGATGTTGGCGGTTCCCGCCGCGACCGTGAGCACGAAGATGCCGAACACGAACGGCACGTCACCGGTGCGCGTCGTGAGGAACGCCTTGTTCGCGGCGTCCTGGTTGGGTTTGTCCTCCCAGAAGTGCCCGATCAGCAGGTACGAGCAGATCCCGACGAGCTCCCAGCCGACGAGCATCTGGAACAGGTTGTTCGCGATGACCAGGGTGAGCATGGATCCGGTGAACAACGAGAGTGCGGCGTAATACCAGGTGAAACGCGGCTCGTGGGACATGTACTCGACGGAGTAGATGTGCACGAGCAGCGACACGGTCGTGACGACCACGAACATCATCGCCGCGAGCCCGTCGACGTTCATCCCGAGCTCGACCCGGAAGTCACCCAGCTGCAGCCACGTGATCGACTTCTCGACGTGTTCCGCCTCGCCGAGGAACTGGAAGAAGACGAGGAGCGAGAGCACGAACGAGGACCCGATGGCCAGGATCCCGATCGACGCTCCGCGAAGCGGCGCGCGCTTGCCCAGGAACACGATCAGCAGGAACGAGACGAACGGGATGACGGGGATCAGCCAGGCGGACCCGGCGATCCCGGTGGCGTGGGCGGCTGCCTCCGTCGCGGCTACCACTTCAGGAGGTTCACCTCGTCCACGTTGATGGTTTCGCGGTTGCGGTAGATGAGGATCACGATCGCGAGCCCGATGCCCACCTCGGCCGCGGCGACCGTGATGACGAACAGGGTGAAGATCTGACCCCCGAGCGCGGCGTCCTGGAGGAACTGGTTGAACGCAACGAGGTTGACGTTGACGGCGTTGAGCATCAGCTCGATCGACATGAGGACCAGCACCCCATTGCGGCGCGCGAGCACGCCGTAGACGCCGATCGCGAAGAGTGCCGCGGAGAAGAGCAGCGGAAACGCGAGGCGGATCACGCCTCCTCCCGCCGGGCCAGAACGATCGCTCCGATCAAAGCCGCCAGCAGCAGGAACGAGACCACCTCGAAGGGCAGGATGAACGAGCGGAACAGGCTGTCCCCCACAGCAGCCGTGCGGCTGAGCTGCGTACCCGCCGTCGCGGCTTGCTCGGCGGCTACCAGGTCGATCTCCGCGCTTCCGAACGCGTCCCACACCAGGATCGAGAGACCGGCGAGGACCCCGACCGCCACGAGGGCGGAGAGGCCGCGCTGCTCGTTGTCGAGCGCCTCACGGCCGATTGGCGCGCGAGTGAGCATGAGGCCGAAGAGGAGCAGAACGACGATCGCCCCCACGTAGATCAGGATCTGCACCATCGCCACGAACTCGGCCGCCAGGAGCAGGTAGACGCCGGCCACTGTGGCGAGGGCGACGACCAGGAACAGCGCCGCATGCACCACGTTCTTCGAGGTCACTAGCCGAACGGCACCGACGACCCCGACGACCGCCAGGACCGAGAAGATCCACTCCTGCGACGTCAAGCGCCGCCCTCCTCGGCGTCGGCACCCGGCGAGGCGATCGGAGTGACCGAGGTCGGCGCGTCCGAGTGGGGGGCCGACTCGTCCTCGGCCTGCTCGGCGAGCTCCGCGCCCTCCTCGAGCTCGGGCGGGGGCAGCACCGTGTACGTCCAGTCCTGCAGCTTCTCCTTCTCATGGGTGAGCTCGTCGAGCTCGTACGTCGCGTACTCGAACTCGGGGCTCCAGAAGAGAGCATCGAACGGGCAGACCTCGACGCAGATGCCGCAGTACATGCAGAGCGCGTAGTCGATCGCGAACCGGTCGAGCACCTTCGCGGAGCGTGCCCTCCCCCCGGAGGCGGGCGCGTGTGTCTCCTTGTGCGACTCGATGTAGATGCACCAGTCGGGGCACTCGCGCGAGCACTTCCAGCAGACCGTGCAGTTCTCCTGCTTGAGAGCGATCACACCGCGCGAGCGCGGGGGCAGGTCCGGCTTCTCGTGCGGGTACTGCTGGGTGATCGAACGGGAGAACAGATGGCGCAGCGTGACGAGCAGCCCCTTGATCAGCCCGACGCCGGGCAGCGGCTTCGGCGGCTCCTCCTCCTCGGGAGCGACCTCCCCGTTCCGACCCGTGTCGATCGCCATCTAGACCAGCACCACGACGATCGCCGTGACCAGGATGTTCGCCAGCGACAGGGGGATGAGCGCGATCCACGAGAACCGCTGGAGCTGGTCCTCACGGAGCCGTGGGTAGGTCGCGCGGAGCCAGATGATGAGGAACGACAGCCCACCGATCTTCGCGGACATCCAGACGAACCCGGGGAGGAAGTCGAGCCCGGGCGGAGCGAGGTACCCGCCGAGGAACAGCACGGACGCGACGGCGGACAACACGACGATCCCCGCGTATTCGGCCAGCAGGAAGAAGGCGAACTTGAGGCCCGAGTACTCGGTGTACGCGCCGAAGATGATCTCGGAGTCGGCGACCGGCATGTCGAACGGCGTGCGGATCAGCTCGGCGAGCGACGCGAGGATGAAGATCATGAACGGCAGGGGTTGGACGAGGACGAACCACATGTCCCGCTGCGCCTCGACGATCCCCACCAGGGACAGCGTCCCGGCGAGCATCGTGATCGCCGCGCCCGCGAGGATCAGGGGCAGCTCGTAGGCGATCAGCTGCGCGGCCGCACGGACCGCTCCGATGAGGGAGAACTTGTTCGCCGACGCCCATCCGGCCATCAGGACGCCGATCACGCTGATCGAGGAGATCGCGAGGAGGAAGAACAGCCCGACGTCCAGGTTCTCGGCCCAGATGTCCGGCCCGAACGGGACGACGGCCAGGACCAGAACGACGGGGACGAGCACGACCGCCGGGGCCAGGGAGAACACCCACCGGTCCGCGGCCTTCGGGATGATGTCTTCCTTCTGTATGAACTTCACGCCGTCGGCGATCAGCTGCGCCCAGCCGTGGAACCGGCCCGCTTCCATCGGCCCGAGCCGGTGCTGCATGTGCGCGAGGATCTTGTGCTCCGCGTAGCCGATCCCGAGCGGTGCGGTGAGGAAGAACCCCATGACGAGGCCAACCTTGAGCACCAGGATGAACCAGACGTTGTCGAAGATCTGGTCGAGGGCGCTCACGTCTCCGCCCCCTCCGACGTCTCCTCGCCGGGCCACGGCTTCGCCACGCGCGTCATGAGCTCGAAGTCCTTGCGGAGAGGAAAGCCCTCGAACTGCTCGGGGAGGAGCAGCTTCACCAGCTGTGGGTGCCCGTCGAAGCGGATGCCGAACAGCTCCCACGTCTCGCGCTCGTGCCAGTTCGCGCCGGGATACAGATCCGAGATCGTCGGGCAGACCGGGTCCTCGGTGCCGCACGCGACCTTGACCCTCACCCCGTGGCGCTTCGTCGTCGACCACACCTGTGCGACCACGTCGAACCCCTTCTCCGCCCAGTCCACGCCACCGACGAAGTCGATGAAGTCGCAGGCGAAGTCGGCGTCGTCCCGGAGCGTGTGGATGAGCTCGTGGTAGCGCTCCGGCTTCACGCGAACCACGGCCTGGTCGAGGGCGTCCGACGACTCCAGCAGATCCTCCCCGAACTGATCCTGGAGGCGCCGGGTGATCTCAGGTGCTGGCAGGGGGGGTGCTGAGCTTGCCACTCCACTTCTCCGGGATGTCTTCTTGACCGATCTTCTCTTGCAGCTTGATGATGCCGTGCAGCAAAGCCTCGGGGCGCGGGGGGCATCCCGGGACGTAGACGTCGGTCGCGATGATCTGGTCGACGCCCTTCGTCACCGAGTACGAGTCCCAGTACGGCCCACCACAGTTGGAGCAGGACCCGAACGAGATGACGTACTTCGGATCGGGGATCTGGTCGTACACACGCTTGAGCGCGGGCGCCATCTTGTCCGTGACGGTGCCGGCCACGATCAGGAGGTCGGCCTGACGAGGTCCATGGGCGAACGGGATCACGCCGAGACGGATGAAGTCGTGCTTCGAGGTGGACGTCGCGATCAGCTCGATCGCGCAGCACGCGAGCCCGAAGTTCATCACCCAGAGGGAGTACTTGCGACCCCAGTTGAGGATGAACTTGATCGGCTTGATGTTCGGGAGCGGGGTCCGCTCGATCAAGCCCACTTGAGAACCCCCTTGCGCCACGCGTACAGCAGGCCGGTGGCGAGGATCAGGATGAAGATGCTCATCGAGACCACCGCGTACATCCCGAGGTCCTCGAACACCACGGCCCAGGGGAAGAGGAACACGCTCTCGACATCGAAGATCACGAAGAGGAAGGCGTAGATGTAGTAGCGGATCTGGCTCTGCGACCACCCCTCGCCGACCGGATCGATCCCGCACTCGTACGTGGTGAGCTTCTCGGGCAGCGGCCGGCTGGGCGCGACGAACTTGGCCAGGAGGATGGCGACCGCAACGAGGCCCGCGCCGGCGATGGCGAGGGCCGCGATCGTGCCGTAAGAGCGGAGATAGTCGTCCAAGGACTTTGTGAATCCTTTCTCAAGCGCTCAAGCGCGGATTCTATATCAGCGACCTCTGCTCCCTGAAGCGGCCTCAGCCCTCAGCAACGCCCTCCTTCCCTTCGTGGAGGCGCACCACTCAGAGGCGGGCGCCACATCGGGTCGCGATGAACTCGGCGAGCCTGACCAGCGCGTCCCGCGCCCGGCCTTCCGGGAGACCGCCGGCGATCTCGATCGCCTCTCGGATCTCCCCGGAGACGGCCTCCCGGGCGCGGTCGAGCCCACCGGCGGAGCGCACGATCTGCAGCGCCTCCTCGAGGTCGGTCGCGCTCAGGGACCCTCCCAGCAGGCGTTGGAGGTCCCCTCGGTGCTCCGAGTCATTCAGGGCATAGATCACCGGCAGCGTGAAGACGCCTTCGCGGAGATCCGCTCCCGGCTCCTTCCCGAGCACGGCCGCGTCGGCCGTCAGATCCATGATGTCGTCGGAGAACTGGAACGCGACGCCGAGGGCGTGACCGAACCGCTCCAGCCGCTCGACGGACTCCTCGGGGGCACCGGAGAGCAGGCCACCCAGACGACAGGACGTCGCGATGAGGGAGGCCGTCTTCCGACGGATCACCTCCACGTAGGCGGCTTCGTCCGCATCGGCGTTGCCCGCGATCTGGACCTCGCGGATCTGACCCTCGCAGACGGTCGCGATCGTGTGCGCGAGGATCCTCGTCACCTCCGAGCCCAGGCCCGAGCAGATCTCCGAGGCCCTCGCGAACAGGAAGTCGCCCGTGAGGATCGCGACCGTGTTGTCCCAGCGCGCGTTCGCGGAGGCCGTGCCCCTCCGGGTCGCCGCCTCGTCGATCACGTCGTCGTGATACAGCGTGGCGAGATGGGTGAGCTCGACGGCGACCGCAACCTGGACGAGACGGGGGTCCTCCGGATCCCCGAAGTTCCCGCCGAGCATCACGAGCAGGGGTCGGAACCGCTTGCCGCCGGCCGCGAGCAGATACCCCGCCGCCTCCGAGATGAACGGCAGGTCGGACGACGCCGATCGCCGCAGGGATTCCTCGACCTTCTCCAGGCGCATCCGGACGAGCTCCTCCAGATCCGGGTCGCTCGCTCGAAGGTCTTGCCACGCCACGGCGCTCAACTTGCGTACCTCCCGCGCCCTTCCTCCATATGCGCTCCCTCTACCAACGCAGGACCCCCGCCGACTGGATGGG
>CAZKFH010000026.1:0-13746 GCA_964551945.1 uncultured Actinomycetes bacterium | reverse complement strand
CCTTCCTCCATATGCGCTCCCTCTACCAACGCAGGACCCCCGCCGACTGGATGGGATCGAAGAGGAGTCCGGGCAGGACGCCGAGCAGGATGGTGATCGCGGCCGCCAGGCCGATCGCGAGGCCGGGCGCGAGCTCGGCCCTGGGCCGCTCCTCGGCGTCCTCGGGCTCCGGATCCTGCATGTAGGTCATGACGAGCACGCGGAGATAGAAGAACGCTGCGATCACGCTGACGAGCACAGCGACGATCACGAGCCACTCGAGTCCCGCGTTCACGGCCGCCTGGAAGACGAACACCTTCGCGAGGAACCCCGCCGTGGGCGGCAGGCCGGCCAGCGAGAGCAGGAAAACGGTGAGCAGGCCCGCGAGGAGCGGGCTCCGCCGGCCGAGTCCTCGGTAGGAGCGGAGCGACGTTCGACCCTCGCCGACCCGCGAGACAAGCATGACCACCCCGAAGGCGCCGAGGATCATCGCGGCGTACGCGGCGAGGTAGAACATCGCCCCGGTCACGCCCTCGTGGTTCGCGGCGGCGACGCCGACCAGGACGAAGCCGGCGTGCGCGATCGAGGAGTACGCAAGCATCCGTTTCAGGTCGTCCTGCGCGATCGCCAGGATCGAGCCCACGAACATCGTGAGGACCGCCAGCAGGCTGATCGCGAACGTGAGCTCCCAGGCGAGCGGCCCGAGCGCGACGTTCGCGACGCGGATCAGCGCTGCGAACCCGGCGACCTTCGTGCCCGCGGCCATGAACCCCGTGACCGGCGTCGGCGCACCCTGGTAGACGTCGGGCGTCCACATGTGGAACGGCACGGCGGCCACCTTGAACGCGAAGCCGACCGTCAGCAGCGCCGCAGCCGTCAGCGCGAGCGTCAGGGAGCCGGTCTCGCCGCTCAAGGCATCGGCCATCCCTCCGAGGCTCGTCGTTCCCGTCGCGCCGTACGCCATCGCGATGCCGTACAGGAGGAAGGCTGACGAGAACGCACCCAGGAGGAAGTACTTCAGGCTCGCCTCCTGCGACGCGAGGCGCCCACGGGAGAAGCCGGTCATGACGTAGAGGGAAAGGGAGAGAACCTCGAGGGCGAGGAACACGACGATCAGATCCGCGGCGGAGGCGAGCAGCATCATGCCCGAGGTGGCGAACAGCATCAGCGCGTAGTACTCGCCACGCTGCTCGCCCGTTTGCCGGAGGTAGTGCGCCGAGAACACGACCCCGAACAGCGCCACCGCGAGGAGGATCAGGCGGAAGAAGATCGCGTAGCGGTCGACCGCCACCATGCCGCCCAGGGCCGTCAGACCGTCGTCGGCCGGGACGCTCCAAGCTCGAATGAGTGGCGCCGCGGCACCGAGCAATCCTGCGATTGAGAGCGCGACGAGATGCGTCTGTCCGCGTCCCGGTCGGATCGCGTCGAGCAGCAGCACCACGATCGCCGCCGCGACGACGATCAGCTCGGGCAGGACCGGGACCAGGTTCAGGTCGGGGATCTGCGGCATCTACCCCTCCCCCTCCGCCTGCACGACCGCAGGCGAGTCAGGTGTGACCGCGATCAGCTGCGCATGACGCTCGGCCGAGGGCTCGATCCGCTCGAGCAGGGGCTTCGGAAAGACTCCGATCGCGACGATCGCCGCGACGATCGGGACCAGGATCGCGTATTCGCGCGGCGAGACATCCGGCGTGTCCTCGAGCCCGGGACGGAGCTCGCCGTGCATCGCTCGTTGATATGCCCAGAGCAGGTACACGGCAGCGAGCACGATACCGAGCGAGCCGATCACCGCGAATGCGGGGTTCGATGCGAACGAGCCCAGCAGGATCAAGAACTCGCCGACGAAGCCGTTGAGCCCCGGCAGGCCGAGTGAGGACAACGCAACGATCAGGAAGAAGCCGGCGAGAACGGGCGTGCGAGAAGCGAGGCCGCCGAGCTTCCCGAGCTCGCGAGTATGGGTTCGGTCGTACAGCATCCCGACGATCAGGAAGAGCGCACCGGTCGAAAGGCCGTGGTTGACCATCTGGATCACGCCCCCGGTCATCCCTTGCACCGTGCCCGCGAAGATCCCGAGCACGACGAACCCCAGGTGGGAGACGCTCGAGTACGCGACCAGGCGCTTGACGTCGGTCTGCGCAAGCGCGACGACCGCCCCGTAGACGATCCCGAACACGGCCAGCGTCAGCACGAGCCAGCGCAGCTCCGCCGAGGCGCCAGGGAACAGCGTGAGGTTGAACCGGATCAGCCCGTACGCTCCGACCTTCAACAGCACGCCGGCGAGAAGGACGGACCCTGCGGTCGGCGCCTCGGTGTGCGCATCCGGGAGCCACGTGTGGAGCGGGAACAGGGGCACCTTCACCGCGAACGCGATGAAGAAGGCGAGGAACAGCCAGCGGGCCGTGTCCGGCGCGATCGCCAAGCCCTCCAGCGCACGAAGGTCGAGCGTGGGCCTGCCCATCACCGAACCCGAGTGGAAGTAGAGGAACAGGATCGCGGCCAGGAGCAGCGCCGAACCGCCCATCGTGAACAGGAAGAACTTGATCGCCGCGTAGATGCGCCTGCCGCTCCCCCAGATACCGATCACCAGGTACATGGGGAACAGCAAGGCCTCGAAGAAGACGAAGAACAGGAGCAGATCCAGGGCGACGAAGGCGCCGAGCATGGCCGTTTCCAGCGCGAGCAGCGCGGCCATGAAGTACACGACCTGCCGCTCCATCTTCCACGAGGCGAGGATGGAGAGCGGCATCAGGAACGTCGTGAGCAGCAGCATGAAGACGCTGACGCCGTCAACCCCGAGGATGTAACGGAGGTTGAGCGGGCCGACCCACGACGCCTCCTCGACGAGCTGATAGCTCGCCACATTTCCCCGGAACTTCGTGACCACCACGATCGAGACCACGAACGTCGCGATCGACACCACGAGCGCCCACCACCGCCACAGCGAGTCGGGCTGCTCGCTCCCGCCGAACTCCGGCGTGCGCCGCGGCACTGCAGACAGGGCCAGCATCGCGAGCGCTCCGGCCAAAGGCAGGAAGACGGTCAGGGTCAGCCAGGGCACGCGATCACCTCATGACCTCGCCACGAGCAGGACGAGGAGCGTCGCCGCCCCGAGCAGGAACGCGAGCGCGTACGTGCGAACGAATCCCGTCTGGAGCCTGCGTCCAACCCCCGCAAGCCCGGCGAACGCCCGCCCGAGCCCGGTGAACGCACCGTCGACAACCCGCTGATCCACGACGGACGCCGTGTACGAGGCCACTGCCCTGCCCGGCATGACCAGACCGCGGCCGTAAAGGTCGTCCAGGTAGAAGCCGGATTCGAGGGCGCGCTTCGTGCCCGCGTAACGCTTCCGCATGTGCCAGACGTCCACGCGGCCCGACCCGTAGACGTACCACCCGATCGCCAGGCCCGTCGCCGCGACGACGCTCGCGATGACAGACAGCACGAGCTCCGAGAGACCCCCCGTGGCGGCCGCGTGCTCCGCGTGCCCGAAGACGGGGGCGAGGAACGACTGGACGCGCCCGGTCTGGATCGACAGTCCCAGGAGGCCGCCCCCGATCGTGAGCCCCGCGAGGATCGCCATCGGGCCGATCATCAACGAGGGCGCCTCGTGAGGATGCAGGTCCCGACGCGGAGCGCCCTCGAACGTCAGGGCGTACGCGCGGGCGATGTACATGGCCGTGAGGGCCGCCGCGAGCAGCCCCACGACCCACAGCCCGGTCCGTCCGGCCTCGTACGTCACGGCCAGGACCTGGTCCTTGCTGAAGAACCCCGCCAGGAGCGGGATGCCCGCCAGCGCGAGGCCGCCGATCGCGAAGAAGGCCGCAGTGACCGGCATCTTCTTGCGGAGCCCGCCGAGGCGCGTGACGTCGATCTCGCCGTCCGTCGCGTGCATCACGCTCCCCGCGGCGAGGAAGAGCAGCGCCTTGAAGAACGCGTGGGCGACCAGGTGGAAGATCGCGACTGCGTACGCACCGACCCCAACCGCGAGGAACATGTACCCGAGCTGGCTGATCGTCGAGTACGCGAGCACACGTTTCAGGTCGTCCTGCGCCAGTGCCGCGAGGCCCGCGTAGACGGCGGTCACGATCCCGACGATCGCCACGACGCCGAGCGCAACCTCGGAGACCTCGAACAGGACGTTCGCGCGCGCGACCAGGTACACCCCGGCGGTCACCATCGTCGCCGCGTGGATCAGGGCGGAAACGGGCGTAGGGCCCTCCATCGCATCCGGAAGCCAGGTGTGGAGCGGCAGCTGCGCCGACTTGCCGATCGCGCCGCCGAACAGCAGGAGCGCGATCACCGTTGCGGTCGCGGGCGCGACGCCGGACGCAGCGCCGAACACTTCGTCGAACTCGACGGATCCGAACGTCGTGAAGATGAGGAAGATGCCGATCAGCATCGCGGTATCGCCGATCCGCGTGACGATGAATGCCTTCTTGCCGGCATCGGCGGCGGTCTTGCGCTCGTGCCAGAACGAGATCAGGAGGTAGGAACAGAGGCCGACCCCCTCCCATCCGACGAACATCAGGACGAAGTTGTTCGCGAGGACCAACGTGAGCATCGCGGCGACGAAGAGGTTCAGGTATGCGAAGTAGCGTGGATACCGGGGATCTCCGTGCATGTAGTCCATCGAGTACACGTGGATCAGGAACGACACACCCGTGACCATGAGGACCATGACCATCGACAGGGGGTCGACCCGAAGCTCGACGGGGGCCTGGAACGACCCCACCGAGATCCAATCGAACACGTGCACCGCTGCATGCCGACCCTCTTCGGGGAGTGCGAGGAGATCCTGGAAGACGAGCACGCCGACGATGAACGACGCGGCGACCAACAGCGATGCCAGGCCCCCGGCGAGACCCCGGAGCCGCGAGCCGGCCAGGAGCAGGATCACCGCCCCCGCGAGCGGGAGGGCGGGGATCAGCCAGGCGAGTTCCATCGGCTCACCACTTGAGGAGGTTCACGTCGTCGACGTTCGCCGACACGCGCTTGCGGAAGATCGACACGATGATCGCGAGACCGACCACGACCTCAGCGGCGGCGACGACCATGGAGAAGAACGCGAGCACCTGGCCGTTCACCTCGCCGAGCTGTCGGGAGAACGCGATCAGGGACAGGTTCACGGCGTTCAGCTGGAGCTCGATCGACATGAAGATGACGAGCGCGTTGCGTCGAACGAGGACACCCACGGTCCCGATCGTGAACAGCACGCCGGACAGGATGAGGAAGTACGCGATCGGGGTCCTCACGAGGCCAAGTCCTCCTCCTCCGGAGGGTTCTGTCCGACGCCGCGACCACGCTGTCTCGCCAGGACCATCGCGGCGATCGCGGCCACGATGAGCAGGATCGAGGTCACCTCGAACGGGAAGACGAACCGCGTGAACAACGTGCGGCCCACGGCCTCCACGTTGTCACCCGGCGCCGCCGGGCCCGGCGCACCGGAGAGACCAACCCCGAGCCTGATCGCCACGACCATCACGCCGATCAGGAGAGCGCCGAGCCCGATCGCGAGCCCGCGCTGGCCTCGGATCGTCTCGATCAGCGCCTCCCGGCGATCGACGCCGAGGAACATGATCACGAACAGGAACAGCACCATGATCGCGCCCGCATAGACGATCACCTGCACAGCCGCCAGGAAGTGCGCGCCCAGAACGGCGAACAGCACGGCGAGCGCGAACTGGTTGACGATCAGGAACAGCGCCGAATGCACGGCGTTGCGCTGGAACAGCATCAGCACAGCCGCTCCCACGCCGACCGCCGCCATCAGCCAGAAAACCAGGAGGTCCATGGCTATCCCTGCTCCGTGCCCGGCGCGGTCCCGAGCGGCAGGGGCGGCGTCAAGAGCTGATCCTTCTCCAGGATCGCTCCCTCGCGAGAGTCCCAGGAGAGCTCGAAGTTCGACGTGAGCGTCAGCGCCCGCGTGGGGCACGCCTCCACGCAGAGGCCGCACATGATGCACCGGAGGTAGTTGATCTGGTACACGCTGGCGTGGCGCTCCCCCGCGGAGACCGGGGCCTCCGGCTGGTTGTCCTCGCCCTGGACGTAGATCGCGTCGGCAGGACAGGCCCACGCGCAGAGCTCGCAGCCGATGCACTTCTCGAGCCCGTTGTCGTAGCGGTTGAGCAGGTGCCGGCCGATGTGCGACCGCGGAGGCAGGGGCTTGATCTCATCCGGGTAGGCAGTCGTCACGGGCTTGCGGAACATGTGGCGGAACGTCACGCCGAGGCCCTTCAGGAACTCGAAGATCACGGGCTCACCTGCTTTTTCCTCGTCCCGCGCGTGAGGAGCGGAGCGACCAGCGAGATCAGCAGCGTCACCCCGGCGCCGATCGCGACCAACCGGAACAACGCGTCGCGCCCGATCTCCTCGGGAAGGACCACGATGGTCCCCGTCGCCAGGATCCAGACGAACCCCCACGGGATGACCACCTTCCATCCGAAGTTCATCAAGCGGTCGTAGCGGATCCTCGGGATGGTCGCGCGGATCCAGAAGAAGACGAACATCAGCACGGAGACCTTCAGCGTGAACCACACGAGCGGCCACAGCCACGGCAGGAAGTCGAAGATCGGGCCGCGCCAGCCCCCGAGGAACAGCGTCACCATCACCCCGGAGAGCGTGACCAGGTGGAGGTACTCCGCCATGAAGTACATGGCGAACCGGATGCCCGAGTACTCCGTGTGGTACCCGCCGACCAGCTCGGTCTCGCCCTCCGGGAGATCGAACGGCGGGCGGTTCGACTCGGCGAGCGCCGCGTAGCCGAAGATCAGGAACGCCGGGAACTGCGGGATGATGTTCCAGATCCGGTCCTGCGCCGCCACGAGCTCCGACATGCGCATCGTGCCCGAGTACATGACGACTGCGGCCACCGCGAGTCCCATCCCGATCTCATACGAGATCATCTGCGCGCTCGAGCGGATCCCGCCGAGCAAGGGATAGGCGGAGCCCGACGCCCACCCTCCCAGCACGATCCCGTAGATCGCGAGCGAGCCCATCGCGAGGAAGAACAGGATGCCCACATTGAGGTCCGCGATCTGGAACGGGATCTCGCGGCCGAACAGCGTGATCGAGGTGCCGAACGGCACGACGGCGAACGCCAGGATCGCCGGGATCAGCGACGCGATGGGCGCGATGCCGAACACTGGTCGCTCCGCGTGCGTCGGCGTGATGCCCTCCTTGAAGAAGAGCTTGATGCCGTCCGCGAGCGTGATGAGGATGCCGAACGGACCCGCTCGCTTCGGTCCGATCCGCATCTGCATGTCCGCGATGACCTTGCGCTCGGCCCATATGACGAGCATGACGACGACGAGCAGCACCACGAAGACGAGGCCGACGCGGACGATCAGCAGGATCCAGTCGAGCCAGTCCACTAGCTCGCCACCTCCTCGTTCGCGGTGGCGGGCTGGACCTCGGCGGCCGCGCGCGGGACGCCTCGGAACAGGACGTTCGCCTGGAATCCTCGCTGGTTCCACGGTACGAACGCGGCGCCGGGAGCGATCCCGTCGGAGACCCGAACCGGGAGCTCGGCCTCGCCGGCCTCGGTCCGCACTCGCGCCGGGGCGCCGTCCTGGAGCTCGAGCCGCTCGGCGTCGGCAGGATTGATCTCCAGGAACGGCTCGTCGGCAAGCGTCGCCTTGAGCTCGTCGGCGTCGACGCTCTGCCGTCCCTCGTCGACGAGCAAGGGGTAGCTGAAAAGGGTCAACCCCTCGCCCTCCGCCAACTGCTCTCGCACGCTGCTCCCGGGCGCCAGCGGCACGCGCCGGTCGGCGACGAGCTGCGCCATCTCCGCCTGGAGCTGCTCGAGGGAGCCGAAGCCCATGTCGGCGCCCATCACCTCCGAGAGCTCCTGGAAGATCTGCCAATCGGGGCGGGAGGAGCCGACCTGGCCTCGGACCGGGGTGATCCCCTGCGAGCGGCCTTCCCAGTCCGTCATGTGCCCCTGCTTCTCGAGGAACGCGGAGGCCGGAAGAACCACATCGGCGGCTTGCCGGTACGCGCCGGCCGCGATGTCCTGGACGATCAGAAGGCCGGCGTTGGCGATCGCCTTTCGGGCGAGCTCCGCATCCGGATAGTCCACGAGCGGATCGACGCCGACGAGATACAGGATCGAGAGCTCCCGCCGGGCCGCCGCCTCCAGGATCGCGGTGGTGTCGCGACCGGGCACGCTTGGGATCGCGCGCCCCCAGAGGTCCTCGACCTCGGCTCGCTCCGCAGTGTCTTCCAGGAGGCGACCGCCGGGCAGCAGCGAGGGATGGACGCCGCTCCGGAGCGCGCCCCGATCCCCCGCCCGTCGAGCCAGCAGCGCGAAGCGGGCGCCGAGACTGGTCGCCGCCGTCGCCGCCATCCCGATCGCGCCGGTGCTGTCGCCCAGCCGAGGGCCACACAGGATCAGCCCCGCGTCGCGCGCACCGGCGATGGCCTCGCCGATGCGGCCGATCTGATCGTCGCCGCCTCTCGCTTCCATCAGGCGCTCGAGCAGGTCGGCCTCGCCCCCGGCAGGGCTGATCACGTGCTCGGCGACGTCCGCGAGCGCCGTCCGGCGCGGATGGACCACGAATATCTTCGCGCCCCGGCTCGCGGCCTTGCGCAGCCGCAGGTGCAGGATCGGGAGCTCCTCTCGCGTGTCGAGGCCGACCACGAGGATCACGAGGGCTCGCTCGACATCCGCGTACGTGACGTGCATGGCGCTCGCCGCGTAGCGCTCTGCCTCGACCGGTGTGTCGTGCAACCCGGTCGTTCGGTGGTCGAGGTCGTTGGTCTCGAACGCGGTGCGCGCGAGCTTGGACAACGCGTAGGAGTCCTCGTCCATCAGCCGGCCGCCACCGAGGAACGCCGCGCGTCCCGTTTTGGCGCGCTCGGCGATGGCGCCGAACGCCTCGCCGAACGACACGGGCTCGAGCCCGGGCGTCCGAAGCAGCGGGGTCGTGAGGCGGTCGCGGTCGGGGAAGCGGAACGCGTAGCGGCCCTTGTCGCAGAGCCACGCCTCGTTCACCTCGGGTTCGTCGCGAGCGTTGTGCCGGACGACCTCGCCGCGCCGCACGTCCACGCGGATGCGACAGCCGCTCGCGCAGTGCGGACAGACCGTCTCACCCATCTTGAGATCGAACGGCCGCGCCGCGAAACGGTAGGTGGACGACGTGAGGGCCCCGACGGGACAGATCTGCACGGTGTTCCCCGAGAACGGCGATCGGAAGTCCTCGCCGGCAGCGATCGCGACCTGCTCGGCCGGACCACGGTCGAACAGCTCGATGAACCGCTCGCCGGAGATCTGGTCGCAGAAGCGGGTGCACCGGGTGCACAGGACGCAGCGCTCGCGGTCGAGCAGGACGAGGTCGGACAGCGGGATCGGCTTCTCGTACACGCGCTTGGGATCGACGTACCGGCTCTCCCCCGGGCCCCATGCGAGCGCCTGGTCCTGGAGCGGACACTCGCCGCCTCGGTCGCAGACCGGGCAGTCGAGCGGGTGGTTGATGAGCAGGAGCTCCAGCATGCCCTCCTGGGCCTTGCGCGCCATCTCGCTCGTGAGCTGCGTGCGAACGACCATCCCCTCGGTGACGGGTGTCGTGCACGAGGTGACGGGCTTGCGCGATCCCTCGATGTCGACGATGCACTGGCGACACGCGCCGACCGGCTCGAGGTACGGGTGCTCGCAGAAGCGCGGGACCTCGACACCGATCGCCTCTGCGGCCCGGATGATGAGGGTCCCCGCCGGAACCGACACGGGCTTCCCGTCGACGGTCAGCGTCACGTGCTTCGGCTGCTGCTGCGGCTGGTCGCTCATCGCAGGACCTGTCCCAGCTCGAGCTGCTGCTGCGTGGTCGCGTGCTCCCGCGGCTCCGCGGCGCCGAGCTCGGGTCGCTCCTCGAACGGGCAGCCCTGGCCGCGGACGTGCTCGACGTACTCATCGCGGAAGTACTTGAGTGAGGACTCGATCGGCATCACCGCGCCGTCACCGAGCGCGCAGAAGTTCTTGAACAACATGTTGTCGCCGACGTCGTGCAGCGTATCGAGGTCGTCGAGCCGGCCGCGGCCGCTCTCGATGCGGTGGAGGATCTTTGACATCCACCACGTGCCCTCGCGACACGGGGTGCACTTGCCGCACGACTCGTGCGCGTAGAACTCGGTGAAGCGCAGCGCCGCGTCGACCACGCAGTCCGTCTCGTCGAGCACCATCAAGGCACCTGTGCCGAGCATCGAGCCGACCGAAACGATCGACTCGAAGTCCATCGGCGTGTCGATATGGTCGGCGGTTAGGAACGGCGTCGACGAGCCTCCCGGCGTCCACGCCTTGAGCGCCTTGCCCCCGGGGATCCCGCCGGCGAGCTCCTCCACGAGCACGCGCGCGGGCGTGCCCATCGGAACCTCGTAGTTGCCGGGCCGCTCGACCTTCCCGGAGACCGAGAAGATCTTCGTGCCGGTGGACTTCTCGGGACCGATGCCCGCGAACCAGTCCGCGCCCTTCTGCAGGATGTGCGGCACGGTCGAAAGCGTCTCGACGTTGTTGACGACGGTCGGCGAGGCGTAGAGCCCCTGGACCGCTGGGAAGGGCGGACGCAGGCGCGGCTGGCCGCGCTTGCCCTCCAGGGACTCGAGGAGAGCGGTCTCCTCGCCGCACTCGTACGAGCCCGCGCCGCGGTGCAGGTGGATGTCGAGGTCGAACCCCTTGCCGAGGATGTCCGTGCCGAGGTAGCCCTTCTCGTACGCCTCTCCCAACGCGCGCTTCAGCTGGAGGGAGGGGTAGAGGAACTCGCCACGGCAGTAGATGAACGCGGTGCGGCAGCCGACCGCATACGAGGTGATCGCGATCCCCTCGAGCAGCTGGTGCGGGTCGCGCTCGAGCAGCTCGCGGTCCTTGAACGTCCCGGGCTCACCCTCGTCGGCGTTGCACACGACATAGACCGGTGCGTCGCCGCCCTTCGGGATGAAGTCCCATTTCATGCCGGTGGGGAACCCCGCTCCCCCGCGGCCGCGGAGACCCGCGGCCTTGACGATCTCGATCACGTCCTGCGGGGAGAGGTCGAGCGCCGCGCGCAGGCCCTCGTAGCCTCCGGTGCGCAGGTAACCGTCGATGGTGTCGGAGCCCTCGGTGCCCCAGCGGGCCGTCAGGACGGGCTCGAACTCAGCCACCGTCCGCCCCCATGCCCGAGAGAAGCCGGGAGGTGGTGTCGTGCGCGACGGGCTTCGGTCCACGTGCGGGCTCGGGGACCTCGTCGTCCCGTAGCTGCCCGAGCATCTCGGCCACGCGCTCCTCGCTCACGCGGTCGTAGTTGCAGTAGTTGACCTGCACCACCGGAGCCGCGTCGCAGGCGGCGAGGCACTCCACCTCCTCGACCGTGAACGCGCCATCCTCGGTGACGGTCGTCGCGTCTTCGCCCGCCTCGGCGACGGCGCGTCCGTACACCTTCTTCGCTCCCGCCAGCGCGCAGGACACGTTCGTGCAGACAGAGATCAGCCAGCGTCCGGTCTCCGCCTTCTTGAACATCGTGTAGTACGTCGCGACGGCCTCGACCTCCGCGGTCGTCAACGCGAGCAGCTCGGCGACCTCGCGCATCCCTTCCCGGGTGACGTAACCCTGCTCGGCCTGCACGAGATACAGGAGGGGCAGCAGCGCGGAGCGGGTGTGCGGGTACCTGGCCACGAGCTGGTCCGCGTACCGCTTCGCGTCCTCGGAGAACACGCTCATCAGCGGTCAACACCACCCAGCACCGGGTCGACGCTCGCCACACAGGCGATAACGTCCGCGATCAGGCGGCCACCGACCATCTCCGGGATCGCCGGAAGGTTGCAGAACGAGGGGTCACGCATCCGGACCCGGTACGGCTTCACGCCCCCGTCGGACACGATGTAGTGCCCGAGCTCGCCGCGCGGAGACTCGACCGCCGTGTAGACCTCGCCCTCCGGGATCCGGATGCCCTGAGTGACGATCTTGAAGTGGTTGATCAGCGCCTCCATCGACTCCTCCATGATGTGGCGCACGTACGACTCCGAGTTGCCGATGCCGTCCGGCCCGACCTCGAGATCCGCGGGCCAACGGAGCTTCGGGTCCTCGATCATCACGGGACCACCGGGCAGATTGTCGAGCACCTGCTCGCAGATCTTCACGGACTCGCGCATCTCCGCCATGCGGACCTCGTAGCGCGCGTAACAGTCCGCCTCGGTGCGCGTCGGGACGTCGAACTCGTACTGCTCGTAGCCGCTGTACGGCTGGCTCTTGCGCAGGTCGAGGGGGACGCCCGCCGCTCGAAGCAACGGGCCGGTGACGCCGAGCCGCAGACATTGCTCGGCGGTCAGGATGCCGATTCCCTTGTTGCGCTCGAGCCAGATCGGGTTCTTCGTCAGCAGGGTCTCGTACTCGTCGAACCGCGCGGGAAGATCACCGAGGTAGGCGTCGATGCGCTCCTCGGCGGTCTCCGGGAGATCCATCACCAGCCCGCCGATCCGGATGTACGCGTGGTTCATCCGCAGCCCCGTCACCAGCTCGAAGATGTCGAGGAGTCGTTCCCGCTCGCGGAAGCCGTACAGCATCATCGAGACGGCGCCGAGCTCCAGGCTCGTCGTGGCCAGCCACACCAGGTGCGACGCGATTCGGTTCAGCTCGCACACGAGGACACGGATCGCCTGCGCGCGCGGCGGCGCCTCGATGCCGAGGAGCCGTTCCGCCGACATGCAGTACGCGAGCTCGTTGAAGAAGGGCGAGAGGTAGTCGGCGCGGGTGACGAACGTGACGCCCTGCTGCCAGGTCCGGTACTCGGCGCTCTTCTCGATGCCGGTGTGGAGGTAGCCGATGATCGGCTTGATATCGACGACGTTCTCTCCGTCGAGCGTCAGGAGCAGACGCAGCACGCCGTGGGTCGACGGATGCTGTGGGCCCATGTTGACGACCATCAGGTCGTCCCGGAGACGCTGCGTCGTCACGGCCCGACCGACCTGCATACCCGCGACTTCTTGGGGTACCTCGGTCGACACGTCAGAGCCCTCGCTCATCTGGTGGTGGCACGAAAGCGCCCTTGTACTGCGTGGGCACGCCGCCGAGGGCATGGTCCTTGCGGAGTGGATGGCCCTCCCAGTCGTCGGGCATGAGGATGCGCCGAAGGTTCGGGTGGCCGTCGAACCGCACGCCGAAGAAGTCGAACACCTCTCGCTCCTGCCAGTCGGCCGTGGGGTAGAGCGAGGCCGCCGAGGGCACACGGAGGTCGTCGGCCGGGAGCCCCGTCTTGATACGCACCCGGTGCGCGAGCTCGACCGAGGACAGGTGGTACGCCATCCAGATCCGCGGCTCTCGGCCGGGCCAATCGGTGCACGACACATCGGCGAGGAACGACAGCTTCAGGTCGGGCTCGTCACGCAGATAGATCAGAGCATCGAGCAGCCGGTCTCGCTCGACGGTCACCGTGACCTCGCCGCGAGCGACGAGAACGTCGTCGAACCGCGCCCCCAGCCGGCCGGCGAGCTCCTCGGGACTCACTTCCAGGTCCCTCGCTTCGAGATCTTCTTGTGGAGCTGGAGGATCCCGTACATCAGCATCTCCGGACGCGGCGGGCAGCCCGGCACGTAGACGTCGACGGGAACGATCGTGTCGACGCCCTGGACGACCGCGTAGTTGTTGAACATCCCGCCGGAGGACGCGCACACACCCATCGAGATGACCCACTTCGGCTCCGGCATCTGGTCGTAGATCTGCCGAAGCGGCGGCGCCATCTTCTGACTGACGCGGCCAGCGACGATCATGAGGTCGGCCTGTCGCGGGGACGCCCGGAAGACCTCCAT
>CAZKFH010000025.1:0-31200 GCA_964551945.1 uncultured Actinomycetes bacterium | reverse complement strand
AGCTGCGCGCCCAGGGCTACGACGGGACTCTCACCCTTATCGGCGCGGAGCCACACCCGCCATACGAGCGGCCGCCGCTGTCGAAGGAGTACCTCCGAGGGGAGCAGACCGACCCCGTCCTGTCCCGTCCGCTCGAGTGGTACGCGGAGAGCGACGTCGATCTGCGCCTCGACACTCACGTGGCCGCACTGGATCCATCGGGGCCCGCGGTCGAGCTCGACGGCGGCGAGCGACTCGAGGCGGACGCTGTGCTGCTCGCGACCGGCGGCAGCCCGCGGCGGCTCCCGGATGCTCCGGAGGAGGGAGTCCTCTATCTCCGGACCCTCGAGGATTCCGATCGCATCAAGAAGGCGCTCGCCGGCGGGAGGCTCGTCATCGTTGGTGCCGGGTTCATCGGCGCGGAGGTGGCCGCATCGGCCCGCGCGAAAGGGGTCGACGTCACGATGCTCGAGATGGCGCCGGTTCCGCTACAGCGAGCGCTCGGGGATGAGGTCGGGCGGATCTACGGTCAGATGCACCGAGACGAGGGCGTCGATCTTCGAACGGAGGAGGGCGTCGAGCGGATCGAGACGTCGAACGGCGGCGTCGTGGTGCGGACGACCAAGGGCGACGCGATCGAGGCTGAGGCCGTCGTGGTGGGCGTGGGGATGGTCCCGAACGCGGAGCTGGCGGAGGCGGCGGGCCTCTCGGTCTCGAACGGAGTGGACGTCGACATGAGCTGCCGAACCTCGGCTCCCGGCGTGTTCGCGTGTGGTGATGTGGCGAACCACGACCATCCGCTGTTCGGGCGAATCCGTGTCGAGCATTTCGACAACGCGTTGAAGATGGGAAGCCATGTGGCGGGCGCGATGCTCGGAAAGCGGGAGCCGTTCGACGATCCGCACTGGTTCTGGTCGGACCAGTACGACGTCAACCTGCAGTACGCGGGGTTCGCGACGAGCTGGGACACGGTCGTGAGGCGCGGATCGCTCGAGGATCGGGATGGGGTTGCGTTCTACCTGAAGGATCGCGTGCTGCTCGCGGCGCTGGGACTGAACCGAGGCAAGGATGTTCGCCGCGCGATGAAGCTCATCGCGGCTCGCGCCCGCCCCGATGACACCGCGCTCTCCGACCCCGACGTGGACCTGCGAACCCTCCTCACGAAGGAGTAGCGATGGATCTGTATCCCTGGCTCGTGTACATCCACGTCGCGGGCGTGATCGTGTTCGCGCTCGGACACGGCGTGTCCGTCGGTGTGGCGTTCAAGGTTCGCGCGGAGCGTGACCCGAATCGGATCCACGCGCTGCTGCAACTCTCGACCTGGTCCCTGGGCCTCTTCTACACGGGCACGGCGCTTCTCATGGGGGCTGGCATCTGGGCCGGGTTCACCCCGGGGGTGGACGGCTCGTGGTGGGAGGACGCCTGGATCTGGACTGCCCTGGCCACCTTCGTCCTAACGATGTTCGCCATGTACGGCCTCGCGTCGAACTACTACCGTCGGCTTCGGACGATCGTCGAGGCGATGGTCGGTGGGTCGCAAGTCGTGAGCGAGGAGAGCCTCGTGAAGGAGCTGAGTGGCCCGCGTCCGTGGCTGCTCGCCCTCGTCGGGCTCGGATCGATCCTGTTCATCCTCTACCTCATGCTCTTCAAGCCCTTTTAGGTGCTGTCGCCGTGACGTATCGCACGATCGTGGTCGGCACCGATGGGTCGAGCACGGCCATGCGGGCGACGACCGCCGCGGGCCGATTGGCCAGGCGCGTGCACGGTCGCGTGGAGGTCGTGACAGCGTTCGGAACCAATCTGGATCAGGAGACCGCGGCGGCGGTGCTCCGGGATGCTCAGGAGACGCTTCGCACCGAAGGCATTGCAGCGACCACCGACATGCGGGAGGGCTCGCCGGACGAGGTCCTCTCGCGGGTCGTGGAGGAGCGGGGCGCGGACCTGGTCGTGGTCGGCAACGTGGGGATGGGGAAGGCGCACCGGTTCCGACTCGGCGGGATCGCGGAGCGAGTGGCCCACGACGCGCCGTGCGACGTCCTGATCGTGCACACGCGAGAGGACAGGCCCGAGGCCGGCGCGTACCGCAGCGTGCTGGCCGGCACCGACGGGTCGGCGACCGCAAGCGAGGCCGCGCGGAAGGCGTTTGAGCTCGCGGAGATGCTGGGCGCAGGGGTGATGCTGATCCACGTTGGCGATCCACTGCTCGGCGCGATCGCGCTGGAGCGAGTCGCGAAAGATCGGCCCGGGAGCGCGGCCGTCCGTACCGAGGCTCTCGATGCCGGTGATCCGGCCGAGCGGATCATCGAGGTGGCGAGTCGCGGCGACGTCGACCTCGTGATCGTGGGAAACAAGGGCATGGAGGGCGCACGCCGCTACCTGCTCAGCTCCGTCCCGAGCAGGGTCGCGCACGGATCGCCGGTGGACGTCCTGATCGCGAAGACGATTGGCCGGAGCATCGACGACCTCGCGCCTGGCCACGGTGGGTTGGTCCAGGTGGGTGGCAAGCGGCTCGCCGTCTACAAGGCCGAGGATGGGTCCGTGGTTGCGCTCTCGCCCCGCTGTCAGCACATGGGCTGCACGGTCGATTGGAACGACGGGGACCACACGTGGGACTGTCCCTGTCACGGATCGAGGTATCGGGCCGACGGGACCGTGTTTCATGGTCCCGCGAAGAAGGACCTCGATCGAGAGGAGATCCGGTAGCAGCCTAGGATGGGGTGCGTGAAGCGGGTGACGCTGGACGTCGACGGACCGGTCAATGTCGCGGACTTCGGTGGCTCGGGACCCTTGATGGTCCTGCTGCATGGGCTCGGTGGGTCGCACGTCAACTGGCTCCGTCTCGGTCCCCTGCTGGCCGAGCGGGCTCGGGTCCTCGCTCCCGACTTCCCCGGGTTCGGATACACCAAGCCGCAGGGACGGGCGACCACCGTGCAGGGGCACGCCCGCTGGGTGGACCGGTTCCTTCAGCAGACCGCCGAGGCGCCCGCGATCTTGGTGGGAAACTCGATGGGCGGGCTGATCGCGGTTCTCGAGGCCATCGCGAATCCCGAGTCGGTGGCGGGTCTCGTGTTGCTGAATCCCGCGCTGCCGCTCGCGCCGAAAGAGCCGCGTGACCTGCAGGTGACGCTGGCGTTCTCCGCCTACTTCGTTCCCGGTGTCGGTGAGTACTTCACCCGATCCCGCGCCCGGAAGCTCGGCCCGGAAGGCCTGGTTCGCGAATCCTTCGAGCTGTGTTGCGTCGACCCCGGGCGCGTGCCGGCCGATGTGATCGATGCCCACGTTGATGTCGCGCGCAAGCGGCTGCGCATGCCATGGGCGGATCCTTCGATGCTCGCGGCGGCGCGGTCGATGGTCCGGCTCCTGCTTCGGCGCGGCCAGTTCATGAGGATGCTCGGGCGAGTGGGCCCGCCGACATTGCTCATCAATGGGGCGGGTGACCGGCTGGTCAAGCTCGCCGCGGCCAAGGCGGTCAGCGATTCGCGCAATGACTGGACGTTCCGCTCGCTCGACGACCTGGGGCATGTCCCACAGCTCGAGGATCCCGAGCGCACCGCAACAGAGATCTGGTCCTGGCTCGACGGGCCGGGCCGGGAAGCCTGGGCCAGCGCAAGTGGCGCTCGACCCCTTGCCGCGGACGCTTAGACGCCGGCGGCTTTCTTCAGCTCCCGAATCGAGTCGAGCAGTCCCTCCGGCAGCACGTCGATGTCGGGGACCGCGTCCCAGTCGCCCGTGAAGCCGAACCCCATGGTGCCGGACAGGCTGGTGACGGCGACGGAGAGCCCGAGGGTCGGGCCGAGCGGCATGACCGGATAGGCCACCATGAGCTGCGCCCCGTTCAGGTAGAGCGGGATCTGCGGCCCCGGAACATTCGACACGACGAGGTTCGCGAAGCGCTGGCGCGCGACCAGTCGAGCCGCGAGGCCGTGGAGCGTGGGTGGCGTCCACTGCGCGGTGTTGATGAGCCGGGTCGCGGCGATCGCCTGCTGGGACGTCTTCAGCTCCTTCGTGAGCGCGGTGATCTTCCGCAGCCGTCTCTTCGGGTCCGCGATACCGACCGGAAGGTCCGCGAAGAACACCGAGACCTGATTGCCGAGTGCCATCTGCTTCGTCGGGTCACGGGTCGAGACCGGGACGAGCGCTCGAAGCGTCGTGTCCTTGACCGGCTCACCTCGGTGCTCGAGGAGCTTGCGCAGCGATCCCGCGACCGCCGCGAGCACGACGTCGTTCACGGTGCCGCCGAGGGCGTTCTTGATGGCTTTCGCGTCGGCCACCGGAACCTCCGCCATCGAGAAGCGCCGGTTCGGGCCGATCGGCACATTGAACGGTCCGGGGGGCGCCTGACCTTTGGCGACCAGCTCGCCGATCCCGCCCAGCACACGCCGCGTCTGGTCCCACGCCTCTTGCGGTGCGCGGATGGCCCGTCCGAATCCATCGGCGAGTGCCATCAGCGGGTGCGTGAGCTGATCGCGCACCGCGTCGACGAGCACATCCCGCGGCTCCGGCTCCGGCTGTGGCGTCCAGGATTGGCGCTCCACCGCCTGCGGCTCGGGCGTCAGATCGAACATCACGGTCGCGATGTCGATGCCGCCCATGCCGTCGATCATCGCGTGATGGGACTTCGACAGGATCGCGACGTATCCGTCCTCCAGCCCCTCGACGAAGTACATCTCCCACAACGGTTTCGAGCGGTCGAGCGGTCGCGAGTGCACGCGCTGCACGAAGTCGGCCAGCTCCTTCCGCCCTCCAGGAGCGGGCAGCGCCGCTCGGCGGAGGTGGAACTCGACGTCGAAGTCCTGTTCGTCGACCCATACCGGCCGCCCAAGCCCGAACGGCGGGAACACCGGTTTCTGCCGGAATCGCGGGACCATGTGGATCCGGTCCTCGATCAGGGTCGCCAGGTCGGACGCACGCAGAACGCCGCCCGCCCGCGTCTTCGGATCCAGGATGGCGAGCCCGGCGACGTGCATGTGCACGTTGGGCCGTTCGAGGTACAGGAACGAGGCGTCCAGGACGGTCAGGCGCTCGGGGGCCAAATGCGTTTCCTCCTTGGTATTCCGAGGTAGATTAGCCGCCGTGGGGATCGCCGAGGTAGCCCGTCCTCGGGTACGGGCCGGGGACGAAGCACGAGAGCGTGTGCTCACGCTTCCGGACAGGCTCCGTTCGGAGGCGGCCGCTGGCTTTTCCGCGGAGTTCGGGCTCACGGTCGACGGTCAGCACTTCCGCATCGCGATCGCGGACGGTCGTTGCTCGGTACGCGACGAGAACCCGACCGCCCCCGCCGCACGCATCAGCACCGACGCCCGAACCTGGCTTGACCTCGACGATGGGACGGTGTCGGGCATCGACGCGTTCCTGGAGGACCGTATCGAGGTTCGGGGCAACGTCGACTACGCGGTCCGCATGCAGTCGCTGTTCCACCCCTCCGCTCGTTCGCGAACGCCGCAGGATCTCGAGCACGTGACCGTGCGCGCAGCGGGTCTCGACCTGTCGACCTACGCGTTCGGACAGGGTCCGCCGGTCCTGCTCCTGCACGGGCTCGCCGCGACGAAGGTCTCCTACCTGCCGCTCCTGCCTGCGCTCGCCGAGCGGTACCGGGTGATCGTCCCGGACCTTCCCGGACACGGGGAGTCGAGCAAGCCGCGGGAGCGGTACACACCCGTCTTCTTCTCCAAGGTGATCGGGGCGCTCATGGACGAGATGGGGATCGAGAAGGCAGCGGTGGTTGGCAACTCGATGGGGGGCCGGATCGCGCTCGAGGTCGCCGACGTCTACCCGGACCGGGTGACCTCGCTGATCCTGCTCGATCCCGCCGCCGCTGGCGTTCCGTTCCCGCTGTACGCACGGTTGCTCGGGCTCCTCCCGACGGGAGTCGGAGCGGTCCCGGTTCCCTGGCGCAGGCGGATCGTCGTGACGGCGATCCGTCAGATGTTCGCGGATCCCGACCGGCTCCCGCGCGCCGGATACGTGGCCGCGGCCGACGAGTTCATCCGCATCTACCGAAAGGGCCGTGCGCGGGTGGCGCTCCTGTCGGCGATGCGTGGGCTCATGGCAGACGAGCCCGAGGCGTTCTGGAGGCGTGCGGGCCGCATCGAGGTGCCGACACTGATCCTCTGGGGTCGCGAGGATCGGCTGGTGCCGGTCCGGCTGGGGCGCCGCTTGGCAAACACGATCCCGAATTCACAGCTCGTCGTGCTTCCCGGGGTGGGGCACGTTCCTCAGTTCGAGCTTCCGGACGAGACGAGGAGCCTCGTGCTGACCTTCCTGGACGGGATCAACCCTCCGCGCTGGAACCGCCCTCCGGCAGCGTGATCCTGAAGCATGCGCCGCGCGGCTCGTTCTCCTCGAACGTCACGTGTCCGCCCTGGGCCTCGGTCAAAGCGCGAACGATGGCCAGGCCGAGCCCCACGGAGCTCCCCCGGGTCTCCGTCTGGAACGCCTCGAACGGCGCGCCTTTCTCGGCGGGCTGAAGGCCCGGACCCTCGTCTCGGAACCGGATCGACACCTCCGAGTCCCCGTTGGTCGCCGCGTCGACGATGAACGGGGGCTTTCCGTATCGCAGGGCATTGGTCACCAGGTTCACGACGATCTGCTCGAGGCGCCCTCGGTCCGCATGCACTGTGAGCGGTTCGCTGATTCGCACGTCGTAGCGCTCGCCGGCGGCGGCAGCTTCCAGGCCGTTCTCGATCGCCTGGCGGAGCGGGATGTCCTCGAGACGCAGATCGAGACGTCCCTCCTCCAGTCGAGCCAGGTCCAACAGGTCCGTGGCCAGCCGTTCCAGCCGAGCTGCGTGCTCGTCGGCCCCCTTGACAAGCGCGTCGCGCTCCTCGGCCGGCAGCCGGTCTCCATGGCGGATCATCGTCAGCAACGTCCCGCGGATCACGGTGAGCGGGTTGCGAACATCGTGCGCGAGCATCGCGACGAGGCCGGAGCGCAGCCGGTCGATCCTCGAGACATCCTCCAGAGCCTCCGCAACCCGCGCGCGCTGGTTGATGAGGTCGCGCGCCATCATGCCCGCGACGAGGGCGATGAGCAGGCCGATTCCCATCCGGAACGAGATGCTCTCCCAGAGCAGCGCGTTGTCGTACGCCCTCGAACCCCAGATCTCTCGGGCGGAGTACAGGATCGTCACCGCGGCCCACGCGCTGAGCGCGCCGGGGAGGGCGAACCTGATCGCGCCCTCGAGCGGCATTATGAAGAGCACGGCCCATAGGGCCGTGTCCGGGTCGAACGTGTAGATCCAGACGAAACCTGAGGCGAGGAGGATGTCGGCCACCATCGCCATGTAGGAGAGGCGAGACGCGACGGCGAGGTCCTTCGTCTTCCGAGAGGCAAGCCAGATCGCGAGGTTCGCGGCAGCGAGCACGCCCACGAGCCCGAGCGCCGCGGCCTTGAGGCCGTCGGGGTAGGCGTATTGCCGGTACGACAGCACCTGCACCAGGGCGAAGACGGTCGCGAGGCCCCGGACGATGACCATGGTGCGCTCCGAGCGCCGCACGTGCTCCAGCCGGGTAGGGAGGTCTTGCCCGGGATGGCCGTCTCGTCCGATCCCGCCGGTGTTGTGCCCTTTTCGCATCGTCCTGTTCTATTCGCCCCGGACCGCGAAGATTCCTTTCGCCGCTACGATGCCCGCGATGCCCGCGAAGCGGATCCTCCTCTGGCACGGGTGGCTGCTGGAGGGCACCGGCTCCAACGTCTACACCGCCAAGGTGGCCGAGATGTGGCGCAGCCAGGGCCACGAGGTCGTGGTGGTATGCCAGGAGCGGCGGGTGGCCCGGCTCGACTTCGTGGATGCACTCGCCCACGCACGACCAGGAAAGATGAGCCGGATCGGGACCCTGCGGCCGGGCGCCACGAAGGGTCGAGTGATCGTGGTGAGGCCCGAGATCGGGGACGTTCTCCCGGTCTTCGTGTACGACGAGTACGAGGGTTTCGAGGTGAAGCGCTTCGTGGACCTCGAGGACCGCGAGCTCGATCGGTACCTCGACGTGAACGTTCGATCCCTCGAGGCGATCGTGCAGGCCCTTCCGCCTGATGCGGTCATCGCGGGGCACGTCGTGCCGGGTCCTGTGATCGCGCGTCGCGCGCTCGGCGAGGGTGCGTTCGTGGCGAAGGTGCACGGAAGCGACCTTGAGTACGCGGTGCGATTGCAGGACCGGTACGCGCGACTTGCTCGTGAGGGACTGAAGGACGCGACCGCGGTGGTCGGGGCAAGTCGTGATGTGCTGGCTCGTACCGCGGAGGTGGTGCCCTTGCCGGCCGATCGCTTTCGCGTCATCCCACCGGGGGTTGACGTGGATCGGTGGCGCCCTCGCGCGCGAAGCGAGGCGTTCGAGGACGCCGGTCGCAGGCTCGCGGCAGACACCGAGACGGTGCGAGGCCGGAGGAGCGACGTCGACCGCCCGGTCGGCGAACACCTCCGAGATCGAGACGGAGCTGCTCTCGACGCGCTCGCTCGAACGTACGATCAAGGCGTGCCCGATCCGTATGCCGCTGAGCGATTGGGCACGCTGGGGCGATCCGAGGGTCCCGTCATCGGCTATCTCGGGAAGCTGATCCCCGAGAAGGGAGTCGAGCGCTTCATCGAGTCCGTGGCCCTTCTCGGTCCTGACGTGCACGGACTCATCGTTGGATTCGGCCTGTTCCGAGAATGGCTCGCCGCGCTGGTCCTCGCTCTCGACGCCGGCGACGAGGATGCGTACCGGTGGCTCGCGGACGCCTCGCCCATGCAGCTCGAGCTCGAGCCGGCCGAGGTGCGTGGCGCTGCGGGTCTGGCGGATCGCGTCACGTTCACGGGACGGCTCGACCATCGGTATGCGCCCGAGGCCGTTGCCGGCTTGGATGCTCTCGTCGTTCCCTCGACGCTCGACGAAGCGTTCGGCATGGTGGCGGCGGAGGGTGCCGCGGCGGGCGCGCTGCCGGTCGTCGCGCGGCATTCCTCGCTCGCGGAGGTCGCCGAAGCACTCGAGGGTGCCATCGGACGGCCCGGGGGACTCTCGTTCGAACCCGGACCCGGGGCGACGCGGAGGCTCGTGGAGCGCCTCGCATCGCTCCTCGCCGAGCCCGCCTCTGAGCGCCGAGCGCTCGCGGAGAGGGCTCGGGCGCACGTTGCCGGGGAGTGGACCTGGGAGCGGACGGCCGACAAGCTCTTGGCGGCGGCGACGTGACCGGACCACGGATCGACCGGCTGCGGGCTCGGAGGAAACGCGGGCGTCTGTCATTCGTCGCCTTGATGGGAGTGCTCGTTGCGGCGAGCGCCGCCGTGGGCGCGTACCGCCTGGGCGCGTTCGATACAGACGGGGAACCGCCCGAGCCACAAGAGACATCGAGCGAACCCCGTACGCCGCGGCGGGACCGCGAGGAACCGATCCTGACGGCCGAGCCGATCAACACGGCGATCGCGGGCCTGACGACATTCCGAGGCAACGCCACTCGCACGTACTACGGCGAGGGACCCATCCCGGAGGACCCACAGATCTTGTGGCGCTATCCGAGCTCGGGCGGCATGTGCTCGGAATCGTCCGACCAGGACGGCATCCGCACGTGGTGCGGCACGGGATGGACGGGCCAGCCGAACGTCGTCGAGACCGAGGACGGCCAGGTGCAGGTTCGCTTCGGCGCGTACGACCGCGCCGTGCACGTCCTGGACGGGGAGACGGGGGAGGAGCTGTACGAGCCGTTCCCGACCGGGGATCTCATCAAGGGAACCGTGACCTCCGATCCCGACGGCTACCCGCTCCTGTACTCGGGCTCCCGCGACAACTACCTTCGCGTCCTTGCGCTGGACCGGGGGGATCGACCGGTCGAGCTGTGGAAGCTGTCGTCCGACTCCGCTCCGGACCCGGTCTGGAACAACGACTGGGACGGCTCGCCGCTCATCATCGACGGTCACCTGCTGGAGGGCGGCGAGAATTCCTGGTTCTACGTGATCGAGCTCAACCGCGACTACGGCGCGGACGGCAAGGTCACGGTCGAGCCCCGGGTGCGGCTGACGGTGCCGGGCTTCGACCAGCAGCTGTTCTCGGATCTCGGCGATCAGGAGGTCTCCATCGAGAACTCCGTTGCGTTCCACGAGGGCGTCGCCTATTTCGCGAACTCCGGCGGGCTCGTTCAGGGATGGGACGTGTCACGCGTGTTGGACGGAAGACGTAAGGCCCAGCGCGTCTTCCGGTTCTGGACGGGGGAGGACACGGACGCGTCCGTCGTGATCGATGACGAGGGGTACCTCTACGTCGCGTCGGAGCTCGAGCGGCACAACGCCCGCTCCGCCGAGGTGGGCCAGCTGATGAAGCTCGACCCGAGTGACCGCAAGGATCCGGTCGTCTGGGACATCCCGATTCCCGGCCAGGGCGGTGGCGACGGAGGGATTTGGGCGACGCCCGCGATCTACGGGGACGCTCTGTTCGCGCCGACGAACACCGGTCGGATCCTCGCTGTCGATCGTGGAAGCGGGAAGATCCGCTGGGAGCTCGAGCTTCCGCCTCCCACGTGGTCGTCTCCCGCGGTCGTCGACGGGGTTCTGATCCTGGGCGACTGCGCGGGCGTGCTCCACGCGTACGACCTCGCGGCCGATCCCCTCGTGAAGCGGCCGAGAGAGCTGTGGACGGTGGAGCTGGGTGGGTGCATCGAGTCCACGCCCGCGGTCTGGCGAGGGAGGCTCTACGTGGGCACGCGCGCCGGCGCGATGTTCGCCGTGGGCGACCGTGGGTAATCTTCGCTCATGCCGCCGCTGAAACCGGGGGAGGAAGCGCCGGAGGTCCCCGGCATCGAGCGCGAGGGGACCCGTGTGCTCTTCTTCTACAAGGTGACGTGCCCGACGTGTCAGATCTCGGCGCCGATCGCCGAACGCTTTCACCAACGCCTGGACGATCGCTTCGTTGGGATCGGTCAGGATCCGAACGAGAAGCTCGAGCGGTTCGCGGGGGAGTTCGGGACCAGCTTCACGGCCGTGAGCGACGAGCCGCCGTACGGTCTCTCCGACGCGTATGGGATCCGCACCGTTCCGACCGTGTTCTTGCTGGACGGCGGGACGGTGGTCGACGTCGTCGAATCATGGGATCGCGATGGCTGGAACCGCGTCGCGGCGAAGACCGGCGAGCTACTCGGAACGCCGGCGGAGGCCCTGTCCTGGGAAGGGGACGGACTGCCGCCGTTCCGCCCGGGTTGAGGATCTCGCAACGCCCACTAGGTGAGTGGGCCGCCGATCTCCGAGGCTCGCCAGGCGGCGAGCACCACGGACACGAGAACGATGGCTGCGAGACCGCCGACGCGGGAGGCCGTCCGCGTCGCGCCTTTCCCCACCCCCTCGACCGCGTAGCCGGCGGCCAGGCCCGCGATCAGACCACCGATGTGGGCGACGTTGTCGATGCCGGGCACGGTGAACCCGAACACGAGGTTGATCCCGATCAACAGGAGCGCCGACTGGATGTTCGACCGGGCGAGAGACAGGGAGCGTCGGCGCAGGTTGTAGACGAGCCACGCACCCAGCAGGCCGAAGATCGCCCCCGACGCGCCCGCGGCCGCGATCTGTGGCGAGCCGAACGTGAAGGAGGCGACGCTGGCCGCGAACCCGGTCACCAGATAGAGGGCGAGCATCCGCCGGGAACCGAGGGCGGACTCGATGAGCTGGCCGAAGACCAGTAGCGCGAGCGAGTTGAACGCCACGTGCAGAAGCCCGATGTGCAGGAACATCGCGGTGATCAGTCGCCACCACTCGCCGTCGGCAACGAGCAGCGGCACCATGGCACCCGCCTCGAGCAGCGTGCGCGGACGCCCGGCCGCACCCAGCACGGCATCGAGCGCGAACACGCCGAGGTTGATGGCCAGCAGCACCGTGGTGACCGAGCGCGCGCGGGCGAATGGACGGTGGAGTCGCTTCGCCTCCTTCCGTCCCTCCGCGAGGCAGGCCGGACAGTGGTGCCCGACCGGCGCGGGTGTCATGCAGTCGGGACAGATCGGCCGGCCGCAGCGCGTGCAGTGGACGCGAGTCGGCTGGTCAGGATGGCGGTAGCAGACCTCAGGTGCCGAGGACACGGCTCGCCATGGTACCCGCGACATCAGATTGCACAGCGAAACGGCCCCCCGAGAGAGGCCGTTTCGACGCCGTGGTTCTCGAGGTTAGTGCGGGATGGGCTGACGGTCGTACGTGGCGAGGTCGACCCACGAGGCGTCGTTGAGCCGGTGATACCCGGTGAGCACGTGCAGCCCGCGGATGTTCACCTCGACCGTGATCTCGTTGAGCCTGACTTTGTCGAAGGAGTCAGCGATGTCGAGTGTGAACGGGAAGTCCGTCTGGGCCGAGTTCGTGGGGTTGACGATCTGCTCGGCGCTGTGCGTGCCCAGCACGATCTCCGCTCCCGCCTGGTTCTTGGCGCGCACGGTGACGTCCACTCGGATCTGGCCGACAGCCATCCTGTTGGTCTGCGCGCCGCCGACGACCCGGACGTTGCCGGTCGCGTTGCGCAGCGCGTCGAGGTACACCGGCACTCCGTCTCTGCTGGTGTATGTCCTGACTCCCGTTCCGAGGGTCGTCACGCCGTTGCTCGCGAGCTCGCCGATCGGAGCCCCTCCGACGAACCCGCAGCCGGCGTCGGCCGTACCCGCCTCCAGGGAGAGGAAAGGGTCACCGGGACAGGCGGTTGCCTCGTTCCGCATGAAGAACTTGGTGTTCGTCGGCGTGTAGGTGAACTCATGGGTGGCTCCGGCCGGCGCGCCGGCCAGTCCGACGAGACCGGCGGTCACCGCGGCGACGAGTGAGCGTCGAACGGGGTTCATGGCATCCTCCTTTTTGCGAGCGCCGGAGGCTAGCCTCCCAGCCGCTCGCGTGGCGTGACCTGGGAGTTCCACGTCGGAGTCGCTCATCCTTTTGGGCACATGCACAGCCGTGGGGGGTCCTCAGGAGGAACCGGAAGGCAGGGTGACCGTGAAGGTCGACCCCCGGCCCAGCTCGCTCTCGGCGGAGATCTGTCCGCCGTGACGCTCCACCACGTGACGGGCGATCGAGAGGCCGAGTCCGGTCCCTCCCGTCTCGCGTGACCGCGCTCGGTCCACCCGGTAGAAGCGTTCGAAGATCCGCGGGAGATCCCGTGACGGGATCCCCATCCCCGTGTCCTGCACGCTCAGGGTGGCATGCACGTTCTCCCCCGCGACCTCGATGCTGACGCGTCCGCCCCTCGGTGTGTAGCGGACGGCGTTCTCCAAGAGGTTGCGGGCGAGCAGCGCGAGGTCCTTGACCGAGCCCGGGACCGTCACGGGGGAACCTTCCCAACGGAGCGCGACTCCCGAGTCCGTTGCCTGCACGCGCACGCGCTTGAGCTCCTCCGCCACGACGCGATCGAGGCGGACCGGCTCGAGCTCCGGGCGCTCGGTTTCCAGTCGAGATAGATCGAGGAGATCGGAGACGATCCGGGAGAGCCTCACCGCGTCCCGTCGGAGCTGCACGGCGAAGCGGACCGCCGCGGGGGGGTCCTCCTCGACGGCACGCTCGACCGTCTCGGCAGCGGCGCGGATCGCCGCGGCGGGTGTCTTGAGCTCGTGGGACGCGTCGGCGACGAAGTCTCGGCGCATCGACTCCACGCGGCGCTCCGCTGTCACGTCTCGCACCACGAGCATCACGTCGCCGAGGACCTCGAGCGGGATCGCGGAGGCCTTCAGCGTGCGAGCCGGGACATCCGTCTCGATCTCGCGTTCCCGGGGGAGGCCGTCGGCACGGACTTCCTCGCACAGGGTTCGCAGGGCGGCCGGCGAGAGCTCGCGCACCGACCGCGGGATGCGGTCGAGGATCCGCTCCGCAGATGGGTTCGCGTACGCCACGTTCCCGTCCGCGTCGAAGAGGACCACGCCCTCTTCCATCGCCGACAGGATCGCGTCCCGCTCCTGGCGGTCGCGCCCGAGCTGTTCGAGCCGTTCCTCGAGATCGGCGGACATCCGATTCAATGCCTGTCCGAGCGCTGCCACGTCCGTCCCAGCCATCGGCGGGACGCGCACTCCTTGCTCACCGGCGGAGATCCGCTCGACCGCGTCGGTGACGGGGCGGAGGGGGCGCCTGCGCCGGGCAAAGAGCCAGCCGCACGCGATGCCGATCATGGCGGCGAGCAAGGCGACACCGGTGATCTCCAGCGTATTCATCCCACGGCCTCGCTCAGCTCATCGGCCAACGCCCTCACACGGGCCTCGATCTCATCCCGAATCTCCCGCACCTCCACGAGAGGTCGTCCCGCCGGGTCGAGGAGCTCCCAGTCCTCGTACCGTTTCCCGGGATAGACGGGACAGGCATCGCCGCATCCCATCGTGATCACGACGGATGCTTCTCGAACGGCCTGATCCTCCATCTTCTTCGGGTGCCGGCCGGCGAGGTCGATCCCGCGCTCCGCCATCGCCTCGATGACCGCGGGGTTGATCGTCTCGGCGGGCTCCGTCCCGGCGGAGCGAACGTCGATGTGGTCCCCAGCGACCTGTTCCAGGAACGCGGCGGCCATCTGCGAGCGCCCCGCGTTGTGAACGCAGACGAAGAGCACGACGGGACGCGACGTGTATGCCGCAGGGCTCATTGGACTAGTCGACGAACTTGTAGCCGAGACCGCGAACGGTCACGACATGCACGGGGTTGTGCGGGTCCTCCTCGATCTTCTTCCGGATCCTTTTGACGTGTACATCGAGCGTCTTGGTGTCCCCGAAGTAGTCCGAGCCCCAGACCTCGTCGATCAGGAGGTCGCGTGTAAGCAAACGACCCTTTCTCCTCAAAAGTGTCTCGAGGAGCTCGAATTCCTTCGGCGGCAGCGGCACGGTCTCTCCGTGAACGCGGGCCTCGTGGCGGGTGACATCGAGCTCGACGGGCCCGCCCTGCAGGACGTCCTCGCTCTCCACCGAGACGCCGGCGATCCTCGCCCTTCGTAGGTTCGCGCGAACACGAGAGACGAGCTCGCGCATCGAGAACGGTTTCGTGACGTAGTCGTCGGCCCCGAGCTCCAGGCCACTCACGCGATCCGCTTCTGCGTCCTTCGCGGTCACCATGATGATCGGGACGGAGGACTCGGCGCGGATCGTGCGGCACACGTCGAGCCCGCTGATCTCCGGGAGCATGAGGTCGAGGATCACCAGGTTCGCGGGGTTCTCCCGGAAGCGCTCGAGCGCTCGCCTCCCGTCCTCCGCCACGTCGACCGCGAACCCCTCGCGTTCCAGGTTGTACCGGATCGAGTCCGCCAACGACTCCTCGTCCTCGACGATCAGGACGCGGTGTCCGTTCTGCACCTCGCCTCAGCCTTTCTCGGGGTGAGAGGCGTCGCTGAACTCGTGGAACTCGCCAGTGAGCAGAAACGCGACCTGCTCCGCGATGTCGACCGCATGGTCGCCCGCGCGCTCGAGCTGCCGGGACACGACCATCATCCGGATCGCCCACTCGAGCATGTCGGGATCCCCCGCACACGCCGCCACCTCCCGATACATCCCGCGGTTGAGCCGGTCGACCGGGTCGTCCATGTCGGGCAGCGACTGCGCCAGCTCCAGGTCGCGCCGGACGAACGCGTCGAGCGCCCTCCGGATCATTGGCCGCACGACGTCGGCCATCTCGCGGAGGTTGGTGAGGATCGTCTGGTTCCCCGGCTGCTGACGTGTCGCCATGGCGATCTTCGCGATATTCACCGCCATGTCGCCGATGCGCTCCAGGTGCAGGTTGGCGTGCATGATGGCCGAGACGAGACGGAGATCACCCGCAACGGGCGTCTGGAGGGCGAGCAGCTCCAGCCAGCGCCGTTCGATGTCGAGGTAACGATCGTCGATCTCGTCGTCCCCGGCGATGACGCGCTCCGCGAGCTCCTGGTCGCGGGAGACCAGAACTTCCACGGCCAGGCCGAGCGCCCGCTCCGCCAGCTCGCCCAGTGCGAGCAGATCGAGCTCGATTGCCTCGAGCTCCTCGTGGAAGTGTCGTCGGGCTCTCATCGGGCGGGCCAGCCAGTGGATGCGGACGCTGGCCACCTCTCAGCGCCTCTGCCGCTCACGCACCGATGGTACTTCAGCGCACTGATCTCGACCGTTTTGGGGCACAACGGCTCGAGGATACCGGCGGCGTTGTGCGCACCGAGCCTCGATCGGGCCTGTTCTCCAGGAGTTCATCGGGCATTGCGACGCTCGCCATCCCCCTGACACCGCAGCGCCATCTGAGAGAACGACAAAGAGTCTCCCCCGGCTTGTTCACCCTGCGTTCACCATCCGGACAGGAAGCGTCCAGAGGGGCTGCCTAGCATCGCTCTGGATGGAGGCACGAGAGGAGGGGGAAGGATGACGAGGATGTGGAAACCGCTGCTCGCGGCTATCGCGGCGTTCTCGCTTTTGGCTGCTGCGTGTGGCGGGAGCGACAACGGGACCGTGGCCGGGGGTGAGGTTGACGAGACCCTGACCGGCGAGGTGTTCATCTCGGGATCGTCGACGGTTGAGCCGATCAGCTCGCTGGTCGCCGAGATCTTCTCCGAGCAGGCGCCAAACGTCGAGATCGTCGTGGAAGGGCCGGGGACCGGGGACGGATTCGAGCTGTTCTGCAACGGCGAGACCGACATCTCCGACGCCTCGAGACCGATCGAGCAAGAAGAGATCGACGCGTGCACGGCGAACGGCATCGAGTACACCGAGCTCGAGGTGGCGCTCGACGGGATCTCGGTGTTGACTTCGCCGAACAACGACGCCGTGACCTGCATGAACAACGGAGACCTGTACGCGCTGATCGGTCCCGAGTCCGAGGGATTCGAGAACTGGTCGGACGCGAATTCACTCGGCGAAGAGGTCGAGGGCGCCGCGGTTCCCTACCCGGACGCGCCGCTGACCATCACCGCGCCGGGTGAGGAGTCGGGTACCTACGATGCGTTCATCGAGCTGTCGGGGATTCCCGACATCGCTGAAGAGCGAGGGCTTCCCGAGGAGCAGGTCGAGACGACCCGTCCCGACTACCAGGCGTCCGGGAACGACAACGTCATCATCGACGGGATCGCGGGCTCGGATACTTCGCTCGGGTGGGTGGGCTACTCGTTCTTCGAGCAGAACTCGGATGTGGTGAAGGCGTTCGAGATCGACGGCGGTGAGGGGTGCGTGGCGCCGTCGTTCGACACGATCGCGGACGGCTCGTATCCACTTTCGCGCTCGCTCTACATCTACGTCAACAACGCGAAGGCGCAGGAGAGCGAGGCCCTGCGAACGTACGTTGATCTCTACTTGAGCGACGAGGGCCTGAAGACCGTCGTGGAGCAGGTCGCGTACGTGCCACTTCCCGATGACCGCATCGAGGCGGCTCGCTCGGCATGGGAGGGAGCAGGCACTGCCTAACGGCGTTTTCACGGTCGACGACCTGAGAGGAAGCCAGGCCCGGCGGAGAAGGGAAACCTTGATCCGCCGGGCCTTCCTCGCCGCGGCTGGGCTGACGGTCGTCATCAATGCCGCGATCCTGCTCTCGCTCTTCGACGGGACGATGGACTTCCTTTCACGAGCGGATCTCTCGACGCTGTGGAACGACACTGGGTGGTTCCCGCGTCGAGGGCTCTTCGACGTCAAGACCATCGTGGTAGGTACCTTGCTCATCACGGTCGTCGCGATGATCGTTGCAACGCCTCTCGGCTTGGGTGCTGCGTTGTATCTCTCGGAGTTCGCGAGCCGCAGGTCCCGCAAGATCCTGAAGCCGATCCTCGAGCTGCTCGCCGGCATCCCGAGCGTCGTCATGGCGTTCTTCGTGGTGAGCTTCATCAGCCCGGACGTCGTCCAGCGGCTCTTCAGCGGCGCCACCTTCTACAACATGCTCGCGGCGGGGATCGGCGTCGGGGTCCTCATCAGCCCGATCGTGGCTTCGGTTGCGGAGGACGCGTTCCGCTCCGTGCCGCAGTCGCTCCGCGAAGCGTCCTTCGGCCTCGGCGCCAAGAGGAAGTCCACGAGCATCCGGGTCGTTTTCCCCGCTGCCATCTCGGGCGTCGTCGCGGCGCTCATCCTGGGGATCTCGCGCGCGATCGGAGAGACGCTGATCGTGACCCTCGCGGCGGGGGGGACGGCGGGGTCGCAGTTCTCGACCGACCTGCTGTCTCCGGGCCAGACGATGACCGCCGCGATGGCCTCGCTCGCGACCGGATCGGATCAGGTCAAGGGGGCCAGCACGGCGTATCCCAGCCTGTTCTTCGTCGGCGCCCTGCTGTTCTTCTTGACCCTCGTGCTGAACATCCTGAGCGAGCGGTTCGTGCGCAGGGTTCGGCGGAGGTACTGATGGTGCAGACCGAGGCTGCTCAGCCTCCCGTCTCGACAGCGGACGTCGTGCGCCGGGCGCTGCACGGGAGGCGCGCGGATATCGGCGGCATGCTGTTCCAGGGCGCCTTGCTCCTCGCGCTGCTCCTGGCGCTCGCGGTGCTCGTGACGCTCATCGCGGATGTGATGGGGACTGCGGTCGGCGTCTTCACCGCGCGCGGCTCGGACTTCCTGACGTCGAACCTGTCATCGCTTCCGGAGCGGGCGGGGGTCTCGCAAGGGATCGCCGGCTCGCTGATGCTGATGGGGTTCGTGGTGGTGCTGGCGTTCCCTCTGGGGATCGGCGCGGCCATCTACATGGAGGAGTACGCCCCGGACAACCGGCTCACTCGATTCCTCACGTCCAGCATCCGAAACCTGGCCGGAGTTCCGTCGGTCGTCTACGGGCTGCTGGGGCTCGCGATCTTCGTCCAGCTCTTCGCTGGCGTGACGGGCGGTCGGAGCCTGATGTCAGGTGGGCTCACCATGTCGATCCTCGTCCTGCCGATCGTGATCATCACCTCTTCGGAGGCCATCCGCGCCGTGCCGATGAGCATCCGGGAAGCCGGCTTCGGGGTCGGCGCGACTCGTTGGGAGGTCGTGCGCAGCCATGTCCTGCCGTACGCGGCCCCCGGGATCCTCACGGGCACGATCCTTTCGCTGTCCCGGGCGCTCGGAGAGGCAGCGCCGCTCTTGCTGATCGGCGGCGCGCCCGTCTTCTTCGCTGCCGGGGATCGAGGGCTGGTCGAGACCCTGCGCGGCGAGTACACGGCGCTCCCGGCGATCATCTTCACGTGGTCCCGGAAGTCCCTCCGTGCGTTCGGAGAGTCCACCTCCGCCGCGATCGTGGTGTTGCTGGTGGTGCTGTTGCTGATCAACGCGATGGCGATCTATCTCCGGAATCGGTACGAGAGGCGGTGGTGATAGCGTGGACCAGATGACCGATCGCGCCGGGGAGAGCGAGCCGGTTTCCCAACTCACGGTTTCGCATTCGGAGCGGGCCACCACCACCCGGAACGTCGTCTTCGACGTCAGCGACGTCAGCGTCTTCTACGACGGGTTCAGAGCCGTTCGCGACGTGACGTTGCCGATCTACGAGAATCAGATCACCGCTCTGATCGGTCCTTCCGGATGCGGCAAGACGACCATGCTTCGGTGTTTCAACCGGATGAACGACCTGATCGAGGGGGCCCGCGTCGAGGGCTCGATCCTGTACCACGGGGTCGATCTGTACGACAAGCGGGTGGACCCCGTGGAGGTTCGCCGCCGCGTCGGCATGGTCTTCCAGAAACCGAATCCGTTCCCGAAGTCGATCTTCGACAACATCGCGTTCGGCCCGAAGATCGCTGGATTCAGCGGGAACATGGACGAGCTGGTCGAGCAGTCCCTTGGCCGCGCGGCACTGTGGGACGAGGTGAAGGACAAGCTGAAGGAGTCGGCGATGTCGCTCTCGGGCGGACAGCAGCAGCGCCTCTGCATCGCTCGCGCGATCGCCGTGCAGCCGGACGTCATCCTGATGGACGAGCCGTGCTCGGCCCTCGACCCGATCGCCACCCTTCGCATCGAGGAGCTGATGCAGGAGATCGTCGAGGACTACACGATCGTGATCGTGACCCACAATATGCAGCAGGCGGCGCGGGTCAGCGATCGCACGGCGTTCTTCACCGTGGACGTCAAGGAGGACGGGCAGCGCACGGGTACACTCGTGGAGTACGACCGGACCGAGGTCATCTTCACGAACCCGACCGAGAAGCGAACCGAGGACTACGTTACTGGCCGCTTCGGGTAGCCAGAGGGGCTCGTCAGCACCACGTCGTTAAGGAACTGCGCGCGTAAGGCCTCCAGGAGCGTCTCGACCCGTCTGCACGCACGCTCGATCGCTACCGAGCCGTCCGCGTGCGACACCATCGTGCCGACCTCTCGGAGCTCCTCGATCACGTCGGAGAAGCGCAGAGGGAGCGCGGCGGCCGGCGGAGCCGTCGGGGGAAGGTCGACGGCCCCGTCCTGAGCTTCCCCGAACTCGGCCTCGCAGAGCTGGCATCGGCCGCCGCTCACGGTCCCGGCCGAGTGGCATACGGGACAATCCACGGCGATGAGGTCGGTGCTCACGGTGCCGCCCGGATGACGCGTGCCGATCGCGCGGCGACGGCACGGATCCGAAGGGCGGCCAACTGGGCCGGCGCGTTCAGCAAGGCCTCGTCGGCTTCATGGGGATCGGCCGGGGTCCGGGGAGTGTGGGGCTCGCCGGAGAGCTGGGGGTCTAAGGCGAGGGGGTGGTCCCCGGACCCGGGTCGGTCACCGTGGGCGTGGGGGCGCTTGACCACAACGGCAACGTAGCGGGCGGAGATGAAGGGGCGCTGGAGCGCAAGTGAACAAGCCGCGAATCTCTCACTCGGTCACCTCGCTTCTCGGCACCTCGCGCAGCCGGATCGCCACGAGGATCGCGATGGCGAAGGCCATCACCGCGCCGGTCAGAACCGCGATATGGAAGCCCTGCACGAAGGCTTCGCGGGCAACGGCCACGAGCGCGGCGCCGGAGTCGCCGGGGAGCTGCCCGGCTGCGGCGAGCGCTCCTCCAAGGGTGTCCCGCGCCGCGTCTGCCGCGATCGGCGGGACGCCCGGGGGCACCGCATCGATCAGCGCTCCGCGGTACACGGCCGTACCGATGCTCCCGAGGATGGCGATCCCGAGAGCTCCGCCGAACTCCGAGCCCGTCTCGGATATGGCCGAGGCGGCTCCGGCGCGCTCGGGCGGCGCCGTTCCGATGATCAGGTCGGTGGCAAGGATGAAGATGGGACCGAGGCCGATCGAGAAGACCACGGACCCCAGCACCGGGATGGCGAGCCCGGATGAGACGTCAACCTGGGTGAGGATCGCCAGGCCCGTCCCTGTCACTAGCAGGCCTCCCGCCACCCCGAATGCGGGGCGCACCAACCCGGAAACCACCGGCGCCATGAGGGAGCTCACAACCACCGCGAGCGACGCCGGGAGCGACCAGAGCGCCGCCTCTAATGGCGACAGTCCCACCACCAACTGAAGGTACTGCGCGAAGAAGAGGAACGTCCCGAAGGCGATGAAGCCAGCCAGGGCGTTCGAGGCCACGGACACGCTGAACTTCGGCACCTTGAAGAGGCGCATGTCGATCAGTGGATCTGGCAGCCTCTTCTGTCTCCGCACGAACGCGATCCCCACCGCAATGCCGGCCAGGACGGACACGACGGCCGTCCACCCCAATCCGTTCTGGGCGATCTGCTTCAACCCGTAGATGGCGGCCAGGACGGCGCCCAACGACATGAACGCGCTGGTCAGATCGAGCCTGCTGGCCTTCGGATCCCGGAACTCAGGCAGGAGCCGCGGTCCAAGAACGAGAAGGAGCGCCATCACCGGGACGTTGATCAGGAAGACGGAGCCCCACCAGAAGTTCTCCAGCAACAGACCACCGGTCAGCTCGCCGATGGGGCCACCGGCCGCGAACGCCGCGCCCCACAGGCTGATCGCCATTGTCCGCTGCTTGGAGTCGTGAAACATGTTGCGGATCAGCGACAGCGTCGACGGTGCGATCGTCGCCCCGGCGATACCGAGGAGCGCCCGCGCTCCGATCAGCATCTCGGCGCTGGTGGAGAACGCCGCCAGGAGCGAGGCGGCGCCGAAGCCGGCTGCCCCGATGAGCAGCACCCGGCGCCGCCCGATCCGGTCGCCGAGCGTGCCCATCGTGATGAGGAACCCGGCGACCAGGAAGCCGTAGATGTCGGTGATCCACAAGAGCTGTGCGCTGCTGGGCTGGAGATCCCGAGTGAGGGATGGGACCGCCAGGTAGAGGACCGACAGGTCCATGACGTAGATCAGGCAGGCGATGGCGATCACAGCCATCCCTATCCACTCTCGGCGTCCCGCCCGTTCGGGCACTGCCTGCTCGACCTCGGAAGCCATTCGCCCTCCTGCTGTTCGTCTCTCCGTCTTGGACGATGGAGGCCATGCGAACTCATCGGTCCAACGAGGGGAGGCTACCGATGAATTCCTCGTCGGACCGGCGTCATATAGTCGTGGCCATGACAGACGTGGCTGCTCCGGGCCCCACACAGGGGACCACCACGCGGGAATCCGAGCTGGAAGCTCTGCTCGAGCAGCATCGGGCCGAGCTGACCGGCTACGCCTACCGCATGCTCGGCTCGGCCTTCGAGGCCGAGGACGCCGTGCAGGAGACGCTCCTACGAGCCTGGCGCGGCTTCGACCGGTTCGAGGGACGGGCTGCGCTCCGCTCCTGGCTCTACAAGATCGCCACGAACGTTTGCCTCGACATGCTCGGGGCCAGGGAGCGCCGGGCTCGACCGATGGACCTGGGTCCGGCGCAGTCGGCCGACACGGCGCTGCCCGCACCCCTGCCCGAGGTGACCTGGATCGAGCCGATCCCCGACGGCCACGTGATCGCGGCGGCTGCGGACCCGGCCGACCAGGTGGAGTCCCGCGAGTCCATCCGCCTGGCCTTCGTTGCCGCGCTGCAGCACCTGCCTCCGAAGCAGCGCGCGGTCCTGATCCTCCGCGAGGTCCTGCGCTGGAAAGCATCCGAGGTGGCGGAGCTGCTCGAGACATCGGTGCAGTCGGTCAACAGCGCTCTGCAGCGAGCCCGCGCGGCCGTCGCCGCGAGCAAGGTGGAGGACACCGCGACCGCCCAGCCGATGGACGAGGATCAGAAGGCGCTCCTGGCAAGGTACGTGGACGCCTTCGAGCGATACGACATGGACGCTCTGACCTCGCTCCTGCACGAGGACGCCAACTGGAACATGCCGCCGTACGACCTCTGGCTGCAGACCCACGAGGATGTCGTCAAGTGGTGCCTGGGACCCGGCATCGGGTGCAAGGATTCCCGCCTGGTGCCCACCGTCGCCAATGGATCGCCCGCATTCGGTCAGTACAAGCCGAGCGTCACAGAGCCGGAGATCCTCGAGCCCTGGTCCCTCCAGGTCCTGGAGATCTCAGGCGATCGGATCAGCGGGATCACGTTCTTCCTCGACACCTCGCGGTGGTTCCCGCTGTTCGGCCTGCCGGCTCGCCTCGAGCGGTAGCTCGTCGCACGGCAGAACGTCGGTCAACCCCGACAGCGTCAGCAGATCCCCTAGCTCTCCGCATGCCCGCCGGAGCGTCATTCGACCTCCGAGCCGCTGAGCGGTCAGCTGCATGCGAGCAAGTGCCTCGACAGTTCCGGCGTCGGGCTCTGTTACCGCTCCCAAATCGCAGATCACGTGGTCGCTGCCGCTCGACGCCAGCAGGAATCGGACACGTTCGCACATCCAGCGGACGTCGCTGGGGGCGAGCGGCCCTTGCAGCGCGAAGACGATCGTGCCCGGGGTGGGAGCGGCCAAACCGAGGATCTCCTTTCGTGGTAGCTACTGTGTAGACGGATGCTCCGCCCGGAATTCATCTACGGGGCATCGATGATTTCTGATGCGCCCGCTCGTCTCCACAACAGGAGAAGGAGGTCTGACATGGGTAAAGGGTTCGAGATCGTCAACGAGGTCGAGGTCGGCGCGACGCCCGAGCAGGCCTGGCAGGGCATCGCCACCGGTCCCGGGATGGATGCCTGGTACATGGGGCGGAACGAGATCGAGCCCCGGGAAGGCGGAAGGATCCGGACCAGCACCCCCACCTGGTCCGAGGAAGCCACCGTGACTACTTGGGATCCCCCGAACCGGCTCGCCTATCGCACCGCTGAGGCCGAGGACGGCGCCTACATGAACTTCGAGTACCTCATAGAGGAGCGAGGCAAGGGCACTACCGCGATCAAGTGGATCCACTCGGGAGTCCTCGGCGAGAACTGGGAGGCTGAGTACGAGGCTATGACCGAGGGCGACACTGCCTACTTCCACAAGCTCGGCGTGTACCTCACCCACTTCTTCGGCAGGAAGGCCGCACCTGTGGAGACGTACGGCCCCGAGGTGCACGACCGAGAGAAGGCCATGGAGATCATGAGGGAAGGCCTCGGACTCCCCGGGCCCGTTGCCGTGGATGACAAGGTCCGGCTGACCCCGGAGGGGATCGAGCCCATCGACGGTGTCGTGGAATGGGTCTCGCCGAGCTTCCTGGGCGTGCGCAGCGACGACGCGTTGTACCGGTTCATCTGGGCGTTCACCGGGCCGCTCATGGTCGCTCACCACATCTTCAGAGACGTGGACGAGAAGGCGGAGCTGGAGGCCTGGAAGTCCTGGCTGAACGGGCTGGCCTGATGAAGGTCACCTCGCAGGACGGGACGAGCATCGATGTCGAGGTAACGGGGGAGGGACCCTCGGTCGTCCTCGTCACGGGCGGCTCCGTGAACCGTACGGCAAACCTGGGGCTTGCCGGGGAGCTCGCTTCCGACTTCACGGTCTTCAACTACGACCGGCGGGGACGGGGCGAGAGCACCGACAACCAGCCGTACGCGGTCGAGCGAGAGATCGAGGACATCGAGGCCGTCATCGCCGGCGCCGGTGGGTCGGCGCACCTGTATGGCACTTCATCGGGAGCGGCGCTGGCTCTCCACGCCACAGCGAGTGGGGTCCCCGTGACGAAGCTCGCGATGTGGGAGCCGCCGTTCATAATCGACCCCGCCAACCGGCCACCCGCCGATCAGGTCGAACGCTACGACGAGATGATCGCGACCGGGCGTCCCGGCGATGCCCTCGAGTACTTCATGACGAAGGTCGTCGGCATGCCGCAGGAGATGGCGGCGGAGATGCGAGCCCAGCCATGGTGGGCGGGCCAGGAGAAGCACGCGCACACGCTCGCCTACGACGCGAGGATCATGGCCGACTACTCCCTGCCGACCGATGTCGCGGAGCAGGTCAAGGTGCCCGCGCTCGTGGTCGCCGGCGGGGCGGACATGCCGTGGATGCGCGAGACCGCAGAGGCGCTGGGGAAGGCCATCCCGGACGGACAGGTGCACCTGCTCGACGGACAGGGCCACAACGTCGACGATGGCGTTCTCGCACCCGTCCTGATCGAGTTCTTCAACGCGTAACCCCATGGCGGGCAAGGGAGCCTCGGACTCCGACTGGTCGGAGGTCCGGCTGGATCGGGGTCGGCTCGTCGGACTCCTCGAGGCGCACGCACCGCCCGACTGGGAGGAGCGATTCCGCAAGGAGGAGCTCCTCGACGTCATCGCCGACAGCGAATCCATCCAGATGTTCGTGATGGCGGCCGACATCCGCGAGTCCACGATGCTGATGAAGGAAGCCATCGAGTTCGAGCGCTTCGCCTATGTCATGGACAAGTTCGTGTCGTCGGTGAAACAGGGGATCACACGGTCGGGGGGGTGGTTCGACAAGTTCACCGGGGACGGCTTCCTCGCGTACTGGATCGTTCAATCGGGGCCTGGCTACGACGAGGGATTCGTGCAGGCCGCGGGGAACATCGCCAGGACCGCTCAAACCCTGGTGGACCTCTTCCACCGGCGGGTCCTCGAGGATTTCAGAGCCAACTCCAGGAACCTGTCGGGTGGAGTGGGCCTGTCGATCGGGCTGGACGCAGGGCCGGGGTACCTCGTGCAGATCGCCGGCGAGCTGACGATCGTCGGGCCGCCTGTAGTGGGCGCGGTACGCATGGTGACGGCCGCCGCGACGCCAAAGGAGATCCTGGCGAACGTCTATCTCGGTGAGCACCTCCACGAGCAGCAGGACGGCACCTACGAGGCGCTTGGCATGGCCTCCACACGTGAGTACCGGCCAACGAAGGAGTATCCGAAGGGCCAGGAGGTCTACGCCTTGACGTTCGCGCCTTCCGGGGATCCGTCACCTTCCGATGGACAGGCCGAGGAGCGATGAGTTCCGGCTGCGCTTCCGGTCTACACGGATAGAGACAAGGAAGGAGTCCCGATGGCACGGATCGTCCTATCGGAGTTCCTCACGCTCGATGGGGTCATGCAGGCGCCTGGAGGCGAGGACGAGGACCGCAGCGGTGGGTTCGAGCACGGCGGCTGGCAGGGGCCTTTCTTCGACGATGCCGGGGGCCGCGCAGTCGAGCAGACGATGTCCACCGCCGACGCGCTGCTCCTGGGACGGAGGACCTACGATATCTTCGCCGCGTACTGGCCGAACACCACGCACGAGCCGTCCGAGCAGCTGAACAGCATGCCGAAGTACGTGGTCTCGACGACCCTCGAGGAACCGCTCGCGTGGAACAACTCGACGTTGATAAAGGGCGACGTTCCCAGTGAGCTCGCGAAGCTCAAAGAGCTCCCGGGAAGAGACGTCCTCGTGTTCGGTAGCGGAGACCTGGCTCAGACGCTGATGGAGCACGACCTGATCGATGAGTACCGCTTGATGGTCCACCCGATCGTTCTGGGAAGCGGAAAGCGCCTGTTCAGGGAGGGGAATCCCCGGACCCCGCTGCAGCTGGTCGATGCGGAGACGACTGGCACCGGCACCCAGATCCTCACATTCAGGCCGGCTCGTACGGAGTAGAGCTCGTGGATCCTTCACCAGACCCTGCGATCTCGGTCCCCGAGCTGCGTGACGCGTTCACGGGACGCGTGATCGGGCCGGACGACCCTGTCTACGACAAGGCGAGGGTGGTCCACAACGGCGCGATCGACAAGCGGCCCGCGGTGATCATCAGACCTGCGGACGCGAGCGAGGTTGCGCGCGTGATCGCGCTCGCGCGTGACACCGGCCTGGAGCTCGCCGTCCGGAGCGGCGCCCACAGCGGCGCGGGCCACGGGGTGTGCGAAGGGGGGATCGTCCTCGATCTCTGCGACATGCGGGCGCTGGACATCGACGTCGAGGGGCGCACGGCGTGGGCGGAGACGGGGCTGACCGCCGGCGACTACACCACCGCTGCCGGTGCCCACGGCCTGGCCACAGGATTCGGCGACACCGCTTCGGTGGGGATAGGTGGGATCACGCTGGGAGGAGGGGTCGGCTTCCTCGTCCGAAAGCACGGGCTCACCATCGACAGCCTGCTGGCCGCGGAAGTCGTGACCGCGGACGGAGAGGCGCTCCATGTGGACGACGAGTCCCACCCGGACCTGTTCTGGGCGATCCGTGGGGGCGGTGGCAACTTCGGCGTCGCCACTCGTTTCAAGTTCCGCCTGCACGAGCTTCCGCAGATCGTGGGCGGCCACTTGTTCCTGCCGGCAACGCCCGGGGTCATAACGGGGTTCCTCGAGGCAGCCGAGGCCGCGCCGGAGGAGCTCTCGACCATCCTCAACGTCATGCCAGCGCCGCCGATGCCGTTCCTGCCCGAGGAGCACCACGGCAAGCTCGTCGCCTGGGGACTGCTCACCTACGCGGGAGATGCCGAAGCCGGCGAACGCGCCGTCGCTCCGTTCCGATCGCTGTCGGAGCCGATCGCGGACCTGGTCAAGGAAATGCCGTACTCCGGGATGTACGAGCCCGAGGAGGAGGAAGCCCAGCCGATCGTGGCCACCGGCAGCACGAACTTCGTGGACGTCCTCGATGGCAGCTCGGCGGAGAAGATCGTGGAGCAGGTCCAGGCCTCTAAGGCCTTGATGGCCGTTGCCCACATGCGGGTTCTCGGTGGAGCGATGGCTCGGGTACCCGACGATGCCACGGCGTTCGCCCACCGCCGGAGGACGTACATGGTGGCGGTGGCCGCGATCCACGAGCGTTCGGAGGAGGCCCCCGAGTACGAGCCCTGGGTCGACGGGCTCATGGACGTGCTCGGAGGGGAGAACCCAGCCCCCTACGTGAACTTCCTCGGCGAGGAAGGCGACGAGAGGGTCCGAGACGCCTACCCCGGGTCGACGTGGGAGCGGCTGGCGGCTATAAAGGCTCGTTACGACCCCGGCAACCTGTTCAAGCTAAACCAGAACATCCCGCCCGCCAGGGCCGAGCGATGAGTTTCTGGTCGTCTTCCGGTCTTCAGGAGGACACCTTCGTGTCATCGGGAGTTCCTAGACTCATCTGGCGGCGAGGAAACAAATGGAGGGGGTCCCGGGTTAAGCCGGGGAGATGAGAGGAGGGGGCATGACCAACATGATCCGAACGTCGGGGCTAACCAAGCGCTACGGCAAGGTGGTGGCGCTCGACGGTCTCGACCTGGAAGTTCCCAAGGGGATGGTGCTCGGTCTGCTCGGCCCGAACGGTGCCGGGAAGACGACAGCGATCCGGATCCTGACCACGCTGCTGGAGCCCGACGAGGGCACGGTCGAGGTGGCGGGCCTGGACGTGCGAAAGGAGCCGGCCAAGGTCCGCGAGCACATCGGCCTGTCGGGACAGAACGCCGCCGTGGACGAGTTGCTCACCGGCTTCGAGAACCTCGAGATGGTGGGCCGCCTTTACCACCTGGGCAAGGAGCGGTCTCGAGCCCGTGCCAGGGAGCTGCTCGACCGGTTCCAGCTCGACGAGGCGTCCGACCGGCTCGCGAAGACGTACTCCGGGGGGATGCGGCGCCGGCTCGATCTGGCGGCTGCGCTCGTCATCGACCCCGAGATCCTGTTCCTCGACGAGCCGACCACGGGGCTCGATCCGCGAAGCCGAGCTCAGATGTGGGAGACCATCCAGAAGCTCGCTCGAGCCGGATCGACCGTCCTTCTGACCACGCAGTACATGGAGGAGGCGGACGCGCTCGCCGAGCAGATCGTGGTGATCGACCGCGGCCGGAAGATCGCCGAAGGAACGCCGGACAAGCTGAAGTCCCAGGTGGGTGGCGAGAGGATCGAGATCGTTCTGGAGAACGAGCAAGACCTGAGCGCAGCCCAATCGATCCTGGCCGTGATCTGCGGCGGCGAGGAGGTCCAGGTCGACGAGCAAGCCCGTAGGGTGACCGCGGCGGTGACGGGGGGCGTTTCCGTGCTCAAGAGGGTGCTGCAAGACCTGGGCGAGAGGGAGATCAAGGCCGCCGACATCGGATTGCGCAGGCCGACCCTCGATGACGTGTTCCTGTCTCTTACCGGTCACGTTGCGGAAGAGGTCGAGGAGCCCTCGGAGGACAGGGGAGATGGATCGAAGCCCGAGGACAGGGCTCGGGAGAAGGAGGCGGTTCGATGAGCTCGCTCGGTCTCGCATTCGCCGATGGCGCCGTCGTCGCCAAGCGCAACCTGAAGAAGATCACCCGCGTTCCCGAGATCCTCATCTGGACGACCATGTCGCCGATCATGTTCGTGTTGCTCTTCGCCTACGTCTTCGGTGGGCAGATCGGACAGGCGGCCGGCGTGAGCTACCGGGAGTTCCTGATCGCCGGGGTCTTCGTGCAGACCGTGATCTTCGGATCCACGTTCACGGGAGCCGGCCTGGCCGACGACATGACCAAAGGGATCATCGATCGCTTCAGGTCGCTGCCGATGAGCCGGTCGGCGCTCCTGATCGGTCGCACCAGCAGCGACCTGGTCTACAACTCGATCTCGATCCTCGTGATGACCATCGCCGGCCTGATCGTGGGCTGGCGCATCCGAACTGGTCCGATCGATGCGATCCAGGGCTTCCTCTTGCTCCTGCTCTTCGCTTACGCGGTCTCCTGGATCATGGCATTCGTCGGTCTGAAGGTGTCGAGCGTCGAGGTCGTCCAGAACGCCTCGTTCATGTTCATCTTCCCGATGACGTTCATCGCCAACACGTTCGTGGACGCCTCGCTGCTGCCGCCGGTGCTCAAGACGTTCGCCTATTGGAACCCCGTCTCGTCCGTGACGCAGGCGATGCGCGAGTTATTCGGGAACGTTGGTGCGCCGCCTCCGGACGTGTGGTCCTTGCAGCATCCGCTCGCGTACTCGCTCATCTGGATCGGGATCATCCTGGCGATCTTCGTCCCGCTCTCCCAGCGGCAGTACAGGAAGGCAGCTGCCCGCGCGGGGTGAGTTGGTTTTCCACACGGATATCCACTCGGGGATGAGGTGGATGACGGGAGCGTGAACGGATCGGAAACGAAAAGAGGCCCGGCCATCAGGCCGGGCCTCTTCTTGACGGGGCGGATGAGTGCCGCTCGTGCCCACGGAGAGTGTTAACCAAGGGGATAGCGGCGCTCGAATAGGGCGGAACTAGTCCGAAGGGGCCATCTTCCGAAATGGCACCAATAGGCTATTGCTGCCTGATGTACGACAGGTAACAATTCATCCCCCATGCAAGAGATGCTCGCTCCCCCGCCCATGAAGCTCACTCCGCGGCTTCGTGACGTTCTGCTCCTCGTTTGCGAGGGGAAGACCACCACGGAGATCGCCCGAGAGCTCGACCTCTCTCCCTTCACCGTCAAGAACTACATGGAGCGCATCTTCAAGCGCCTCGGCGCCCAGGACCGCGTGCAAGCGGTCGGCACGGCCCTCCGCTCCGGTCTCATCCACTAACTCCGGGCCCCGCTCATCCACCTCCAAGCACTGTGCATTCGCAGAGGGATGTCCTCTCGCGGTGGCGAATCCTGTGGGGATAGCGTCCAGCCCTTAGGAGGTCACCATGAAGCGCTCGCTCATCGCCGGGCTTCTGCTCGGTTTGCTTACGTTCGGAACACAGCCGGCCACTGCCGCGCCTCTCGGAGAGGAGCTTCAAACGGTGGTGGGCACCATCGCCGCGCCTACCCGCTCCACTGATGGCGAGGGCGGCTTCCCGGGCCTCGGACGGCGACTCTGGCTCCTCAGCCCCGCGACGAACGGCTCAGTGATGTTCGTCTTGGACATCGACTCGGCAACGTGGGGTGGCCAGTTCGTCATCGACTCCGTCACGGACGCGACCGGCTCAGGCGATATGGACATCTACCTGTACCAGAACCTTGGTTCCGCGGAATTCCCGGGCGCGACCGACGTCTTGACCCTGGCCGAGTACGACACGGGTGGCCCGGGCGAGACCGGGTTCATTCCTTTCGGCACGAAGAGGGCGATCGTTTTCACCCCGAACGCGGTGCAGTCGACCTTCACGTATCACGGATTTTCCATGCCCACGATCTCGATCGCTTCCGGTGGGGACATCACGATTCCATCGGGTGGGTTCGTGGGATGGGTCAACGACACGAACGATTACAGCTTCGTGCGGCACAACAAGGCGAATCCCGCGTTCAACT
>CAZKFH010000024.1:28428-31647 GCA_964551945.1 uncultured Actinomycetes bacterium | reverse complement strand
CTGCCTTGTGGTGCGCAAATGCCGGCGCGGCAATGAGCATGAGCGCCATCGCCGTAAGAGTTGCGAGCGCGGAGCGTCGCAGAAGTGAAGCCATGAAATTCCCCCCTGTTCCCGGGGCGCCTTCCCCAAGGCGCCTCTAGGAGCATTGTGCACTACGGAGAGTAGTTTTCCTAGTCGGCCATTGGCCCACACCTGGGTGGGGTATCCGGGGGATACGGGTGAGCGCTGCGCTCAGCCGCAAGCTAGGAGTACGAGTGGTCCGCGTCGGGGAAGGTTCCGTCCTCGACCTCGCCGGCGAACTCCCGAACGGCTCGCGTGATCTCCTCCCGCAGGTTCGCGTATGGCTTCACGAACTTCGGATAGGTACCCCCACCGATGCCGAGCAGGTCGTTGATCACGAGCACCTGCCCATCGCAATGCGGACCGGCGCCGATCCCGATCGTCGGCACGTTGACCGATCCCGTCACGCGCCTCGCGACCTCCGACGGGATGCCCTCGAGGACGAGCGAGAAGATCCCCGACTTGTCGAGCTGCAGCGCCGCGTCGAGCAGTCGGTCGGCGGCCTCATCGGTCTTCGCCTGCACGCGATAGCCGCCCATCGTGTGCACGGATTGCGGCGTGAGGCCGAGGTGACCCATGACCGGGATGCCCACCGAGAGCAATGCTTCGGCGAGCTCGAATCTCGGGCCCTCGATCTTGACGGCATGCATGCCGCCTTCCTTGAGGAACCGTCCCGCGTTGTGGATCGCCTCCTCCACCGAAGCCTGGTACGAGAGGAACGGCATGTCGCCGACGAGGAGCGCGTCCTTCGCGCCGCGCGCTACCGCTTTGGCGTGATGGAGCATCTCGTCCATGGTCACGGGAAGCGTGGTCTCGTAGCCGAGGACGTTGTTGGCGACGGAATCCCCCACAAGGAGCACTGGGATCCCCGCCTGATCGAGGATCTGGGCGGTCGGGAAGTCGTAGGCCGTCAGCATCGGGAAGCGCCGGCCTTCGCGCTTCCATTGGGTGAGGTCGTTGATCGTGGTCACGGCTCGCGTCTCCTTTCTCGCGAGCCTGGCGGCCCGCGGAGTACACGGCTCTCCAACACATTGTACGCCGCGCTGCGCGTCAGACGTTCGGAAACTCGAGCGTGATGTGATCCTTGCCGGTCTCGAGGGCGAAACAGGAGTCCCGCGCGAGCCCGAGCCCCCACGAGACCTGGCCCTCGAAGTCGCCGAGATGCACGACCTCCCGTAGGACCCCGAACTCGGGCGTGAACCGCTTCGAGCCCGTGTAGACCTCGACCGGCTTCTCCCCCGACAGATCCACGCCCACCGCCTGGAACGAAACGACGACGAACGCCTCGCCCTCAGCTCTGACCTTGCGGCCCTCGCCGTCGGTGATCAGCTCATCCGTGAAGTTGATGAAGTGCAGCGGCGCATCGTCGGGAGCGCCCGCGTCGGGCGCGAACCTGAACGTGATGCGATCTCGCTCCCCGGTCTCGAGCTCGACTTCCGCGAAGCTCGGGAAGTTCTCGGGATTGCCACCGGTCGTGTTCTCGCAGGTCGAGTCCTCCAGGGTGGGCGTCACCGCGTCGGGCTCCTCGTTCACGAGCGGCGGCTCATCCGGTCCCACACTCTGGGGCTCATTCGCCTCCGCACACGCGGACAGGCTCAACAGAAGGACCAGCGCGATCCACGCTTTGGTGCGCACGGCTCGAGTCTACGCCCGCGCACGTCGCGAGCCGTCCGAGGACTATGCTTTTCGTGCCCGACAGCCAGGAGGCGCCATGCGCGAGTACGACCTGTTAATCGATGGAGAGTTCGTTCCATCCGCTTCCGGAGAAACCATCGACTCCCATGACCCCTCCACAGGCGAGGTCGTCGCGAAGGTCGCGAACGGCACGCCCGAGGACATGGACCGGGCGATCGGCGCCGCCCGCAAAGCATTCGACGAGGGACCCTGGCCGGGGATGGACCCGAAGGATCGCGCGAAAATCATGCTCGATGTCTGGGAGCGGCTCGCGGCGAAGGCCGGCGAGATCGGAGAGCTCGAGACCGCGGACGCAGGCCACACCATCCGCAACTCGTCGCTCTTCAGCGTGCCGTACTCGAACGAGTACTGGCGCTACCTCGCGGAGGCCGGTGGCAAGCTCGACTACGTCGAGCCCGTCCCGAAGTACGTCTTTCCGACGGAGGCGTGGGAGTTCGTCGAGCGCGTGCCGTTCGGCGTGTGCGGCCAAATCATCCCGTGGAACTTCCCGTACATGATGGCGATCTGGAAGATCGCGCCGGCGATCGCGACGGGCAACACGGTCGTGCTGAAGCCCGCGCTCGAAACGCCGGTGACCGCGATGGCGCTCGCCGAGGTGATCGCCGAGTCCGACATCCCTCCGGGTGTCGTCAACATCGTGCCGGGAGACGGGCCGACGTCGGGGGAGGCGCTCGTCTCCGATCCGCGCGTCGACAAAGTCGCGTTCACAGGCTCGACCGAGGTGGGGCGGCGGATCATGCAGCTCGCTTCCTCGACCATCAAGTACGTGACCCTGGAGCTTGGAGGCAAGGGTCCGAACATCCTCTTGGACGACGCCGACCTGGACGTCGCGGTTCCGGGATCGATGTGGGCGATGTACCTGCACTCGGGACAGATCTGCCACGCCGGTACGCGACTGCTGGTCCCGGGCGCTCTCTACGACGAGGTGATCGCTCGCGTGGTCGAGCTCGCGGAGGGTTTCAAGGTCGGTCCCGCTGCCGATTACGAGACGGACCTCGGGCCGGTCATCAACCAGTCGCAGCTCGACACGATCGAGCGCTACGTGGAGATCGGCCAGCAGGAAGGCGCGAAGCTCCTGACGGGCGGCGAGCGCCTGACCGGTGGCGAGTACGACAAGGGCTTCTTCTTCCAGCCGACCGTGTTCGGCGACGTCGACACCTCGATGCGGATCGCGCAGGAGGAGATCTTCGGCCCCGTGCTGACCGTGCTCCGTTACGAGGACGTCTCGGATGCGGTGCGCATCGCGAACGACTCGATCTACGGCCTGTCCGCCGGTGTGTGGTCGCGCGACACGTCACGCGCCCTCGCCACCGCGCGACGCCTACGGTCCGGAACCGTGTGGATCAACGACTGGCACCTGGTCTCACCGGCCGCGCCCTTTGGCGGCTTCGGTCAGTCGGGCGTCGGCCGCGAGCACGGCGAGTGGGGCCTGAAGAACTACCTCGACGTTCGGTACGTGCACGT
>CAZKFH010000024.1:0-28328 GCA_964551945.1 uncultured Actinomycetes bacterium | reverse complement strand
GCGAGCACGGCGAGTGGGGCCTGAAGAACTACCTCGACGTTCGGTACGTGCACGTGAGCCAAACCGCGAAGGACCAGAAGTTCTGGTTCCAAATCCTCGGCCTGTAACGTCGACAAGATGAAGGTCAAGTCGACACCCGCTGCGGTAGCGACCGTTCGAAAGGTCGCGCAGAGCGGCAAGCAGGATCTCGTGATGGTGCTCGGAACCGGGTGTTGCGACTCGACCGCTCCGTTCCTGTACGACCGTTACGTCGCCGGACCGGACGCGATCGAGGTCGGGCGGATCGGGGGCGTCCCGGTACTCGCACACGGATGGCTGGCGAAGCTCTACGCCGACGGCGATGGGCTGATCCTCGACGTGGATGAGCCTGTGCAGAGCGACTCGTTCTCGCTCGAGAGCGAGTACGACTGCCGCTTCACGCTCCGAGTTCCGGCTCGCCCCGCGCAGTCCTGACGCCCTTCGGGGCGAGCGTGCCGAGCGACTGAACCCAGGCCGCGCTCGCATCACCGGTCGGGGCTCCCAGCCAGGGAAGCAGCATGTGCGTCATGGGAAGGACCCGCCGCACCTGGCCCTGTACCTCCTCGGCTGCCTGCAGCGCCGAGGCGTAAACGAGATATCGCTCCCACACGGTGACCGCGGCCGCGGGGGCGTCGTCGAGGTCGGCGTGGGAGACGAGGAACCGGCGGAACGCGCCCCACCGCGCGATGCGCTCCCGGAACGCGGCCGGCACCCGGTACGGCATCAGCCGCACCGCGACCATCCCGGCGACGATGCAGCCCCCCGCGAGCGCGAAGCTCTGTGGTGCCGCAAGGATCATGGACGCGGCGATCGCGCCGCCGAAGGCAACCAGCGAGGCCAGCTTGGCCGTCCAGCCCCGACCCAAGCGGGACAGGGGCACGAACGTGCGGAGCCCCCACATGACCATGCCGAGGGGAGAAAACGTCGGCCTCCCACCGCCGCGCAGCTGTGTCGTGACCATCGACATCATCACCTTCGTGCGCAACCCGCCGGCCCACCGCGAGAACAGGGAAGCGTCCGCCGTCGCGGCGACCTCTCGCAGCGTTCGAGTCGTGTTCCCGCCCGCGAACAGATAACCGACGAATCCCTGGTCGAGGCCGTCCGGCTGCTTTCGCAGGGACACGCGCAGGTCCTCGGGCTCGGTGACCCTGCCGACCGCTTCCAACTCGATCACGCCCTGCTGTGCCAGGTGCAGCAGCTCGGTCTGGAACAGCGCCCGCTGGGTCCAGGGGTCAAACACGCCGATCGCCGCGGTCAGCGGGGACGAACGGCGGAAGCTCCCCCACAGGATCGCGAGCTCGGCCGGATGGATCTCCTCGGGAGGCTCCATCAGGGTGCCGGGCACTCCGGGAGCTCGCCCGCTACGCGCTCGCGCGACGGCCACCAGGATCAGGAGGACCGCCAGCGTCGAGCCAATCAGCAGGACGCCGGCGCTCACTCAGCCGGCTCCGCCGCCGGTCCCGCCGCCTCCGCCTCCACCGCCGCCGCTGAACCCTCCCCCGCCTCCGCTGCTGGAGCTGAACGAGCCGATCCCGCTCGAGGAGCTCGTGCTCACGCTGGTCGACGCGGCGGTGTGGACCGGCACGGTATTGAACGAGTGAACGAACGCGAGCGCGTTCACTCCGGAGGGAGCGCCATGCCACGGGCTTGGAAGCTCCTGCGCCGGGATCAACGCCTTGACCTGTTTCTCAACCTCGTCGGCGACCCCGAGCGCGGTTGCGAACACGAGGTACTGCTCCCAGATCACGACCGCGAGCGTCGGCGCCTCCGGCAGCGAGGAGAACTCGGAGAGGAACCGCCGGAACGAGCGCCATTTCGCCATGCGCTCCCGCCCCTGCTCGCCGATCCGAGGCTTGATCACGATGTGCGCGATCGTCATCCCGACGAGCGCCACCGGGATGAGAAGGAGCCCGACGGGACTCTCGATGAGCCCGGTCAACACGCCGCCGGCGACGATGCCGGCGATCCCGAGGAGCGTCGTGGTGAGCGACTCCCAACGTAGCGTCGGCAGCAGGCCGCGCAGCACGCTCTTGCCGCTGCTGTCGACCAGCTTCCACCACTCGCGTAGTTCGGTCTTCCTCTCTCCGGTCGGCTTCAACGAGCTGAGCGCGATGTCGTCGTCCGTCGACTTCGGGAAGAGGAACTCGAGGAACTCGACGTCGCGCGGTGTCGCCTCCTTCATGTCGCGCAGGAGAACGCGGAAGTCCTCGGGGTCCGTCACGCGGCCCACCGCCTGCAGCTCGATCGCACCGACGCGAGCGAGGTGGAGCATCTGGGTCCGGTAGACGTTCGCCATCCCCAGGGTGCCGTTCGCGACCGCCCACATCTGCGCGAGCTCGACCGGGTGGATCTCCTCCGGCGGTGTCTGCAGGACCTTCGGTACCCCGGGCACGCGGTCCCGCAGCCGCGCGATCAGGATCAGCAAGACGAAGGCCACGACCAGGCCGGCCATCGCGAACCACAGGAACCGACGGCGGGACTCGTTCAGTGCTTGCTCCGCGAGGAACGCGCGTCGCTCCTCGTTAGCAGTGCGCGCGAGCGCCGCCTCCGTGCTCGCGATCGTCTCTCGCATCGGCGCCGGCACTTGGTACCCGAGCGGGACGGCAGTCTCGGGGAACAGGATCGAACCCTCGACGAACGTCGATGCCGGGAGATCGTCGACCTCGAGCGTCACGGTCTGCGGATCGGGTATGCGCACCTCGCCGCCGAGGGGCCCGTGCCCCCACGCGAGGGTCTCACCCTGTGCCAGCGGGCGCGTCTCGACCGATGCCGTCGGCGCGACCGCGGGGCACGTCTCTGCGGGTCGCTCGAGCTTCTTCGCGTTGGTAGCCGCGCCGGGGAGGTGAACGCGGACGAACGCGTGGTCGGTGGGAACCTCCCATCCCGTGCCGACGAACTGCCAGTTGAGATGGGCGGTGTCGGCCCACACGTCAACGGCGCAGCGCGCCCGGTAGCTGATCGTGAAGGTGCGCTCCTCGTCATGGGCGGTGAAGTCCCATCGACCTTTGAACTGGTAGGAAGTCGCCTCGCTCGTGTCGACCGGGATCGAGCGTCCGTCCTCCGACACCGTGAAGCCCTCGATCTGGTCGCCCGGCCAGGCGACCGTGAAGAATGCGAACGAGAACTCTCCGTCGAAGTCGAACGTCCTCTGCTCGACGAGGTCGAGCGACCCATCCGGCTGCACCGTCGCGTCGATCCGCACCTCGGGGAAGTCGTAGGACTTCGCGGTGACTGCGAGCCAAAGGGGGATACCGATCGGCAACACCACGGCGAGCACAACGACGACCAGGATCAGCCAGCCCACGAAACCGGGAAGCTGTCCGCCCGTCTTACCCGCCATCAGCCCGCGCCTCCTCCGGTGCCGCCGCCTCCGCCTCCGCCGCCTCCGCTGAATCCTCCCCCACCGCCGCCTCCGCCGGATGAGCTGCCCCAGCCGCTCGACCAGCCGACGGCGGTCGCGGCATTGGAGGCGACGTGGGCCGAGGAGGATCCGACGGAGTGGTGGTAGTAGGCGTACCCGTCGATGCCGCTCGGTGCGCCGGGCCACGGCTCGGGAAGCTGGTTCGCGGGCACTAGTCCCTTCACCTGCTCCTCGACCTCGTCGGCGACCCCGAGCGCGGTGGCGTACACGAGGTAGTGCTCCCAGATCGTCACCGCGGCGGCCGGCGCATCCTCGAACGTGCTGAACTCCTTCAGGTACCTGCGGAACGCTCCCCACTTCGCCAGTCGCTCACGGAGTCCCAGGGGCAGGCGCGACGGGATGAGGCGTTTGACGATCAGGAACACAACGACCGCCTCGGGGATCAGCCAGGCGGCCCAGGCGCCGAGGAACCCGTCGAAGAAGGCCGCGCCATCCGTGAAGCTCACCGATCGCCAGTAGCCGTACAGCCCGACACCGAGCGCGAGCAGGAACGCCGCGCTCGACTCAGCGCGCGACCGGCCCTTCACCACCTTCTCGACCGCGTCCTTCGTCTTCGCCCCCACGCGAGACCACCAGGACGTGAGGCGATCGCGGCGCGTGCCCTTCGCCTTGACGCTTTTCAACGAGATCGGGCCCTGCCCGTCTCCCGCGAACAGGAACGTCACGAACTCCCGGTCCATGTCCCCGGGAGGCTTGGCCAGCGTGAGCTGGAAGTCCTCGGGATCGGAGACGCGACCGACCGGCGTCGCCTGGATCGTCCCGGTCTGCATGAGGTGCAGGAGCTGGGCCCGATACGCGGTCTTCGGCTTCAGCGAGCCGCGCGAGGTCGACCACAGCACCGCGAGCTCGACGGGGTGGATGTCCTCGGGTGGCTCGGTGAGGTGGTTGGGCACCCCGTAGACGCGATCCCTGCGCCGTGCCACGACGACCAAGCCGATCATCAACAGAGGGAGCACGACGAACAGGGCCCGGGCAAAGCCGCTTTCGATCGCGTGCCATCGCCGCAGCGCGTTCGCCTGATCGGCGAGGATCTGCTCCTCGAGCAGGATCGAGGCGAGGTTCCGCCCGGAGTCCTGCGCTGCGAAGGGAACGGCCTCCTCCGGGAACACGATCGAGCCCTCGACGAACGTTGCAGGCCGGAGGTCGCGAACCACCAGTTCCACGGTCTGGGGATCGGGGAGCCGCACCTCGCCCGCGAGCGGACCGTGTCCCCAGGCCTGGACCTCCCCGGCCCGCAACGGACGCGTGACCTTCGGCTCGCCGCCGTCTGCCGAGCAGCCGCCTGGCCTCTCGACGCGCTTCGCGGCCCCCGGCAGATGGACCCGAACGCGCAGGAAGTCGGTGGGCTTGTCCCACCCCGTGCCGACGAACTGCCAGTTCAGATGGGCGGTATCCGGGGAGACGCGCACCGCGCAGAGCGCCACGTAGTGGATGTCGAATGTGCGCTGCTCGTCCTGAGCGGAGAACGACCAATCCGCACGGGTCACCCCCCCTGTCTCGTACGGTGTGAGGGGAAACGCCCGGTTATCCTCGGAGATCACCAGGTCCTGGATGAGCTCGAGAGGCCACTCGATCGTGAAGTAGGCGAACGAGAAGTCGCCCTCGAAGGAGAACGTGCGCCGCTCGTTGATGATCAGAGCGCCGTCCGGTCGAACCCTCGCGCTGATCTCGACCCGAGGGAATCGGTAGTCCTTGATGATCGTGCCGGGTGCGTTGAGCGCGCCGACCCCGATCAGGACGACCGGGATCGTGATGACGAGGGCTATCACGGCCTTCATCCCCCTCGCCATCGCGAGGAGTCTAGGCGAAGCGAGCAGCGCCACGGAATAATCCGGCAGTGAACGAACCGACGGCCTCGCGTGGCCTGGCCGTGGTGCTCGCCGCCACGCTCGCGAGCCTGGCGCTTGGCTGGCTGCTGAAATCGCCTTGCCTCGGGTCCTGGGAGGACGGCCGCCAGTACAACCGGCTGTGCTACTCGGACATCGCGGCGCTGTACGGCGACACCTATCGGGACCGCGGGCTCGCGGAGGATCGAGTCCCCTACGTGGACGGTGAGAACGAGTACCCGGTCCTGACCGGGCTCGCGATGTGGGCCACCGCGGTACCGGTTGACGGCTACCCCTCCTTCTTCAACCTCTCGGCGATCCTGCTCTCCGGAGCGGCGCTCGCCACGGCCGCGATGCTTCACCGGCTCACCGGCCGCCGCGCGCTGCTGTTCGCGCTGGCACCAACCCTTCTCATCTACGCGTTCGTCAACTGGGACCTGCTCGCGGTGGCGCTGGCGGCGGCGGCGACTGCGGCATTCCTCAGGCAACGAGACGGGCCGGCCGGGGTATTGATCGGGCTCGGCGCGGCCACGAAGCTCTACCCCGCGCTCCTCCTGATCCCGTTCGCGCTGGCGCGCTTGCGCGAGGATCGGCGCAACCGGGTCGCGGTTCTCGGGTTGACCGCGGTCGGTACCTGGGCGCTCGTCAACGTGCCGTTCGCGCTCATCGACTTCGAGCGATGGTCGGAGTTCTTTCGGTTCAACGCCATCCGCCCGGCGGACTGGGACAGCCTCTGGTACATCGCCGGCCGCCACCTCGGCTTCGTATGGGATGCGGCCGTCGTGAACGGCCTGGCACTGGGCACATTCCTCTTGGCAGCGGCGGGCCTGTGGTTCACCGCGGGCAGACGACTCCCCGCGAGCCGTGTCTGGACGTTCGGCTTCCCCCTGCTGATCGCGTTCCTGCTGACGTCGAAGGTGTACTCGCCGCAATACGGCTTGTGGCTGCTCCCGTGGTTCGCGCTCGCACTGCCGGACCTCCGGTGGTTCGTCGCGTTCCAGCTCGCGGACATTGCCGTCTTCGTGACGCGGTTCCAGTTCTTCGCCCGGCTCGAGGGTGTCGGGGACGGGCTGCCGCAATGGTCGTTCGACCTCGCCGTGGTCGTTCGTGCCGTGATCCTGGTGGGATGCGTGATCGCGTGGACTCGCCGGCGCACGGAGCCCGACGTCACCGAACCGGTCCCGGCGATGGCGGCAGCGGCATGAGGACCGAGGAACGTCCCGCACCCGTCCCGGACGATGTGAACGCGCAGGACGCCGAGCGCCAACGCATCCGGCGCGGCTTGCGCTACTGCCTCTGGGTGTTCGTGGGCATGCGCATCGGGTTGTCGGTCCTGGCGCTCGCCGGCGTCGCGCTGCTTCCGACGCTCGAGCCCGTCGGCGTGCCGGGTTGGGACGCGCACGAGACAACGCAGGGATGGCACAACCTCGTGACCGCGTGGGAGAGGTTCGACGCCCTGTGGTTCCTGCGGATCGCCGACAGCGGCTACTACCTGACGGACCAGAGCGCGGTCTTCTTCCCCGGCTATCCCCTGGCGATCCGATTCGTGTCGACGCTCCTCGGCGGCCATCCGCTCGCGGCGGGATTGCTCATCTCCCACCTGGCGACGTTGGGCTCGTTCGTCCTGCTGTATTTCCTGACGGCCTCCGAGTGGGGCGAGCGCGTCGCGCGCCGGAGCGTCCTTTACCTCGCGGTGTTTCCTACCTCGTTCTTTCTCCTCGCGCCGTACTCCGAGGCCCTGTTCCTGTTCCTCGTGCTGCTGACGTTGTGGGCGGCTCGCCGGGGCAAGTGGGAGCTGGCGGGGCTTGGCGGTATCGGCGCGTCCGCGACCAGGAACATCGGCGTGCTCCTCGTGCTACCTCTTCTCACGGAGGCGTTCATGCACTTCCGCGAGCGCAAGAGCACGAAGGAGCTCACGCGCGCGGCCCTGTGGTCGCTCCTCGCAGCCGGCGGCGCGATCGCCTACCTGGCCTTCTGCCAGCGATTCTTCGGAGACTGGCAGGCGCCGCTCTCGCAGCAATCCACGTGGCAACGTCAGGCGATCTTTCCCCTCGGCACGGTCCTCAAGGGGACCGCCGAAGCGTTCCGGTTCGTCGGCCTCTATCCCGGCGGCTATCACCTGCTCGACTGGCTGATCGTCATGCCCGCCCTCGTCGCGACCGGATGGGTGGTGAGGAGAGCCCGGCCGCTGTTCAGCGTGTACGTCGTCGCGAGCCTGCTGGCACCGCTCTCCTACGCCTTCCTGCACCGGCCCTTCATGTCGATCCCCCGCTTCCTTCTCCCACTCTTTCCCCTCCTCTGGGTGGTGGCGATCTGGGCCGAGCACCGAAAAGGGGTCCACGAGGTCTATCTGGCCTTTTCGGGGGCCCTGCTGGGCGTGATGCTGCTCCTCTTCGTGAATTGGTATTACGTCTTCTAAATCCTCTCTCAAGGGCTGGCCCCGGGCTGCCGAACCTCTCTGTAGACAGATGAGAGACCTCGACAGACTCCTGCGGGCCGTGGCCGAGCGGGGGGGCTCCGACCTGCACCTCAAGGTTGGCTCCCGTCCCCGCATCCGCGTCGATGGCATCCTTCACACCCTGGCGGACGAGGAACCCCTCATGCCCGACGAGACCGAGGCGATCGCGCGCTCGATCATCCCGCCGGACCGTTGGGACGACTTCCGAAACAGGAACGAGGCCGACCTGGCCTATGGCCTGAAAGGCGTTGCCCGGTTCCGCGTCAACGTGTTCCGTCAGCGTGGCTCGGTGAGCCTGGTGATGCGTCTGGTCCGCGTGGGAAGCCCCTCGATGGAGGAGCTCGCCCTACCGCCGATCGTGGGAAAGCTCGCGGAGAGTCAGCGCGGGCTCGTCCTGGTGACCGGTCCCACCGGCTCCGGCAAGACCACGACCCTCGCCGCCATGATCGACCGAATCAACAAGCAGCGGGCCTGTCACATCATGACGATCGAGGACCCGATCGAGGTCGTCCACCCCGACCGCGCCGCTTCGGTCGCTCAGCGAGAGGTCGGCGTCGACACGGACAGCTTCATCACCGCGATGCGGGCGGCGATGCGACAGGACCCCGACGTGATCCTGATCGGTGAGATGCGCGACGTGGAGACCGTCCAGGCTGCGCTCGCCGCGGCGGAGACAGGCCACTTGGTCCTCTCGACCCTTCACACGATCGATGCGACCGAGAGCGTGAACCGCATCGTCGACTTCTTCCCACCGTTCCAGCAGCAGCAGATCCGCGTGACGCTCGCCGGCGCGCTGGGCGGCATCATCTGCCAGCGGCTCGTCCCCAGGAAGGGCGGCGGCCGGATCCCCGCGATGGAGATCATGATCAACAACGGCCGCACCCAGGAGCGGATCCTCGACCCGAACCGCACGAGTGAGATCGAGGAGATCGTGGCCGATGGAGGCTTCTACGGGATGCAGACGTTCGACCAGTCGCTGATCGAGCTGGTCCGAAACGACCTGATCGAGGTCTCCGACGCGCTCGACGCAGCCTCGAACAAGCACGACTTCGAGCTCGCCCTGCAGCAGGCCGGCGTCGCCCAGCCCGTCGGCTAAGCCCCTCCGCTCATCGATTTCCACTCTCCGCACCCCCGCGGGTAGGATGGCGCCCCGACCCGGATGGAGGAGGGAGCCCGTGCCCATCAAGGTGGTCCTCGGTGACGACCACACGCTCGTCCGCCAGGGGCTCCATCGCGCCATCGATCAGACGGACGACATCGAGGTCGTCGGCGAAGCATCCTCCGGAACCGAGCTCCTCCGCGTGGTGAAAGAGACCGAGCCCGACATCGCGATCCTCGACATCCGGATGCCGGAGATGGACGGGATCGAAGCGGCTCGCCACATCACCGGTGACCGCCCCGAGATCGGCATCGTGATGCTCACCGCGTACGACGACCGCCAGTTCGTCGTGGACGCGGTTCGGGCCGGCGCAAAGGGCTATGTGCTCAAGACGCGCGAGGCCGAGCATCTCCTTCGGACGGTTCGCCTCGTCGCCGAGGGCAACATGGTGATCGATCCCGACCTCGTGGTCGCGGTCGCCGACGAGCTCAGCGCGGCACAGAAGGGCGAACGCGGCACGGAGACGCTGACGGAGCGCGAGCTCGAGATCCTGCAGCTCCTCGCGTTCGGCTACACGAACAAGGAGATCGCCGGGCGTATTTTCGTCTCACCGGACACGGTCAAGACACATCTCGAGCACGTCTACCAGAAGCTCGGCGCCTCGGACCGCACCGCCGCGGTCGCGGAAGCGATGCGCCGCCGCCTCATCGAGTAGCGGCCGACCGGGTGACTCGGCCCGCCCAAGCCGCACCCTGCGAGCAGGAAGCCACACCAACCAGCAGGGATGCAGGACGGCGGTGCGGACTCTCCACGGACTGCGCTGGGTTCGGCGGCCGGGCCGCCTAGCGTTTTGTAGGAGTGGGGGGTGGCGGCGTTGTGGGAGGCGGGGACGGTGGTGGCTCTGAAGGGGGCGGAGTTGTCGGAGGCGGGGACGGCGGAGGCGTGGTCGGCACCGGCGACGGCTTGATGGTCTCGTCGAAGTCCTTCGGCTCGTCCTTCTCCTTATCGATCGGGCTCGGAGACGGACCGGCGATCGGCGAGCCCTTGAGGATCTCTCCGGTCAGGTCGGGGTCCGCGAACTCCACCGGGTCGATGTCGCCGGAGATCGAGGTCATGAAGGCGTTCCAGATCGGCGCAGCGACGGTTCCACCGGTCGCGCCTGGCATCGAGACCCGGCCGCTCGGGTGTCCCACCCACACACACGCGGCAACCTCGGTCGACGAGCCACAGAACCAGACGTCGGAGTCGTCGTCGGTGGTACCGGTCTTGCCGAAGGCCTCGTACGGGAGGTTGACCGCTCCCGAAGCGGTTCCGCAACAGACCACCTGCTTCATCGCGTAGATGGCCTGCAGCGCGTCGTTCTCCTCGATCACCCTGCGGCCACGCCGGTCCTCAGCGTCGTAGACCGTCCGACCTGACGGACCCCTCACCAGATGCATCGGCGTCGCGGTGTGCCGCACACCACCGGAGGCGAAGGTCGCGAATGCCTCGGTCATCTCGAGCGGTGTCACCTCCAGCGTCCCCAGCGTGATCGAGCACGGCACGCCGCCCCCCTCGAGCTCGAGCGGGCTGCGGATCCCCATGCGGTGCGCGATATCGGCGACCGCCTCCGGCCCGACCTCGATGACCAGCTGCGCGAAGATCGTGTTGACGGAGCTCGCGGTCGCCGAGACGAGGTTCATCGTCCCCTGGCCAGAGTCGCCGTAGTTGCTGACGTTGTCCCAGCCGGGACACTCCTCCTCCAGGTCGAGCGAGCCCGGCCCGCTGAACGTTGAGTTCAACGAGATGTCCTGCTCGATCGCCGCGGCGAGCGTGAACGCCTTGAACGCCGAGCCCGATTGCCGGCCGGTCCCACCGTCTCCCGTGGCGAGGTTCGTCTGGTCGCGAGAGAAACTCGTCCCGCCCACCATCGCGCGGACCTCGCCGGTGTCCACGTCGATCGCCACGAGTGCCGCCGTCGGCGTCCCGGGCTCCGTCCCCGTGTACGGGCTCGCATCGACTGCCGCCACCGCCTTCTCCTGCCACTCGGGATCGAGCGAGCCGGTGATCCTGTATCCGGATGTGTACAGCTCCCGGCCGTACTTCTTCTGCAGGTGCCGGCGTGCGTAGTCGATGAAGTACGCGCTGGGCTTGCCCTCGTAGCTCCGGCGCGTCGGAACCGTCTCGATCTCGGACTCCCCCTTCTCTTCGACGGCTTCCGAGTTCGTGATGAAACCGAGCTCGGCCATCCGGTCGAGCACGTGGTCGCGGCGCTCAAGCGCGAGATCATGGTTGTCGACGGGGTCGTACAGCTCCGGTCCGCTGATGAGCCCGGCGAGGGTCGCCGACTGACCGAGATCGAGCTTGCGCGCGTGGATGCCGAAGTAGGTCTGCGAGGCGGCCTCGATGCCGTATGCACCCTCGCCGAAGTAGACGGTGTTGAGGTAGCGACGGAGGATCTCGTCCTTCTCCAAGCGTCGCTCGAGCTTGATCGCGAGCAGGACCTCCTTGATCTTTCGAGCGATCGTCTGCTCCTTGCCCACTTCGGGGATCACGTTGCGCACGTACTGCTGGGTGATGGTCGAGCCGCCCTGCTCGATCGCGCCTCCCGTGAGGTTCGCCCATGCCGCACGGACGATCGCGAGGACGTCGACTCCCTCGTGCCCGTAGTAGTCCTGGTCTTCCGCGGCAATGACGGCCTCCCGGACGACCTCGGGCATGTCCTCAAAATCGAGCTCGCGGCGGTCGACGCCTTGCTCGAGGGGCGTCAGCTCGTTGTGGTCCAGGTCGTAAAGGAAGGAGGTCTGCGCGGCCTTGATGTTGAGGTCGAGCGGCAGCTTGGCGTACACGTACGCGAGCGCACCGAAGACGATGGCACCTCCGCCGATGGGGATCGCCCACAGCCACCAGTAGCGGATCAGGAAATGCCGCTTGGCCTTGCGCGTTCGCGCAGGCTTTTTCGCCACGTGCTTGCGCTCGCGGCGGCGAGGGAGTGCATCGGAGGTTGCCACGACTTCGTGAATTCTAGCCGGGGACCTGCATAAATCGGGCTAGAGGAAGCCCCCCCGCGCGGCGAGGAGCACGACCCGCCCCACCAGCAGCAGGGCCCCCGCCTCCAGCACCCCCGCGATCCCGAAGCCCACCCCCATCGCGCGGGCCCGGTCGAGCAGCTCGGTGACCGGCTTGCTAGCGGAGGCCGCGGGGGCGAGCAGAGCACGGACCCGCTTCGAGAGCGCCGACGGCTCGGCGGGGAGAATCGTCCCGAACTCGACTCCCGTGTCGCGAACCCCTCGCCCGAGGCCGACGACGATCACGGCCAGCACCAGGGCGGGCGCCAGTGCCAGTGCCAAGCGCATCCCCCCGATCGCCGGGAGCCCGGGCGCCCCGGCGGTCGGGAGCACCTCGGGAAGGCCGAGCGCGGTCTCGACGCGAACCCACCATCCGATCGCGACCCGGATCGGCTGCGTACCGAGGTAGAGAAGAAGGACCGCAACCACCGTGCCGGTCGCCGCGAGAAGCGGTGTCGCCCTCGCAGCGCGGACCAGACCTACAGACGCCTTCATCGCCAGCGCGAGCCCGGCACCCGCCGCCCCCGCAGCGAGCAGCCAGCCGAGCGTGACCTCCGCGCGAGTGGCGGTGAGCGAGATGGTGAGCCACGTACCGGGGAAGCCGCCCCCCGGCGGCAGGCCGAGGAGCGAGCCGAGTCCCACGCCGAGCGCGCAGGCCGCGAGCCATCCCCACACTCCGGCGTTCGGCTCCTCCTCGCCTAGGCCCGCTCGGCCGAGCATGCCGACGAGAGCGGAAGCGAGCAGGAATGCCGGGAAGAGAAGCAAAAAGGCGCGCGTACCGACCGCGCCGCCCAGACCAAGCGCCAGGAACGGCACGCCGGCAGCCGCACCGGTGACCGCCGCCACGGATCGCGATCTCGTCCGCGCAACGACAGCGACGAGTCCGCCGACCAGGATCGCCGCGGCGGCTCCGATCGCCAATACCGGCGCCGGAGCGCTCGAACGCATCGTGAGCGTCGCGAGTGCCGCGAGCGCGATCGCCTGGCCGCGCAACGCCCCGTCGAGCCAGGTCGCGGGACCCTCGCTGGCTGCCTGGCGCCACGTCGCCACGCCCGGGATCGCGCCGGACTTCATGATCGCGGCGAGGAGCAGCAGGGCGGGCCCCGCACCGCCCGCGTCACCGACGATCACGCTTCCGGTTCGCGCGTACACGAGCGAGACGCCGAGGAGCGCGATCACGTCGGCGGCCGCAAGCCCGATCAGTCCGCGGGCATCCTGCCGTCCCCGCCCGGACAGCCCCGCGACGGCCACCGCGATCGTCGGCAGGGGGATGGCGAGCGCAACGACCGCCAGGCTTCCCGTGTACGTCAATGCCGCGACCGAGCTCGCCGAGACCGCGAGCCCCAGGATCGCGGGAGCGTTGCCACCGTCCGGGACGCGCTCCGCCCGCAACGCTGCGAGCAGGAGCGCGAACTCCGCGACGACGAGGATCGTTGCGCCGAGAAGCCCGGGCTCGAAGCTGCGCCAGACGACCTCCTCGCCCCGGTATGCCGCTACGAGCACGCCCCACGCCGCGGCGTGCGCGCCAAGCGCGAGAACTCCGGCGACCGGGCGCCGAACCCACGGCCACCGAACCAGGCCGAGCCACGCCAGACCGGCAACGACCGGGCCACCGAGAGCTGCCTGCAGCAACGCCACTCGGCTCACGAGAGCACCACCAGCGCCGCTCCTACGCCCCCGAGCAACAGCGCGAGCCCGGGAACGGCGAGCAGCCACCGGTCCGGAAGCTTCCGGAGGACCGCGTCGGCCACGCCCAGCGCGACGGCGAAGGCACCCGTCCCGGCCGCCATGGGCAGGACGCTGTCTGCCGTGAACGGCTCGAGACCTCCGCCCGCGAGCAGGACTCCCGCCACGAGCGACGCTGCGCCGGCGAGGGACCACCGGTACAGGCGAAGGAGCACGGCCGGCCCGGCTCCCGGCACCTCGCCCTCCGCCGCCGCCGAGTGACTCGGAAGGCCCAGTGCGGTCGACCATGCGAACGCTTTCGCGGCCGCAAGCAGGCCAAGAGCAGTGGGCACGGGACCGAGCACGAGGCCCGTTCCCAAGATCTGTTGCGTCCCCCGCACCGCTTCCAGATCGAGCGCCCCGTACCGCAGAAACATGGTGCCGAGGCCCACAGCGAGTGCAAGCTCGGCCAGCGCCATCGTCAGCCGCCGCCTCTTCTCGGTTTGCTCCCAGCTCACCACCAGGGCGCCGGCCGAAGCGACGACCAGAGCGAGGTAAACGAGAACGAGTCCATCCGGCCCGATACCGAGCGCACCGGCGGCGGCCAACCCGGCTCCGAACATGGACGCGGTCGCTCCCCCCGCCTCGACAACCGAGACGCGCTCCCGCCCGCTTCGATCTCGCGTGAGCCGGACGATGTCCGACCACAGGCCGGACACCCCCCGCCACCACTTCCGGTCACCCCCGAGCGCCCAGCCGATCAACCCCGACACGAGCTCAGAAAGAACGCCGAAGAGAAGAGCGACCGGCAACGCGATGGCTGCCATCAGGCGTGAGCCGAGGTACGCAGAAGGAGGGCTCTGGGCATTCGCGCCGGGTGTCTAACCGGCGCTACGCCCCACAAAAGCCTCGTTGAGATAGTTCCAGGCGCAGCCGGTGCAGACCTCGACGACGTAGCAGGTCCCGTTCCGCCGCTGCGCGGCGAGGGTCATTGCAGCCTCGATCGACCACACGCGGCCGTTGTTGCGCTTTAGGTCATCGGCGTAGACGTACGCGAGCAAACGGAGCGAGAACTCCTCGCAGACGGGACACGGCCGGCCGGGGTCTTGGCCGATGTTCTTCGCCGCGCGCATCAGCTCGGGGTGCGCGTCGCAGATGTCGAGACGGGAGAGGAGGCCTCGGCGCGCGTCCCGGAGGAGCGCGCGCTTGGCCAGCGTGTAATCCACGATCCCGAGATCGGGTCGCCGACCGCCCTTCCCGGACGAGACGGACATCGCCATTGGCGGCCATTCTACGCCCCGACGCTGACGACGCTTTCCTTCCCGGCTCAGGCTCGAAGGGGCAGGCGCCCCGCCGATCACGCAGATCCGCGTGGGGTGTAATCTTGTAATCATGACAAAGCTATTGCAGGCAGAAGAGGAGATCCAGGGCTGGTTCAGCGGCCGGATCCCCGACGGGTGGTTCACCGAAACACCCGAGATCACGGCGGACCGCGAGGAGATCCTCATCGTGGGCCGCATCCCCGAGCCCGACTACCCGAAAGGCGCATCGGCCACGGCGAAGTCCGCGGGCCGGGCGGCGAGGATCGCTCGGTTCCGCGAGGAGACACGCGACAAGCGCATCGGTGTCGCGCTCGAGGCGCAACACCTGTTCCGGCGCAAGGTGTCGTGGGGCGTTGAATGCGGAGACCTCCGCAGATCGTTTACAACGTTGAGCGTTCCTGTGATGACCCGCTTGCGGATGGCGGAGCGTGCCGTGCTCGACGTGCTCGTCGACGCGGGAGTCGCCCGCAGCCGGAGCGAGGCGCTCGCGTGGTGCGTCCGGCTGGTCGGTGACAACCAGGAGAAGTGGTTGAAGGATCTGAAGAAGGCGTTCGAGAGCGTCGAGAAGGTCCGCAAGGCCGGGCCCGACGTGGAGCAGGCGTGACCAAGAACATCGACTCGATCCTGCGGACCCCGCCGTCGAACGGCTCCTCACCAGAGGCGGTCACCGACCAGGCGCTCGATGCGTACTCGAAGGTCGTCACCTCGGTCGCAGAGAAAGTCATCCCATCGGTCGCGAGCCTCCGGGTCACGAAGCGCGTGCCCGGCGGCCGGCGCGCCGAGGGCGCAGGCAGTGCGGTGGTGATCACTCCCGATGGGTTCCTCCTGACCTCCGCGCATGTGGTGGCCGCATCCGCGGGAGGATCGGCCGCACTCGTCGACGGACGCGAGCTGGAGTGGAACGTGATCGGTGCCGACCCGCTCTCCGACCTCGCCGTGGTCCGTGTGGCTGCGAACGATCTCCCCAAGGCGGAGCTCGGCGACGCCGATGCGCTTCGCGTCGGACAGCTCGTGGTTGCGGTCGGCAACCCCCTCGGGTTCACCGGCACCGTCACGGCCGGCGTGATCAGCGCGCTCGGACGAGGTCTGCCGACGCGCAACCGGAGCACCGTGCGCATCGTGGAGAACGTGATCCAGACCGACGCCGCCCTGAACCCCGGGAACTCCGGCGGCGCGTTGTCCGACGGCATCGGGCGCGTCGTCGGCATCAACACGGCAGTTGCCGGGATCGGCCTCGGTCTGGCCGTGCCGATCAACGCGACCACGCGACGCATCGTCGCCGCGCTCATGACCGAGGGACGGTTCCGGCGCGCGTACCTCGGCATCGCCGGAGGTCCCCGACCGCTCCCCCCTCGCGTGACGGCCGAGACCGGACGAGACACCGGCGTCGAGGTCGTCGAGATCGTCGGGGGCAGCCCCGCCGACCAAGCGGGCCTCAGACCCGAAGATCTGATCCTGGAGGTCGACGGTCAGCAGGTCGCGAGCGCACGAGACCTCCAGCGTTTGATGCTCCCGGAGGCGATAGGCAAGCAGATCGTGATCAAGGTCTTCCGCGAAGGCCGCATCGTGGACCTCCACGCCACCCCCGACGAGCTCGACGGGTAAGGAATCTCAGGACAGGTTCCACTCGAACCGCGGAAGGTTGACCTCCTTGTCCGGCAGCTCGTCTCGCGCCTCTTTCGCCGCCCTCGTGGCCCTGAGCGGAGCCCAAAGCATGAACTCCACGAGCGTGAAGGCCAGCAGCTTGACGAAGATAAGAACCCCAGGGAAGAACACGAATGGAAGGGCAACCAGTGTGAACAGCAAGACGCGTGGCATCTCCCTCCACCACTCCTGGAGGCCGCCCGGCTTCAGCAGAGCTCCCCATCGAACGGCGGCCCACATGATCCAACGGCGTAAGAAAGCCACGTCCAACTCCCTCATGGCCCTGCGAAAGATGCCATCCGCGTCGATCCACCTCATCAACCCCTCAGCTGCCCGGTACCGCCACATGTAGTCGTGCAGGATGGCGGCTTTGGTGTAGCGGCCGTATTGCGGGATGAACCACACGAACGATCGAGGCACTGATGCGAAGTCCGTAACCATTCCCGCCGGGACGACGAACATCTCCCTGGATCCTTGATACGTCAGCGATGTGACGAGCTCCCAGTTCTTCTCGTCTCGCTGTCGAACGATCACCTCGGCATCGGGCGGAAACGCCATGCTGGCCCACCTTTCTCGCGGTTGACACAACTTCCCCTGCGCAGAGCTCACAATAGGCCGCGCTGGACGTCATCCACGCACCCTCCGAGCGGAGGTAACCCTCGCGACCGCTGGGCTCTAGTGTGGGGAGCATGCGGTTCGGGCTGAGTCTTCGTACCTCCGCGGACGCGGATGTCGCCGCCGACGCGCGCGAGGCCGAGCGGCTCGGGTTCGGGTTGGTCACTGCGATGGATCACCTCCACGGCACGCATCCGTCTCTTGAGACGTGGACGGCTTTGACGTGGGCAGCCGCCGCAACCGAGCGCCTCCTAGTGGCACCGAACGTCCTGGGCCTCCCCTACCGGCATCCGGCCGTGACGGCGAAGATGGCGGAGACGCTGCAGCGCCTCTCCGGTGGGCGACTCGTCCTCGGCCTCGGCGCCGGGGGATCGAACACCGAGTTCCAGGCCTTCGGGCTCCCCGCCCTCGAGCCGAAGGAGAAGATCGACGCGCTCGAGGAGGGCCTCGCGATCATCCGCGGGTTGTGGACGGGCGAACCGCAGAGCTTCGCGGGGACGCACTATCGGGTGCAGGACGCGCAGATCGCTCCGGCACCCGACCGGCCGATCCCGCTCTGGCTCGGGACGTACGGACCACGAGCCCTCGAGATCACCGGCCGTGTCGCCGACGGCTGGCTTCCGTCATATCGCTTCGCCATGCCCGATCGCTATCCCGAGCTACGCGACCGCGTTCGCCGGGCCGCCGAGGCTGCGGGCCGTGACCCCGACCAGATCGAGTACGCGTACAACGTGGGCGTTCGCGTCGACGAGCACGCGAAGCCCCGCGAGGGCGTGATCAGCGGACCACCGGACAAGGTGACGGCCGAGTTGGCGGACCTGGGCGCGATGGGCGTCACATTCTTGGTCCTGTGGGCCGCGGGTGATCAGATCGAACAGCGGGAACGCCTCGCCGCCGAGGTCATCCCCGAGCTCGCAGGAGATACCTGAGCTACCCGCTCGACCGAAGGACCTTGAACCCGGCGGCTGCGAAGTCCTCGTCGAACGTGAGCACGCGGCGGATCCCCATTTCTCTCATGAGGGCAAAGCTTGTGGCGTCGACGAACGAGTAGTCGCGCTCGTCCCGACGGCGGAGCCATGCGATGGCCGACTCCTCGAGGTGATCTGGTACGAAGACCGTGTCTAAGCGAGTCGTCCCCGTGAGGAGCTGAAGAAATCGCACGGCCACTTGGTGGCCCGCTTTTCTTCGGAGCGCCGTCCAAGTTTCTCCCCGGACGTGGTTCGAGGTCACCCACTGGTCCGAGGCATGCGACTGAAAGAGCTCTTGCGCCTCGGCATGGTGCGGGTCCCTCGGGACAGTGAGACCGATCCAGAACGCCGTGTCGACGAAGATCACCGTGGATAGAGCACGTCGTCGTGGTCGAAGGGTTCAACGTCGGGCCCTGCCATGCCGACCATCTCCCAGATCGGGTCCTCCTCGATCGGAGGTAGGGGCTTCACGTGCTCGCGAACGAACCGTCGGATCAAAGCCGCCTTCGATGTCCGCTCTTTCCGAGCCAGCCGATCGAGGGCGGCGTCGATCTCGGGCTCGATCATGATCTGAAGGCGCTTCATTCCCACGACTGGAGGATACATCAGACTGACTGCTGTAGCTGTAAGTTCTGAGCAGGCTCGATGTGCCAGGGCTCGTAGGAAACGGGGAAATCAAGACCGCACGAAGCAGCCTCTGAATGGGCCTCGATCCGCGCCTCATCCGACGGGTAGCCGAGGTCCGCAGCCAGGCCGAGCTCATGCATGGAGTGGCCCGGGGGCGCAGCGAGCTCCGGCTTCTCCTCGTAGAGCGCGGCCTGCTCCTCTCGGGTCCGGAACCCTGAGACGATCCAGAGGCCCGGGACTTTCTGGAACAGGCACCCGAGCCGGGTCGCGAACAGAGGGTCGAGGCCCGCCACACCTGCTGGCTCGATGACCGCACGCGCCGTCGCCTGAACGTGGGCCTCCCGGCCGAGGAAGGGCATGGAGACGGGCAGCTCGACGACCACAACCGCTTCATCGGAAGCGCGATCGCAGTCACACTCGGTGACGACAGCCCCGTGCCGGCTCGCATAGTCCTCTGCCACGTCCCTCGGAGACACGAGCGATGGTGCGAGCAGCTCTTGCGCGGCGGCGAGGGCGGCCGCGTCGGCGGCGGTCTGAGCCTGAACTCGGGCGGAGGAGACGCGAGCGAGGTCCGCGGTAAGAGCCGAGAGGATCGCCGTGAACCCGATCGCCGCGACGACCAGCATCGAGGCGCTGCCGCGCTGATCTCTCACGACGCCTCGATACCGCTGACCTCTTGGCGCATCGTCGCCTCCTCGACGAGCTCAACCTCTTTCGGGAACAACCACTCGACGAAGGGCACCATGATCGGAGCGCGGTACCGAACGCGAACGGTGACCGGGCGACCCACTCCCCCCTCCCGATCGACCTCGACGGCAGTCCGGTCCCCAGGAAGATCGCCGCTGCGAAGGGCCGCCTGGCGCACGGAGGCGTCGTCGGTCGTCACGGCCGCCTCTCGAGACCCCTCGCGCGCCGCCAATGCCACCACCGCGGAGTCGCGTCCGAGCAGGCCCACCTGGACGAGCGCCAGCGCAACGATCAGTGCGAGTGGGAGAACGAGCGCGAGCTCCAGAGCCGCGCTTCCCCGCTCCCTGGGCATCACTCCTCGCTACCTGTAATGCGATCGATCACCTCGTCGAAGAACTCGGGCAGCTTCCCGGACGACCGCGCCCACGCGAGCAGCACGAGCGCGATCGCCGCGGCCGCGAGGATCACCAGGGCATACTCGGCGGTGGTCTGGCCGCGATCGGAACGCATGCGGGATTGAAGGAACGCAACGAGCCGGACCATCTCATGCTCCTTTCAGACCAGGTCGCGCGTGGCCACCAGCAGCGCCGGAACCACTGCACCAAGGACGAACGAGGGCAGGATCAGGAAGACGAGTGGGAACAGCATCTGGACGGGCGCCCGACGAGCCCGCTCCTCACGTCGCATCCGACGCTCCGATCGAACGTCGGCCGCCAGCTCTCTGAGACGTTCGGATATCGGTGCTCCCAACCGCTCGGCGCGGTGCAGCGTCCGAGCGAGCCGACGAAGCTCATCAACGCGATGCCGAGTCGCGGCACTCTCTAGCGCAACACGCCAGGGAGTGCCGAGCTCGACGTCGTTCCGTGCGTTTACGAGCACCGACCCGAGCCCTCCCGACAGAACATCCGGAGCGCGCGCGAGCGCGAGATGAGGCGACAGCCCGGCCGTGACGGAGACGGCGAGGACGTCGAGGAGGTCCGGCACCGTGGCTCTCACTGCCGCGTCGCCGGACCCGACCGAGCGACGAACCCGAATGGAGCCCACCCAGGCCGGGCGGCGGAGCATGAGATGGCTATCGCTCGTCACCCCGAGCAGACCCCGGACCCTGGGATCCGCAGCGAAGACCACGCCCAGCATCGCGAGACAGATTGCCGCGACGAAGCCGGCTGCAACCAGGAACGTCATGGCGCCTCGACTCGTTGGACGATCCTGCGCATCCATGCGAAGCCCAGGGCCTGACATCCCAGCGCGATGGTGAGCAGTGCGCCTCCCGGGAGGCTCCGATAGAAAGCGCCGAGGCCGTCCCCGCCAGTCCCGGAGAGAAGGGCGACAAATGCAACTGGGAGGACGGCGAGGACGACCCCGGACGATCGGGCTTGCGTGGTGAGCGCTCGGACCGACCTTCGGTCCTCGCGTCGAGCGCGGATGACCTGACCGAGCTCGGCCAGGAGCGTGGGCAGGTCTCCTCCGGTTCTCCGGTGCACACCGAGGGCGGTCACGAGGAGCCGCGCATCGGCAAGCCCCAGCCCGCGATCCAGCCGGGAGAGCGCGCGATCGAGAGGCTCGCCCGAGTTGAGCGCTTCGACGACGCTGGCGAGCTCATCTCGAAGCGGTGTGTCGACGTCACCTGCCGCTTCGGCGACCGCTCGGCGAACGGACAACCCGGCTCGCACCGAGGCCGCGATCGTCTCGACTGCCTCGCCAAGCTGGCGATCGAGGAGCTCCTGTCGAATGGCTGCTGTCCGTCTGCGCCCCGCCCGTGTCGTGAGCGGTCCGGCGGCCAGGCCGACGGCCATCCCGACGGGCCCCATGAGGCGGAAGCCGATGAGCGCCCCAACCGCGCTGACCACCACAGAGAGGAGGGGTTGTCGATAGCGAGCAACCACCGCAGACACACGTGCGGGCTCCGCCTGGGATGGAGACCCCGCTACTGCGCCCAGACGTTGAAGGCTCGCCTCCCGGCCCAGCGCATTCATCCCTGCGGCCGCGAGCCAGCCGCATGCGAGGACGGCCGCCCCGTACCCGAGCGCCAGCGTCACGTCGTCCCTCCGGCCAGGGCACGCGCGCGAGGCTTCGGCGCAGCCGGGTGCTTCATCGATCCCACCTTTACGCGAGCGCCGTCATCAGAGGCCGAGAACGTCATCAGCTCCCGCAGGGCGATGCCGCTGCCCTTCATGCCCTCGATGGCCGACACGCGGGCGACCACGCGCCGGCCATCGGGGAGCCGGGACAGGTGAAGCGCAAGATCGACCGTCGACGCGATCTGCTCTCGAACATGCTCGACGGGTAGGGCCACGTCGGACATCAACGACATCGTCTCGAGGCGACGCAGGAGATCTGCGGGTGAGTTGGCATGCGCGGTGGACATCGAGCCCTCATGCCCGGTGTTCATCGCCTGCAGCATGTCGAGGGCCTCGCCACCCCTGACCTCGCCCACCACGATCCGGTCGGGGCGCATGCGCAACGCGCTCCGAACGAGGTCTCGCACCGTCACGGCGCCCCGCCCCTCCACGTTCGGCGGGCGCGCCTCCAGCCTCACGACATGGGGTTGGGCGAGTCGGAGCTCGGCCGCGTCCTCGATCGTCACGATGCGCTCCCGCTCGGGAATGAACGCCGAGAGCGCACCCAGCAGGGTGGTCTTGCCGGAAGCCGCGCCGCCGGAGATCAGGATGTTGGCGCGGGCGCGTACGCTCTCGCCGAGGAACTCCATCATCTCTTCCGTTGCCGATCCCAGCCTGACGAGATCCTCCGGACCGAGCAGGCTCACCCCGAACTTGCGAACGGTGACAACGGGGCCGCAGAGCGAAAGGGGCGGGATGATCGCGTGAAAACGCGAGCCATCCGGAAGTCGAGCGTCCACCATCGGGCTGGACTCGTCGATCCGGAGGCCCAAAGGTCCTACGATCCGCTCGATCAGGTGATGCACGGCCTCCTCCCCCTCGAACAGGCCGGGCTTCACCCTTTCGATCCGCCCCTTCCGCTCCACGTAGACGTCGTCGGGCCCATTGACCATCACCTCGGTCACGTCCGGGTCCTTCAGGAGGAACTCGATCGGTCCCAGCCCGACGACTTCGTCGGATACTTCACTGACGATCCTGGTCAGGTCCCGCGCGGCGAGCACCACTCGCTGGTCGCGCAGCACCCGTAGCGCTTCCTCACGGACTCGAAGGCGACGGTCGGCCGGCGGCACCTCGGCAAGCGCGGCGGTATCGAGACGCTCCCGCACGCGGTCGGCAACGAGCTCGCGGAGGCGCGACTGGCCGGACGCCGGATGCCAGCGCAGCGTCATGCGGCCCCTCGCTCCAAGAGATCCTTCGCGAGCCGAGCGATACGCTTGGGGACCTGCCCTCTTCGCCCGGCGATCAGCTCCCCGCGGTTCTGCGCTCGAGGGACGGCCCGATCCACGCCGATGACTGAAGCGATCGGCAGGTTCAGCACACGCCCCGCGTCGTCCGGGATCACCTCTCCCCGCCCGGCGCGATTCACCACCAAGCGAAACGAGTCGCCGAGACCGAACGCCCGCAGATGATCGATCACCCGCTTCGCCGCGCGCACGCCGAGCACATCGAGCGTCACGACGAGCAACACCTCATCCGCAAGCTCGAGGGCCGAGCGGACGGACCGGTCGACCGTTCGAGGAAGATGGAGAACGCTCGCCTGGAACCGCTCCCGGAGCGCCCGCACCGCCGACCGAACCATCGCAGCATCCAGTGACACCTCCGACGGGACCTGATGAGGCGCGAACAGGACACGAAATCCCGCAGCGTGCTCGTGCAGAACGGGATCGAGATGCTCGACGCTCAGCTCGCGGGACACGGCCATGAGGTCGGCAACGGATCGATGCGCGGTCTCAGGATCCATCCCGAGGGCAGGAGCGACGTCCCCCGACAGCAGGTCGAGGTCCGCGAGCACCGTGTCCGCACCGACGGTCGCAAGCGCGGCGGCAAGATTCGTCGCCACGAACGTGGCACCCGCTCCACCGCGCGTTCCAAGGACGGCGATCACCACGCCCGCTTCCTGGGGCTCCGCCGAATCCCGCGGGCGAAGTCGCTTGATCTCGCGCGCGAGCGCCTGACGCTCTTCGGGCCACACGAAGAAGCCCAGGGCGCCCGCCCGCAGGGCGGCACGGAGGCCTCCCGCCGTCTCACGAAGAGCCACCGCGAAACGAGCCGGGTCCTCCATCCCTTCCAGAAGCTCCGGCACACCCACGACGGCGTCCGGTCGCGTCTCGCGCACCAGCCGTCGAAGCGCGTTGGCTCCCTCGGAGGCACCCACGACCTTGGCTCCCGGCAAACGCTCGAGGAAATGCATCACTTCCTCCTGCAGCGCCCGGTCGTCGATCCCGAGCACGATGGTTGTCTCTCGCATCCGTCCTCCTCCGGACGCGCACGCCCGGCGTCACGTCTCAGGGAAGTAGAGGGGGAGGTCTGCGCGGCTGGGGAAGCCGTGGTGCAAAACTAACGAAGCGCTTCGACCTCTACATCACCCGTGTGGCGGTTTCGTCGGGGGATTCGTCCTCCCCCGACGGGGGATTGACAGGACGGCCATTCGCGACACCCTCGGTAGACTGGCCGCGTGGTTCGGCTGCTGTTGGGACTGCGCGGGTCCACAAGAGAAACACGGCCACGGACCTGTAAAGATGAGGGTTCATGGTCTCGACGACCGAGAACAGACGCCACCTGCTCTGGGCCGCCCTCGCGTTGCTGGCTGTGATCGTTCTTCATGACCTCGATCACCTTCGGCAGGGACGGGAGATCGAGCCACTCGTGGTCGGGATCGGCCTCATCGGCGACGTCACAACGCTCACGATGGTGGCGTTGGTCATCCGCCGTCATCGTCTCGCCCCCCTCGCGGCCACTGGGGTCGGCTTCGCCAACTTCTTCGGCTTCATCGGCGTACACGTGGTCCCGGACTGGGGTCCGCTCAGCGACGGCTATCCGGACCTGCCGGTCGACACAGTGTCGTGGGTAATGGTCTTCATCCCCATCGCGGTCGCGCTCTGGCTCGGACTCACAGGCCTCTCACTGCTCCGCGCGCAGCGGCATCCCGCGGCCACGGCCTGAGTCACATCTCTCCACCTGCCGGACGCAAGCAGGAAACGGGGCTCGCTGCGGCGAACTCTCATGCGTGAGGCCCGCCGAGCCTGTTCGCCGACGCTACCTTTCTGCCCTCATCTCGATAGCGCTGGTCGCGCTTGGCGCGAACCCAGCGGGCGCCGCAAGCCGGACGAGCCCAGAGCTGTATGCCTCGGATGCCAAGGGCGCGCGAGCGCTGGTCGGCGAGGTCCGTGAAGCGATGGCGGGAGGAAAGCTCAGCGACGTCCTGGCGGCGACGGGGATCGACTCCGTCGCTCCCCCAGCGAAAGCCGCCGGCGTCCTCGGACCGATCGCCGAGCTGTCGGCGGCCGTTTCCGACGCGAGCAACATGATCCATGCAGTCCTTCCCGCGAACGCCTCCAATGTTCGGACGCGCACGCGGATCCAGCAGGCGATCCGGTTGCGCCGGCCCGTGCCCGATCTGCTCGACGCGGCGGGTCACGAGACACTCGAGCGCGCTTCGGCCATGGTCGCTTCCGCGATCGATGGAGCGCTCCCCCTTCTGCTCGCGATGAAGCCACCGGTCGCCTCCGACGAACGTATCGCTGGGTGCGAGCTCGCCGACCAGGCTCCTGCCCTGTGCGTCGCGGGGACCGGATCGAACGTCATCACGGGTGACTACGCGCTCGTGGTGGACCTCGGCGGCAACGACGCGCACCAGAACTCGGCCGGAGGAGCGGACACCCTGGAGAACGGCCTGCCGGTCTCGGTAACGATCGACCTCGGCGGAAACGACACGTACAGCACACAGCTCCCGACCTCCTCCGGGGCATGGGTTGCTCAGGGAGGCGGCATCGGCGGCGCCGGCTTCCTGGTGGACGTGGCCGGTGACGACACCTACCGAATCGCCTCGGACAAGCCGTTCGCCCAGGCCCGCGGCCAGGGACAGTCGCTATCGGGTGTCGGGATGCTCGCGGACCTCGGCGGGAACGACGCGTACGAGCTCGACGCGCGAGGCCCCGGGTTTCCCACCGCGGTCGGACAGGGCGACGGCGCGCACGGGTCCGGAATCCTGCTCGACCTCGCGGGGAACGACCGACACTTGATCAACAGCATCGCCACCGCGTTCTTCGTCCTGCCGCTTGGGGGCGTGGCACCGCCGCTTCCCGTCTCATCGGGACTCGGCACGGGAGCGTTCGGGTACATCAACATCCAGACACCCCCACCTGCCCACGCGGACATCAGCTACCGGCAGCTCGGGTTCGGTCTGTTCGCGGACTCCGGCGGGACCGATGACCTCGATATCGTGGCCGAGGCACCGGATCCCCCCGACGACGCCTTCTTTGGCCCCGCACTGATCGCATTGCCCGGTGCCGTCGCCTTCGGAGTCGGCGCCGCGCCAGAGGGTGGTGTGGGGCTCGCGATCCTCGGTCCCGGCGCGACCGAAACAACGATCGCCACCACGACTCGCGCGCAGTTCGCAGCCGCATACAGTGCCGGCATGGGCCACGGTGAATACGGTGGCCAGGGAGTCCTCTCCGATGCGGGTGGGGACGACATCCGGACCCTCCGCACCGACGTGGCTGTCACACGGCATAACGTGGCGATCGAGGGCTGCGAGGACTGCGAGCAAGCCTGGGCACGATCGGACGCCGCGACGATCCGAGGGATGGGCTCGGGGCTCGGCTTCGGGCTCGGCATCCTGGACGACCTCGGCGGCGCGGATCGCTATCTCGCCTCGGCGACGAACGTGGTCGAGACCTCATTCCACGACGAGCGTGCGAGTGGCAACGCCGGTCGCAGCACCTCCATCGCCGGGCCGGTTCATGCGGCAGCACAGGGAGTGGGGGACGGCGGATACGGAGAGCTGCTGGACGCGGAAGGGAACGACCGATACGAGATCATCGCGGGCAGCGCCGCCCGCTCCATGGCGAAGAAGAACGGGCAGGGTCCCGCGAACCCCGAAGGCCACGCCACCGCGGGCCAGTCGGTGCTGTTGGGCCAGGCAACCGGCAGGGCGCTGGGCTACGGGGTCCTGAAGGACCTGGGCGGGGCGGACGAGTACGTCACCACGAGCAGCGCCCTTGCCGAGGCAGAGCCCGCAACGGAATCCCAGGCGGGAACCGCTGCCAACGGGGCCCTCGCGAGCGTGGATGCGGAGTCGGCCGCGACGTTCATCGACCGCGACGACAACCGCGCCGACTCATTCTCGGCTTCACCGGCTACGGCCGCCTGCACGGGCACACGGGGATCCGGCGCGTGGGTCGATTGCGGCGGGGCCGGCTTCGGCCTCGTGGGCTAGGCCGCTACCACTCCACGATCGGGCGCACCTCGATCGCACCCCCCATGTGAGCGGCCGGTATCCGTGCGGCCAGCTCGATCGCGGCGTCGAGGTCCTCGCCCTCGAAGATGAGATATCCGCCGAGCGCCTCCTTCGTTTCGACGAAGGGGCCGTCGGTAGCCACTGTCTCCCCCTCCTGGACGCGCACGGTCGTCGCCGTTTCCGGTGACCCGAGCTGGAGACCGGACGTGACGCCGGGGGTCTCGTTGATCTCCTTGTACGCGCTGTAGACCGATTGCTTCTCGTCCTCCGACAGCTTGTCCCACTCCTCCGACGGTGGTGTCGGCGTCGTGCCCTGATGGATCAGCAGCATGTACTTCATGCGTTCCTCCTTTTCGGACCGTCGCTTTAACGACGAACGGGGAGCTGCGAAATCGACAGCCGGTTGGGTCCTTACGCTCCCAGCGTCGCGGGGCGCATGTCCGCATCGAGCTTCGAGCCAAGCTCCGCCGCCACGTCGAGCAGCAGGTCCATCTGCTCCGCCTCGGTGCGGAAGTTCACGATGCACGAGCGCAGGACGAATCGGCCCTTCAGGACCGCGTTCGAGGGGAACACCCGGCCGTCGAGCTGGAGCTCCGTCATCAACCGCTCGTTGAGCTGGTCGAGGTACTCATCGCGCCCGGCCCCGCCCCCAAGGTCAGACGGGACGTACCGGAAGCACGTGATCGAGAGCGGGGTCGGCGCCATCGGCTCGAACTCCGGACGCTCCTCAGCTCGCTGATGGAGGTACTTCGCGAGCTGGACATCGTGAGCGATGCGCTGCCCGTACGCTCGCGTGCCGTGCGCGAGCAGCGAGATCCACACCTTGAACGCCTGGAACCCTCGAGAGAACTGTGGGCCGAGGTCGATCGCGTCCACCTCGGTCCCCATCCGCTCCTTGTCCTCGTGCACGTACGTCGCGAACTCGTGGATGGAGAACGACTGGCGCAGGTGATCGAGGTCGCGGACCAGGATGCAACCCCCCGAGTGCGGCGTGTACATCCACTTGTGCGGGTCGAACGCGATCGAGTCCGCTCGCTCGATGCCGTTCATAAGCGGACGAAGCTCTTCCGAGAAGACCGCCGGCCCACCGTAGGCCCCGTCCACGTGGAACCACAGGTCATGCTCGCGTGCGATCTCGGCCAGATCCGGCAAGGGGTCGATCGCGCCCGTGGCCACGGTCCCCGCCGAGCCCACCACCGCGATCGGCTTGATTCCTGCCTGAATGTCTTTCTCGATCGCCTCCCGCAGCGCGTCTGTTCGGACGCGGAACTCCCCGTCAACCGGCACATGGCGGAGACCGTCACGTCCGATGCCGAGCATGTCGAGCGCGCGGGCGTTGATGCTGTGGACTTCCTCAGACCCGTAGACGGCGAGCGCCGGGCCACCGCGGACGCCCTCCGCGCGAACGTCCCAGCCCGCCTTCCTGTCCCGAGCCAGCTTGAGGCCGATGTACCCGGCCATCGCTCCCCCGGACACGAGGAGCCCGCCGCCGGTCTCGGGAAAGCCGAACTGCTTCACGAACCAGCCCATCAGGTGGCGCTCGATCGCCGTCGCCGCCGGCGAGAGCCGCCA
>CAZKFH010000023.1:32300-33969 GCA_964551945.1 uncultured Actinomycetes bacterium | reverse complement strand
GGCAACCGCCTCTACGTCGGCGCCTACGGCCTCGGCATGACGATCTTCGACATCACCGACCCGGCCGCGCCGGTCAAGCTCGGCGAGTACAAGCCGGCGGTGGGTGGCCAGGCGGGCTTCACGCCCACAACAGGCGACCCCGGCCTCCGTGCCGACACCGTACCGGACGCGGCCGTGTTCGACGGACGCCACATCGCGACGCTGAGCGGAACCGGGCGCGCATCGGGCTCGCAGCAGACCGAGTTCCTCGACGTCACGAACCCGGCCGCCCCCGTGCTGCTCCACCGCTTCAGCGGCGGAGCGGGCGAGGCTCACAACGGCGACATCGTGGACGCGCGGCGCCTGTTCCTTCCCTCCGGCGGGCGCGGCAACGACCTGGTCCGCATCTACGACCTCAACCCACTCCTTCAGACCCCGGCCGCGGCCCCGACCAAGATCTTCAACGGCAACATCAACACGATGTGGCTGAACTCCCCGTACCGGGCCGCGCTCGGAAGGCCGGCGGGTCTCAACCCCACCCACATCCACGACCTCGAGGTCTACCCCGACTACAACCTGCTGCTGCTTCCGAGCGAGTGGACCGACCAGAACGGGGATGGGACGGCCGACCCGACGTACGAGCTGCGCGACATCGCCCTGTACGCGGCCTCGCAGGACTACCCATTGACCGTCGGTGCGGGTACGAGCCCGCCCGCCTCGGCCGTCTACATCGTGGACATCACCGACCCAACCGACCCCATCGTGATTAACAAGGTGATGGGGCGGACAGGCCACCGGTACATGCACGAGGCCCAGTTCCTCCAGGGCGACCCTCACGTGTTGTTCACGTCCGACGAGGACCTGCATAACGGCTGCGACGCCGGAGGGGTCTACTCGTGGCGCCTGTCGGACGACCTGACGCAGGCAACCTACGGCGACACGTGGTTCAACGGAACCGGGACGCCCGCTCCGGTGTGCTCGGCGCACGTCTTCAGCTCCCAGGGCAACTACGTGATGATGGGCTCCTACAACGCGGGTCTCCAGGTCATCGACTTCTCCAACTTCGCCGATCTGAAGCGTGCCGGGCAGTACATCGCCGAAGGTGCGAACTCCTGGGGCGCGCTCGCCGCGAAGGGCTACGTGTACGTCGGAGATTTCGGCGGTCGCGGCCTGGACGTGTTCGAGTTCCTGCCGAACGTCGTCGACGAGGGCATCGTCAAGGTCATGAACCCCGAAACACGGACGACCTTCGGCGTCACGGAACAGGCCTGCCAGGAGAATCTCGGCCGGGACGGCTCTGTCTTCGACGGTGCGGACGGCTTGCTGGTTGCGATCCCGGAGAGCAAGGCTGACGGGACCTACAAGCTTCGCGCCTCCACCACGGTGGCGCCCGCGGTCGAGCTCGACGTGTGGTTCTTCGACGAGGGCTGCGCCTACATCCCCGCGGAGGGGAACGGAGACGACGGCGCCGCCACGGCGAAGACGATCCCGGTGGACGCGCGGTTCGCCTCGGTCGACCTGGTCACGGGTCCTCCGTCCCTGGTCTACGCGCAGATCCTGCCGGCTTGATGGGGAACGGGACCCGCTCGAGACGCGCTTTGATTCGAAGCCTCGCAGCCCTTGCGGTGCTGGCGGGCCTGCTCGCCTCCCCGGGCGGGCAAGCCTCGGCAGGCCACGCCGGCGGCGAGTA
>CAZKFH010000023.1:0-32200 GCA_964551945.1 uncultured Actinomycetes bacterium | reverse complement strand
GCCTGCTCGCCTCCCCGGGCGGGCAAGCCTCGGCAGGCCACGCCGGCGGCGAGTAGATTACCCGCTGCGGATCACCGGCACGCCGAACGAGATCCGAGCCGGGCAGTACCTCCACTCCGAGATGGAAGCGCTCGGGTACAACACCCAGACCTGCTCGATCGCCAACAACGCCAACGTGATCTGCGACGAGGGTCCCGGGGTCGGCCTCAAGGCGATCGTCGCGACGAAGCCTGGCACGACGCGCGCGGACGAGTGGATCATGTTCATCGGTCATTACGACACGGTGGCGGCTCCCCCCTTCGGGAACCCCACCACCGTCGAGGGCGCCTACGACAACGGTGCGGGCACGAACTTCATCCGCTACCTGGCGAAGGAGTTCGCGAACGTCCAGACGAATCGCTCGCTGGCCTTCGTCTTCTACAACGGCGAGGAGGAAGGTCTCCTTGCCTCCGAGCGCCACGCGCAGTACCTGAAGAACACCGGGCAGAAGATCACCGCGGTGCTCGGCTTCGACATGGTGGGGATCGCGTTCCCCGTCGCGAACCCCACGGCGCGGAACTGCATGTGCATGTTCTACGGCGCGGACGATACTGCCGTCGCCCGGCCCCTGCTCGAGCACGTGAACTATGACTTCCTTGGATTCCCAGGCAGGGGGGAGCCGACCTCGAGAGATGCCCGGCTCGCCGGCGCGAACACCAGGAATTCTGACGAGCAGTCGTTCAACACCCAGGGGTTCTTCACCCTGCGATGGGCCGGGATGCGAACGGCTGCGAACTACATCGCGTACCACAAGCAGAACGACACGATCGAGACGATCGTGGCCGAGGCCGGGGGCGAGACGTACTACGAACAGGGGATCGAGAACACGCTCAAGAGCGTGTACTACACCGCGCTCGCACTGGACAACCACCTGCCCGTACCGGACGGAAGCGTGAGCATAGACGGGCTCCGTGTGACGGCAGACGGGTCCGGTTCCACGGACGAGGACGCAGCTCCCGGAGCGATCTCGTGGGATTTCGGCGACGGTGCGTCGTCGATGGGGGCCGTCGTGAACCACACGTACGCCGCTCCCGGCGCGTACGAGGTCACGATGACCGTGGCGGACAACCTGTGGTCACAGGTGACTCGCTCGAAGACGTTCTCCGTGACGGTCTCCTGAGACTCGCGTAGACCTCGACGCCACGGGTAAGGAACCTTCATGCAGCGAACGACGACATGCAGGCATGCCCCCGTTCATCTCGCGGAGCCGCGAGCGACAACGTGCGAGGTGTGCGCCGAGACCCGTAACCTCCGAGCGTGCGCCGAGTGTGGCCACGTCGGGTGCTGCGAGTCGCTCAACGCTCACAACACTGCTCATTTCCGGGCCAGCGAGCACCCCGTGATCCGCTCGCTGCCCCTCGAGGGTGGTTTCACGTGGTGCTACGCATGCGAGTCGTACCTCTGAGGTTCGGACCCCTCGGAATGCTAGCCTCCGCTCCGCGGTTCTAGCCGCCTGGGCGCGGACCGAGGAGGAGGCGTGGCGGGGGAGACGAAGAGCGCACGGTTCTCTACTTGGCAGCGGTGGACGATGGTCGCCGTCGTCCTGGGGTCGGGCATCGTCTTCCTCGACACCTCGGTCGTCAACCTGGCCCTGCCCACCATCGGGGAGGAGCTGAGGAGCTCCTGGTTCTCTCTGGCCCCCCTCGAGGCGCAGTCCTACATCGGGGCCAGCTATTTCGTCACCCTGAGCGCGCTGCTGATCCTCGGCGGCGGCCTCGCGGACTTCTTCGGTCGCGCGCGCCTGTTCCGCATCGGGTTGCTCGGGTTCCTCGCCACCTCCGTAATGTGCGGGCTCGCACCCAACATGGAGCTCCTGATCCTGTTCCGGATCCTGCAGGGGGCGACCGGTGCGCTGGTGGTGCCCGGTTCACTGGCGATCATCACCGCGAGCTTCGAGGGGGAGCAGCAGGGGCGCGCGTTCGGCCTGTGGGCCGGCGCCTCAGCCGCCACCACGATCCTCGGGCCCTTCGTCGGCGGGGTTCTCGTCAACTCGATCTCCTGGCGGGCCGCCTTCTTTATCAACGTGCCGTTCCTGCTCGTGGCGCTCTACGCCATGCGGTTCGTTCCCGAGTCCCGAGATGAGGAGGCGAGTGGGACCTTCGACTGGCTCGGGTCGATCGTCGTGGTGCTGGCCGTCGGGGGCCTGGCGTTCGGGGTCATCCGTGGGGAGCAGACGGAGTGGCAGGGTTTCGAGGCGTACGTCGCCCTCATCGTGGGCGGGATCGCCACCGTGCTCTTCCCGATCATGATGCTGAAGAGGAACAACCCGCTGGTTCCGCCGTCGCTGTTCAAGTCGCGAAACTTCACCGTGACGAATGTCTCGACCTTCGTCATCTACGGCGCGCTGTACGTGTCCCTCACGTTCCAGGGGCTCTTCCTCATCGGCACGCTCGGCTACAACGAGCCGGCCGCAGGGATTGCCGGGCTCCCAGCAACGATCTTCCTGGTGTTCTTCTCGACGCGGTTCGGGACGCTGGCGGCCAGGTACGGACCGCGGCTGTTCATGGCGGTGGGCCCGTTCATCATGGGCCTTGGGCTGCTCTGGCTCGTGCGATTGCCCGCCACCAGTGAGCCGTGGGTGCTCGGATCCGGATCCATCCTGCCCCCCGCCGACTACTTCATCGACCTTCTTCCCGCGCTCCTGATATTCGGCTCGGGCCTGACGATGATGGTCGCCCCGCTCACGACGGCGCTCATGACGTCCGTCCCAAAGCACAACTCGGGCGTGGCTTCGGCGATCAACAATGCGATCTCGCGCGTCGGATCCCCCTTGGTCACCGCCCTGATCTTCGTGGCGGTCTTTTCGAGCTTCTACGGCGCGATCGAGGAGAAAGCTCCGGGCGTCAACGCGTCCTCCGCGTCATTCCGCCAGGAGGTCGCGCCCCTGAACGTCCGCGAGCTCGTCAAGGAGGATGCGGACCCGGAGCTGATCGTGGCTGCCCGGGAAGCCTCGACGGACTCCTTCCAGTTGGCCGCGCTCGTCTCCGCGGGATTGATGTTCGTTGGCGCGGCGGTCAACGCGGTTGGCATCCGCAACCCTCGGAAGCGCGAGGAGGAGGAGGGCTCGGAAGCCCCCGAGGCAGGCGCGCCCGCGATCTCGTGAGTGAGGACGGGTCGGGAGGCGAGCTCGAGCTGCTCGACTGGCGTCGCCGGGTCGCGTCGCTGTACACGGAGGTTCGAGCGGCCGAGGATCCCGAGAAGGCCTGGTGGCGGTGGCGGGAGGTTCGCGACGAGCTGCTCGGCTCGCACGCGCAGTCCCCGTTGACCGATGAGGCCCGGCGTGGCTTCACCGGCCTCGCATACTTCGACTACGACCCCGCGTATCGGGTCACGGCGAGGGTCGAGGTGGCCGAGCCGCAACGGTTCGAGCTTCCGGGAAGCGCGGGCATCTCATTCGGGGCAACGCGGTTCGCCACGGCCCGGACCAGCTTCGGCGGCGAGGCCGTTGAGCTCGGCATGTACTGGCTGGATGGGTACGCGGGCGGGCTGTTCGTCTCGTTCCGAGACGGGACGAGCGGTAAGGAGACGTACGGCGCCTGCCGCTACCTGCTCGACACCGTGAAGGGCGCGGACCTCGGAGGTGGTCCCGACGAGCTGCTGCTCGACTTCAACTTCGCCTACAACCCCTCGTGCTCCTACGACCCGCGGTGGGCGTGCCCGTTGGCTCCGCCCGACAACCGGCTCCCGATCGAGGTGCGGGCGGGGGAGCGGTACGCATAGCTGAGGGGGCCCGCACGCGGCGGACCCCCTCAGTTGGTGCTCGAGCTACTCGGCCGTCTTCGCCAGGTCGCTCGTCGTCGTCAAGCCATACTGATCGGCGGTCTCTCCCGTCACGACGAACGCGTTCGTATCGTTCGCCTCCGACGACTCGAGGAGGGTCTGTCCGACGTCCGCGAGAAGTGGCTCCAGGAGAGAGCGATTCCCGTCGGGATCGCCGCTCGCCGCGGCCTCCGGGTCGAGGAACAGGAGCAGCGAGCCCAGGTACTCCGGCGCGATGTGGACCTCGCCGCTCTCGATCGCGGGTTGCACGGCTTCCCGTGACTCGAGCGTGGTCTGGCGGTCCACCAAGTAGCCGGCGTCCTCCAGGCTCTGCGCGTACATCTCGGCCACGATCTGGTTCTCCGCGAACGCAACGGCGCCGACCGTGAGCTCCCCGCTGCCCGTTGCGCCGCCGAGCAGTCCTTCGGACTCGAGGAAGTCCGCGGCGACATCCGCGGGGTCCTCGCCGTCGATCTCGACGCGTCCGTTGAGCTCGGTGATGTTCTCGGTCGTGAGAGCCGCGCTGATCGCGTTTAGCCTCTCGGTGATGGTGTCGTCGAGCACCTCCGTGCTGACCACCGGGGTGATGTTCTCGGCGGTCTGCAGGCTCTGATCGTCCTCCAGGACGACCCAGCCCTCGTCGCCGATCACGCTCGAGGTCGAGAACAAGAGCCCAACGTCGATGTCACCGCTGCGGAGCGCTTCCACCGTGAGAGGACCACCGACGTCGAGCGGCAGGAACTCGCCGAACTCGACCCCATAGGTCTCCTTCAGGCCTGGGATGCAGAACGGACGTTCGGGACACTCGGGTGGGCCGCCGAGCGTCAGCTGGCTGGCGATGGTGGCGTCGCCACCCTCGCCTCCGCCCTCACCCGACTCGTCCCCGCACGACGCTGCGAGCAGCGCCATCGCGAGGAGAGTCGCCCCAAGGGCAGTGCTGCGGAATATCCGCATGGGTCTTTCCTCCCCTCTCTACTTGTGGAGGGCCTCGATCGAGACCGTCCTCCGACGTACCCGGAACACCCTACCCAACCCGACCGACAGCGCCCTATTCCCGTCTAGATCTGATCGGCGGGACGGATGAGCGGCACGGGCGGTTGTTCCGCTGCGAGCCCGCGGGTCGGTCGCCGGAAGCCATGCTCCGGGGTTGCCCACCGCTGCAGAAGCGTGAACCCGCCCTCGACAAGTCCCGCCAGGAGTGCGACGAGGACTGCACCGGAGAACACCTGGGGGAAGTCGCGAACGGCGAGCCCGTCGACGATGAAGCGTCCAAGGCCGCCGCCTGCGACGAGCGCTGCCAGGCCCGCCGTCGCGACGATCTGGAGGGCGGCGATCCGCAGACCGGCGACGATCAACGGCGCACCGAGGGGAAGCTCGATCCCGAACAGAATCTGGCGGTCGGTCAGGCCCATCCCCCGGGCCGCCTCGATGGTGTCGGCGTCGACGCTCTGGATGGCCACGTACCCATTGGTGAGGATCGGTGGGATCCCGAGGAGCGTGAGCGCGACGATGATCGGCTCGTTCCCTAGCCCCGTCAGGATGACCATGACCACGAGCAGGGCGTAGGAGGGAATCGCGCGCCCCATGTTGGCGACGGTCACAACGGCCACCTCGAAGCGCCGCGTGTGGCCGACGTAGAAGGCGGCGGGAAGCGCGATCGCGGCCGCGATAAGAAGTGGGATCGCCGAGAGGATCAGATGCTCCCCGAGCCGAGCCGGAACCCCGAACGTCCCCTCCCAGTGCGCGGGCTCTCCGAACCAATCGACGACCTCCGCGAAGAATCCAGGTTCACTCACGTGACCAACCGATCTCGCTTGGCGCGCGTCCACGGCGCGAGCGCCCGTTGCATCCGGAGAAGCCCGAAGTCAGCCAATACCGCCAGCGCTATGGACAGGACGGCCCCGATCGTCACCGCGGTGTTGCGTGGCAGCAGATTGTTGAACCCCGCCTTCAGCAGGTACCCCACGCCCCCCTTTCCGATCATCGCCGTGACGGTGACCAGGCCGATCGTCGAGACGGCTGCCAGCCGCACCCCCGCGACGATGGCGGGCAGTGCCAGCGGGATCTCCACTCGCCATCTGAGCTGCCGCTCGGAGTACCCCATGCCGCGCGCGGCCTCTTTCGTGTCCTCAGGCACCGCGTCGAGGCCGGTCACGATGTTGCGCACGTAGATGAGGAGTGTGTAGGCGACCAGTGGGACCAGCGCCGTGGTCGTGGACAGGCCGCTGAACGGGATCAGCAGCCCCATGAACGCGATGCTGGGAATCGTGTAGAGAATCCCCGCCACTCCTGCAGCGACCGGATAGAGGCGGCGTCTGCGCTGAACGTACACGGAGACCGGGAGCGCGATGAGCAGCCCGATCCCTACCGCCAGGACGGTCAGCCAGATGTGCTGGACCAGCCGCTCGCCGATCTGATCGAGGTTGCGGCCCGCCCACTCCCAGTTGATGAACGGGCGCTCGCTCATACGGAGACGATCTCCTTCGAGAGTCGCTCGAGCGTCAGGATCCCGAGGTACCGCTGGCCCTCGCTCACCACGAGGGCAACGTTCGTGCGCGAGGAGACGATCGAGTCGAGCGCCTGGCGCAGCGAGTCGTCCGCGTGCACGTAGGCGCTGAACTTCCTCGCGGTCACGTCCGCGACGCGCTCGGCACCCCGCAAGGCCTCCTCGTCGATCCATCCGAGGAGCTCGCCGTCCTCGATCACGCTCACCCACGCGAAGCCCGTCTCGCGCATCACCTCTCGAGCCCTCTCGTCGGAGTCGGACGGCGAGACGACCGGACCCTGTTCGACCTCGATTTCGGAGACCTTGATGAGGGCCAATCGCTTGAGGCCGCGCTCCTCTCCGACGAACCGCTCGACGAACTCGTTCGTGGGCTCGCGGAGGATCTCCTCGGGCGGCGCGTATTGCTCGAGCACCCCGCCAACGTTCAGGATCGCGATGCGGTCCGCGAGCTTGATGGCTTCGTCGATGTCGTGTGTGACGAAGACGATCGTCTTCTTGATCCGCCGCTGGATGTCGAGGAACTCCTCCTGCAGGCGCTCCCGCACGATCGGGTCGACGGCGGCGAACGGCTCGTCCATCAGCATCACCGGCGGATTCACGGCGAGTGCCCGGGCAACGCCGACGCGCTGGCGCTGCCCGCCCGAGAGCTCTGCCGGGTAACGGTCGAGGAGCTCCTCGTCGAGGTCGAGCGTGGCCGTCAGCTCGCGGACCCGGGTATCGATGCGGCCTCGCTCCCACCCCTCGAGCCGGGGAACCGTGGCGATGTTCTGAGCGACGGTGCGGTGGGGGAGCAGGCCGATGGACTGGATCACGTACCCGATCCGTCGCCGCAGGCGGACGGGGTCTTGCTTCATCACGTCCGACCCGTCCATCTCGATCGTGCCCGAGCTGGGCTCGATCAGGCGGTTCACCATCTTCATGGTCGTGGTCTTCCCGCACCCGGAGGGGCCGACCAGCACGACGATCTCGCCCTCCGGCACGTCGAAGGAGAGGTCCTGGACGGCGGGGGCTCGCGCGCCCGGGAAGCGCTTGGAGACGTTGCGGAGGGAGATCATGGGCCGGGCCGCGGACACCCCGGAAGGTTCCCCGTTCTCACGGGTTCGCGCAAGGTGGGTCAAGACGATTCGGCTACCATGCCCCTGATGCTGAGGGAGGTCTTCTCCGACAATCCGTTCGCGACGAACTGCTGGGCGATCGGCGCGGATGGCTCTGACGATGCCGTCCTGGTCGATCCCGGCTTCGAGCCGGCCGCCGCGAAGCAGATGGTCGCCCGGGCCGGCAAGCGGCTCGTCGGGGTGCTCGCCACGCACGGCCACGCCGACCACATCGGTGCGGTCCCTCGCGTGTGCGATCCGGACGTTCCCCTGTATATCCACGAGGCCGACGAGCTTGCGCTGTCCGACCAGCGGGCGTGGGGTGCCGGATATCCCCTCGAGGTCGATCTTCGGCCCCCGGATGTGCGGACGGTCAAGGACGGGCAGATCCTGGAGTTCGCCGGATTCCGTATCGAGGTCCTGCACACACCGGGCCACACTCCGGGGAGCGTCCTGTTCCGGACCGACGGTTTCGTGCTCAGCGGCGATCTCGTGTTCCGAGGAAGCATCGGGCGCAGCGACTTCCCGAACTCGGATCCGGCGAAGATGGATCGGAGCCTTCGGCGATTCCTGGAGCTGCCCGATGAGCTCGATGTCCTCCCGGGTCACGGGCCGGCGACGAGCGTGGGATTCGAGCGACAGACGAACGAGTGGCTGCTCCCGCTCGCCGCCGCGCGCGAGTGACCGACTTCAGTCCGCCTCGAGGCACGCAGGACCTGCTTCCGCCGATCTCGGACCGGATCGAGCGCCTTCGGGCCCGGGCCGTCACGCTGGCGAGGACCTACGGGTTCCGCCCCGTGGAGACCCCCACCTTCGAAAGCACCGACCTCTTCGTACGCGGCGTCGGCGAGTCCACCGACGTGGTCACGAAGGAGATGTACACGTTCGAGGACAAGGGGGGCCGGAGCCTCACCCTCCGGCCCGAGGGGACCGCCCCCGTGGTTCGGGCATATCTCAACGTCCGCCAGACGCTTCCGTTGCCCTTCAAGGCCTACTACGTGGTCCCGATGTTCCGTCACGAACGGCCGCAAGCCGGTCGGATGCGCCAGCACACCCAGTTCGGCGTCGAGATCATCGGCACGGAGGCTCCCGGTGCCGACGTGGACGTGATCGTGCTGGCGGCTCGATTCCTGGCAGGGCGGGGGATCACGAAGGTCGAGCTGCGGGTGAACAGCATCGGCGACGACCGATGCCGCCCGGGATACCGGAAGGCCCTGACCGAGTTTCTGGAAGAGCGAGCGGACCGGCTGTGCTCGGAGCATCGTGAGAAGTGGCGGGCGAACCCCTTGCGGGTGCTCGACTGCAAGAGAGAGGAGTGCCGCGCGGCCACGAAGGACGCACCGCGCTCGGTCGATCACCTGTGCGACGACTGCCGGGTGCACTTCGACGCCGTGCAGGAGGGGCTGCGGGAGGAGGGTGTTGACTTCGAGGTCGACAGCAGGCTCGTCCGAGGACTCGACTACTACACGCGAACCGCGTTCGAGTTCGTGAGCGAGGTGCTCGGCCCGACGCAGTCGACCCTGTGCGGGGGCGGGCGCTACGACGGGCTCGCGGAGGCGATCGGCGGGGATCCCACGCCGGGGATCGGCTTCGGTCTCGGGCTGGAGCGCCTCCTGATCGCACTCGATGAGGAGGGAGAGGAACCTGTCGACCCCAACATTGGGGTCTTCGTCGTCGCGCTCGGCCAGGATGCGGCGCGAGAGGCTCGGGCCCTGGTCAGGGCTCTGCGGGATGAAGGGTTGGCGGCGGAGACGGCCTACGAGGAGCGGCCGCTCAAGGCCCAGCTGAAGATGGCGGACCGTTCCGGCGCGGCGTACGCGGCGATCATCGGCGACCAGGAGCTGGCGGACGGTGTGGTCACGCTGCGACGGCTGAAGGATGGACATCAGGAAACCGTGGAGCGGAGTGAGGTGGGGTCGTGGCTGAGGCGCTGAGAACGCATCGCTGCGGCGAGCTTCGCGCGGAGCATGCGGGCGAGCAGGTCGCGCTTTGTGGCTGGGTGGCGCATCAGCGGGACCACGGCGGCGTTCTGTTCGTCGACCTGCGCGACCGCGAGGGCGTGGTCCAGGTCGTCGTGCACCCCGTCGAGCAGCCGGAGGCGCACGCGACGGCCTCTCGCCTGCGGAACGAGAGCGTCGTGCGCGTGACGGGGGAGGCGCGGCGACGGCCCGACGGGACCGTCAACCCAGACTTGCCCACCGGCGAGATCGAGGTCGCAGCCGCGCACGTCGAGGTTCTCTCGGAGGCCGACACGCCGCCGTTCCCGATCGAGGACCGTATCCAGGCATCCGAGGATCTGCGGCTTCGTCACCGCTACCTCGACATCCGCCGTCCGGAGATGGCGCATGCCCTCCGGCTTCGCCACCACGCGTTCATGGCCATCCGCCGTTTCTTCGACGAGCGCGGCTTCGTGGAGGTCGAGACGCCGATGCTCACCCGCAGCACGCCGGAAGGGGCGAGAGACTTCCTGGTCCCCTCACGCTTGCAGGCGGGCGAGTTCTACGCCCTTCCCCAGTCACCACAGCTGTTCAAGCAGCTCCTGATGGTCGCCGGGCTCGATCGGTACTACCAGATCGTGCGCTGCTTCCGTGACGAGGATCTCCGCGCCGACCGCCAGCCCGAGTTCACCCAGCTCGACGTCGAGATGTCGTTCGTGCAGGAGGAGGACGTGCAGGTGCTGATCGAGGAGATGCTCGCGGGCGTGTGGCGAGAGACCATCGGGGTCGAGGTCCCCACGCCCTTCCCGCGGCTGCCCTACGCGGAGGCGATGCGGCGCTACGGTTCGGACAAGCCTGATCTGCGGTACGGGATGGAGCTGGCGGACCTATCGGAGGCGTTCCGTGGCACCGGGTTCCGCGCGTTCGCCGGCGTGCTCGACAAGGGTGGTGTGGTCAAGGCGTTCGCGGCGCCGGGCGCCGCTTCATGGTCCCGGAAGGATCTCGATGGGCTCGTCGTCGAGGCGCAGGGCCGTGGGGCGAGCGGGCTCGTATGGATCGCGTTCACCGGAGACCAGATCCGCTCGCCGGTCGAGAAGCACCTGTCCACAGAGGAGATCACCGCGATCCGCACTGCGACCGGCGCGGGAGACGGCGACCTCGCGCTCGTCGTCGCCGACACCGAGTCGCGCACGAACACGGTGCTCGACGGGCTCCGCCGGCTGATGGCGGAGCGCCTCGACCTGGTCCCGGGGGGTGAGTGGGCGTTCACATGGATCACGGAGCCCCCATTGTTCGAGTGGAGCGAGGAGGATGAGCGCTGGTCGAGCGTGCACCATCCGTTCACGTCGCCGGCGGGCGACGACCTGCGACCCGAGACCGCGACGGCCCGCGCGTACGACGTCGTCCTGAACGGCTGGGAGCTCGGCGGCGGAAGCATCCGGATCCATCGCCCGGACGTCCAGCGCAAGGTGTTCGAGGCACTCGGCTTCTCCGCGGAGGAGGCGGAGGCGCGTTTCGGCTTCCTGCTCGAGGCGTTCCGCTACGGCGTGCCACCGCACGGGGGCATCGCGTTCGGCCTCGACCGTCTCTCGATGGTCCTGGCCGGACGCGACAACATCCGCGAGGTCATCGCCTTCCCGAAGACGCAGTCCGGAGCCGACCTGCTCACCGGGGCCCCGGCCGAGGTCGACGACATCCAGCTCCGGGATCTCGGCCTCCAGCTGCGCCAGAAGCCGCCTCCGAAGAAAGACTCGTGAGCCCTTCCCGTCCTCCGGTCGGGTATCAGGGGGAGCCGGGAGCGTTCTCGGAGCAGGCCGTGCAAACCCTGTTCCCCTCGGCCGAGGCCGTGCCGATCCGAACGCTGCGCCAGGTGTTCGAGAGGCTCGAGCGCGGAGAGGTCCAACACGGAGTGGTCCCCCTCGAGAACTCTTTGGCAGGCTCGATCAACGAGACGTACGACCTCCTTTCCGCCGGGAACGCCTTCGTCGTCGGTGAGGTCGTCGTCGCGGTGAACCACGCCCTACTGGCCTTGCCCGGCACCCGCGTGGAGGACATCAAGAGCGTGGCCTCGCACCCGCAGGCGCTCGCTCAATGTGACGAGTTCATCGCGACCCTCGAAGCGGAGCCCATACCGGTCTACGACACGGCGGGAGCGGCGAAGCGGATCGCCGAGGAACGGCGAGAAGGGGAGGCGGCGATCGCGTCGGAACAGGCTGCCGCGATCTACGGCCTGGACGTGCTGGCTCGCCGGATCCAGACGAGCCCACAGAACCAGACCCGATTCGCCGCCATCGCGCGGGAAGCTCGGCCCCTCGGCACCGCAGACAAGACCTCGCTCCTGCTCGAGCTCCGGCACGAGCCCGGGTCCCTCTACCGAAGCCTCCGTCCGTTCGCAGATCGCGGCCTCAACATGTCCAAGCTCGAGTCCCGGCCGATCGGGGACCGGCCCTGGGAGTACTGGTTCTACATCGACGTGCAGGCGGGGATCGATGATCCGGCCCTGACGGATGCCCTCGCCGAGCTGGAAGGCACGGCGGGACGGGTCCAGGTTGTCGGCTCCTACGCTCGCTGGCCCGAGCAGGGTGAGGGGAAGTGACGGAGCCTCTCGCGGCCCGGATGCGGCCGCGCACGTTCGAGGAGCTCGTCGGCCAGCAGCACCTGGTCGGGGAGGGCAAGCCGCTGACCGAACTCGTGCGTTCCGGCCACCTTCCCTCCGTGATCCTCTGGGGACCGGCGGGCACGGGGAAGACGACGCTCGCCCATCTCCTGGCAGCGGAGAGCGGCAGCGAGATCGTCGAGCTCTCCGCCGTTTCCTCCGGCGTGGCGGACGCGCGCAAGGTGATGCAGAAGGCGAAGGACTCGATGCTCGGGACGGTCCTGTTCGTCGACGAGGTCCACCGCTGGAGCAAGTCGCAACAGGACGTACTGCTCCCGGCGGTCGAGAGCGGGGTCATCACGCTCATCGGAGCCACGACCGAGAACCCATACTTCTCACTCGTCACGCCGCTGCTGTCTCGCTGCATCCTGCTGCGACTCGAGCCGCTGGAGGAAGCTGATCTGCGAACGCTGCTGGGGCGGGCCGCGGCCGACCAGGAGCGAGGGCTCGGCTCGCAGGGGATCGAGGTTCAGCAGGACGCCCTCGACCACCTCGTGACCGTTGCCGGTGGGGACGCCCGGATCGCGCTCACCGGTCTTGAGGCCGCCGTCATGGCCGCGGCGGCGGCGGGGCGCAAGGAGGTGGACCTCCAGCTCGCCGAGTCATCCATCCAGCAGAAGGCGATCGTCTACGACCGCCAGGGCGACGCTCATTACGACGTGGTCTCGGCATTCATCAAGTCGATCCGCGGCTCGGACGCGGATGCGGCGCTGTTCTGGCTCGCTCGCATGCTGGAGGCGGGGGAGGACGCCCGGTACATCGCCCGACGCATGGTCGTGCACGCCTCCGAGGACATCGGCATGGCCGACCCGCGCGCGTTGCTGGTGGCCACCGCGGCGGCTCACGCGGTCGAGTACGTCGGGCTTCCGGAAGCGCGCATCAACTTGGCGCATGCCGTGATCTATCTCGCCCGCGCGCCGAAGTCGAACAGCGTCATCACCGCGATCGGCCGCGCGGTGGCCGACGCAGCGTCCGCGGAGCCCGTCCCGCTTCACCTCCGCGACACGAGCTTCCCGGCGGCAAGCAAGCTCGGACACGGCAAGGGCTACGAATACCCGCACGACCATCCCGGGAACTGGGTCGAGCAGGAGTACCGACCGGCGACGTTCGAGGGCAAGCGCTACTACGAGCCGTCCGGACAGGGAGAGGAGACGGCAGTAAGAACCGATCCCCCTACGAGCGACAGCCCGCCCGAGGCGGACTAGTCACCTGCTGCGCCTGAAGTAGTCACTCATCCGGACGAATCGGACGACGGACTAGTCACTCCCCAGCCTAGTCAGCGACCCCACCTAGGGCTTTCCCTAGGTAATTTTGCCTGGGAAAGAGAGGCTTTTCCCGACAACGAATAGCTCGAAATGACTACAAGAAATAGCCCGAAGTAACTATTGCTGCGATGGCCCCTCAACCCCTACGCTCCGTCTCCATCGACGGCGCCGCGAAACGCCCACGCGGCTAGCGGACAAGGAGGTCTGCATGCGTGGGAAGAGAGTCGCGGTATATGCGGCGATGGCGATCTTCGCCAGCGTCGTCGGTTGGGGAACTGCCGGTCCGGCCATGGCGACGGGGGAGGAGTACACCGGCCGGGCGACAGCGCTGAGGGTGACCGCTTCAGGGGCGCCGGTCTCGTTTGCAGACACGGGAGAGCTCCCCAGCTCTGGAGGAAACCTCGACGCGTCGGAGGAGTCGGCAGGGATCCCCGGTGTGGCCAGCGTCGACACGCTCCACGCCAGCACGATCGGGATCGGCGACTTCACGCACTCGGAGGCGTCGATCGGAGGAGTCACGCTCGAGGCAGGGCCCTACACGGTTACGGCCGATTTCGTGATGTCTCGCGCCAACGCGGACAACGAGGGCGGATGGGTCATCCTCGGGGCGCAATCGCATGTCGACGGCTTGCTCCTGAACGGGCTTCCGGTGATCGTCACGGGCGACCCGAACCAGACCATCCCCCTGGCCGGTGGTTCGCTCGTCATCAACGAGCAGTCGAGCTCGACGAGCGGCACGATGAAGTCGATCTGGGTGACCGCCCTGCACCTGTCGGCCGACGGCGTCAACGCGAAGGCGGGCACCTCGAAGGCCGGCCTGACCGAGGCGGCGCAGACCTGTTCCCCGACGGCCGACTTCACCACGGGGGGTGGGTGGATGGTCCCCACCGGGCGAACCTTCAAGGCGACGTTCGGCTTCGTCGGCGGGATCAAGGACGCCGAGTTCAGCGGTCACCTCACGTTCCGCGATCATGGGACGGGCGACCGGTTCATTGGTGAGGTGGAGGAATACGTCGTGCTTGGAGGGACTCTGCGTCAGATGAGCGGGGATGGGGAGCTCAACGGGGACGAGGGAACCTTTGACCTGATCGTGAGCGACAACGGGGAGCCGGGGTCGAACGATCAGTTCTCCGTCGAATACAGCTCGGACTCGGATGAAGGAGAAGCAACCGGGAATCTGAGTGGAGGCAACATCCAGCTGCACCCTGGATGCTGATCGAGCGCTGACCAGCACCAGAGCCGGCCGGGCACGTTGTGCCCGGCCGGCTGCTTCTCCCGCCTGTAGAATCCGCGCTCGTGAAGGAGCGACATGTCCGCGGGTGACTGGGCGCTGCTCATCCTGGCGGTCTTCTGGGCCGTCCTGGTGCTGGTGATCGCGGCCGTCTCCATCAAGCTCTTCCAGGTGCTGGACAGCACGCGAGAGATGATCGACGGGGTCCGGAAGGAAACCCTTCCGATGCTTGGGGACGTTCGGACCACGGTCGTCACCGTGAACCGCAACCTGGAGCACGCTGACACGATCATCGTCTCGGCCGGCACGATCACGAAGAATGTCGAACGCGTGAGCACCCTGGTCGACCAGTTCGTCTCGCTCCCGCTGATCAAGGCCATCTCCTGGGCCTACGGGTTCCAGAAGGGCGCCAAGCGATTCGGGGGCGGGGCATGAGACGCGTCTTCTGGGTGGCCGTCGGTGTTGCGGGTGCCTACTACGCCAGCCGCTGGATCAAAAGGCAACGCCAGCGCCTCTCACCCGCCGCGGTCGGCGCGAACCTCGGGGATGTCGTCGCGGACGCGGCGAAGCTTTTCGGAGCCGCGGCTGCAGAGGCACGCCGGGCTGCGGCCGAGAAAGAGGCCGAGCTCCGGAAGCTACTCGACACGTGACCGCGATCCTCGTCGAGGATCTGAAGAAGTCCTACGGCGACGTCGAGGCGGTTCGCGGCATCACCTTCACCGTTGAACAGGGACGCGTCTTCGCGTTCCTCGGTCCGAACGGCGCGGGCAAGACCACGACGGTGGAGATCTGCGAGGGGTTCCGGAAGCGGACGTCCGGCCATGTGAGCGTCCTCGGCCACGATCCTGCGAAAGGGGAGCGCGCACTCAAGGAGCGGATCGGGATCGTCTTGCAGGCGACCAGCGTGGATCTCTTCCAAACGGTCGCGGAGACGGTCGAGATGTATCGACGTGCGTATCCAAGCCCCAGGCCACTCGACGAGGTTATCGATGTCGTCGGCCTCAAGGAGAAGAGGGACACGAGGGTCGGCAAGCTCTCGGGAGGCCAGCAGCGGCGCCTCGACGTTGCGGTCGCGCTCGCGGGGGACCCGCAGGTTCTGTTCCTGGACGAGCCGACGACGGGGTTCGATCCCGCGGCCCGACGGGGTGCGTGGGACATGATCCGGAATCTCCGGGGGCTCGGGAAGACCATCTTTCTGACGACGCACTACATGGACGAGGCACAGAGTCTGGCCGACGAGGTGGCCATCATCAACAAGGGTGAAATCGTGGCTCAGGGTCCCCCCGCAACGCTCGGCGGGCGCGACACGGCGGCGACGCGCCTGAAGTTCCGGCTCTCGACAGGCGCCGGTGAGCTGCCGGAGGGCCTCCGCGCGGGAGCAACGGTTTCCGATGGGTCTGTGCAGCTCACGACGAACGATCCGACGCGTGCCCTTCACGAACTGACCGGCTGGGCCGTCGAGCGGGGGATCCGCCTCGACGACCTCGAGGTCAGTCGGCCCTCGCTCGAGGATGTCTATCTCGAGATCACGGGTCATCAAGAAGGGGTGGAGAGTTGAGCGACCTCGGGCTCACGTTCCACCAAGTTCGCCTGTCCAACAAGGCCTTCTGGCGGAACCCGGCGAACGCCTTCTTCACGTTCGCCTTCCCGCTCATGTTCCTCGTGATCTTCACCGCGCTGTTCGGCAACGACAGCGTGACCGTTGCCGGCACGGAGGTGAGCACCTCCACTTTCTATGTCGCGGCGATCGCATCGTTCTCGATCATCACGGCGACCTACACGAACCTGGCGATCAACATCTCGTTCACACGCGATCAGGGGGTCCTGAAGCGGATCAAGGGATCTCCGCTCCCGGGATGGGCGTATCTGACCGGAAGGATCATCCACGCGATCTTCGTCACGGTCCTGCTGGTCGCCATCGTTGCGGCGTTCGGAGCGCTCTTCTACGACGCGAACATCCCGAGTCGCACGCTGCCGGCGTTCCTCGTGACGATCGCTCTGGGCGCCGCGACGTTTGCCGCCCTCGGGTTGGCCATCACCGCGGTGATCCCGAACGCGGACGCCTCGCCCGCGATCGTGAATGCCTCGATCCTCCCGCTGCTGTTCCTCTCCGGGATCTTCATCCCGATCCAGGACCCGAACGCCTGGTACGTCACGGTGTCGAAGGTCTTCCCGATCTATCACTTCAACGAGGCCATGCTGGCGAGCTACTTCGCGCCCGAGGGGAGCGGCTTCGAGGGCGGCCACCTGTTGATCGTGGCCGCGTGGGGACTGGCGGGCATCGTCCTCGCGTTCCTGTTCTTCTCCTGGGAGCCGCGGCGCTGAGCTCTGCCTGAAGGACCGCCGGTACACTGCCCCTGTGGACGGCAGCGAGATTCGGAGTCGATTCCTCTCCTTCTTCGAGGAGCGCGGGCACACGATCGTGCCCTCGTCCTCCCTGATCCCGAATGACCCTTCGCTCCTGCTGACGACCGCCGGGATGGTGCAGTTCAAGCCCTACTTCCTCGGCCAGCAGCAGCCGCCGTATCCGCGGGCCACGAGCGCGCAGAAGTCGTTCCGGACCACCGACATCGAGAACGTGGGCCGGACCAACCGGCACATGACGTTCTTCGAGATGCTCGGGAACTTCTCCTTCGGGGACTACTTCAAGCGAGAGGCCATCGCGCACGCGTGGGACCTGGTGACGCAGGGATACGGCATCGCACCCGATCGGCTGTGGGCGACCGTGTACGACGGCTCGGGCGTGGGAGAGATGGACACCGAGGCCGAGGAGCTCTGGAAGGAATACCTGCCGGCCGAGCGGATCGTGCGGCGAGGGCAGGCCGACAACTTCTGGGACATGGGCGTGGCCGGGCCGTGCGGCCCCTGCTCGGAGATCTACGTCGACCGGGGCCCGGCTTTCGGCGCGGACGGCGGCCCGGCGGTGGACGAGGAGCGCTACCTCGAGATCTGGAACCTCGTCTTCATGCAGTACGAGCGCGACGACGCATTCAACCTCGTGGGCGATCTCGAGAAGAAGGGTGTCGACACCGGCTCGGGGCTCGAGCGCGTGGCGGTCGTGCTCCAGGAGACGCCATCGGTGTACGAGACCGACTTGATGGCGCCGATCCTCGGGACCGTGCAGTCCCTGACGGGACGGACCTACGGCAAGGACGAAGGAGAGGACGTCTCCCTCCGGATCATGGCCGAGCACGGGCGGGCCGCCACGTTCCTGATGGCCGACGGGGTGGTGCCGTCGAACGAGGGGCGGGGGTACGTGCTTCGACGCTTGCTCCGCCGTGTCGTGATGCATGCACGGAAGCTCGGTGTCGAGAATGCGGTCATGGAGCCACTGATCGACGAGACGGTGAAAGGGTTCGGCGACGCGTATCCGGAGCTGGTAGAGCGCAGGGCTTTCGTCCGGCAGGTCGCCGCGAGCGAGGAGGAGCATTTCGGCGCGACGCTCCGGCAAGGGTTGACCCTGTTCGAGGACGAGGTCGAGCGCGTCCGCACCTCGAAGGAGAAGCGGTTTCCGGGCGAGGCGGCGTTCCTGTATCACGACACGTTCGGCTTCCCGATCGAGATGACCGTAGAGCTCGCTGAGGAACAGGGACTGGAGGTCGACACCGAGTCCTTCACGCGACTCATGACGGAGCAACGAGAGCGTGGCCGTGCCGCGACGAAGGGTGCTCGCGACGAAGCCGCGCTCGCGGAGCTCACGCGCGAGGTCGGCGCGGCGGAGTTCGTTGGCTATGAGCGGCTCGAGGCCGACGGTCGCATACGCGGAATCGTTCGTGACGGGGCGCGTGTCGAGGTTGCCGTCGAGGGTCAGGACATCGAGATCCTGCTCGACCGCACTCCCTTCTATGCCGAGGGTGGCGGCCAGGTTGGTGACGCGGGGATCGTCCGGACCGCGACCGGGAAAGCCCGCGTCGAGGACACGGTCTCCGGTCCCGGCGACGTCACGGTGCACCGCGCGCGGGTCACCTCCGGCGAGATCCGGGAGCAACAGGACGCGGATGCCGTCGTCGACGCGGATCGCCGCGCGGCCACGGAGCGCTCGCACACGTGCACCCATGTCCTTCATTGGACGCTGCGCAATCTGCTGGGCGAGCACGCGCGGCAGGCCGGGTCACTGGTCGCGCCCGGCCGGCTCCGTTTCGACTTCACGCACTTCGAGGCGCTGTCCCGCGACCGGCTGGAGGAGGTCGAGGGTGTCGCGAATACCCGGCTCGCGGAGGATGCCCCGGTCCGCGCATACGAGACCACGTTCGAGTTCGCTCGCAGCCAGGGTGCGCTCGCGCTATTCGGCGAGAAGTACGGCGACCTGGTCCGCGTCGTCGAGGTTGGGGACTACTCGACCGAGCTCTGTGGAGGGACGCACGTTCCCCACACGGGCCGCGTCGCGCTGGCGCTGGTCACCTCCGAGCAGAGCATCGGCTCGGGACTGCGCCGCATCGAGGCGCTGGTCGGTCCCGACGCCCTCGAGCACGTGCATCGCGAACGGCGCCTGCTGGAGGAGGTCTCCTCGGTCCTGGGCGGAGGGGAGGCTCGGCAGGCTCCCGAGCGGGCGCGGAGAGCGATCGCGCGGATCAAGGAGCTGGAGGCGGCTCTCGGATCGGTCAAGGCCCAGGAACGCGCGGGCCGGGTCGAGGAGCTGGTTGCCGCCGCACGAGATGTGGCCGGGGTGAAGCTCGTGACCGCGGACCTTGGTGGCGAGGACGCGGGGGCGTTGCGAGAGCTCGCGATCAAGCTTCGGGATCGCCTGGAGAAGGAAGGTCACGGTGCCGCGGTGCTGGGCAGCGCCGCGGGGGGGAAGGCGACCCTGGTCGCCGCCTGCACCTCGACCCTCGTCGGCAAGGGCGTGACGGCGCCCGCGCTGCTCGAGCCCGCCGCGGCAGCGGTGGGCGGCGGAGCCGGGGGCAAGCCGAATCTCGCCTTCGCGGGTGGCGGCAAGGCGGCGGCGTTGTCCGAGGCGCTCGCATTGATCCCGGACCGTCTGGCCTCACTGATCGGTGGTTGAGCCGCAGGGCCGAGTCCTGGGCCTGGACCTCGGCGAGGCCAGGATCGGCGTGTCGATTTCCGACCCCGAGCGCCGGATGGCTCTCCCCGCCGGCACGATCCGGGCGGCGGGCGGCGTGGACGACCTCAAGGCCGTCGCACGCCTGGTGAAAGAGACGGAGGCCGTCGAGGTCGTGGTCGGTCACCCCTTGAGCCTGTCGGGCGAGGCCGGCGAGGCGGCGCGAAAGTCCGAGGAATTCGCGGAGGGCCTCCGGCTCCTTCTCAAAGTCCCGATCCACCTTCAGGACGAGCGTCTCTCGACGACCGAGGCCGAGCGCGGTCTGAAGGCTGCCGGGCTCGATGCCAAGCGCCGTCGCGGAGTAGTGGATCAGTCGGCGGCGACCCTGATCCTCGAGACGTACCTCGCCAAAACCGCCGGTCGCTGAGCCCACTACGCTTGCTATCCTTCCGCTCCCATGGGGGCGCATCGCGCTCGGGGGAGCGCCGGCCGAGGCTTGCTCGCGTTCCTGCTCGTCCTGGTTGTCCTGGCCGGCGGGGCGTTCGCGTTTTACCGTTACTCGACGGGTGCGTCGGGCCCGTCCCGGCCCGTCGCGATCGAGATCCCCTCCGGGGCGACCGCCTCTGATGTCGGCCGCATCCTGGAAGACGCGGGCGTCGTCCGCTCGGACCTCGCCTTTCGCGTGGCGGCCGGGCTCGAGGGCGTCGGAGCCTCTCTCCAGGCCGGGCGGTACGACTTGCGAACGAACATGACCGTCGATCAGGCAATCGCCGTGCTCGGGGCAGGACCACTCGGCGAGGAGACCGTGACCGTGACCATCCCGGAGGGACTCGAGGTCGAGGAGATCGCGGCGGAGGTTGGCGGGACCCTGGTGTTCGAGGCCGGCACGTTCGTGGAGGCCGCAACGAACGGTGAGCACGTCCTCCCGCCCTATCTCCCGGAAGGCACCGAGAGTCTCGAGGGCTTCCTGTTCCCCAAGACGTACGAGTTCGACCCCAAGGCCGACCCCGAGCAGGTGATCGCGACGCTCCTCGCTCAGTTCGAGGAGGAAGCCTCGACCCTGGACTGGGGCCGCGCGAAGGCGCTCGGACTCTCTCCGTACGAGGTGGTCATCGCCGCATCGCTGATCGAGCGCGAGGCCAGGGCCGCGGAGGATCGCGCGAAGGTATCCGCGGTCATCCACAATCGCCTCGAGGAGGGGATGGCCCTACAGATCGATGCCACCGTCCAGTACGCGCTGCCGGAGAAGAACCGCCTCCTCACTTTGGAGGACTACGAGTTCGAGAGCCCGTATAACACGTACCTTCACCCCGGCCTGCCGCCGACGCCGATCGCGAGCCCCGGTCTCGCTTCCCTGGAAGCCGCTCTGAATCCGGCGGACGAGGACTACCTCTACTTCGTGGTCGTGGACCCCGAGACGGGCGCCCACGAGTTCGCGGAGACCTACGACGAGTTCCTCGACTTGAAGGCGCAGGCCGGGCTCTCCTAGACCCAAAAAAGCACTCTCCGGGGTCTTTTCCCGCCGTCCTTAAGCCCTTCGCGGGATGCGCCGATGCTCACCCTGATGGCCGCTATGGACTTCAACGATCTGGCGGCTCGCATGTCGGCCGGTGTGGCCGGTGTTCGGGCCTGTCTGATCCTGTCGAGGGATGGGCTCAGTTTGGGTGCCCACCCGGCCGATGGAGAGGCCAGGGCCCGAGAGGCCTGGGACGCGTTGCAGCGGATCGGAGATCCGCAGAGAGGTTTCGTGGACATGGGAACCGAGATCTGGGTCGTTGCGACCGGAGGCGCCTACGGCGCAGCCATGGTTGCCACGCCCGAGGCGAAGCCCGGGCTTCTCCTCGACCGGATGGAGGCGCAGCTGCTTGCCGCCGAAGAGTCCCGCTCCCTGGACACCAAGGAGCCCGCCATGGCGATCGCGCAGGTCGTGGACCTCTCCGCGGCGAGCGGGCAGGTCCGCTCGGAATCCGTCCAGGCGCCCGCCGCGCAACCGACCCCACCCGCTCCGACCCCTCCCGCTCCTCGAACGGCCCCGCCCGCCAAGACAGGGAATGTCGACCGTGTGGCGCTTGCTCGAGAGTTCTCCCGCCTCCTGATTGACGGAGATTCATAGATGCCCGACACCAAAGAATTCGGCGAGGTCCTGGTCGACGAAGGCCTGATCACGAGCGACCAGCTGGAGAAGGCCGCCGCGGAGCAGGAGCGGGTCGGCCGCTCGCTGGGCCGCGTGCTGATCGACCTCGGGTTGGTGAAGGAGCCGGACCTGGTCGCGGTGCTCGCCCGGCAGATCGGGCTGGAGTTCGTCGACCTCAACGAGTATCAGATCGATCCCCAGGCCGCGTCGCTGATCAGCGAGCAGGTCGCCAAGCGCTACCGCGCGCTGCCGATCGGCTTCGACGGCGAGCGCCTGATCGTAGCGATGTCCGATCCCGCCAACGTCTTCGCGCTCGACGACATCCGCACCATCACGGGGATGGAGGTCAAGCCCGTCGTGGCGACGGCGGGCGACATCGAGGCGGCGGTCCGCAAGTACGGCCACTTCGAGCAGTCGGTGGAGGAGATGGCAACCGAGGCCTCCGCGGAGCTCGACGACGGCTCCAAGGAGCTCGAGGAGATGGGCGCGGCCGTTGAGGACGCCCCGATCGTCAAGCTCGTCAACATGCTGATCAACCAGGCCGTGACCGACCGCGCCTCGGACATCCACATCGAGCCGGCCGAGCGCGATGTCCGCATCCGCTACCGGATCGACGGCGTGCTCCACGAGGTCATGCGCTCGCCCAAGAACATCCAGGCCGGGCTCATCTCGCGTCTCAAGATCATGGCGGACATCAACATCGCCGAGCGCCGCGTGCCCCAGGACGGGCGCGTCGGCCTCATGGTCGGCGGCAAGGCCATCGACCTCCGTGTGGCGACCCTTCCGACCGTCTACGGAGAGAAGATCGTGCTCAGGATCCTGGACAAGACCTCCGTGCTCCTCAAGCTCGAGGACCTGGGATTCTCCGAGAGCTCCTACGAGTCATACGCGAAGGCCTACAAGAAGCCATACGGGACGATCCTCGTGACCGGCCCAACCGGATCGGGGAAGTCGACGACCCTCTACGCAACCCTGAACATAATCAATTCTCCCGACCGGAACATCATCACGGTCGAGGACCCGGTCGAGTATCGCCTCTCCGGGATCAACCAGATGCAGGTGAACACGAAAGCGGGCCTCACGTTCGCGACGTCCATGCGTTCCATCCTCCGTGCCGACCCCGACGTCGTGCTTATCGGAGAGATCCGGGACCGGGAGACCGCCCTGATCGCGATGGAGGCGGCCCTCACGGGTCACCTCGTGCTTTCGACGCTGCACACGAACGACGCGGCGTCCGCGATCACGCGTCTCGTGGAGATGGATGTCGAGCCCTATCTCGTGTCCTCCGCACTGGACTGCATCGTGGCCCAGCGCCTCGCTCGGCGCCTGTGTGACCACTGCAAGGAGACGTACCGGCCGTCCACAGCGGAGCTGGAGGCGGCGAAGTTCCCCGAGGAGCAATGGGGAGAGATCGAAGCCCTGCACCGGCCCGGTGGCTGCTCGCGATGCGGCAAGACTGGTTTCCGGGGACGGATGGGACTGTACGAGGTCATGCCGATGAGCGAGCAGATCGAGCGCATGACAGCCGAGCGCCGGTCGGCGGAGGACATCCGCCACACGGCGATAGAGGAAGGGATGGCGACGCTGCGCGAGGACGGCCTGAGGAAGGCCCGGCTCGGCGAGACCTCCCTCGACGAGATCTTCAGGGTGGTGGTGTAGATGAATCCGACGCAAGCGCCTGACCAGGAACCTTCTACCGCGGAGGTCGGCGTCCCCGAGCTCCTCGATCAAACGATCGAGCGCGGAGCCAGCGACCTGCATGTCACGACGGGGTCACACCCGATCATCAGGGTCAACGGAGCGCTCATCCGCCTGGAGCAGTACCCGGTGATGACCCAGGAGCAGCTGCAGAGGATGATCTACGCGATCCTCACGCAGAAGCAGCGGGAGCGGCTGGAGCAGGATCTGGAGCTCGACATCTCCTACTCGCTGCCGGGCAAGGCTCGGTTCCGCGTGAACGTGTACTTCCAACGTGACGCCGTGGGCGCTGCGTTCCGGATGATCCCGTTCGAGATCAGGACGATCGACGAGCTCGCTCTGCCGCGGCAGGTCGAAGACTTCGCTCGGTTGCCCCGTGGCCTCGTGCTGGTGACCGGCCCCACGGGGTCGGGAAAGTCGACCACCCTGGCCTCCCTGGTGGACGTGGTCAATCGGGAGAAGGGCGTCCACATCATGACGGTGGAGGATCCGATCGAGTTCCTGCATCGCCACAAGACCTCGATCGTCAACCAGCGCGAGGTTGGCCACGACACGCATTCGTTCACGGCCGCCCTCAAGCATGTTCTGCGGCAGGACCCCGACGTCATCCTGGTCGGGGAGATGCGTGACCTCGAGACCATCTCCACCGCCCTGACGGCGGCCGAGACCGGTCACCTGGTTTTCGCGACCCTCCACACCCAGGACGCACCGCAGACGATCGACCGTATCATCGACGTGTTCCCTCCGTTCCAGCAGCAGCAGGTCCGGGTCCAGCTGGCTTCCAGCCTTCAGGGCGTCGTGACACAGACCCTGCTGCCTCGTGCGGACAAGCGGGGGCGAGTTGCCGCCGCGGAGATCCTGGTGGCCACGCCGGCGGTCAGGAACCTCATCCGGGAGGGCAAGGTCCACCAGATCTACACGGCCATGCAGGCCGGCGGAAAGTACGGCATGCAGAGCATGGATCAAGCCCTGGTCGATCTGGTCCGTAAGGGCCTCATCACGTACGAGATCGCCGCCAATAACTGCCACAGCATCGAGGAGCTCAACCGCATGCTCGGCCGAGCCGCCTCAAGCGGCCCGCCGGCCACGCCGATGTCGACCGTGATGACGGGAGGCGGGCTGAACCATGGTTGAGACGTACACCTACAAGGTCCGAGACAGACACGGGACGCTCATCACCGGCGAGATCGCCGGCGAGAGTCCCGACCTGGTGCTGTCCAAGCTGAGGGAGATGAAGTACATCCCCCTGGACGTCTCGAAGAAGAGCTCGGGACTGCAGCGGGAGTTCCATCTCCTGAAGCCCAAGGTGAAGCTCAAGGAGCTCGCGATCTTCTCGCGGCAGTTCGCCACCATGATCAACTCGGGTCTCCCGCTCTTGCGGACGCTCGCGATCCTGGAGGAGCAGAGCGAGGCCAAGGAGCTGAAGCGGGTCGTCAGCGAGATGCGGCTCGACGTGGAGAAGGGGTCCTCGCTCTCGACGGCGCTCGCCAAGCACCCGCGCTCCTTCTCGCGGCTCTACATCGCGATGGTCAGGGCCGGCGAGACGTCGGGAAACCTCGACCAGGTGATGGTGCGGCTCGCCGACACGATCGAGAACGAGGTCTCGCTGCGGCACAAGATCAAGTCCGCGATGACCTACCCGGTGGTGGTCCTGATCCTCGTGACGTTGATCCTGGCCGCGATGCTGCTGTTCGTGGTCCCGACCTTCAAGGATCTGTACTCGAGCCTGGGCGGTCAGCTCCCGCTTCCAACCAGGATCCTGCTGGCAGTCTCGGAAGCGCTCCGGAAGTTCTTCCTCGTGTTCGTGGCCATCTCCGTCGGCCTGGCGTTCCTGTTCCGTCGGTGGAAGGCTTCCGACAAGGGACGCCTCAGCTTCGACAGGATCCTGCTGAAGATGCCGATCTTCGGCACCCTCTTCCACAAGGCCGCGCTGTCGCGTTTCTCCCGGACCCTGAGCGTGCTGAATCGCTCCGGTGTCCCGATCCTTCAAGCGCTAGACATCGTCGCCGACACCGTGAACAACGCGGTGATCGCGGAAGCGGTGAAGGACGTGCAGTCCTCCGTCAAGGAGGGTGAGAGCCTGGCCACACCATTGGCCCGTCACGATGTCTTCCCGCCGATGGTGGTGCAGATGATCGCGGTCGGGGAGGAGACGGGTGCTCTCGACACGATGCTCGAGAAGATCGCCGACTTCTACGACGAGGAGGTCGCCGCAGCGGTCGAGTCCCTCACGTCGCTGATCGAGCCCGTGATGATCGCGGTCGTGGGTGGAGCGGTCGGAACGATCGTCATCTGCCTCTACATGCCGCTGTTCAACATCATCAACCTGATCAAGTAACAAGCCTGAGAAAGCTGTGGCCACGAGGGTCCCCCAACCGGGGGACCCTCGGCCATTTCGATGCCGAAAAAGTTTCGAAAAACTCTGGGGTCCGGCGCTCAAGGAACCGCACGCCGGGGTCGATAGAAGGGGAGACAAGAACTTCGGCGACAAGAAGGAGGTGATTCGAAATGCTGAAGAGAATTCGCGAGATGAAGGACCAAGACGGTTTCACGCTCATCGAACTCATGGTCGTGGTCCTGATCATCGCTATCCTGATCGCAATCGCCATCCCGACGTTCCTCGGTCTTCGGAGCCGCGCGCAAGACCGCTCGGCGCAGTCTGACCTTCGGAACGGCCTGACGGCGGCAAAGGCGTACTACACTGATGGCGAGACCTTCGTTGGTTTCGAAACAGGTGCAGTCGCAGGCGCCGATGGGGGCACGGCGGAGGACATCGAGCCCTCGCTGGACTTCGCAGCGGCGGGAAGCAAGACTGCCGTCGGCATCGTCGTCAGCACCGTCGACGACGTCGTGCTGACCAAGCAGAGCGCGTCTGATGACTGGTTCTGCTCGATGGACGACAATGGAGTGTCGTCTGTCAGGGGCCCGACAGCTGCAGAGCCCACCGCGGTTACATGCGCGGCGGCCCTTGCGGTCTAAGGAAACCAGTACCAAGCAGAAGGGCGGCCCTCGGGCCGCCCTTCTGCATTTCCAGACCATCTGATGCGGGCCTTCCTCAAGGCGCGCTTCAGAGGGGCCGATACATCCAAGTAATGAACATGAGCTTCTTCGCGCGCACCCTGCACCGCCTGCGGCGGTCAGAAGGTGGCTTCAGCCTGATCGAGACCGTCGTTGCCCTCGGGGTCCTGTTCGTGTCCCTGCTCGTCCTCGCCCGGACGGCGGCGATCGGCTTCACGGACATCGCCATGTCTCGCCAGCGTCAGCAGGCGAACCAGATTGCGAACCAGGTCCTCGAGCAGGTCCGTGGCCTTACCTATGCTCGCGTCGGCCAGGGACTCCAGACGAGCGATCTGGCCGGAGACTCGAACATCATCTTGACCTGCCCCGAGGGGGCCTACTACCTGGAATGCCCGTCTTCGAACCCCGACGCGGAGAAGATCGTCCATTCGGAGAATCCTCCCGACGATGTGCCGCTGATGCCTCACAGCAGACCCTTCGCGGTCTTGGATGGTCGCACCACGACCTTTACCGCCTCCGTCTATGTGACCGAGGCGAAGCTCGTTCCCTCCGCGGGGGCGTTCCGCGTCACCGCCCACGTGACCTGGACCCCTGCCCAGCGGAGCGGACTGAACAACTTCGTGACGACCCAGAGCCTTCTCTACACGCCGGAGGGCACGACCGACGCCGCGACCGGCGGGGGAACCTCCCCGTTCTTCTACGGGACGGGCAGCATCGGGCGAGCCCCTGTGACGATGACCCCAAACCCGGGAGTCGTCGGCGGGACGGGCCTGCAGGGGCTTCCCTCCTGGGATTCGATGACGGTGAACCTCTACGGGCTCGAATCGAGCCTGCAGGAGCAAGCCCTCACAAGGACGGAGAGCAAGGTGGTCCTGACCGGAGCGAGCAAGGTGGTGAGCGGCGTCGAGACCCTCGCCGGGGGAGACACCGCCGAGGCCATCGCGGACAATGACCCGGCGACGACGCCGACGACCAGCAGCGCTCCCTCGAGCTTGATGCAGTCCACGGTGACGGCCGAGATCTCGGGAGGAGGCAACTCCATCGAGGCCGAGGCCGCCTCGGGCAGTGGCGCCGCGCCGTGCCCGACTCCAACCATCAAGTGGCTGAGTGGGATGGAAAGCGGAACCGCCGCATCCGTGTTCGGCGAGTTCGGCTCGACCGGTGGGGTCGCGACCGCGGATTCCGCGATCAAGCGGACGGGAGCCTATTCCCTCCAGGTCGCGCAAACGGCCGGCGGCACGGCTACCGGTAAGGGCCAGTCGGTGAGCCCATTCCCCAACGTGTTCGTCGCCCACTTCGCGATCAGGCTCGCGTCGCTCCCGACGGCCAATGTCCCGGGGTTCGCGTACATCAGCGGCATCGGCAGCCCGAACACCTATATGGAGTTCGGCTACAACGCGAGCACCAACAGGTTCAAGGCGTCGCAGACACCCTCGCTCACGGGGACCAGGACGGGTGTCGTGGAATCCACGATGACGGTCTCGGCGGGAACGTGGTACGTCGTGGACCTCTTCTTCAACGGGGACACCAGCCCCGATTCGATGGAGTGGAAGATCGACGGCGTGACGCAGCCCTCGACCGCGGCGCCCTCCGGGACGGAGACGCGCGCTACATCGCTCTGGCTGGGCGCGACCAACAACACGGCGGGGTTCACCGCCAACTACGACGACATGGCCTTCTCGGTCTTAGCGGCCGATTATCCGCTGCCCGATCTTCGAGTCGAGGCGCTCCTGCCGAACGAGGTCCCCTCGTGGTCCTTCGCAAGTGGAGCCATCCTCGAAGGCAACAACCAACCCATCAAGACGAGCTCGTGGACGTGGTTGGACGATGTTCCGATGAACTCTGTAGTCGACGTCATCAAGCAGGTAAGCAACGACACAACCGGATACGTTGAGGTCGGCTTCCAGAACACCACCGAGAACTGCATCCTCGGCGTGAGAGCCCTCGCGCACCTCAGCAAGTCCGGCAACGCGACGACGCACGGGAGAACCGATGTTCTCGAGGGGTCGCAGGTAACCACCGTGAACAACGGGGATCATGTGGTCAACAACAACGCTATCTACCATGCCCTCGTCGCCACGTCCGGCGGAGGCGCGTGGACGACCGCCAAGGTCAACGGCCTCACGTCTCGGATCGGGTACTCGAGTGACGCGAACCCGGACCCTTACTGGTATTCACTCCAGCTGGGCATGGCGTACGTGACCGTCGGCAGCGGGGAGGAGGGTAGTGCCGGAACCGAGACCGGCTCGACCGCAAGCACCACCGCGGCGAGCGCCGGCACGCCGTGCGGTACCCCGACCCAGATCGACAGCCGGGCATGTACCTACGCGCAGGAAGACTACTCGACGGAGGGCCCCCCGCATCTCAGCTTGAAGGTTGGCGAAACGGGTTCGGAGAGCGCGATGGCCAGAATCTACAGGTTCTCGCCGTCTACGGCGCCGGGCTCCACCTCCTACGTCTGGGGCCGGCGCACGGCCGGCGGCGGCGGCGTGGGCGCCGTGAGGGAGACCGTCGTCCGATACCCCGGCACGCACACGTTCGCGCCGCTCCCGATCTTCATCGGAGGCAGTCCGGCCGGATGGCTGGGCTACTGGCTCAAGTACGACGCGGGCACTAGTGCATCCTCGGTCTCCGCGGAGGCCGGCATCGGCTCCGGGGCACCGAGCTTCACCTCCGCCGGGACGATCTCTTACTGGAACGGCACGGGGTACTCATCGATGGCCCCCCCCGCTGCCGGCGGCGCGATCCCGTTGACCGCTGTCGACTTCACGTCCGGGGGCTACCGGATCGAGATCTCGGGCTCACTGGCATCCTCGCCGTCGTTCACCAGCCAGGTGCCCGCTGTCACAGACCCGATCGATACCCGGAACGAGGCCCGTGCGACGCTCGGCTCTCCCGTGTCCGGCATGTTCACCTACAAGACAACTTTCGTTTCTACCGGCGACGTGATTGCCGACCTCACGCTCTCGGTCGACCTGGGGACGCTGACGGCGACCGCGAGGTACGCGCCGTGATGATCGCTGCGCTCAAGAGGCGTCTTCATACGGTCGTCCGGGATCAGCGCGGCATGACGCTCGTGGAGCTGATGGTCTCCGTCTCGCTCATGATCGTCGTTGTCACCATCTTCACCACGGTGCTCCTGTCCGTCCAGAAAGGTGTGATCCGCCAGCAGGCGCGAAGCGAGATCAACGATCAGGCCCGGCTGGCTCTTGAGCAGATGGATCGCGAGATCCGCTCGGGGAACGTTCTGTACGATCCCGCCAGCGAGCCCGCTGCCACCTGCGCCGGCCTCGACTGCCAGCCGACCTTCAGTGTCCGTGTGTACACCCAGGTGAACGCAGATACTCGTCAGGCGACCTACGGTGGCGACGGCCAACACTGCGTTCAGTGGGTGATCGACGATCAGCAGCTCTTCCGCCGAGCCTGGGAGGTTGGTGCGACCGAGGACCTTAACGGATGGCGCATGGTCGCCGAAGGGGTGGTCAACCGAGAGCCTTCGGTCAACCTGCCAGCCTTCAGCCTTCCGAACGAAGACAGCAAAGTGCTCGACATCACGCTGATGATGAACTCTCGGTTCGGCTCCAAAGATCCCCCGCGAACCGTGCGGATGGATACCTCGATCGCCATCCGAAACGCCGGAACAGGAGACCCTTGTTCTCCGATTCCCACTAGCTGAGGTGACGACCATGCTGTCCAGACTCCAGACGAACGAAGAGGGCTTCGCGATCATCACGGCGGTCATGACGTCGGCGATCGTTGTCGTGCTCGGCACCACGGTCGTTCAGCTCGCCGTGCATAACAGCGAGGGAAGCGCGTACGACCGGCGGCACGTCCAGTCGATCGCCGCCGCCGAAGCCGGGATCGACTACTACTTCTCCGCTCTTGCGGAAACGGACGGTTTGGCCCCTGAGTGCTCCATCACGGGCACCATGCAGGGATCCCCCGGCGGCTTCACGGTGACGCCACTCTTCTACGACGTTGATCTAGCCGGAGAAGTTGGCCTTCCGCTCCCATGTCCCTATCCGTACGCTCCGAGCTTCGTCCGACTGCACTCGGTTGGTACCTCGGGGCCTGCGTCTTCTTCGCGAACGATGGAGGCCTTCGCGGAGCTCACGGTCTCAACCGGGGGGACGTTCGACAACGCCGGTGCGATCATTGCGGACTCTTCGGTGACCTTCACCTCGAACGCGACGATCGGAGGCAGCGACTTCAGCGACGCGGACGTGTACACGAACGGCAACATCACGCTCGCGTCGAACTCGACCCTGTACGGGAAGATCTTCGCCCAGGGCTCCGTGACGATGTCGAGCGGATCCGAGGTCAAGAAGGATGTCTCGACCAAGGGCGGGATCACCATGGCTGCGGGCGCGAGCATCAAGGGTTCAGCGACTGCCGGGGACCTGACGCCGGCACCCACCTCGGCGATCACCATGGCCAATAACTCGCACATCTACGGGAACGCGACCGCATCGGGAAGCGTCACCGGGGGCATCGTGGACGGGACCCGTGCTCAGAACCAGACCAATGTGGCGGCGCCGCCAACGCGGCCGTACCCGACGTTCACGTATGACCAGGCCGACTGGGCGGCCGACGGCTTCACAAACGTGCAGTCGTTCAGCGGCGCGTCGGCGTGTACCAGCGCCGAGACGTACATCCGCTCCACCTGGGCCAGCGGCCCCCTCCTCGTGCGGATCCTCGCGACGGGAGCAACATGTACGCTGACCTTCACTAACAACAGCTACACCGTCAGGGGCAACCTCGCAATCATCAGCGACGGCCCCGTGACGTTGAACACGAATGCGCGGTTCGCTCCGACCTCGGGGCAGACGTACAACGTCTTCTTGATGGCGGGCCTGTCCGGAACGGCCCCGTGCAACATCACGATGAACACGAACAGCGGGTTCGGCGCGGGCTTGCCCACGCTCCTCTACACGCCGTCGACGTGCACGACCAACCTGCACTCGAATACCGCTATCACGCAGGGACAGATCCTCAGCGGATCGATCAACTTCCATCACACATCCCAGTTCCAGTACAGTCGTCTCACCGTGCCGGGAACGGGCGCCGGGGGCTTCAAGCAGGACGTGGTGTACAAGCGCGAGGTCGTCGACTAGCCCGGTCATCCAGCCGGCGCCAGCGGCGCGCGGCCACGTCCAATAGCATCACCGTCCATGCTGCTGCTCGCGTTCGGGGTCTTCGGCTTGTTGATCGGATCCTTCCTGACCGTGGTCGTTCATCGCATCCCTCGCCACGAGGGGATCGCGAGCGGGCGGTCCAAGTGCCCCGGTTGCGGCAAGGAGATCCGCGCCATCGACAACATCCCTGTTCTCTCATGGCTGTTGCTCCGGGGCCGGTGCCGAGCGTGCGGGATCCGCATCTCCCCCGAATACCCATTGACCGAGGCACTGACCGCGGCGCTCTTCGTGACGGCTGCCGCCGTCTTCGAGTCTCTTCCCTTGGCCATCGGAGCGGCCGTGTTCCTGGCCGTGCTGCTCTCGGTCGCACTGATCGACGCACGTCACCGGATCGTGCCGAACAGGATCGTCTATCCATCGCTCGCCATGTTCGCGATGGCGATCGGGGTGGGTGACCTCCTCGATGGGGGAGTGAGCCTCGTCTCCTCCCTGATCGGTCTGCTCGCCTATTCGCTGCCGCTCCTCATCGTGGCCCTGGTGGTGCCCGGCGGCATGGGGATGGGTGACGTGAAGCTCGCCGCGCTGATCGGGCTCGTCCTGGGGGCTCTCGGCCTCTCCCACGTGGCGGTTGCGGCTGGAATGGCGATCCTGGCCGGTGGTCTGGGAGCGGTAGCCGCCATGGCTCTGTTCCGAGTCAGCCGGAAGCAGCAGATGCCCTTCGGCCCGTAC
>CAZKFH010000022.1:0-34183 GCA_964551945.1 uncultured Actinomycetes bacterium | reverse complement strand
CGTCGTCGTCATCCTGATGACCACAGGCCTTGCCCTGCGCCTTGTCCTTGTCGTGACCCTTGTGCTTGCCGTTGTCGTGGCCCTTGGGACCGGCCTGCTCCGGGCAGTCACCCTTGTCCTTGTCTTTGTCATCGGTCCCGTCGTCACAGCTGTTGCCGTTGCCGTTACCAAGCCCGGCTCCAGCGTTGTTGTTGCCACAGTTGCCGTGAACCGCGCTGTTCCCGGGAGTCGTGCTGACGCCCGCCACCGCGCTGTTCCCGCTGCTGTTGCCAGGGTTCCCGTTGCTAACCTGGCTGTTGCCGGGGTTCCCGTTGCTGTTTCCGGGGTTCCCGTTGCTGACCTGGCTGTTGCCCGGGTTCCCGTTGCTGTTTCCGGGGTTCCCCGGCGTGGCGAGCGCCGCAAGCGAGCCCCCCACCACCAAAACCGCACTCACTGCCACCGTGAGCGCCGTCCTCCACGAGTACTTCCTGATCATTCTCTCCACCCCTCTCCCTGAACTTTCACCAACGAGGTTCCGCTCACGATCGGCCGAGCCGTGATCGTCACCTCGTTCCTTGAACACGCAGAGTGTCAGAGTAGGGTGGAATACTCTCCGTAGCAATAGTCATGTCGGGCTAATTCGGACTGGTCCGAATTGACTAGTTATCGGAGATCCGAGAGGAATCGGGCGGTCGTGAGACCAAGAGAAGCGTGCGTCAGCGAGCGAACGTTGTCGGGCCGGGGAGATTTGAACTCCCGACCTCTTGACCCCCAGTCAAGCGCGCTGCCAAGCTGCGCCACGGCCCGAAGAGCCGATTGTATCGTCAGCGACGCCGGCGCCGGCGGAACGTGAAGCGGATCGGGACGCCGGTCAGCTCGAATGCCTCTCGTAGCCGGTGCTCCAGGAAACGTGAATAGGCCGTTGGGATCGGACCCGAGCTGAACAGCACGAACCTCGGCGGTCCGCTCCCGACCTGAGCCGCGTACCTGATCTTGCCGGTCTGTCGAGGCGGCGGCGTGGCGTTCTGCGCCTGCTCGATCGCACGGTTGACCTCCGAGGTCGACACCCGTTTCGCCCACGCCTGCTGCGTGCCAAGCAGCACTGCCTGCACCTTGCCGACGCCCATGCCCGTCTTGGCCGAGGTCCGCAACACGGGAACGGCGGGGAAGACCTCCACGCGCTCCTTGATCTCGATGAAGCGCTGAGCCCGGTCCTCGCTGGGCACCAGGTCCCATTTGTTCGCGACGACGACCAGGCCGCGGCCGGCTTCCGCGACGCGAGCGGCGATCCTCCGATCCTCCGTCGTGACGCCCTCGTCCGCGGAGACGACCAATGCCGCGACATGGGAGCGATCGATGGCCTGCACGGTCCGCAGGTAGCCGTAATACGTCACGCCTTCGGTCGTCGACGGGCGACGCAGCCCCGCCGTATCGACGAACCGAACCGACCCCCCCTCCCAGTCCACGACCGCGTCAACACTGTCGCGAGTCGTGCCGGCTTCCTGGTAGACGACCGAGCGGTCCTCCCCCACCAGTCGGTTGAACAACGAGGACTTGCCGACATTCGGCCGGCCGACGATGGAGAAGACGGGCTCCGCATCAGCATCCTCGTCCTCGTCCGAACGCTCGTCGGGCTGCGGAAGGAGGGAAACCAGGAGGTCGAGGAGTTCTCCCGCGCCCCGCCCGTGAAGGGCCGAGACCGACACGGGTTCCCCGAGACCGAGCCGGAACAGCTCGCCGACCAGCGACTCCTGCAGGTGCGAGTCCACCTTGTTGGCCACCAGAACGACCGGCACCGTCGCACGTCGAAGGCGTCTCGCGAGCGTTGCGTCCTCCTCCTGAATGCCGACGGTCGCGTCCACGACGAGCGCAACGACGTCGGCCTCGGCCATCGCTCGGTCGGCCTGTCTCGTGACGAGCTCGTCGATGCCTGTCGGCCGGCCCATGTATCCGCCGGTGTCGATGGCCACGAACCGTGCGCCGTCCCATTCGATCTCTCGCTCGAGTCGATCGCGCGTCACGCCGGGTTCCTCGTGCGCGATCGCGTCCCGGCTTCCGAGGAGCCGGTTCAAGAGCGTCGACTTGCCCACGTTCTGCCGGCCGACGATCGCCACACTCGACGGACCTCTACGCGCGGGTGCGGGCGACGTCATCGGTTCGGCACCGACCCCGGTCAGAGCGCCGCTTTGCACGAGCTCGAGAACCTGCACGAGCACTTCTCTCGGTGCATGTCCGGTGGTGTCGACGAGGTGCGCGTCGGGGGCAGGGATCAGCGGGTTCGTCTTGGCGTCGAGGGAGTCCCGCCTTTCCAGCGCCTCTCCGAGGGCCGCGTCGGGGGTCCCGCGCTCCCGTTGCCGGCGGGAGATCCGCTCGTCCGGCTCTGCACGCAGGAAGATCTTGACGTCGGCGTCGGGGAACACCACCGTGCCGATATCTCTCCCTTCGATCACGCTGCCTCCCGCCCCGAGCCTTCGCTGCGCGGCACGCAGCACGGAGCGAACACCCGGGTGACGAGCCACGGAGGAGACGATGTCCTCGACCTCGGCGGTCGCGAGCTCCTCCCCCGGGGGACGGCCTTCGATCAGGAGTCCCGGCGGTCGGCCGTGATCCACGGAGAACGTCAGCTTCGTCGCGAGGCGCTCGAGCCCTTCCCCGTCGGTGGGATCGACACCCTCACGAAGAGCAGCCGACGCGACCGACCGGTACATCAGTCCGGTGTTGATGTAGGGCAGACCGAGCTCCTCGGCCAGCGTTCGAGCGAGCGTGCTCTTCCCTGCTCCCGCCGGCCCGTCGATCGCGACCACAAGCCCCTGCTTGGGCATCCTCTCGACATCCGTGCTCACGTTCGCATCAGCTCCCGAACCTCGGCCGGATCCAGCTCCCGAACCTCACCCGCGCGCAGACGGCCGAGTCGGATCGGGCCGACGCGCACCCGAATCAGCCGCCGCACCGGAAGCCCGACCGCCGCCAGCATCCGCCGGACCTCTCGCTTCCTTCCCTCGGTCATGACGACCCGAACCGCCGAGCGACCACGCGAACCGGCAACCGGGCTGGCGGAGCGTGCTCGTGCCTCGCCGTCGTCGAGCGTCACACCTCGAAGGAGCTGCGAGATCGCCTTCTGCGACGGCGCGCCCTCGACCTCGGCCAGGTACTCCTTCTCCACCTGGTATCGCGGGTGCATCAGCCGGTTCGCGAGCTCTCCGTCGTTCGTCAGGAGCAGCAACCCCTCGCTCTCTCGATCGAGCCTCCCGACGGGAAAGACGCGCTCCCCTGGTGGGTAGTACGCCGAGATATCCGGCCGGCCTTGCGGATCGCGAGCCGTGGTTACCACCCCGTGCGGCTTGTGCAACGCGAAGTAGCGAAGGGCGGGATCGAGCGGGACCCTGCCGCCATCGATCTCGACCACGTCACGATCCGGGACCACGCGGGCTCCGAGCTCGGCGAGGCGTCCGTTCACCGTGACCCGCCCGTCTCGGATGAGCTCTTCACAGGCGCGCCGTGATCCGAGCCCCGCGCGGGCCAGCAGCTTCTGAAGCCGCTCTCCTTCCGGCGGATCAGTCTCCGTCGGGCTCGGCGGCCTCGTGGGGGGCTGGGCCCGATCCGGCGTCCTGGGACTCTTCACGACCCCCATCATCGTCGCCGGAGCCGAGGAGCGGCGCCAGGGAGGGCAGATCCGCAACGGAGTCGAGCCCGAGCCGTTCGAGGAACTCCGGCGTGGTCCCGTACAGGATGGGACGCCCCGGCCCCTCATCGTGCCCCACTTCGGTCAGCAGGCCACGGTCGACCAGCGCCTTCAGCACACCCTCGGTGTTGACGCCCCTGATCGCGGAAACCTGATGCCGCGTCACGGGCTGCTTGTACGCCACGATCGAGAGCGTCTCGAGCGCGGCCTTCGTCAGACGGCTGTGCCGAGAGGAAAGCACGAAGCGCTCGACGGCCGGGGCGGTGTCGGGATGGGTGTAGAGCCGCCATCCTCCGGCCACCTTTCGAAGCGCGAGGCCCGAGGCGGCGCGGTCGTACTCCGACGCGAGCTCCTCGAGCAGTCCCTCGACCGTCGTGCGATCCGACTCGAGGACCTGCGCCAGCGAGTTCGAAGCGATGGGCTCATCGGCCACGAAGAGGACGGCCTCCAGCTCACGGGTTCGTTCGTCTCGCATGCTCATCCCTCCCACCGAACCTGGATTTCGCCGAAGGTTCCGGCCTGTGTCAGCACGACTCTGCCCTGCGCGTGCAGCTCGAGGAGCGCGAGGAACCGGACCACGACGTCGATACGAGCCTGACAGTCCTGGACCAGGTCGCGGAAGCGAGCGTCACCACCCCGCGTGAGCTGCTGCTCGACCATGTCGAGCGCATCCGAGACCGACGCTCGGATCGGAGCGACATGTGACATGTCGATCGTGGGGGGACGAAGCATGGCGGCCGCCGCCTCGGCAACCTGTTCTGCCGTCACCTTCTCCATCGGGTCCGGGTACAGGTGCGCGAACTCCTCCAGGGGCCCGGCCTCCCTTGCGCGGTACAGGGCACTCTCGGCCATCCGCTCGGCGAGGATGCTCGCCACCTTCTGGAACGCGGCGAGCTCCAGGCTCCGCGCGAAGATGAGATCCGGAGAGGCACCCAGGAGGTCCTCCTCGTCGGGCTCGTGGTCCGTCGGGAAAAGGCGGCCGACCTTGAGCTCGAGGAGTACCGCGCAGATCGCGAGGAACCAGGTCGCTTCCTCCAGGGTCCAGCCCTCGGCCTCCTCGGCACGGGCGAGGAAATCCTCAGTCACCCGGGCGACCGGGACGTCGCAGACATCGACCTTCCTGTCGAGGATGAGCTCCGCTAGCACGCGGAAAGGACCTCTGAAGACGGGGAGCTCGACGGGGAACTCGCCGACGCGGGTACCGACCTGTTCGGGTTCGACCACTGCCGCCCATCGTATCGGCGCCCAGTGGGTGCCTCAATCACTCTCAGCCCACAAGCAGCCTGAGAAGACCCGAGACCACAGGGTCCACGATGCCGAAAATCACTTGCGGGAAGAAAAAGAAGATGGCGAGCATGAACAGCGCTCCGTACGGCTCCCAGGAGCGGTAGACCTCACGTGCTCTTGGGGGGAGGAACATCGCCAACACTTTCGATCCATCCAATGGGGGGATCGGCATGATGTTGAAGACCGCGAGCAGCACGTTCAGCGTGATCCAGATCAGCAGAAAGCTGGTCAGCGGTCCCGCCTCGAAGCCGACGACCCTGAACAGGAGGGCACCCACCGTCGCGAGCAGGATGTTCGTCACCGGGCCCGCCAGCGCGATCATCATCAGCTTTCGGTCGGGATTCGGCAGGTTGGACACGTTGACCGGCATCGGCTTCGCATAGCCGAAGACGGGCCCGCCACGGCCGAACAGATATGGCAGGAGCAACAAGCCCGGAAGGATCAGGGTACCGAAGGGATCGGCGTGCTTGACCGGGTTCAGCGTGAGCCGGCCCATCATCCGCGGCGTGTGATCCCCGAAACGGTCCGCGACGATTCCATGCGCCAGCTCGTGCAGAACGATCGCCGGAACCAGCGTCACGACGAAGAACAGAACGGTGAGCGGATCGAAGTCAGGCATGACGCCAACCGTAGACGAGCGGAGGCGCCTCGACCGCCTCCTCGGAGACGGTGAGCGCCCCGAGCACCTGAAAGGCCGCCATGTCCGCGCCTGCCTGGTCCCGGGCGTGGATCTCGCCGATCGGCTGGCCCGCCTCGATCCGGTCGCCGATCTTCGGACGCAGCACGATGCCCACAGCGGGATCGATCGTGTCTCCCTTGCGCTCTCGGCCGGCACCGAGGGTCACGGAGGCGCGCCCGATCTCCTCGGCGTCGATCGCCGACAGCGTTCCGCCGACTCCCGCCTCCAGCGGTCTGACGTTCGGAGCTGCCGGCAGCACCGCCCCCGGGTCATCCACGACTCGAGGGTTGCCGCCTTGCGCCTCCACCATCCGGCGAAATGACTCGAGCGCCTCACCCGACGCTAGGGCGCGCTCGGCGCGTTCGGCCGCTTCCAAATTCGGGATACTCAGCAACGTCTCCTGGGCATGGGTCGCGAAGTGCAGCGTCAGCTCGCGGAGGCGTCCCCCGCTCTCCCCGCGCAAGACAGCCACGGCCTCCGCGATATCCAGGGCATTGCCGACCGCATCGCCGAGTGGCTGCGACATGTCCGTCACGGCAGCGCTGCAGCGTCTCCCCCAGGCTCGGGCGAGGCCCACGCACACCCCGGCCAGCTCCTCCGCATCCTGGGGCGTCTTCATGAAGGCGCCGCTCCCCGCCTTCACGTCCAGCAAGATCAGGTCCGTCTCGACGGCCAGCTTCTTGCTCATCACGCTGGCCGCGATCAGCGGCACGCTCGGGACCGTTGCCGTCGCGTCCCGCAACGCGTAGAGCACCCCGTCCGCGGGAACGAGATCCCTCGACTGCGCAGCGACCGCGCAGCCGATGTCCTCGACCTGGCGCTCCATCGCGTCTGGCTCGAGGTCCGTCCTGAAGCCAGGGATGGACTCGAGCTTGTCGAGCGTGCCGCCCGTGTGACCCAGCCCGCGCCCCGAGAGCTTCGCAACCGCCAGTCCCAAGGAGGCTGCCAGGGGCGCGAACACCAGTGTGACGCTGTCGGCAACACCTCCCGTCGAGTGCTTGTCGACCTTCGGCCGCGACACTCCCGCCAGAGGAAGGGTGGTGCCCGAGTCCACCATTGCGCGCGTGAGCGACGTGGTCTCTGCATCGTCGAGGCCACGGATGAACGCCGCCATCAAGAAGGCGGACGCGATGTGATCGGCCACCTCACCCCGCGCGTATCCCAGAACGATCGAGCGGATGTCTTCCTCTGAGAGCGCTCCGCCATCCCGCTTGCGAGCGAGGATCTCGCGCAGGTCGCTCATCTCACTGGGCCGAGTACATCCACGAAGCTCTCCCCGGCGAGCCCCTTGCCCGCCTCCGCCCCGAACAGGGACGCGATGGTCGCGCCGAGATCCGCGAACGTCTCCCGCGTCCCGAGGTCCACGGGCGGCCGCCCTTCGAGGGCCCCGCCGGCGACGAGCGCGGGCGTGTGCTCTCTCGTGTGATCCGTTGAGGCGTCGGTCGGGTCGCACCCGTGGTCACCGGTCAGGAAGAGCAGTCCATCGCCGACGGCTTCGACCAGCTCCGGTAGGCGTCGGTCGAACTCCTCGACACATCGCGCGTACCCCTCGGGATCGCTGCGGTGCCCGTACTTCGTGTCGAAGTCCACCAGGTTCGTCACGACCAGAATGGGAGAATCCCGATCGAGGTACTCCACTGTCAGGTCGACCCCGTGATCGTTCGACTCCGAATGGCGTGCCTCCGTGAGTCCCTTCCCCGCGAAGATGTCCTGGATCTTGCCGACGCCGCACACCGGGACGCCCTCGGCCTGCACGCGGTCCAGGTACGTCGCGGCGAACGGCTCGACCGAGAAGTCCCGGCGCTCGTGCGTGCGAACGAAGGCGCCGGGCTCACCCACGAACGGACGCGCGATCACGCGCCCCACCCGATGCTCGCCGTCGAGGATCCCCCGCGCGATCCGGCACCACTCGTAGAGCGTCTCGAGCGGTACGACATCCTTGTGCGCGGCGATCTGGAACACGCTGTCCGCGCTCGTGTACACGATCGGGCGACCGGTCCGCACCTGCTCACCACCGAGCTCCTCGAGGATCTCCGTGCCCGACGCCGCCACATTGCCGAGTACCGACAGCCCAACCGCCTTCTCGAATGGGTCGATCACATCGGCCGGGAATCCGTCCGGGTAGGTGGGAAACGGTCGCTCCACGATCAGGCCGGCGATCTCCCAGTGCCCTGTGGTCGTGTCCTTGCCTGCGGAGCGCTCCCGCATCTTGCCATGCGCGGTGCCTGGTCCTGCTTCGGCCGCGAGTCCCTGGATGTCCGTCACCGCACCGAGCCCGAGCGAGGCGAGGTTCGGAGCGTTGATCCCGCCCATCACCTTCGCGGTGTTCCCGAGCGTGTTCGAGCCCTGATCCCCATAGTCCGCCGCATCCGGAGTCTCACCCACGCCGAACGAATCGCAGACGAGCAGAAGGACCTTCACCGTGATGCGGCGCCTGTCGCCTGGCGTTTCCGCCGCCGAGCCCGCGGGTGTGCGTCGAAGTACACCTCTCGCAAACGGTCCTGCGTGACCAGCGTGTAGATCTGCGTGGTCGCGATGCTCGCGTGGCCGAGGAGCTCTTGCACGACGCGCACGTCCGCGCCGCCGTCGAGGAGATGCGTCGCGAACGAGTGCCGGAGCATGTGCGGCGTCACGCGTTTGCGGATCCCCGCGCGTTTCGCCTGCGCCTTGATGATGTTCGTGCACCCCTGACGTGTGAGTCGGCCGCCTCGCTGGTTGAGGAACAACGCGCCGCCGGAGCTCTGACCGACCAAGGACGGCCGCGCCCGCACCAGATACGCCTCCAGGGCGCGTGTCGCGTAGCGGCCGAGGGGCACGATCCGTTCCTTCGACCCCTTGCCCAACGCACGGACGCTCCCCTCCTCCAGATCCACGTCGTCAACGTCCAGACCAACAAGCTCGGAGATCCTCAGCCCCGCGCCGTACAACGTCTCCAGGATCGCTCGGTCTCGGAGGGTCGCCGGCTTGCCGTCATCGCCGGGCGCCGCCACCAGGGCGCCGACCTCGTCAACCGACAACGGCCTGGGAAGGTTCCGCGGCACCTTCGGCCGCGACACGCCTTCAGCCGGATCGACATCGGTGTCGCCTTCGCGGACGAGGAACTTGTGGAAGGAGCGAACCGCCGCCAGCGTGCGCGCCACCGATGAAGGACGGTACGGCTTCCCCGGCTCGTACTCGGACTCCGAGAGCTGCTGGACGAACGAGGAGATCTCCGGCTCACCGGCCAAGGCCGGATTCCGGCGGCCATGTGCGCGGAGAAACTCAACGTATCGAGCGAGATCGCGGCGGTAGGCCTCGATCGTGTTCCCGGAAAGCCCTCGCTCCACGCTGAGGTGGTCGAGGAATCGCTCGACGTACGTATTCAGACTCACCGTCGCGAAACCCGATCCGCTGGGACGCTGGACACCGACGAAGGATACGCGTGGCCGCTCGGCGGCGAGAGGCCGGCTACGAGGGAGCGGCGACGAGAAGGAGCGCCACCGCCGACTTCGCGTCGGTGATGCGGCCGTCTCGAACTGCCTCGACCGCATCGGCGAGCGGCATCACGACGACCTCGATTCCCTCCTCGGGATCAGATGGTCGGCCGCGCTCCACCTCTCCGACGTACAGCAGCACCTCCTCGTCCGAGAAGCCCGGCGAGGAGTGGATGCGTCCCAGCGGACGGATCGAGGTCAGGCGGTAGCCCGTCTCCTCCTCGAGCTCGCGGCGCGCGGTCTCCTCCGGGGGCTCCCCCGCCACGTCGCGCTTCCCCGCCGGAACCTCGAGGATGCGCTGGTCGAGCGCCTCTCGCATCTGCCGCACCAGCACGACGCGGTCACCGCCCACGAGCGCGACGACAGCGACCGCGCCGGGATGACGAACGACTTCCCGCTCGCCTGCCTCCCACGTCCCGACTTCGACACGGATCGTGTGGCCGCGATAGACCTCGCGGATCTCCTTGGCGGGCACGTGGGTGTTAGCTGGAAGCGGCCGCGCGCTCGGGCGCCCGGCGATGCGCGACCGAGGCACCGACGAAGTCCCGGTAGAGCGGATGCGGTCGCGTGGGTCGCGACTTCAGCTCGGGGTGGAACTGCGCCGCGACGAAGAACGGGTGGTCGCGAAGCTCGATGATCTCGACGAGCCGACCGTCCGGCGACATGCCGGAGAACACCATCCCGTTGCGGGTGAGCACCTCGTGGTAGGCGGGGTTGACCTCGTACCGATGCCGGTGCCGCTCGTACACGACCTCGGCATTCCCGTACGCGTCCGCGGCGACCGTGCCGGGTACCAGGTGACACGGCTGCGCCCCCAGGCGCATGGTGCCGCCCATGTCGGTGACGTTCTTCTGCTCGGGTAGCAGATCGATCACGGGGTCCTCGCATGCCTGATCGAACTCGGTGGAGTTCGCGCCCGGCAGACCGCACACGTCGCGCGCAAACTCGATCACCGCGCATTGCAGGCCGAGGCAGATCCCAAGGAACGGGACCCCACGTTCGCGCGCATAGCGAATGGCGTCGACCTTGCCTTCCACGCCGCGCACCCCGAAACCGCCGGGGACCAGGATCCCGTCGGCGCCTCCGAGGATCTGCTCCACGTCGCCGGCCGCGATCTCGTCCGATGCCACCCACCGGATGTTCACCTTTGCTCCGTGGTGGAAGCCTCCGTGGCGCAGGGACTCGATCACGGACAGGTAGGCATCCGGGAGATCGACGTACTTCCCGACGACGGCGATCTCGACCGGGGTCGTGGCGTTCTCGATCCGATCGTTCAACGCTCGCCAATCCGTGAGGTCGGGCGGCGTGTCATCCATCTGGAGGTGTCGCGCGATGTACGTGTCGAGGCCTTCGTCGTGCAGCACGAGGGGCACCTCGTAGATCGTGCCGGCATCCGGCTCCGAGACGACGGCCTCGAGATCCACGTCGCACATGAGCGAGATCTTCTCCTTCAGGCTCCGGCTGATGTGGCGGTCGGCGCGGCACACGATCATGTCCGGCTGGATACCGATCGAGCGAAGCTCTCGTACCGAATGCTGCGTCGGCTTGGTCTTGAGCTCGCCCGTGGGGCCGATGTGAGGAAGCAGCGAGACGTGAACGAACGCGCAGTTGCGGCGGCCGATCTCGTGCCGCAGCTGGCGGATCGCCTCGAGGAACGGGAGCGACTCGATGTCGCCCACCGTGCCTCCAACCTCGGCGATGACCAGCTCCGCGCCGCTTGCCACGGCGAGGCCCGTGATCCGGCTCTTGATCTCGTTCGTGATGTGCGGGATGACCTGGACGGTCTTGCCCAGGAACTCACCCCGGCGCTCCTTGGCGATCACCGACTGATAGACGCCGCCGGCGGTCATGTTGGAGCCGCCGTGGAGGCTCTCGTCCGTGAACCGCTCGTAATGCCCGAGGTCGAGGTCGGTCTCGGACCCGTCATCAAGCACGAACACCTCGCCGTGCTCGAACGGGTTCATCGTGCCGGGATCGACGTTGATGTACGGATCGAGCTTCTGGATGGTGACGCGGAGGCCGCGGGATTTGAAAAGCCTGCCCAGAGAAGCGGCGGTGATGCCCTTCCCGAGACTCGAGGAAACGCCTCCGGTGACGAAGATGTACTTGGTGTCAGCCACTCGGGATTTCACTGTACCAGAACGTTCCTGTAGCGAACCGACTTCGATCGGAAAACGTCGTCAATCTCGCCGCCCGAGGCGGTCAAGCCATCGGAGTGGCGGCATCGCGTCGATCAACCGCGAGATCGTCACCGTCTCCGCGGCGATCTGAAGTCCCGCTAGCACTGTCAGCGCGACGAGGAGTCCCCACATCGGCAGAGAGGCGGCCAGGACGGTCCCAACGATCAGCCCAAGGGGGTTTGATCCCGCGTCTCCGAGCATCCCACGCTCGCGTTCGTCGTCGTCCCACACTGGGATCGTGGCGCCAATGTAGGCGCAACCTGCGAGAAGAACGCCCATAGGCACGATCCACGCCATCGCGGACATGGCCAGAACCCACCACTTGATCGCCCTCCCCGGGCGAACGTCCAGGGCGTTGAGCACGTTGATGCTCAACGCGATTACGAGGACGCTGGCCACCACGCGGATCGGGCCGCCTCCCAGAGAAAGGGCCACGAGAACTGCGACCCCGACCCCCGCGATGAGCTTCAAGATCCCGGTGGTGACATGTCCGCGCAGAAGGCTCGAGAGGTGGGCGGCGAGGCCACGCGCAGCGTGTGAGGAACGATCGTCGATCCCGCCGACGAGCATTAAGAGGTGGGTACCACCCAGAAGCAGAAACAAGACCGGCCACTGCGGAACGGGCCCTGCCAGGAGAGCGAGACCCAGCGCTATGAGAAGGGCTGCATTCGCTCCTCGAACCAACACCCTGCCGAGAACGACTGGCACGGGCCGGCCAGCGTAGTTCAGCCGGATCAAGGGGTCCGGCTCGCGCCGCGCCCGACGGAGGCCCACCAGGGAGGAAAGGAAACCGCCGATGCCCGCGACCGCAAACCAGAGGAGGCTCACGGCCGGAGCCGGGGCAACGTCGCCCGGAGGAGGTCAAGGCCTTGGCGGCCGCGATGCAGGAAACCGGCAAGATCCCGGCCGGTGACCGCGTGCTCCATCGCGACCGGGACCTCGATGACGCGGAACCCCCCGCGGACGGCGTCGATCGTCATGGCCGCCTCGACCCCGAATCCGGGAGCGAGCGGACGAACCGCGTCGAGGACCTCACGCCGAACAGCTCGCTGACCCGACAGGGGCTCCATCGCCCGGAACCCGGACAGCGAACGGATCAGCCTGCTCGCCGAGCGCTTCACCAGGCGGAGGCCCCCGTGCCCGGCCTGGCGAGGCAGGATCCCGATCGCGAGGTCCGCAGCTCCGGCCTGCACCTCGCGCACAAGAACCTCTCCCGCCTTCGCGGTCGCCGCGAGATCGGCATCGAGGAGGAGATAGATGTCGGCGGGCGCCATTCGGCTGAGAGCCCCCTCCAGAGCCCCGCCCTTCCCTCGCACCGACCGCGGCGCGACCAGCACCCGGGCGCCGGCAGCTCGGGCGAGGCGGGCGGTCCCATCCGTCGACGCGCCGTCGACGACCACGATCTCCTCGATCCCCGCGATCGTGCGGATTGCCTGCACCGTCTGCGTGATCCGCTCCGCCTCATTTCGCGCTGCGACCAGGGCGACGACTTGGCTCACGTCAGATCCGGCAGGATCTGCGAAGCGCCTTCCTTCACGCCGAAATGCCCAGCTTCGCCGAGGAGAAGATCCTCGAGCGCGAGCGCGAGACCGACCTGACCCGGCAGCTGGTCGACGTTGTCCTGCGTCGCGAGGAGCCCCGAGACCTCCGCCTCCCCACGGAGGATCGTCACGAATGGCGGCTCGTCCTCTCCCCCGGCCACAGGCTCACCCGCCACGACCGCCGTCCCCGCGAGTGCGAGATCTGTCACCAGCGGTACCAAGAAGCTCGATGGCTCCAGCTCCGACGGCGCGGGACCTCCGGCGACCACCACAACGGCCTGATCCGGTCCACCCAGGGCTCGCAGCCCAGTCTCGGTCAATCCGGCGCCCTGCACCACGAGAAAATCTTCATCGAGTAGCCGCTCCAGGGTGTCCGTCCCATTGGGGCCGCCCACGAGTCGGGTCGCGAGGAGCACGGCCGCCTCGTCCCTCAGAGAGTCGGGATCCTCCGCCGGATCCAGCCCGAGGATCAGGGCGAGGGCTTCCCTGTCTCCGTCGGTGGTCAAAGCCATCCTTCCGCTCACCGAGAGCGTCGTCGCCAGCTCAGCGCCGGCAGCTTCGAGCGCCCGACGAACACCGGTCACGCTTTCCTCGCTGGTCCCGTCCTGTGTCACGAGCACGATCTCTCTCCCGGTAAGCCGGCCGGCCAGCACCGTTACGAAGGTCTGCTCGCCGAACTGGGCCCACACGTCTGCCTCGGCTTGCAGCTCATCGAACTGCTCTCGAAGGGTGTCGAGCTGGCCGGAGAGACTCTCGGTCTGCGATTCGAGCCGTCCAACCACGCCCTGGTTGATGACGGTCGTGCCCGTGAGCACACCAACCCCCAGCGCCATGAAAACGGCAACGAGGGAGACGAGGTGGAACCGGAACGAGATCACACCGGGATTCTAGGTCGCGTCCTTCGCCGGGCTCAGAACAGCTGCCCGATTCGGAAGAGGAATTGGCGTCCCATCTCGACGAGCTGACGGAAGAACAGCTGGAGTGGTTCCGACACCGCCACCACCGCGACCATCGAGAAAAGGGCGGCGCCGATCAGCAGCAGAAGGTCGCGACCACGTACCCCTCGGCGATACATGCGGGACACGCCCTTCGCGTCCACGAGGATCTCCCCCACTCGGAGGCGAACGAGGAACGTGCTCGCCATCCCGCCGCGGCCCTTATCGAGAAACTCTCGAAGGTTGCCGTGGCTGCCCACGGCGACGATCAGGTCCGCCCCCTTCTCGTGCGCCAGCAGGTAGGCGACATCCTCGCTGGTCCCGGATGCCTCGATCACCTTGAACGGGAGCTCCAGCGACTCGAGCCGTTCGCGACCGGGTGCGAGCCCGCCGGGATACGCATGGAGGACGATCTCCGCCCCCGAGCGAAGGGCCGTTTCCGACACGCTGTCCATGTCCCCCACGATCACATCGGGTCGGTATCCACGCTCGAGGAGAGCGTCCGCTCCCCCATCGACGCCAACGAGGACCGGCCGGACGTCGCGGACGTACGCGGACAACGCCGCCAGGTCCTCACGGAAGTTTGTCCCCCGGACCACGACGAGCACATGGCGTCCGGACAAGTCGTGATCGAGCTCCGGCATCCCCTCGCCCCCGAACAGCAGATCTCGCTCCCGTTGCATGAACTCCAGGGTGTTCCTGGCGAAGTCGTCGAACCGAGCCTCGAGGCCGCTGCGTGCTTCGTCCATGGCTCGCAGGATGGATGCCTCGCTCTGACGAGCGCCCACCCCGACGAGGCGTCCATCGACGAGGATGCGATCGCCGTCGAGGCGCACGGGTGTTCCTTCGCGCACCTTTCGCATGACGAGCTTGCCCACGCCATCGATCAGCGGGACGCCCGCACGAACCAGCACCAGGGGCCCGAGGTTCGGATATCTGCCCGTGATCGACGCGCTCGCGTTGACGACCGCGGAGGGTTCGCGGGCGATCAGCCCCTCGGCAGCCACACGGTCGAGGTCCTCGTGGTCGATCACCGCAACGTCACCCGGTTGGATCCGGGTCAGCATGCGCTTCGTTCTGGCGTCGACGCGCGCCGGCGGCGCGTAGCGTGCTCTCTTGGCGGCCCGCGTCGAGCGCCACCTCCGCACGAACCCCCGCGGGGCCCCGGGCGTCGCCGCGCGCGAACGATCCCGGAGCATGCTGAGCATGGTACCTCGCCCTTTTCGAGCCTCTCGGCGGCGTCGGGCACCTGGGGGGTTGGCCCCCAAGCCACGGAGGGGTACAATCGCGCGTGGAGAGGACGAAAGTCCCCTCCACCCCCTTTCCCCGGCCCCCGGGCAACCCCCCGGGGGCCACTTTCTTGCCTGCTCAGGCCCTCTCTGGTCGGATCAGAAATCCTCCGGAGAGTGCTATCAAGGCTCCCGCCGAGTGATACAGGTTGTAGGAGAGGGGTATCCCGCCCCCGAATCCGAGCGCCGCGCCGAGAGCATCGGCTCCCAGGATCCCCCAGAGAGAGATCGCCACCAGCACGAGTCCACCGACCCGCAGGATCGTGCGCGATGTGGTTCTCGAGGCGGTAAAGAAAGCTCCCAGCATGCCGAGGGCAATCACCCAGTGAAGGATGTTGGCCTTGGTCGTGCGGTGAATGAGCTCGGTGCTGCCGATGGACAGCTCACCGATGAGGAGCTCCAGACCGGTAAGGACCGCGAACGCGATCCCCAGACCGAGCGCGACGCCCCGAGGTGTCACGCGGGGACGTCGGGACGGCGAGGCGCCCCCGGATGCAGGCGCCAAGAGAACGTGGGCCACCCGTTCCGTCGGATGTCCCCGATCACGTAGGCGAAGAAGATGAGGCCGGCTCCGATGCCAAAGACGATGTGGAAGAAATGGTGGGCGAGCTGCTCGCGCGCCCAACTGAGAAGGACGTGTCCGGACTCCCCGAGGATCACAAGCGGCACGCCGATCCAGGCCATCTTGATGACCCAGTGTCGCAGCGGCTGCCTCGAGGGGCCGGACACCTCCTTCGACATTCCAGCGTTTCCTAGGTCTCCGAAGCGGAGCTGTAACCCCGACCACTCGAGAACCCCGCGTACAGGGCTCCCAAAGCGGTGACCGCATGAACGATCGTATAGACGACCGGTGTATCCGCCCCGTCGGGGAAACCGACAAGCTCCGCGTAGAAGTTGCTCGCGAAGAGGTTGAGGGCGAACACGACCAGGAACACAACCCCCACCACCCGGGCCACGCTCTTGGCCGCGGACTCACCGGCGAAGAACGACCCCAGTACCAGGACTCCCACCGCCAGGTGAATGACGATATGCAGCGTCCCTCCGGCGATGAGGATCAGGTCGTCCCCGATCACGAGAGGGTCATCGACTCCGTAGATCAGCTCCAGGAGCCCCACCGCCAGGTAGGCGATGCCGAAAACCAGGGCATACATCCGAGCCACACCCATCTTTCCGTACGCGCCTTCAGTCATCAAGGCCTCCTTTCGTCAGGCGCACTTCCCCCTGTTCGACCCCACTCCTCCTTCCGACGTTACGCGCCAGCAGGTTCGCCATCGGGAACGGTGCCGTCCACTCGCTTGATCCGCTCCTCCAGGTAGAGCTCCTGGATCACGACCTTGATGATGGCCGCCACTGGAATCGCGAGGAGCGCCCCGATCACGCCGAGCAGGGTCCCACCGATCAGCACGGCCAGGATGATCACCGGAGCGCTCATCTCGATGGTCCGTCCCATGACGCGAGGCTGGATCACGTAGTTCTCCACCTGCTGGTACACGAGGAAGAACGCAGCAGTCGCGATGAGCTCGGGGACGCCGACGAAAGCCGCAACGAGTGAAGCCAGAGCGGCCGCGATCAACGCCCCGATGGTCGGGATGAGATCGAGGATCGCGGTCAGGAACGCCAGCGCTGCAGTGAATGGCACGCCAATGATCGTCAGCGCCGTGAACGACACGACCCCCGCGATCGCGCTCACCAGGAGGTTGCCGAGCACATAGCCGCCGACCCGGCGGACCGACTCGTCGTAGATCTCGTGGAACTCCTCGCGGTCCTCGCGTCCCAGCATCCGCGCGACCGCGTGCCGCATCTTCGGCAGGTTGATCGTGAAGTAGATCGTGAGGATCAGGACGGTCAGCGAGTTGAAGACCAGCGACGTGAACGAGCCGATCAGGCCGAGGACGGTTCCCGCGACGTCACCGCCGGCGCCACTGATCTGCCCCTGCAGGTCGTACTCGGCATTGAGCTCCGCGAGGAAGGGGTAGCGCTCCATCGCCTCGGCGAGGTAGTCAGGGGCCTTCTTGACCAGGGCCGCGATCTCCGAGATGACATCGGGAAGGACCAGCCAGAAGAACAGGCCCGCCAGTGTCAGCCCGCCGAGCAGGCCCAGCGCCACCGACGTTCCTCGCCGCAGGCCTCGTCGCTCCATCCATGCCAGAGCCGGCTGGAATCCGAACGCGAGAACGAGGGAGATCAGCACGAGCACGAGGATGTCGCCGATCGCCAGCAGCACGCGTGCGAGCCCCAGCACGAGCAGGATGCCGACGGTGACCTTCATCCAGTAGGTCACGGGGGGCCACCGATTCTCCCTCGACGCGGTCATCCGGTCTCCGAGGGGTCGGCGGGGAGGGAGAACTTGTTCCGGAGGAGGGAGAAGAACGATTCACTGCGCTTCCTACGAAGGAGTCGAGCGGGACGGTCGGAACGCCGGATGCGCACCCGGGAGCCGACGGGCAGCTCCAGCCCCGGTCGGCCATCCGCCGACAGGAGACCGGGTTCCTCTTCCTTCACCTCGAGCGTCACCTGCTCCTCCGGCGCGAGGACGATCGGCCGGTCGAAGACCATGTGGGCGGAGACGGGCACCAGGACCAGACACTCGAGCTGCGGCGATACGATCGGTCCCCTCGCGGAGAACGAGTACGCGGTCGAGCCCGTGGGCGTCGCGACGATCACGCCGTCGGCGGAGAAGGTCATCACGTCCTCCTCGTTCACGCCGGCGGCCAAGCGGATCACCCGGTGACGTGCCGTCTTCTCGACCATGATCTCGTTGAGGGCCCATTGTGGCTCCGACCATGGGGCGCCGTCGGCCTCGGCGGTGAGTGCCATCCGCTCCTCCTCCTCCACGTTCCGCCCCTCGAGCCAGTCGTCGAGGAGCGCCGGGGCGTCCGGCGGCTCCACCTCGGTGAGAAATCCCATGCGTCCGACCTTGACCCCCAGGACCGGTGCTCCCGCTCGTGCGCCGAGCAGCGCTGCTCGCAAGAGCGTGCCGTCGCCGCCGACCGAGACCACCAGATCGAGCTTGTCCGGCGGCTCGGTTGCCGGCGTCCCCGCCTCGAGGTCGCGACCGTCGAGCATCAGCGTCTCGAGACCTCGCTCCTCCGCCCAACGCGACAGCGCGGCACACGCGTCGACCGCCGCCTGCCGACCGCCGTGGACGACGAACCCGAGCCTCATGACGCCCCCTTCACGGAACGCAGCTCCTCGCCTTCCATCAATGCATGCGTCGGGTCGAGCTGGGTCGGTGCTGCGCCGACGCGCGCGTGCAGGAAGAACTCGATGTTGCCCGCGGGCCCCGGAACGGGTGAGGCCATCACGGCACGTGGTTCCGCGCCGGCACCACGGCTCGATTCGGCCACCGATGTGATCGAGGAGCGCCAGACGCTCGAGTCGCGGACCACCCCCCCGCTCCCAACATCACCTCGAGCCGCCTCGAACTGAGGCTTGACGAGCAGGATGAGGTCCGCCCACTTCGCTGCCAACGCGACCAGGCCCGGTACGACGTTCGCCAGGGAGATGAAGGACAGGTCGGCGGAGAGGAGGTCCGGCTGATACGGAAGGTCCTCGAGCCGCAGGTCGCGGATGTTCGTTCGCTCCATGATGGTCACACGGTCGTCCGTTCTGAGCTTCCACGCCAGTTGGCCGTACCCAACGTCCACGGCGATGACGCCCGCGGCTCCCCGCTGAAGGAGCACATCCGTGAAGCCTCCTGTGGACGACCCGGCATCCAGGCAGTGACGGCCCGACGGATCGAGATCGAAGCGATCGAGAGCGGCTGAGATCTTGTCCCCGCCCCGGGATGCGTAGGCCGCCCTCGCCCCCTCGACGGCAACGGGCTCGGACGCCGCGACCAGGGTCTCGACCTTGAGCGCCGGGCGCCCCGCCACCACGACCCGTCCGGCCTCGATCAGATCATGCGCGGCCTGACGGGTCGGCACCAGACCTCGACGTACGAGCTCGAGGTCCAGCCGAGTCCGTGTCACCCGCGGCGAGTGCCCGGTGGCGGTGTTCGACGCGCCGTGCCCGCGCGCGGGATCCTCGTGGCACCGCTCGTCTGGCTCTTCCGCGAGCCCGTCGTCCGCGCCTTCGTCGTCGCGGTCTTCGCGGATTTCGCGCCTCCCGCCGACCGCTGGGTCGTCGCGCGCCGACTCGAGCTCTTCTTCGCCTGCGTCTCGAGCTCGCGGATGCGGCGCTTCAATGCGTCGACCTCGTCCTTCGTCGCGACGCCGGCCTTCGACATCTGCTTCTTCACCTCGTGGCCGATGGACTCGCGGAGACGCTCGCTGCTCTTGCGCGACCACTCGACCAGATCACGAGCGATTCTGCCTGCCTGGTCGGCTCGTGCTTGCCCCTGTTGGACGAGTGCGCGGGCGAGCTCTTCCGCCTTCTTCGGCGTGAGCGCCTCGCGTCCCGCCTCCACGTACCTACGAACGGTGTCGAGCATCGAGCCTCCTTATGGTTTGGTTCTTCTGGCGCAAGGATAGCAATCGGTATACTCACGCTCCCTTCCCACGCTATTCCCTCTGACAGAGGTGTCATTGGCGAGCAAGGAAGAAGTCGAGGCCCGTCTCGGCGAGCTCATCGACCGACTCGGACAGAACGAGGAGGCGGCCCGAGCGATCGGTCGGTCGCTTCCCGATCCGCGCATCCTCGAGCTGCACGTGACCGATCTCGATCTCCGGTACTGGACGGAGCTCGCAGAGGGTCGGCTAGGTGTTCTCGAGAAGGGCGAGCAGGAGGAAGCACACATCCGAATCTCGACGAGCTCCGATGACCTCGTCAGCTTCGTGGAGGGTGGATCGAGCCTGTTCTCGGCGTATGTGTCGGGCCGCATCCGAATCGAGGCTTCCTTCTCCGACCTGCTGAAGCTCAGGAAGCTGGCCTGATGGCGAAGGGGCGGCGGTTCCTCGCCTACGGCGTGGGCGCGTTGGCAGCGGCCACCGCAACGGGGAAGCTGATCTCCTGGCGAGACAACCGGCGACCTGACTCGGAACGCGACGAGGGGCTCGGTTCGCTCCGCGGACACCCGCGGGTGATCCGCGGCCCGCGCGCCTCACGCCTGTACACGGAGTGGTTCCCCTCGGCTGGTGGCTCGGGCACGCTTCTCCTCACCCATGGCTACTGCATGACTGAGGCGATCTGGCACTACCAAAAGCGCGATCTCTCAGGTGGCCGCTTCGGGCTCGCGACCTGGGACCTCCCCGGACACGGCCACTCGCCCGGCGTCTCGCCCGAGCGCCTGACGCTCGACTTCTGCGCAGACGCGCTTGCGAAGGTCGTTGACGAGTGCGCGGGTGACGGCGGCGTGATCCTTTCGGGTCACAGCCTGGGCGGCGCGATCACGCTCGCCTATCTCGCGCGTCATCCAGAGACGGCGGCACGCGTCGTTCGCGGTGCGGTGCTGGTGTCGACCCCGATGATGCACCTCGCTCGCTCCGTTGCAGGTAGGTCGCCCATCGCCGGCATCGAGGCCCGTGCCCTGAACGCGGCGCTCCATTCACTCGTAAACGGTTCCCTCACGGAACGAGTGCTGCACCGAGAGACGGGGCGCGAGCACCTCGGCCTTTCCTACCGTGTCGTTCGGTGTGGCTTCGGCCGCACGCCGTCTCCATCGCACGTGTTGTTCGTTCGCGATGCGATCGCCTCGGTTCGTCCCGACGTTCGGGCACAGACCTACCGGGTCATGACGAGCGCCGACCTATCGCCGCTTCTGCCCGACATCAAGATCCCCGTCCTCGTCGTGGTCGGTGGGCGTGATCGCCTGGTCAACCCCGCGGAATCACGGAAGATGGCGGAACGGCTCCCGCGCGCAAGCCTCGTCGAGTTTCCCTCCGCTGGCCATGCGACATTCCTCGAGGAACACGCCGGGTTCAATGCGGAGCTGCAGCGGTTCACTCTCCGCCACCTCGGTGAAGGATCGCGCAAGGGGAAGCGCCCGGCTTGATCCCACTGCGAGATGCAAACCCCACGAGACGAACCCCCTGGGTCACACTCAGCCTGATCGGACTCAACGTCGCCGCGTTCTTCCTCTGGGAGCCGATCACGGGGTCAGCGCAGGAGCAACAGGTCTTCTTCATCTGCGAGGGCGCGATCCCGCGGGAGCTCTCCGGGTTCGAAGCGCTCCGGGAGACGCAGGAACTCTGCGGGGGCAAGAGCTTCCTTCTCTCGCTCTTCACGTCGATGTTCCTCCACGGCGGCTTCTTGCACATCGCGGGCAACATGCTGTACCTCTGGGTGTTCGGCAACAACATCGAGGACCGCATGGGGCCCGTCGCCTTCCTCGTCTTCTACCTCGCCGCCGGGATCGTTGCCGCGTACGCACAGGTCTTACCCGACCCCGACTCGCTTACGCCGCTGGTGGGCGCGTCCGGGGCGATCGCTGGCGCGCTCGGTGCGTACCTCGTGCTGTTCCCGAGCGCCCGTGTCCTGACGCTCGTACCGATCTTCTTCTTCCTTCAGCTCATCGAGCTTCCGGCGATGCTCGTGCTCGGCTTCTGGTTCGTCCTCCAAGCCTTCCAGGGAGTGGGATCGCTCGGCGCCGATACCGGCGTGGCGTGGTTCGCACACATCGGCGGGTTCGTGTTCGGTGCGCTGATAGCCCTGTTCTACCGGCGCCGGGCCGCCTCTCAGCCCTGGGGGGTCTGAGGAAGCTCCCGCCGCATCGCGACGGCGGTCGCCGGACAACCATCCGCGGGCCCCGCCTCGATCCAGGAAGGCATCTCGGTTCGATCGATCGGCTCGAACCCGAGGGAGCGGAAGAACCGCTCCGCCGTCTCGGTGAGCAGCCAGACATGCCGTGCCCCCGATTCGCGCGCGAAGCCCACACCGGCGGCGACGGCCAGGGTTCCGAGTCCCCCGCCGCGAAGATCGGCTCGAGTGGCGACCGCTCGAACATACGCATCACGGTCGCGCACCACGATCGTGGCCGTCGCGTCAACGGACCCGTCGCCGATCACCCAGACACCATCCGGACCCCATACGGGAGCGTCTGCGGGGACCTCGGTGAGCGCTCGGACCCCATCCATCTCCCTTGACGTCGCGGGGCGGGGAGGAGTTCGCGCCTCAGCCGAGAGCAGCCCCCCCACGTCACCAAGGACAACCGTGGGGAGCGCGGGGTGATCGAGGAGGTCTCGCGCCCGGCCGGCGCCGGAGAGCACGAACGCCGCGTCGAGGCCGGCTGCGACCGCCCCGGCGATGTCCGTCTCGATTCGGTCGCCGACCATCAGGGCCGTTCGGGTTCCGGCTCGCGCCAGCGCGGACTGGAACAGCGGTGGGTGCGGCTTGCCGACGACGAGCGCCCGAACACCCGATGCCGTCTCGACGGCGGCCAAGATGGCACCCGCGCCCGGCCAGAGCTCACCGCCGGGCGCCGGATACGACGCGTCGGCGTTGGTGGCCACGAGCTGTGCTCCACCACGAACCAGGACCGTGGCACGGCGGAGAGCCTCGTAGGTGACATCACCATCCCAGCCGACAACGACGAAGTCGGAACGATCCGCGGCTCCATCGACCAGCTCGAGGCCGGCCTCGGTCAGGGCCGAGCGGATGCCGTCCTGGCCGATCACGTAGGCCGTCAACACCTCGCCGCCCTGCGGGCGCCCCGCAAGCAGCTCGCCCGTCGCTTGCGCGGACGTCACCACCTCGTCTTCCGCGGCATCGATGCCGAGCCTGCCAAGTTTCGTCGCGATCTGCTCGGGGGTTCTCGCCGAATTGTTCGTGAGGAAGACCAGACGCTTCCCCGCCGCTCGGAGCGCGTCGATGGTCGGTGTCGCGGCAACGATCGGCTCGTCTCCCCGGAACAGCACCCCGTCGAGGTCGAGGATGAACGCGTCGTACGCGTCGGCGAGGAGCATCTACGCGGTGAGTCTTTCGAGTGCCTCGCGGTACTCGTCGCGCGGGTTCATCGCGACGGCGAGGCGGAGGTGAGCGACGGCCCGAACCTGATCTCCAGTCCGTTCGCACGACAGCCCCAGACCGAAGTGCGCGTAGTGGTTCACGGGATCGATGTCGACGGCCTTTCCGAACTCGGCCGCCGCGCGTGACCAGCGGCCGGTCATGTACAGGGCCCTCCCAAGGGCCTCACGGATCGAGCCCTTGTCCGGCTCGGCCGCGGCTGCTCGCTCGAGGACGATCACGGCTTGGTGTGGGTGTCCGGTCGCCAGGAACTGCTGGCCTTTCTCATAGAGGCTGTACACGGACTCGGTCATGTGGCCCTCGTTCGGCTCGCGGCGTGGAACACGTTCGTCTATACAGGGTGCCGTGGTTGCCGTAGCTCCCTTCGACGGATTGCTCTACGACCCGGCCGTGGTCGGGGACCTCGCGTCGGTGACGTCGCCGCCATACGACGTGGTGCTTCCGCACGAACAAGACCGCCTGCATCGAGCGAGCACCTGGAACATCGCCCTTGTTGACCTGGGAGCCTCCGTCGCCGACGCTCCCGACGAAAAGTATACGCGCGCGGCTCAGCTGCTCGATCAGTGGCGCGACGATGGCGCGCTGATCTCGCCGGGACGGCCGTGCGTGTATCCGTACGAGATGCGGTTCGCCTATCGGGGCCAGCACCGACGCGTGCGGGGAGTGATCCTGGAAGTCGGTCTGGAGCCATGGGGTGGTGCGGTCCTCCCGCACGAGCAAACGATGGCAGCCCCGGTCGAAGATCGCCTACGCGTGCTGAAAGCCACGAAAGCGGATCTCTCACCGATCTACGCGGTCGCGAGTGGCCCATCGAAGCCACAGGCCACGCTGCTCGAACGGGCCGGTCAGCGCCCGCCCGACCGGGAGCTCGTGGACGAGGAAGGAGTCGAGCACCGCCTGTGGATCGAGGACCCAGAAGACGCCTTGATCGACTGGTACAGGGACCAGACCTTGCTGATCGCCGACGGGCACCATCGGTATCAGACGGCACTCGTCCATCGGGAGGAGATGCGTGCTGCGCATGGCCCCGGGCCGTGGGACGCGGTCATGATGCTTCTGGTTGATGCCGCAACGGAGGAGCCACCCGTGCTCCCGATCCACCGTGTCGTCCGCGGAACGCCTGCCGCCCGACCAGAAGGCGAGCGGGTTCGCGATCTCGAGGAGATCCTGGCTCGTCTGGTAGACGACGACCTGACGTACGGCGCCGCGCTCCGCACCGAGGACGGACTTGTGCACCTGGTTGGACAGCTGCAGGGTGAGCTCCCAACGGTCGCTGCTCTGCACCGCACGTTCTTCGACGGCGCACAGCTCGACCAGCTCCGGTTCGTGCCCGATGCGGCCCTCGCCGAAGCGGAGGTCCGCGAAGGCAACGCCGATCTCGCGCTCTTCCTCCCGCCCGCCCGTGTGGAGAGCGTTCACGCAGTCGTCGCCGCGGGAGGCCGGCTCCCCCAGAAATCGACCTATTTCTGGCCGAAGGCCCGGACCGGCATGGTGCTTCGCCCGCTGGACCTCGCAGGAGAGCAGGTCTCCTCGCGCGAACAGGCTTGAACCGGGCTGACAGCGGGTACGAATTCGACAGGGAGTGGGTGCCTGGCGGCGAAAACTGCAAGGAACCGACGATGCTATGCTCCGCGTAGGCATCGCCCAACGCCCCGGGAGAATTCGGACATGAGAGACCTCACCGACGTTCGGATCCGGCGCGGCCTGATGGTTCTGGCCGCTGTCCTGCTCTGCCTCGCGGTAGCCGGCCCCGTTCACGCCAAGGAAGAGAAGGTCAACTTCATACCGGGAACGGATATCTCGTCCTGGTACTGGCAGCGTCAGATCGACGAGGAAGTCACCACCCCGGATGGGGTGACCCTTCCGCCGCCCGTACCGCCGGCCTCGCAGCGGGTGCGCCTGCCGAACCCACAGCGACCGGACACCTTGCCCGTGGGACTCAGTCAGGGAGAGACTCAGCAGGTGTCCGCGATCAAGTTCGATCTCTTGGAGCGAGGGGTCGTCGAGGGCTCCGAAGTAAAGAAGCTCGATCTCTACATCGAGGAAAGCCAGGACCGCAACGAGAACCCGCAGCTTCGGCCCGAGATAGCGAAGATCCAGGCGTGTCTGCTCCTCGACTTCCTCCCCCAGGGTGAGAGCGAGAAGTGGGAGGACGCGCCGAAGCACTCGGAGAACGACTGCGTGCCCGGCACGAGGGACGCCCCTCCGAGCGCGCCGGCTGTCTGGACCTTCGAGCTCACGGAGATCGCGGAGGTCTGGGGGACGAATCCGTTCGACAACAACGGCGTCATGCTGATGCCGGTCGTGGAGCCGGGCGCGACCTGGCAGGTAAACCTGAAGGTCCCCCGCAAGGAGGCTCCCGCCGAGGAGGGCGACCAGTACGAGCTGACCAAGAACCGGGCATTCATCACGATCGACTACATCCCTGGCGAGCCTCTGGAGATCCCCGAGGTCCCAGCCCCCGCCGCACCGGCGCCCGCAAGCTCCGGCACGACGTCGGGGACAACGACCTTCCCCCCGAGCGGTAGCCCAGTCATCGGCCCCTCGACGGATCTCGCCGGGGGGGGAGACATCCCCGGCGCCGCCGAAGCGGCGCCGCCTGCCCCTGCACCCACGGAGCAGGCAGGCTTCCTCGTTCCCCAGGAACAGGGGCCGCGGATGCCCGCATACGTGTGGCTCGTGATCCCCCTCGGATTGCTCGCGCTGGCGGCCGTTCGCTCCGTCGTGCTTGAGCCGGTCGGCGGTCCTCGCCCCGACGGCGTGATCGCCGCAATCCGGCGCCGCAACGCGGAGCACCGTGGCGGAACGACGGCCGGCGGACAAGAACTCCTCTCACGCATGAGTGGGGGGATCAAGCGCGGATTCGGAGGCTTGGGGGCAGGGTTCTCGAGCCTCACGAGAAAGTTGCGGAGGAAGACATGAGGAAGACTGTCGTCGCGTTCGCCGCCTTCGCTCTGTTGGCGGCTGCATGTGGGCAATACCCCAATGTGCATGAAGATGCCGTGGCTTCCGGCGAGATCGCTCCTGCCGGCTCGAGCGGGCTGACCGCAGAGCCCGGCGCCGTCGTGCCGGGCACCACCGGAACGGGAACGACCGGCACCACCGGAACGGGAACGACCGGCACCACCGGAACGGGAACGACCGGCACCACCGGAACGGGAACGACCGGCACCAATGACACCGGCACCACCCCGGGAGGCGCCACAACCCCCACCGGCGGCGGGACAACGACAGGGGTCACGCCCACCACCATCAAGATCGGTCTCCACGCTCCCCTGACCGGGGCGGCACCGCTCAAGTCGGAATCCTTTGATGTCGGAAAGGATCTGTACTGGCTGAAGGGCGACAACGGGAAACCGGTCGTGATCCACGGCCGTAAGGTGCAGGTGGTTTTCCAGGACGACCAGTACAACCCCTCACACGCGCGGGCCGTCTGTCAGCAGATGGCGGAGGACCAGCAGGTGTTCATGCTGATCGGCGGGGCCGGGACCGATCAGATCCAGGCATGCGCCGCGTATGCGGCAAGCAAGGGGATCCCGTACCTCTCCGCGGGCGTTACCGAGAAGGGCCTGTCGACCCTGCCGAACTACTTCGCACTCTCGATGTCATACGCGGATCAGGGCCCGCTCCTCGCTCGTTACTTGCAGCAGAACAAGGCCGCACTCGGATGGGGTGGAGATCCTTCGCAGGTCGCTCTCGTCCATACGAACACGCCGAACTTCGACGACGCGACGGCCGCCTTCACCCAAGCCATGCCCGGCGTAGAGGTCTTCCGCCCCGAGAAGAATGAGCGCGGAAGCAGCATGGCCGGACAGCTTTGTACCGGGACGATCAAGAACTTCGAGGTCGTCTTTCCGCTCACAGCACCCACCTACTTCATCGAGATGGCCGGTGCCTCCAAGTGCAACCCTCGGTACGTCGGGGTTGGCGTCTCCATGGGGCTCAACACGGTTGCAAGCACGGGCTGCCGGGCCGGCGGGGTTGATGGATCTCGGTTCTTCTCGCCCGTTCCGGCCTACGCGAATGCCCAGGAATTCGACCCTGCGTTCAAGGCGGCCGGGGGAAGCGACGACATCATGTTCCTTCTCTGGGGGTTGTCGAAGACGCTCCATCAGCTCCTCGACAACGCGGGCCCAAGCCTCAGCAGAGAGGGATTCATCTCCGCGACAAGCACGGCCACGGTGAAGAGTGGAGTCTTCCCCGACCTGAAGTACACCCCCACGAACCACTTCGGGGCGACACAGGCGCACATGCTTCGGGCGGACTGCGCCACAAGCCAGTACGTCACCGAAAAGGGCTTTTATTCTTAGCAGCCCCTGAGTCGCAGACGCTAGCGGCCCCGGGGTAGGCTTCACCCCCGGAGGCAGCCGTTGGTCGAGTTGAGCGGAGGATTACTAGCCCAATCCGGCCCGTCGGGGCTGACTTTCCTCACCATCGGCATCTTCCAGGGGGCCGTGTACGGCCTGCTGGCCGTCGGCATCGTCCTCGTCTACAAGGGCGTCCGGGTGTTCAACTTCGCGCAGGGGGAGTTCGGAACCGTTGCCGCCTTCGCGACATTCGCCCTCTTCGAACAGCTCGGGTTGCCCTACGGGGTAGCCGTGATCGGTGGGTTGGTTGCTGCCGTTCTCCTGGGCCTCCTGATGGAGCGCCTCGTGATTCGGCCATTGTTCGACGCCCCGAGGATCACCATGCTGGTTGCCACCGTTGGGTTCGCGCTGTTCGTCATCGCGGTCACCATCATCATCGCCAAACCGGAGCCAAGGGTTCTCGACCCGGCAATCCCGGGGATCGCGTTCACCCTCTTTGGCGTGGCGGTCACCTGGGCGCAGGTCCTGCTGCTCGCGGGGCTGGCCCTGGTGGCTCTGCTCCTCCCCCTGTTCTTCAGAACCAACACGGGACTCGCCGTCTTGGCCACCTCCCAGGACCCCCTCGCGACCAGGATCGTTGGGATCAGCGTGACCCGCATGTCAAGGCTGATCTGGGGGTTCGCGGCGTTGCTCGGCGGGATCGCCGGCATCCTTCAAGCCCCGGCCGCCAATGTCTTCACGCCCGGCTTCATGACCGCCACCGCACTGGTGCCGGCTTTCACCGCCGCAGTGCTCGGCGGGATGACCAGCCTTCCCGGTGCGTTCATCGGCGGCTTGCTGGTGGGAGCGGCCCAGAACGTCGGGGTCTTCTATCTCCAGGAGATTGGAGTGCCCGGGGCCGCCGAACTGACCGTGTTCGCGATGCTCCTGTTGGTCCTGCTGATCCGGCCGCAGGGACTTCTCGGGACCGAGGCCTGAGTGCCGGCGTCACGCGACCGCCAGCCTGAAGAAACGTCCACGAGCCACGTTTTCAAGCGGGGTCGGGCCGGGATCCCCGCCAGGGTCATCGCGTCAGTGCTGCTCCTGGTAGCGATCTTCATGCTCCCCCGGGCCCTGAAGACCACGCAGGACCTCTGGGTCGGCCTGGCCGCGATCTACGCCATCATCGGCCTCTCGATCAACATCATCACCGGACACGCGGGACAGATCTCGCTGGGACATCAGGCGTTCGTCGGCATCGGCGCATTCATGGCGGCGTTCATCGTCTCGAAGGTCGGCAACTTCCCCGTGGACCCGATCTCCGGCCTCGTCACCGCGCCCCTCACGGTCCCCACCGCCGACTTCTGGGTCGCCCTCACGATCGCGGGACTGACGGGTGCCGCCATGGCCTTCTTTCTTGGGCTCGCCGCCCTTCGGATCCGGGGCCTCTACCTGGCCCTGATCACGCTGGCGTTCGGCCTGATGGCCGAAACCACCATCTTCAACTGGAGGGCCTTCACGGGCGGCGGCGCGGGGGCGGCGGCACCCCGACCCGCGGCGTTCGAGTCCAACGAGGCCTTCGCCTACGTGTGCATGATCATCCTCGGATTCTTTATCTTCGTCGACTGGCGTCTAGTGAAGTCACGAGGCGGCCGGGCTCTCGTCGCGATCCGCAACGAGGAACGCGTCGCCGCCACGCTTGGCGTCAACGTCACGCGGTACAAGCTCCTTGCGTTCGGTGTCGCCGGCTTCCTTGCCGGTGTCGCCGGGGGGTTGTTCGGCCACTGGAACCAGCAGGTGACGGCGCCCGACTTCGACCTGCGAACGGCCCTGGTATGGATCCTGATGGCCGTCGTCGGCGGGCTGGGCTCACGTGCAGGAGTGGTGGCGGGGTCCGCATTCTTCGCCGTCTTCCCTCTGTACCTCTCCGCCAAGGCGGGTGGGGCCACGGTGAACCTTCCCGGCATCGGCTCGGTGCTGATCCAGACGCTTTCGCCGTTCTTCGGGGCCCTCCTGCTCCTGCTCACCATCACGCTCTACCCGGGCGGCATCGCCCAACAGCTGGGGCCGTTCAGACGCTGGCTCTCGGGCGGCCCTCTGGTCGACTCGAGACACGAGGCGTTCCGCGTCGCCGGGATGCCGGCGCTCATCGGGATCCTCGCGACAATCTCGCTGACCGATGGAGACCTGCTGCCCCGATTCCTGATCGGTCTCGTCGTCGGTGTCATCTCCGCAGCGATCGTGACCGTGCTCCTGCTCCTGTACCTTCGTGCCGTTCACCGCGGCGGATCGCCGGAGCCTGAACCGGGGAGCGCAACGCCGTCACTAGCAGACACCCCTCACGTGGAAGCTGCAGGGGTAGCGGATGGAGCGGCATCGGAAGTCGCACTGCCTGCTCCTCCAGCCTTGGCCGATGAGGAAGCCGTGACCTCGGGCCGCCCCCGTAGCACGAGGAGGAAACGATGACGCAGGTTCTCGAGATTCGGAACACGTCGATCCGATTCGGGGGTCTCCAAGCCCTTGACGGCGTCGACATCGACGTTGGGGAATGGGAGATCGTCGGGTTGATCGGCCCGAACGGCGCCGGGAAGACCACGTTCTTCAACTGCCTCATGAGCATCTACAAGCCCGACAAGGGGAAGGTCGTGTACCGGGGCCGTGACGTGACGCGCCTTCCCACGCATAAGAAGGCCGCCATGGGCCTCGGGCGCACGTGGCAGAACCTGGGCGTCATCCGCGACCTCACGGTGCTGGATAACGTGCTCACCGCGCAGCACGCGCATGTGCGGTACGGCGCGATATCCGGGCTGCTCGGCTCTCCCCCAACGTTCTCCGAAGAGAAAGAGCTGCGCCGGAATGCGCTCGAGATCCTCGAGTTCCTGGGTCTGCTTCCGGTTGCCGGCGAGCTCGTCGGCGGGCTCCCGTACGGCACGCAAAAGATGTGCGACCTCGCGATGGCTCTGGCCACCGACCCCGATGTGCTCCTCCTGGACGAACCCTCATCGGGCATGGGTCCGGAAGAGGCCCATCAGCTCGGTGAAACCCTGCGGTTTCTCCGAGATTCGCTGAACCTGACGATCCTCATGATCGAGCATCACGTGCCGCTCGTCGTCGGACTGTGCGACTACGTCTACGTGCTCAACTTCGGGAAGCTGCTCGCGAAGGGAGAACCGAAGGAGATCCAGCAGCACCCTGAGGTCGTCGCCGCCTACCTGGGAGGTGACGAGAGTGCCGCTTCTTGAGGTGAAGGACCTCCGAACCGGCTACGGGCAGGTGCCCGTGTTGCACGGCGCCGATCTCACGATCGAGGAGGGCGAGACCGCCGTGCTGCTCGGCCTCAACGGCGCCGGGAAGACGACCACGCTGATGACGATCGCGGGGCTGCTGCGTCGCTGGGGAGGAGAGATCCTGTTCGATGGGCGAGATGTCGGGTCGGAGGACGCTCGCGCGCTGGTGGCCATGGGCCTCGTCCTGGTGCCCGAAGGCCGTCGGGTCTTCCCCGCCCTCTCGGTCCAGAACAATCTCCGCCTCGGCGCATGGTCCCGGAGGCGTGACCACAAGCTCTTCAAGAAGAACCTCGACCGGTCGTTCGAGATCTTCCCGGTGCTCAAGGAGCGCCGTGGCCAGATGGCAGGGACGCTCTCCGGCGGCGAGCAGCAGATGCTGGCGATCGGGCGCGGCCTGATGGCGAACCCCAGGCTCCTGCTGATGGACGAGGCATCCTTGGGTCTCTCTCCGAAGCTCGCCCAAGAAGTGTTCGCCGCTGCCAAGAGGATCAACGGCGAAGGCGTGACCGTGCTCATGGTCGAGCAGAACGCGGGAGTTCTCAAGATCGCCGACCGCGCCTACATCATGAATAAGGGCCGGATCGAGTACGAGGGTGCGGGCTCCGACATCCTCAACCAGAGCGACCTGCGCAAGGCGTATCTCGGCGCGCCCGCCTAGGTCTAGCTGGTCGCCGCGGTCTTCTTCCGAGATGAGGGCCGCTTCGCGGCGGGCTTCTTCTCGGCGCCATCGTCTCCGGTCGGCGGGTTGCACACACGACAGGGAGAGAGGCCGTTCAGCCTGGCTACCTCCACGGACACTTTGTCGACCTCAGCCTTGCCCTCGACCAGCCTGCAGCTTGGCCGGTGGTAGGTGGACTTGCCGGCCACGACCAGGTCCGCAGTCAGGGTGGCACTCCCCCCAGCGCCGACAGCCTTGCTGATCGCGGTTCCAACTTGACGGAGCTGTTCGGCAAGCTTCATACGCTCGTCCCTGAACTGGGCCGAAATCAGCAGGGTCGATCCCAGCAGGATGAGCCCGATCCCGGCGGCTCCGCCCGAGAGCAGGTACGGCAGCTGGCAGTCAGGACAGGCCTGCTTCGCCATGCCGTTCCAGCCCAGGCCGATCACGATGAAGCCGACCAGTAGGAACACCAACCCGAGGATCCGGCCATAACGCACCTGCCGGTCGGGCGCTTTGCCTTCGGGTACCTGACTCACGTGGCCTCCTCGCTCGTGACGCGGGACGTCGGGCATTCTACCCGGCCCGCCACCGGCCCCGAGCGAGGGACCCCGTCTATCCGTTCTCGTCGTCGGGGAGCTTCTTCACCTCCCGGGCGATCACCTCCATCACCGAACGGCCGCCTCCCGATCCCTTGAAGAACCTGCGAACGAGGTGCCCCCGAACCATGACCGCGTCGCCTTTCCCGAGGCGCTCACAGTCCTTTCGGGGTGCTCGATCCCAGGCCGCGACCGGGAGGGGGAGAAGTCGCTTGCCGGCCTCGGGGACCTGGAGGCGGAGCTTGGCCACCGTGTCACCGGACGGCATCTCGGCGAACTCGGGGTCCGCTGAGAGCTTCCCGGCGAGCACGACCACGTTGACCGTGACCATGCGCCACCTCCTTTCGAGTCGTACGCTACAATTCCCCACTGACACGCCTCCAGGCAGCATGCGAGACTCGGCCGCCATGACGACCACTTTCGAGGCAGCGAGCGGCATCCAGGCGATCGACTCGATGATGTGCGGGCGCGAGCAGGTCACCTCCTGCTACCTGATCGAGGCGGACGAGCCTGCGCTCATCGAAACGGGTCCCTCAACCTCTCTCGACGCCGTCCGGGAGGGGCTGGACGCCCTGGGGATCGGTCCGGGCGACCTGGCCCACATCGTCGTCACCCACATCCACCTTGACCACGCCGGTGGGGCAGGATCCCTCGCCCCCCATTACCCCGGTGCCACCGTCTGGGTGCACGAGCGTGGCGCTCCACACCTCGCCGATCCGACGAAGCTGGTTTCGAGCGCGGCCCGCGTCTACGGCGAGGCCAAGCTGCGTCAGCTATTCGGCCCGGTCGATCCCGTCCCCACAGAGAGGCTCAGGTCGGTCACGGACGGAGATCGGATCGCCCTCGGAAACCGGCATCTGGACGTCCTGTACACGCCCGGTCACGCGAGCCACCACGTGGCGCTGATGGACTCGAGCACCGGCGTGGTGTTCGTCGGCGACGCACTGGGCGTGTTCCTGCCGGACGTGGGCGTCCTTCGTCCCGCCACTCCCCCTCCGGAGTTCGATCTGGAGATGGCGATCAACAGCATCGAGCTGATCGCGCGCCGACAGCCGCCCGCCGTCATGTTCAGCCACTTCGGACCGAATCCCGAGGTCGAGGAGATCTGTCGCCTGGCGATCGACCGTCTGAAGAGGTGGACCGACATCGTCAAGGATGCCCTGCGAGAGAGCGACGAGCTGCCCGCCATCATCTCCGTACTTCGCCGGGAAACTGCCGACGAGCTCGCGTCAGGCGCTTCGGACCAGGCGGTAGCCGAGCGCTACGAGCTGCTCTCGAGCTACGAGATGAACGCGATGGGCCTGATGCGGTACCTGCAGAAGCGCTCTGGTCAGGACAGCGCCGACAAGCGCTCCGCGACGTCGTAGGCGTCGGGGTCGTGGGCCATGATGCGGCGGAACCGGTCCGCAGCCTCGTTCTTCCGGCCGGCACGCTCCAGCACGTCGGCCATCACGTACCAAACGCGAAGGTGATGCGGCAGCGCGCCGCCCGCTCCCCCCGCGAACTTCCGTAAGAGAGCGAGCGCCTCCTCGTAGCGGCCGAGGTCCGCAAGCGCCGCTCCTGCCACCACGGCGGATTCGGCCCGGATCTCATCGGGAGCATGGGACCGCATCGCCTCCTCAGCGAGTGGCACGGCACGCTCCGGAGCCCCCGTCGCCCTGAACGAGTCGGCGAGGACATGGTTCTGGTCCTGGCGTCCGCTCATCCGGCGATACGCCTGGAGCTCACGGATCGCTTCTTGGAACTCACCCGAGCGATAGAGGGCAAGGCCGAGCACCTCACGGACGGATGAGGAACGCGAGGCCAGCGCCTTCGCCTTGGCCGCGGCCCGAACAGCGTCGGTCGGGCGATCTCGATCCATCGCCTTCTCCGCCTCCTCGAGCAGGCCGAGGACCTCCGGGGCCCGGGGGCCGGCTGAGGACCGGATCTCCTCGGCCGCGTGGCGAGCGAGACCGCGCCCAGGCGTGCCCGAGCTGCTCCCTCCGCCTCGAGGCTTGGGCGACGGCGCGCGTCGCGGAACTGGCCGGCCGCGAGCTCCGGGCCCACGGCGACGAGCCGGCTGGGGTCGTTTGTCGTATGCCATGTCACATGAACCTATCCGGAAATGCATCGAGGCCCCCGAAGGGGCCTCGATGAAGGATGTTCCGGCGGCGACCTACTCTCCCACCCCGTCTCCAGGGCAGTACCATCGGCGCTGGAGGGCTTAACTTCCGGGTTCGGAATGGGACCGGGTGGATCCCCTCCGCAATGACCACCGAAACTCTGTCTCCGCACGCCCGAAGGCAAGCGGAAAGAACAGAGGGTGCGAGTCCCGGGGGAACCCCGGAACTCCATAGCGAGCGCGAGCGAGTCAAGTCCTCGGCCTATTAGTACCGGTCGGCTGAACACGTTGCCGTGCGTACACCT
>CAZKFH010000021.1:0-35305 GCA_964551945.1 uncultured Actinomycetes bacterium | reverse complement strand
TCGTACGGGGTGGGGAACTCGATGCCGAGATCCTCCACCACCGCGTCCCAGAACCACTCGATGTCGTCCTGCGAGCGGCGAATGAGCTCCTCGTATGTGGAGATTCCGTGCACGCGCATGAAGCGAGTCACGTTCGCGTGCTCGATGAGCTCCTTCGACGGGCGCCACGCGATGTCGGTCATATCTCTCCGTTGAGTACCCTTGGCTCCATGTCGGAGGAGAAGACTACGTCCCCCTCGGCTCCCCGTGCGAGTGCCGAGGATCCGCGGCGCCGTGGCCCCGACTGGTGGCCCTGGATCCGCACGCCGGTACTGGCATTCTCCGGCGTGATCGCGGTGCTCGTGTCCGTCATGGCGTTGTGGGGGATCAACCTCTATCTGACGGTCGGTGGATCGATCCGGGACGCGGGGGTCAGTGAGGAGGTGCTCGCCGACCCGTGGGACTTCGGGAAGAACCCACGCAACGTCCTGTTGCTCGGGAGCGACTCCCGCGCGGGCTTGTCCGAGGAGGAGCAGGCGGCGTTCGGGAGCGAGGAGACGGTGAGCGGCGAGCGCTCCGACACGATCATCCTCATGTCGATCGACCCCCGTCGCGAGCAGGCCGTCGTCGTGCACTTCCCGCGCGACCTCCGCGTGGAGATCCCGGGCCACGGCTTCGACAAGATCAACGCGGCCTACGAATACGGCGGCCCGGACCTGGTCGTGCGCACGGTCCATGAGTTCACGGGCATGCGGATCCACAACTACATGGAGATCGACCTCGCTGGATTCCAGGAGCTGGTGGAGACCCTCGGGGGAGTTCGGATCTGCGTTGACCGTCCGATGCACGACGAGAAAGCGGGTCTGCACATCGCCAAGGCCGGTTGCACCGACATGGACGGCCCCACGGCGCTTGCGTTCGTTCGTGCTCGCAGCGTGGAGGGAGATCTCATACCGGATTTCAACCGCATCGCGCGACAGCAGGTATTCATGCGCGCCACGATGAACAAGCTGCTCTCCGTCGATTCCCTGCTCGACGACCAGGTGATCAAGCAGGCCGTGGGTGCCGTGCGTGTGGACCGCGGAATCGACGCCGGGGTACTCATCGATCTCGGACAGCGGCTTCGGGCGCTCGCGCAAGAGGATCCTTCCGGTAAGGAAAGCCTCGACCTGCGGGTCGTGCCCAGTGCCCCTCAGACGATCGGGGATGTCTCCTACGTCGTCGCGGATCTGGCTCAGACCCGTGAGCTGTTTGAGGCCCTGAGGGAGGGGCGGAGTCTCGGGCGAATCGGGGAGAGCTTCGATCAGCTGCTTCCCGCACCCGGGATCATCAAGGTCCGAGTGCTCACGACGTTCGGCACCGGCCCCGAGGGTGCGGAGGTCTTGCTCCGGGACTCGGGGTTCATCGTTCTCGAGAGCGAGGTGTTCTCGGGCATGGCGGAGAAGAGCGAGATCATCTACAAGGCCGGCGCGCGGAGCCGTTCCCGAGTGGTGTCCGGCTATTTCCCCGAGCTCGCGGTCCGCGAGGTACCCTCGGATGAGCTCGGCGATGCGGAGGTCGGCCTGATCGTGGGCGAGGACTGGGAGAAGGTGACCGGATGAAGGCGCTGATCCTCTCCGGGGGTGAGGGAACCCGCCTGCGTCCCATCACGCACACGAGCGCGAAGCAGCTCATCCCCGTTGCGAACGTCCCGATCCTGTTCTTCGGCCTGCAGGCGATCCGAGACGCCGGCATCCGGCAGGTGGGGATCGTCGTGGGCTCGACCGCCGACGAGATCCGTGCCGCCTGCGGGGATGGCGGCGACTGGGACGTCGAGATCACCTACATCGAGCAGGACGCACCTCGCGGTCTCGCTCACGCCGTCCTCGTGTCACGCGAGTTCCTCGGTGACGACGACTTCGTGATGTACCTGGGCGACAACGTGCTGATCGAAGGCATCACGGGATTCGTGCAGGAGTTCGAGCGGCACAAGCCCAACGCGCAGATCTTCCTGGCGAAGGTGCGCGAGCCGGAACGATTCGGCGTCGCCGTGCTCGACGGCGATCGGGTCGTGAAGCTTGTCGAGAAGCCGAAGGAGCCCATCTCCGACCTCGCGCTCGTCGGCGTCTACCTGTTCGACCACACCATCCATGAGGCCATCGACAGCATCGAGCCATCGTGGCGGGGCGAGCTGGAGATCACCGACTCCATCCAGGCGTTGATCGATGCGGGTCGCACCGTCCGGCCGGAGATGGTTGGGGGCTGGTGGAAAGACACCGGGAAGCTGGAGGACCTGCTCGAAGCGAACCGGATGATGCTCTCGATCGTCGAGCCACGGATCGACGGCGAGGTCGATGGCGAGTCGAGCCTTGTCGGGCCGGTCGTGGTCGAGAGGGGAGCCAAGATCTCGCGCTCGGTGATCCGCGGCCCCGCCGTGATCGGCCAAGACACGATCGTCGAGGACTCCCTGATCGGGCCCAACGCATCGATCTACTTCGGATGCGCCGTGAGCGGCAGCCAGATCGAGGACTCGATCATCATGGAGCGCTGCCGGATCGAGGACGTTCGCGGGATGTCCCAGTCCCTCCTCGGCAAGGACGTCGAGGTACGCCGCGGGAAAACGCCTCCGGCCATGTACCGCCTGATGCTCGGCGACCAGAGCCAGGTCGAGGTCTTCTGACCCGCCCCTTGCGGGTCGCTGTCGACGCGCGACCGGCGGTCTCGGCCGGGATGACCGGGGTAGGGGTCTACACGCGCGAGCTGATCTTGCGGCTGCCTCGGGTGGATCCGAAGGTTCGGTACGAAGCTTGGTACCTGAACGCGCGGCGGGCGCTCCGGCCTTGGCGATGGAACAGGCGATCGCTCCCAAGGGTGCCGAATCTGACCGAGCGATGGACGCCGTTCCCCGCTCAGACCTTCGAGCGGCTCTCGCTTCGCTATGAGCTCCCGCGACTCGAATGGTTCACGGACTTCGACGTCCTGTTCGCACCGAACTTCGTGCCCCCGCCGACACGCTCGCGGCACCTCGTCCTCACGGTGCACGATCTCGCGTTCCGCAAGTTCCCCGAGACCGCTCCGCTCGCCACTCGACGATGGCTGCGGAGACTCGACCGCGCGCTACGCCAGGCAGCGGAGGTGGTGGTTCCGTCCGCGGCCACGCGCGACGACCTGATCCAGATGTACCCCGTCGACCCCAAGCGCGTCACGGTGATCCACCACGGCGTCGATCGGGAACGGATCCGGCCGGCTACCGAGGACGAGGTCGAGCGGGTCCGCAAGCGTTTCGGCGTGAAGGGTCGCTACGTGCTGTTCCTCGGGGGACTCGAGCCTCGCAAGAACCTCCCGCGGCTCGTCCGAGCGTTCGCCCGCGCCGACACCGATGCTGCGCTCGTGATCGCGGGTGCGTCCGTCTCGTGGAACCCCGAGGGACAGCAGCAGATGGAGCGCGCGCTCGCCGCGATGGAGAACGAGCGGCGCGGCCGCGTGGTCCTGACCGGCTACCTCGATACCCGAGACAAGGTCGCGCTCATGACCGGCGCGGAAGCGCTCGCGTTTCCGACGCTGTACGAGGGGTTCGGCTTCCCGCTCCTGGAGGCGATGGCTTGCGGGACGCCGATCCTGACGTCGAACGTCTCGTCGATGCCGGAGGTCGCTGGCGATGCCGCTCTCCTTGTCGATCCGCTCGACGAAGCGGCGATCGCCGAGGGTCTGGAGCGTGTCCTCGGGGACGCCGCGTTCCGCAAGCGGCTGATCGAGGCGGGGGAGCAGCGGCTCGAGAAGTTCAGCTGGGATCAATCCGCTCGCATGCACGCAGAGGTGCTGCATCGTGCGGCGGGACGCACGGGCTGAGGAAACGTCTGCCCTGGTAGACTGCCCGGCCGAGCCCTCTCCTGGAGACTTCAACCATGGCTGATGAGATCGATGGCGTCTGGACCAAAGACCTGAAGGTCATCCCCGACGAGCGGGGGCGACTAATGGAGATCCTGCGCGCCGACGATGAGGGATTCGACCGTTTCGGCCAGGTCTATCTCTCGACCACGTACCCCGGAGTCGTGAAGGGATGGCATCTCCACAAGGTGCAGGACGACTTCTTCGCGTGTGTTCGCGGGCTGGTGAAGCTGGTCATCTACGACGCGCGCGAGGACTCGCCGACGCACGGCATGGTGAAGGAGTACTTCATCGGGGATCACAACCCCCAGCTGGTGAAGGTGCCGGCGGGCACCTACCACGGGTGGAAGTGCGTCTCTCAGGAAGAGGCCTTCGTCATCAACATCCCGAGCGAGCCGTACAACTACGACACGCCGGATGAGTACCGAGCTGCATGGGATTCGCCCGACATCCCGTACAGCTGGGACATCGTCTTCAAGTAGATGGACGTCCTCGTCACCGGCGGGGCCGGCTTCATCGGCTCGCATTTCGTCGACCTCCTCAGGAAGCAGCGCCCCGACGACCGCGTCATGGTCCTCGACGCGCTCACGTATGCGGGGACCCGCGACAACCTCGCTCACCACGAGGGCACGGACGGCTACGGGTTCGTCGAGGGCTCGATCGCCGATCCCGACACGGTGGCGCCGCTGGTTCGTCAGGCCGAGATCGTCTTCAATTTCGCTGCGGAGTCGTTCGTCGACCGCAGCATTGAAGACTCGAGGCCCTTCGCCATGACGAACGTGGTCGGCACGCTCGCGATCCTGGACGCCTGTCGCCTGTACGAAACGCGGCTCGTCCAGGTCTCGACCGATGAGGTGTACGGCTCGATCGTGGACGGCGCGTTCACCGAGGACAGTCCTCTCCAGCCGAACAACCCGTACGCGGCCACGAAGGCCGGCGCCGACCTGCTCTGCAGGACCTTTCATCGGACGTACGGCATGGACGTGCGTCTGTACCGCGGGCCGAACGCCTACGGACCTCGCCAGCACGCCGAGAAGGCGATCCCGACGTTCTCCGTTGCGGCGCTGAAGGGAAACCCCATCCCGCTGTATGGGGATGGGTCGAACCGGCGGGAGTGGTTGTACGTCGAAGACTTCGCTCGCGCGGTCCTGACCGTGGGAGATCGGGGAGAGGCCGGCGGCGTCTACAACGCAGGAGGCGGGCACGAGGTTGCGAACATCGACCTGGCTCGCGCGATCTGCCGCCTCGCCGGCGCCGACGAGAGCCTGATCGAGTTCGTCCAGGACCGCCCCGGGCACGACTTTCGCTACTCGATGGTGTGGGACCGTCTCCGGGAGCTGGGCTGGATGCCGCAGGTTCCCTTCGATGAAGGGCTCGCCCGAACCGTGGAGTGGGTCCGAGACCACCCCGAACGCTGGGCCGCCTCGTGAGGATCGCCGTCACCGGCGCGGGCGGCGGTCTGGGTCGGGCGTTCCAGCAGGTCGTCGGCGCGGCTCACGCGGTTCATCCGTTCACGCGCCGGGAGCTCGACGTTCGTTCGTTCGACGCCGTGATGAAGGCATTGGTACCTCTCGAGGCTGACGTGATCATGCACTTCGCCGCGATGACGGCGGTCGACGCATGCGAGGAGGACCCCCAGCGTGCAGCGGAGACGAACGTCGGCGGCTCCTTCAACGTGGCGACGGCCGCGCGTGAGTCTGGAGCCGCCCTCGCTGCCATCTCGACCGACTACGTCTTCGACGGGGATCAGGAGGAGCCATACACGGAGGAAGACGACGCGAATCCCGTCTCGGTCTACGGCCTGACGAAGTACGCGGGCGAGTGGGTCGCCTCGGGGACGGCCCCTGACCTTCTGGTCGTGCGGACGGCATGGGTGTATGGAGCAGGGGAGGACTTCTTCTCCAAGGCCGTCCTTCGCTTGAAGGATGGCGAGGAGGTCGGGGCGATCGTGGATCAGATCGGCAGCCCAACCCATGTAGTACATCTCGCGGAACGCCTGCTGCCCCTGGTGACGTCCAGCATCCGTGGCGTGGTTCACGTGGCCGGAACCGAGGCTGTCAGCTGGCACGATGCGCTCCTGCGTGCCAAGGACCTGGGCGGCTTGCCCGGGGAGGTCGTGGCTCAGAAGGCGGACGAGCTCCCACGGCCCGCCAAACGCCCCGCGAACTCGGCGCTCACGAGCGTGGTGGTCGGTGAGGGATCCGGTGTCCCGCCGATGCCGTCGCTCGACGAGGGCATCCGGAAGGTGCTGAGCGATGTCGGTGCCTGAGACCGTCGTCCGCACCAACGAGCCGCCGAAGCTTCGGATGATTAAGCGTTTCCGTGAGCTGTGGCGCGACCGGGAGATCCTCGCGAACCTCGCGAGGAAAGAGCTCCGAGTCAAGTACAAGTCGACCGCGCTCGGTGTTGTCTGGTCGATGCTGAACCCGCTCCTCTACCTGGTCGTGTTCTACGTGGTGTTCACCTTCTTCCTGCCGAACGACATCGATCACTTCCCGATCTACCTCCTCTCCGGGCTCCTGCCGTGGACTCTGTTCAGCACGGGACTGTCGGGGTCGACCACCTCGATCCTCTCGGGAGGAAACCTCGTGACGAAGATCTCCTTTCCGAGAGAGCTATTGCCGCTTGCGACGATCCGTGCGCAGCTCGTGAACTTTGGATTTCAGTTCCTCGTTCTTATCGGTTTCCTGATCGTGTTCGGCCATCCCTTGATCCATCGCGGCGTGATCCTGCTGCCGCTCGCGCTCGGCGTCCTGTTGCTGTTCACGATCGCGCTCGGCTTCGCGACCGCCACGTGGAACGTGCGGTACCGCGACACCGGCCATATCGTCGAGCTGGTGCTGTTGATGTGGTTCTGGAGCACCCCGATCGTCTATCCGGCGCTGACCGTTCTCGGTCCCGAGGGTCTGGGCTCGTTGGGGAAGACCCTGTACCTCTTGAATCCGCTCACGAACGTTGTTCTCGCGTTCCAGCGAGGGATCTACGGCGGGACTTCTCCCGAAGGACTCGACCTGCTTCCCAAGCCCGGGCTGCGGTGGTACGCGTTCCGTCTGCTGGCCGTTGGAGCCGTGGCGCTCGTGATCCTTGCGCTCTCCTGGCGTCAGTTCTACCGGCGCTCCGGCGATTTCGCCGAGGAGATCTAATGTCGACCGCCCCGGTGATCGAGGTCGACGGTTTGTCCAAACGATTTCGCCTGTATCACGAGCGGCCCTCGAGCCTGAAAGAGCGCGTGCTTCGCTTCCGCCGGCCCCGCGCGGAGGAGTTCTGGGCCCTGCGCGATGTCTCGCTGGAGGTGGAGCAGGGGAAGACGTGGGGCCTGGTCGGCCCGAACGGATCGGGGAAGACCACCCTGCTGAAGCTGATCGGGGGGATCCTGCGCCCGACGGAAGGTCGCCTGACCACGCGGGGGAGGATCGCCGCCCTCCTCGAACTCGGCGCCGGCTTCCATCCGGAGCTGACCGGACGGGAGAACGTGTATCTGAACGCCTCGATCCTGGGGCTCTCGAAGCGCGAGACCGACCGGTACTTCGACGACATCGTCGGGTTCGCGGAGATCGAGGACTTCATCGACAACCAAGTGAAGTACTACTCGTCCGGGATGTTCGTGCGTCTCGGCTTCGCCGTCGCCGTGCACGTCGACCCCGAGATCTTGCTGATCGACGAGGTACTGGCCGTCGGAGACGAGGGCTTCCAGAAGAAGTGCCTGGACCGTGTCGGTCAGATGCAGAAGGAGGGGCGGACCATCGTGTTCGTGACCCATGCGATGGCGTTCGTCCAACAGATCTGCGATAGCGCGACGCTACTCGACGGCGGACAGATGCGCGCATCGGGAGATACTGAGAAGGTAATCCGTGAGTTCCGCGCGGTCATGGCACGCAGGACCACGGGCCTCGGGGAGGAAGCATCGACGCACGAGGTCGAGATCGCGGATGTCGATCTGCTCGACGGCCAGGGTCGTCCGAACTCGATGGTGGCGCCGGGGCAGTCCCTCTCCGTGCAGATCGAGCTACAGGCGAAGCAGCCGGTCGAGGATCCGGTCGTCGTGGTCGGCATCCACAACGCGCGCGACGAGTGGGTCTTCACGAGCGATACCGAGCGGCTCGAGGTCGACCTCGGGCGTCTGGACGGAAAGCTGCGGGTGACGTTCGACCTCAAGTCCATCCCGCTTCTCGAGGGCCAGTACTTCCTGACGATCGGCGTGCGTGATCGCGAGAGCAAGGTCGTCTACGACTGGCACAACCGCCGGTATCCGTTCGACGTGGTCCGCAACGTCAAGGGAGGTCTGGCGATCCCCGTCACCGTCCGAACGGAGCGGCTTTGAGTCGTATCCTCGTCGTCGGACCGTACCCACCGCGCCGGTGCGGGATCGGGGCCTACTCCTTCGCGCTCGTCGAGCGCTTCCGGGAACACGGCGATCAGGTGACGGTCCTGACGCCTCCGGATGGTGACGGAGATGTGCGCGTCCCCTTCGACGGCGGCAAGCCGTTCCGGGAGGCGAGTCGCCTTGCGCCGCAGCACGACCGCATCCTGGTGCACTTCCAGCCGGCGCTGTACTTCCGGCCCAAAGCGCCCATCGCCAAAATCCGGACCGCTCTCGCGTTGCTTCGCCTCTGCCGGGATCATCCCGGCACGGAGATCCTGGTCCACGAGGCCGACCGGCCGATCCGGTGGCGGCCCGACTACGTCCTGCTGCGCCGGGCGTTCCGAGCTGCACCATCACTCCTCTTCCATACCGAGAGGGAGCACAAGCAGCTCGAGGAGGCGTACGGCATCAGAGTCCGAGCGCGGCTCGTCGATCATCGAGACGGCATCGCGGTGCGGAGTCGCCCCTCGCAAGAGGAGGCGCGGAAGCTGCTCGACCTTCCGCTCACGGAACCGATCTTCGTCTCGCCCGGTTTCCTGCATCCCGACAAGGGCCTCGAACGAGCGATCCAGGCGATCCGGCGCACCGGAGCCGGCCGGCTGTACGTGGTGGGCTCGGTCAAGGACGCGACGCCGCGGAACCTGGCCTACGCGAAGACGCTGCGAGAGAGCAGCGGCGAGGGGGTGACGATCGTCGAACGGTTCCTGGACGAAGCGGAGCTCGATGCCTGGACGGCCGCGGCTACGGCGATCGTCCTCCCGTATCGGCGATCCTGGTCGTCCGGAGCCCTGGCGCGGGCGCAATCCCTCGGGAGGCCGGCGATCGTTACTGCCGTTGGCGGGCTTCCCGAGCAGGCTTCGGATCAGGACATCGTGGTCCGCACAGACGAGGAGCTCGACGAGGCGCTCCTGCATGTGCGCGTCGCCGGGAAGAGCTCGGCGCCAAGATGAGTCCGTTCCGACGTCGGCAGCCCTCGCGTGAGCATGTCAGCCCGCTGGATATCGACTACCAACCGCCCGTGCCGGTGGACGAGAAGAGGAGAGGGAAGATGTGGCTGATCCTGGTGATCCTTCTGTCGGTCGGTCTTGCGGCGACCGCGCAGCTCACGCTCAAGTACGGCGTGGACCGTGTCACGAAGCACGGTCCAAGCGGAGAAGTCTCGGGCATCGTGCTCAGCGAGCCGGTGGACTCCGTGGTCCGCGTCGCGAAGGAACCGTTCATCTGGATCGGGCTCGCGCTGTTCGGGATCTCGGCGGCGGTGTGGATCGTGGTCTTGTCACGAACCCAGCTCTCGTTCGCCTACCCGTTCGCTGCGCTCACGTACGTGATCATCCTTCTCTTCGATCGCATCTTCCTGAAGGTGCAACAGCCGGGCCTGCGATGGGCCGGCGTGGCGCTGATCGTCTCGGGCATCGTGCTGATCTCTCGCACGCCAAACTGAGGTCATGAAGCCGGCCGACCTCGCCGTGGTCGTGGTCAACTACAACGCGGGTGACTTCCTTCTGCGCTGCATGGAGTCCCTGCACACCGCGGTCGGCGACGTGCGCGCGGAGATCGTGATCGTCGACAACGCGTCTCAGGATGGCAGCGCCGAAGCGGCGGCCGCCGCATACGAGGATGTCGAGCTGATCCGCAATACGGAGAACCGCGGATTCGCGGAGGCGGCGAATCAGGGGATCGCGGCAACGTCCGCGCCGTACGTGCTCCTGCTCAATCCGGATGCGGAGATCATCGGTGGCACACTCGCGTCGTTCGTGAAGGTCGCACGGGAGCGCCCGCGCGCCGCCGCGATCGGGGCGCTCGTTCGCAACCCGGACGGATCGATCCAGCCGTCGGCTCGGCGCGTGCCGCGGCTCGGCGAGGCTCTCGGTCACGCGTTCCTGGGGCCGCTGATTCCCTCCAACCGCTTCACGCGCTCGTACACCCTTGCGGGCTGGGACCGCGCGTCGGAGCGAGAGGTGGAGTGGGTATCCGGCTCGGCGATGCTCCTGCGCCGCGAGGCGCTCGCGAAGGTCGGCGCCTTCGATCAGGGCTATTTCATGTACGTCGAGGACGTCGACCTGTGTACCAGGCTCCGGCGGGGTGGCTGGCAGGTGCTGTTCTCACCCGAGCTCGAGGTCGTCCACCAGATCGGTGTCTCGACGCGAGGGCAGCGTGGCCGGATGGCGTTCGCGCACTCCGACAGCATCTACCGGTACTTCTCGAAGTTCCGCGCGAGTGGGGCCGCAGTGCTCCTCAAGCCATTCGTGCGCATCGCGCTATGGATGCGAGCGATGCTGATGTCGGTGGTCGCCGGGAAGAAGCCGTGACGACATCGTGAAGGCCGTCGTGCTGGTGGGTGGGGAGGGCACGCGCATGCGACCGCTCACGGAGACGATTCCCAAACCGCTCCTCCCGTTCATGAACCGACCGTTCCTCGAGCAAGTCCTCGACCATCTCGGCCGGCACGGCGTCGAGGAGGCGATCTGCTCCTCGCCCTACCTCGAGTCGGTCTTCCGCGACTTCCTCGACGATCGCGGCGACGCCCTGCCGCGTGTTCGTTGGATCACCGAGGAGGCGCCGCTCGGCACCGCCGGGGCCATCGCCGGCGCGCGCGAGCATCTGGACCAGACGTTCGTGGCGTTGAACGGAGATGTGCTCACCGACCTCGACCTCACGTCCCTCGTGGCTCTTCACCGGGAGCGACGGGCGCGAGCGACGATCGCGCTGACGCCCGTCGAGGATGCGCGCGCGTTCGGTCTCGTCGAGACGGATGGCGACGGGCGCGTCCTGGCCTTCCGAGAGAAGCCTGCCGATCCGATCCCGGGAACGATCAACGCGGGCACGTACGTCCTGGATCCGGCGGTCCTCGATTCGATCCCGGCGGGCACCATGGTTTCCATCGAGCGTGAGACGTTTCCCGGGCTCATCGAGGCGGGCGAGCCGGTCTTCGGCTTCGCCGCCGAGGGCTACTGGCGCGACCTCGGAACGCCCGCGGCGTACCTCGCAGCGCATCTCGATGCGCTCGATGGTCGGATCGAAGGCTTCCGCGACCTGCAGGGGCCGGTTCTGGCTAAGGGGGCCGTCGTCGATCCCCAGGCTCAGGTGAGCCGTCACGTCGTGCTCGGCTCCGGGGCGACCGTGGCCGCGGGATCCAGGGTGGACCGATCGATCCTTCTCGAGGGCGCGCGAGTGGGGCCTGGCGCGCTGGTCGAGGACAGCATCCTGGGGCCGGAGAGCGAGGTCGAGGGGGACGTGGAGCTCCTTGGCGGAGTCCTGGCGGAGGGCGCGACTGTCGCTCGTGGGGTGCGGTCGGAGGGAGCCCGGGTCGGGCCGGGGAAGCGGCTGGGGACGAGCCAGAGCTGAGCTCAACCGGCTCTGGCCGGGAGTCGATGATGTACCGTAGAGGAACCGCCCCCACCCATTCCCCATGAAGAGACTCTCGCTTTCGATCCTCGCCGTTTCCATCTCGGTGCTGCTGACCACGGTGCCGTTCGCGCAAGCGCGGCCCACCGCGGCTCCTGCCGGCAAGTTCACTTTCTACGGCTCCGGGTACGGGCACGGGATCGGGATGAGCCAGTACGGGGCGCTGGGGCTCGCTCAGCAGGGGTGGGAAGCGGCCCAGATCGTTAATCACTACTACAGCGGTGTGAAGGTCGTCGAACGACAGCCTCCCGAGGACACGATCTCTGTTGGGCTGCTCCAGAACATCGGTACCGCTCGCCTGCAGGGCTCCGGCGCGCCGTTCGACCTGGTTCTCGAGAACGGTGACCTCGTCGAGACCGTCCCCGACGGCAGTAGGCGAACGATCGAGATCACGGCGGAGCGCTCCTATCGGGTACTAAAGCCGGACGGGTCGCCCGTCGGCGATCGGACGTGGGGCGGTCCTGGGAACGATCTGATCGCGCGATTGGGGAACGGCCGCCTCCGCGTGATCGAGTGGGGACACGACATCGCTCACGGCGAGGTTCGGTTCGACATCATCGGAACGGGCAAGGCACACGTCCTGGGAGTGATGAAGCCCGAGGACTATCTGCTGGGGCTCTCCGAGGTCCCGAGCTCGTGGCCGAAGGAAGCTCTCGGCGCGCAAGCCATCACCGGCAGAACCTACGCGTACTGGCGGCTCGCCGGTCCGCCGAGAGCGGGATGCTCGTGCGACGTGTTCTCCACGACCGCCGATCAGAACTACACGGGCTGGGACAAGGAGTCATCCGAAGGCGCAAATCGGTGGGGCGCGGCGGTGCAGGAGACCGCTCGCCGGGTCATCACGCACGGCGGCGAGTACATCTACGCGGTGTACAGCTCTTCCAGCGGTGGGCATACCGAAGACATCGAGCTGGTCTGGCCGGCCGCGCAGGCCCTTCCGTACCTGCGCGGGGTCTGCGATCCCGGGGACATGGTCGAGGCGAACCCCAGCAGGTTCTGGTCCGCGGAGTTCGAGCCCTCGCAGGTCACCAGCCAGCTCCGCCCGTACACAGGCGACATCGGCCAGGTCTTGGGGTTCGACGACTATCAGCGAGGTGTTTCCGGCCGCGTGACCTACGTGCGCGTGGTTGGGGAGAGCGGCAGCAAGGTCGTCGAGGGTTGGGACGTTCGAAGCGGCCTCACGCTCAAGGACACGCGGTTCGCGATCAACCGGAACCTGAATATCAGCGGGGACATCCGCGGCACCTACGATCGACTTCGCTGTGCGCCGGGCCGCGCCACGACCCCGCAGCAGGGCGCACAGGGAGGAAGCTGGCAGGCGTTCGTCAACGGACGCCTCTACGACAACGACAGCCGTGGGTCGGTGACCTGGCTCCGCGGTCCGATCCTCGCGCGGTACCTCGATGCCGGAGGCCCCGCCTCGAAGCTTGGGCTTCCCTACCGGGTGAAGAAGATCAAGGGCGGTCACCGCGCCTGGTTCGACGGGGGTTCCATCACCTGCACGAAGCAGTGCAGGGTTCGCTCCTGATCCGTGGATCTAGCTCGCGGCGGCTTCGGGCGCGTACTGCCCGTTCTTCCACTTGTCGATAAAGCCTCTGGCCGCGGCCACGGCGTCCGCCGCCGTCGCGTCGGCCGGCGGGTCGCAGGCCTGCCGCGCGCCCCACGCCGTGAAGTAGAGCGGCTGGGACAGGCCCTCGTAAGGGGACATCAAGACTTCGCTCTCCTCTTCGGCCAGGCCTTCCAGAGTTGAGACGAGGCCCTCATCCAGGGCGTTCTCTCCGTCGGCCGCGTAATAGATGATCACGTAGCCGTGCTCCAGGTTGTGGATCGCACTCTGCTCCGGCGGCTGCTGCGCGTAGACCTTGGGGTCCGGGGGCAACGTGTTGCCCGTGTGGTTGCCTCCGAACGCCGGGACGCCGCCCTCTCCCTGCGCGTACGGCTCCGTGTGCTCGTTGGGCAGCGTCGCTTCTTGTTCTTCCACCTCGGTGCAGCTGATCCGCTCCGAGGCCGCGAGGGCCTCCTCCTCCTGCACGCGGTCCTGCCTTCCGGAGAACCAGACGATCGCCGCGATGATCGCGACGACCAGGAGCAGGATCCCCCAGCGGATGAGCCTCCGGGTGCGCTGCTTGCGCCGAGCCTGTCGGATCCGTCGCTCGCGCTCGCGGCGTGCCTCCTCTTTCCGCTCCGCGCGCCGAGAGGCGGTGGGCTGATCGCCCTCACCCTCGGCCGCCTCACGAGCGGCAGCAGCAGCGGCGGCCGGCGTTGAGGGACGCGGTCTCGGTCGCTGTGCGGGGCGGCGCTTCTTCTTCTTCGGCATCAGGAGGGCCCACTATACGGAAGGCGCGCGGGAAATCGCAGATGGTCGTGCGGGTCGATCGCCGGCCGAGGAGGAGGATCGCCACCTGCCGCTCGCCCGACCGCCACCACTCCCATCGCAAGCCAGGATGGATCGATGCCCACGGCCGCCGCGGCTTCCTCCCGACAGAAGAGGCTCGAGGACACCCACGCGGATCCAAATCCCTGGGCATGCAGCGCGAGCATGAAGCTCTGCACCGCCGCCCCGGTTGCCAGGACGAACATGTCGCGCTCTGCTTGCTGCCGACGCGCGTCCGAGTACGCGTCCGCGTTCGAAAGGGACAGGAAGGGGATCGCCAACACCGGGGCGCGTCCCAGCAGGGAATCGGACCTGGCGATGCGACGAGCGATCGTGTCGTCGTCCGTGTGGTCCCCGCGAAGATCCCGCACCCATGCCTCGGCCATGGCGTCGAGGAACGAACGTTTCGCGGTGGGGGACTCCAGGACGACCCACGTCCACGGCTTGATCCGGTGCCGTGATCCGTGGGGGACGGGAGCGGTGAGGGCCGCAGCGACCGACTCCTCGATCGCCTCGCGCGGCACGGGCTGATCCACGAACTCGCGCACGGTCCTCCGGGCCGAGATCGCCTCGAGTGGCGAGAAGCGGAAGAGATCCTCCTCCGGTGGACGGACGACGTCTCGAGCCGGGTTGCTCGCTCCACCGGGTGAGAGGCCTCGAACGATGGCCGCGGGAACGCCGGCGGCCTTCCCCATGACGAGTCCCGCTGCCGACGCCACCTCGTCGGCGAGGGCGAGGACCGTCGTCTCGAGCTCGCGACCGTGCTGGTCCTTCGTACCGCGAAGGTCGAGGAGGGCCGGAAACCCAGCGCAGCCGATCGCGACCTCGACGAGTCCTCGCCGCCACGGCCGCCCGAACGTGTCGGTGATCACCACCCCGATCTGCTTCCCCGACAGCGAGGTCAGGCCCTCGTGGACACGCTCCGCCGAGGCGTCGGGATCCTCGGGTAAGAGGGAGAGGAACCCATCGGGGATGTTCGATGCGTCGATGCCGGCGTTCGCGCACACCAGCCCGTGCTTCGTTTCGGTGATCACCAGGTCTCCGCGGCGCGCCACCACCCGCGAGGACTCGCGAGCGATCCATGCCTCCTTCCCCTCGGAGGCGTCGACCAGTCTTCCCTCCGCCTTGGAGACGACCTTCTGAGTCACGGCCAGGACGTCGCCGCTACGCAACCCAACGTCCGAGGCCGCATGAGCCAGCAGCTCGACCAGGTCGTCGCCGCTTCGAACTTCCGGCATGCCGCCGAGCGGCAGGATCTCGAGCGTCACGAACCGATCAATCCGAGGGCGGCACGGGCCACGCGCTCGGCCGCCGCGTCGTCGCTCATGATCGTGTCGGTGACCGCGACTCGCATGCCGAGGTCCGATTCGACCCTGGCGCGAAGTCGCTCGTCTCGCTCGTCGATCACGAACGCGTCCGCGACTCCCGCATACGCGGCCGCGGCACCGAACGCTGACACTTCCCAGCCGCTCACGGGCATCAGCTTGTCCGCCATTCCGAGGAGCGGGGCCCCGCCGACGATCGGGCTCACGCCGACCGTCGGTCGGTTCCGCACGGCCTCGCGCACTCCTTTCAATTCCAGGATCGGGCCGATGCTCGCGACGGGGTTCGAGGGGCAGATCAGCACGGCATCCGCGGTCTCGATGGCTTCCTGAACACCCGGCGCAGGTCGCGCCATGCCCACGCCCTCGTAGCGAACGCCCTTGACCTCGTCCCGCGCCCGACGGGCCACCCAGTACTCCTGGAAATGCAGGTCGAGGAGCTCGCCGTCGGGACTCAGGACTTCGATGCGCGTGGTGACGGTGTCTTCGGACATCGGCAAGATCGTCGCGTCGACGCCCAGGCTCCTCGCGATGCGACCCGTGGTTGCCGCAAGGGCGAGCCCGGACGCGAGGAGATCTGCCCGTGCAAGGTGCGTGCCCAGGTCGAGGTCGCCGAGCGAGAACCACGCTTGTCCTCCCAGCGCCTTCAGCTGGTCCAGGACGCGGAACGATTCGCCCTCCCGGCCCCATCCGCGCTCGCGGTCCGCGACGCCGGACAGCCAGTACGTGACGGAGTCGATGTCCGGACAGACGAGCAGGCCGTGGATGATCAGGTCGTCCGCCGTGTTGACGACCACCGTCACGTCTCGAGCGGGGAGCACGCGCACCAGTCCGCGGAGGAACTTCCCGGCGCCGACCCCTCCCGCGAGCGCAACCACCCTCATGCGCCCCAGCCTACGTCGTGGAGGGCCGGTGCTAGGCTCGGCCCGAGATGGCTGCCCCCGGTCTGCGGCGAGCATTGAAGCGCGCGACCGACGGCAAGTCGCTCTCCGTCGCAGAAGCAACGGCACTGCTCGGTGCTCGCGGGGCCGAGCTGACAGAGCTGATGGGCGTGGCCGAGACGCTGCGAGATCTCGGCCGCGGACGGACCGTCACGTACTCCCGCAAGGTGTTCATCCCACTCACGATGCTCTGCCGGGACGTCTGCCATTACTGCACGTTCGCGAAGCCGCCGGCGAAGCTCGACCATCCCTATCTCACGCCGGAGGAGGTCGTTTCGATCGCGGAGTCGGGGCGCCGGGCGGGGTGCAAGGAGGCACTCTTCACGCTCGGGGACAAGCCCGAGGACCGTTATCCTGTCGCGGCCGAGTGGCTCGCCAGTCGCGGGTACGGCTCAACCCTCGACTATGTGCGCGCGGTGTCGATCCGCGTGATCGAGGAAACCGGTCTGCTGCCGCACCTGAACCCCGGTGTCATGACGTACGAGGACATGGCTCGCCTGAAGCACGTCTCCGCGTCGATGGGTCTGATGCTCGAGCAGTCGAGCGAGCGCCTACTGCAGAAAGGCATGGCCCACCATGGATCGCCCGACAAGTCGCCGGCGGTTCGCCTCCGAACGATCGAGGATGCGGGTCGGCTCGGGATCCCGTTCACGACCGGCATCCTCGTGGGGATCGGCGAGACAGCACCCGAGCGCGCCGAGTCACTGTTCGCCATCCGGGACCTCCATCGCAGGTACGGCCACATCCAGGAAGTGATCGTGCAGAACTTCCGCGCGAAGCCCGACACGCGGATGCACGATCACCCCGAGCCACCAGAAGAGGAGTTCCTGGCCGCCGTCGCGACCACGCGCCTCGTCATGGGTCCGCACGTCAACGTGCAGGCTCCGCCGAACCTCTCGGACCCGAGCTACCCCCGCTTGCTCGACGCGGGGATCAACGACTGGGGTGGCGTGTCCCCGATCACACCGGATCATGTGAATCCCGAGGCGCCGTGGCCCAAGCTCGAGGCCCTTCGCTCGCACTCCGAGGAGAAGGGCTTCGCCCTCCGCGAGCGTCTCTGCATCTATCCCGAATATGCGGCGCGTCCGGACACGTTCCTGGCGGCCAAGATGCGCGCGCCGGTCGGAGCGCTCCTGGGCGATCAGGGACTGGCCGTGGAAGGGCAGCGGCCGCAGCCCATCGCGTGGCAAGACCCCGATGTGCAGTGGAAGCCGCGAACGATCGAGCTCACGTTCGCGAAGGCGGGCGACGCGGGGCTACGGGCGGACGCCGACGACGTCTACGGAGACATCCAGGCGGTCGAGGTCGAGGAGACCAGGCGGTGGGCGGCCCGGAGGCGCGATCCGGCCCGGATCCATACGACCGTCACCAATGCCCTCCGAAGGGCGGAAGCTCATCGGCCGCTCACGGACGAGCAGGCCCTGGCGCTGTTCGAGGCCGAGGGCGCGGCACTCGAGGCGCTCTGCGACGTCGCGGACGGCCTCCGCAGAGAGGCCGTGGGGGAGGACGTCACGTACGTCGTCAACCGAAACGTCAACTTCACGAACGTCTGCTACGTGGGATGCAGGTTCTGCGCATTCGCTCAACGAGAGATCGATCCCGAGTCCTACACCCTCACGTTGGGGCAGGTTGCCGACCGGGCCCAGGAGGCCTGGGAGGCCGGCGCCACCGAGGTGTGCATGCAGGGCGGGATCCACCCGGACCTGCCCGGCTCCTTCTACTTCGATCTCCTCGACGCCGTGAAGGCCCGGGTTCCGCAGATCCACATCCACGCATTCAGCCCGATGGAGGTCCTGAACGGTGCCACCAAGCTCGGCATCTCCTTCCGGGAGTTTCTCGAGGAATGCAAGCGCCGCGGCTTGGGAACGATCCCCGGAACCGCCGCGGAGATCCTCGACGACGAGGTGCGATGGGTCCTGACGAAGGGAAAGCTCCCGGCGGACACGTGGGAAGAGGTGGTGCGCACCGCGCATTCCGTGGGACTCCGTTCCTCCTCCACGATGATGTACGGGCACGTCGATGCCCCCCCCCACTGGGTCGCGCACATCCGGCGGCTCGCGACGATCCAGGAGGACACCGGGGGTTTCACGGAGTTCGTCCCGCTCCCGTTCGTGCATCGCAACGCTCCGATCTATCTGGCGGGCAAGGCTCGAGCATCGGTCACGTTCGAGGAGAACCGCCGCGTGCACGCGGTCGCGCGAATCCTGCTCGATGGACGCATCTCGAACGTGCAGGTGTCGTGGGTCAAGCTCGGACTCGAAGCGTCGAAGGTCCTGCTTCAAGGTGGCGCGAACGACCTCGGCGGAACACTGATGGAGGAAACGATCTCGCGCATGGCCGGATCGGAGTGGGGGATCAGGAAAGAGCCGCGGGAGCTGGAGGACGCGATCCGCGAGATTCATCGCGTGCCCGTGGAGCGAACGACGACCTACGAACGCATCACGCACGCACGTCGCGCGCATGCATGACGCGTTACATCACATACCGAACAGTTGCAACCCCCCGCGATTGTGGATAACTGCGCGAGAAAAAACTCTGCGTTACGGCTGTTAACTCCCGAATAAAAAGTTCATCATTTGCTCTGGACAAGATAGGTGTTCTCCCGTCAGAATTACACGACTGTAGTTCACAGGCGGGGGGGCCGCGGATGCATCACTACATCCCATGGCAAGAGAGGGCGAGATGCCGGGAGTTCGACCCGGAAATCTTCTTCCCCGAGAAGGGCGGATCCTCGCGAGAGGCGAAGCGCATCTGCGCGGACTGCGAGGTCCGGATCGAATGCCTCAACTACGCGCTGCGACGCGACGAGCGTTACGGCGTGTGGGGAGGCATGAGTGAACGGGAGAGACGACGCCTGAAGCGCATGGCGTCCTGAGCGCAGGGAAGGAGGTGACACATGGCCACAGCGCGAAAGAAGACGACGGCGCGTCGTAAGACGACCGCGCGCAGGAAGCCTGCCGGCAGGAAGAAGACTGCTGCCCGGAAGACGACCGCGCGTAGGAAGACGACCGCTCGGCGGAAGACGACAGGTCGGAAGAAGTCGACCGCGCGTAGGAAGACAACCGGTAGGAAGAAGGCTGCAGGTAGGAAGAAGGCAGCCGGCCGGAAGAAGTCGACCGCGCGTAGGAAGACAACCGGTAGGAAGAAGGCTGCAGGTAGGAAGAAGGCAGCCGGCCGGAAGAAGTCGACCGCGCGTAGGAAGACAACGCGCAAGCGCACCACCGCAGCACGTCGACCGGCGAAGAGGACGACGGCGCGTAGGGCCTCGCCGAAGCGAACCACGACGAGGAAGAAGCGCACCACCGCCAAGCGGTAGTTCATCTGGCGGTAAGAGTCGAGGAGGGGGGCCACGTGCCCCCCTCCTCTCTTTTCTTTTTCCTCGACCGAGCCAGCCGCTAGGCTAGGCCGACCCCATGGACGTCCCAAGCGTGCTCGCCATTGTCGTCGTGCGCGACGGAGCCGCCTGGATCAGGCGAACGCTCTCGTCCCTCGCTCGACAGACGCATCCTCGCTTCGGCGTGCTCGCGATCGACAACGCGTCGACGGACGGGTCGGCGGAGACGCTGGAGCAGCTGCTCGGGCCTCGGCGCGTCGTGCGGCTCTCTCAAGATCAGGGATTCCCCGCTGCGGTTCGTACGGCGCTCGCGCTCCCTGCTGCGAGCGAGGCGGATTTCCTTTTGCTGCTTCACGACGACACGGCGCTCGAGCCCGACGCGGTCGCGCTCTTGGTGGAAGAGGCGCAGCGCGTCGGCGGCGTCGGGGTGGTCGGTCCGAAGATCCTCGACTGGGATCAGCCCGAGGTGTTGCGAGAGATCGGCTTCGCTGCCGACCGGCTCGGCTACGCGCACTCACCCCTGGAGGAGGGCGAGATCGATCAGGGCCAGTACGACGCACCCCGCGAGGTGCTGTTCGTCTCCTCCGCGGCGATGCTCGTGTCTCGCGAGGCCTGGAAGCGCGCCGGCGGACCCGACGAGCGCCTTCGTCCCTGTCACGCGGACCTGGAGTTCTGCTGGCGCATCCGATTGAGCGGCTTTCGCGTGCTCGTGGCGCCGAAGGCCGTCGCGTTCCATAGAAGGGCAGGTGCTCGGCGGGAGCGGCCACAGCCCCACCCCGTGCGAGAGCGGTACCACGCCGACCGGTCGGCCCTCGCAGCGCTGCTGACCAACGAGCGGATCATCACCTTGCTCTGGGTCCTCCCGCTGTTCGCCGTCCTCGGGGTGGGACGTCTTGTCGCGAACCTGTTCTCGCGTCGGTTCGACCTTGCGGGACAGTCACTCGCTGCGTGGGGATGGAACGTCGTGCACCTACCGGGAACGGTTCGACGCCGAGCTCGCAGTCAGGCAGTTCGGCGCGTGCGAGATCACGAGATCACTCGGTTCATGACGCCGGCGGGCTCTCGGCTGGAGGGGTGGTTGCGGCAGGGCTCGGCACTCCTGACCGGAAGTCGCGCAGCTGCTGTGGAGGAAGGAGAGGAGCCGGAGGTTGCTCCGCTGGGCCAAAGAGTTGTTTCCACGCTCGTTGCGCATCCGGTCACCGTGGCGCTGATCCTCGCGCTGCCGATCATGTTGCTGGCGTTCCGTGGCGTGCTCTTCGTGCCGCACATCGAGGGCGGGGCCCTCCCCATGCTGCCCGACGGTCCCGCCCCGTTCTTCCAGGAGTTCTTCGCCCCATGGCGAAGCACGGCGTTCGGGGGAGCCACCTCAGCCAGTCCCGGCCTGCTGATCCTGGGGTCGGCGAGCTTTCTCACGTTCGGGAGCACGGCGCTGTTCGGCAAGCTGCTCGTCACGTTCACCCCGCTGCTTGCCGGCATCTCCTGTCATCTCGCGCTGCGGCGCTTGGCCATCTCACCCGTCGCGGCCGTCTCCGGAGCGTCGGCCTACGCGCTTTCGGCGCTGACCCTTTGGAGCACCTCGGAAGGCCGGATCGACGGTGCCGCCATGCTCATCGCCGTTCCATGGCTGTTCGGTCGGTTCGTGTCGGCGTTCGGACAGGCTCGACCAAAGAGCGCGGCCCGTTGGATCGTCGGCACCGGGATGGGACTGGCAGCGGCGATTTCCCTCTTTCCCGGGGTCTGGATCGCTGCCCTCCTTCTCCTGCTTCCTTTCGTGATCATCCCGGAAGGGAACGTGGTACGCGGTCTGGGACTGGTTCTTTCCGCGATGGTCGTGGCGGTGATCCTCGTGTTCCCGTTCATCTGGACACTGCTCTCCGCCGGGGAACAGGGATTGCTCCAGCCGGGGCAGGCGGACTTCGCGAGACTGGTTCGTCTCTCGCCGACCGAAGCCCTCGGTGACGGGCTTCCGGCGCTGTTCCTTCCGGTCGCGGCCCTGATCTCTTTCGGGCTGGTCGAGGGGAGAACCACTCGCGCTGCGGCTCGCTCGCTCGCGGTTGTCGTGATCGCGATCCCCCTGGCCTGGCTGGCGGCGGCGGGGTACCTACCGGGCCCGGCCGCGGTGCCCACGGCATACCTGGCTGCCGCGGCGCTCTCGATGGCGGTGCTCGTGGGTGCGGCCGCAGGCGCGATCGTCTCGAAAGCACGGCGGACGGCATTCGGCGCTAGGCAGCTCGCCGTCGGAGTCCTCGGTGCCACCCTGATCCTCGGTCTGGGCGCGCAGTCGCTGGCGATGATCCCGGGGAACTGGGGTGTGGGCGAGACCCGTATCGCGCCCGCGTGGGCGGTGGTCTCGACCGATGCGGCTCCGTCGTTCCGCGTTCTGTGGCTCGGCCAGGACGATGGGCGCTCCTTTCCGCCCCCGGCAGGCGACCCCGACGGCGTGGTTGCGGCGGGGGGTGTCGAGCTCGCCTACGCGGTCACGGGCTCGGGCGGGCGATCCGCGCTTCGTCTCAACATGCCGGCGAGCGGCGCGGCGTTCGAGGTCTTGGAGGAGCGACTCGCGAGCGTGGTCTCGGGACGCATCCGACACGGCGGGGCCGCGCTCGCTCCGTTCGGCATCCGGTACGTGGTCGCGGAGCCGGGCCAGCTCGGGTCCGTTGCTGCCGAGCGGCTCTCACAGCAGGTTGACGTGGATCTGATCCAGCAAGAAGGGGGACTCTTGCTGTTCCGAAGCTCGGTGCCACTGCCGATCGCGGTCATCCTTCCCGGCGAGGCGGCCGCGTCGGCCGCCGCACGGACGGACGATCTCGCGACGACCGCCCTCCCTCCGGGCGCCACCGCACCGTTTGTGCCGCAGGACGGAGGCTGGAGCGGGACCAATCCCGAGGCGGAGAGCGGGGTCGCGCTGATCGCCGATGAATACGACGACATCTGGAGCGGCCAGGCGGGTGGCGCAGTCGTGGAGCCGTTCCTCGCGTTCGGATGGGCGCTCGGTTTTCCGGCGCCGACGGGCCGGCTCGATGTGCACCCGGAGTCCGGCGGGTGGACCATCCAGCTACTCATCCTGGCCGCCCTCTGGATGGCCGCGCTCTGGACGGTTCGCCGACGCCCGACGGATGCCTCGAGGAGCTCCACGTGAACGTTCCGCTGAGGCTCGTCATCGCCGCTACCTGTGCGGTCGCGGTCGTCGTCGGGGGTGTTGCACTCGAGCGCCGGGGGCCGCGGCAGGTGAGCGCCGGCGCTCCGGAAGAGCCGATCTCGGGCGCCTGGTCGTGCCCGCACGGCGGGGGAGAGGACTGGCGGGTCTGGGTCACGGTCACGAACCCGGGCTCGGAACCCGTGGAAGCTCGAGTCACGACCTCCGCGGGTGGTGCCGCGACTCCTCCCTCGTCCAGCGTGATCCCTGCCTCGACCCTCCAGTACTTCGAGGTCGCCGCCCCCATCGCGGGCTCAGCCACCGTCGTCGAGTACCTCGGAGGCAAGGTTGGCGTCGGGAGCGTCGTCGTGCCGCCCGAGGGCGGGCTGGCCGCGGAGCCGTGCGCGTCGAGCCCCGGTTCGATGTGGAGTGTCTCGGAGGCCAGCACGCTGCGAGGCGAGACGGCGAACCTCGTGGTGCACAATCCGTTCGCGGCCCAGGCGGTCGTCGATGTGATCCTCACCGCCGGAGATCAGCAGATCCGTCCGGGTCGACTGCAGGGACAGGTCCTGGGTCCTCTCGATGCCAAGGCGTTCGAGCTGAACCACTTCGCGCTCGGTGAGCGAGCGCTGGCGGGGACCGTCATCGCCGTCCAGGGACGGGTGGCCGTCGCGACCGTCATCGTCTCCACCGGCGGCATCCGGTCGGCGCTGGCGGTCGCCGAGCCGGCGACGCGATGGATCCTGCCGGGGGTGGGTGAGAAGACGGACATCGTTGTTCGGGCCCTGCCGGAGAACGATGCGCCGGTGAGCGCGGAGATCCACGGCCAGGACGGGCCGATCCCTGCCCTCGACCTCGAGGCAGTCTCCGCGGGGACCGCAGAGGCGTTCGGGCTCCCCGCCGCGAACGGTGGACTTCTTGTTCGATCCGACGGGCCCCGCCCGATGGTCGCGGGGCGGCGGATGATCCTCGAGCCCGCCGCGACCCCCGTGCCGCCGCAGCGCGAAGAGCCAAAAAAAGGGAAAGGGTCCCCACGCGAGAAGCAGCAGGGGGGAAAGACGGATGGCGCCGGCAAGAAGGGCGACCAGAAACAAGAGGAGGAGCCGGCGGAGGCGCCCGGGGCGGACGTCGCGGCAACATCCGGTGCGACGGCAACGGCCCAGCGCTGGCTGGTGCCGCCGCCGGTCGGACCAGAAGGTCAGCTCACGGTCCTTCTGCTGCAGAATCCGGGAGAGGCGGAAGTCACGGTCTCCGTCACCTTGCTCGGGGTCGGGGGACCGATCGGGAGCCCTCAAGATGTCTCGGTACCCCCCAGGACGACGGTCCGTGTGCCGGTAGAAGGTGGCCCCGCGACCGCCCTCGTGGAGGGCAATGGGGTCGTCGCCGCTCAGGCCACGCTGGCCGTCGACGCGTTCGCCGTGATCTTGGGTGTCCCGATCTGAGTGATTAAGGCGTTCTTTGCACGGTCTCTGGGTATCATCCTTAAGTGATAGGACGCTCGAGACGACACGCAGGACCACACGGATCACGAGTGCTCGGGAGTACTCGTGTGACCGTCTCCCTTGTTCTGGGCGCCCTTCTTCTTCTCGGCGGAGGCGCGTATGCGGGGTATCGGTACGACCAGGCCACCTCCGATCGACTCCTCCCGGGCGTCACGATCGGTGGAGTTGACGTCGGTGAGATGTCCCGAGAGCAGGCCATCGAGACCCTGACCCGGGAGTCCGATGAGCGCCTCCAGCGAGAGATCCAGATCGCGGCGCGCGACCAGACCTGGCAGGTGAGTGGAAGCGAGCTCGGCACCACGGCGGAGGTCGATCGAGTCGTGGATCGGGCCCTCGCGGCGAACGCCGAGTTCAGCTGGCCCGAGCGTGTATTTCGGAGAACCTTCAACCGCTCTGTCGACCTCTCGACCGACCTTCGTTTCCGTCCCGACGCTGCGCGCATCCGCACGTACCTCGAGGGCGTTGCGGCCGAGGTCGCCGAGGATCCCACGAACGCCCAGGTCGACTACGAGGAAGGCCAGGTCGTCCTGCGGAAGCCTGCCGCCGGCTGGCAGCTCCCCGTCAAGGAAGCCCTGCGCGCTCTGAGACGAGCCCTCGCCGGAGGCAGCGAGACGGTGCAGCTTCCTCTGCAGCGGATCGAGCCCGACGTGACGAGGGAGGACCTCGGTCACACGATCATCGTCGATCTTTCCGACCTCGAGCTCACGCTCTACGAGGGCCTCAAGGTGGATCGCACGTATTCCGTGGCCGCGGGGTCTCCTTCCTATCCGACCCCGCCGGGGGAGTGGGAGGTCATCGACAAGGTCGAGAACCCCACATGGACGAACCCTGCACCCGACGGATGGGGCAAGGACCTGCCGCTGCAGATCGGGCCGGGCCCCACGAACCCTCTGGGCACTCGCGCGCTCTACCTGAATTCCCCCGGTATCAGGATCCACGGGACCTCGGCGTCGTACTCGATCGGTTCCTACGCCTCCCACGGATGCGTGCGCATGCTGATGGAGGACGTCGAGGAGCTCTACGAGATCGTCCCGATCGGCACCGCCGTGCACATCGTCGCGTAGCCCTCGCCCCTCCGAAAGAGTGACAAGAGCGCCGCTTCTGCTTGCATGTTCTCTGTCCCGGGTGTAGCCTGTTCTGGTACTCCGGAGAGGCACGAAGGGGCGACCCGGAAGGCCGCTTCGGAGTACATTTTCTTTTGCACCCACGAAAAGGGGCCCAATTCGGGCTCCTTTCTTCACGTTCGGGGCCGATTCCGCGCCAGCTCCCGAGGAACCAAGACAGGGTGCTTGAAAATGACACGCATGTGATTTATCCTGTTCTGCGTGCGGGAGTGCGCCAAGCTCGCTTGCAGGGAACCGGCGGCGGCCACGGTTGCCCTTCGCTACCGGGACCGGATGTTGTGGATCGCCGGGTTGCTTCCGGAGCGCGACCCCAACCTGATCGACCTCTGTGTCGCGCACGCCGACTCGATGGTGGCGCCCTACGGGTGGGAGCTGATCGATGACCGTCGACCGATCGAGCTCCCGGAGCGCCTGCCGGAGCTCGTACCAGAGTCCCTTTCGGGTCAGACCGCCGCAACCGCCTGAGGCCGAAGGCTCCTTCAGACCCCGACGTGCTAGCGTCGATCCGTGACGCGTTCGGGAAGGACGTGAGGGGAGTTCGGCCCACAGACGAGTAGCCCCATCCGTGTCGGCGAAAGATGACCCGATAGGGCTATGCAGCGAAGAGGTAGCAAACGCCGACTAAGAGAGTATGAAGAACAAGCGCAGTCACTCGAGCTGCCCCACCTGCGGCACTCCGGGCCTCCTCAGGGTCTCCCTGACGATGGAGGACGGCGCCGTGTCCTATTGGACATGCGCCGAGTGTGAGACAAGCGGCTGGCAGCGAGGCGAAGGTACGGTCTCTCGTGAGGCCGCCCTCGCTCACATCCCGCGCCGCTAGGGGGTCTCGGAAGAGGGTCTTCGCACGCGGGATAGAATCCGCGGCGTGAAGCCCCTCGGGCCGATCTTCAAGGCCTACGACATCCGCGGGATCTACCCCGACGACCTCGACGAAGAGGTCGCCCGGCGCGTGGGGTCGGCGTTCGCTGACTTCACCGGCGCCCCGCGCATCATCATCGGCACTGACTGCCGTCTCTCGTCCCCCTCCCTCTCCGCCGCGTTCTCCGAAGGCGTGACTCGGCGAGGCGTCGACATCGTGGACATCGGGCTCGCGACCACCGACATGCTGTACTTCGCTTCCGGACGGCTCGACCTGCCTGGAGTGATGTTCACCGCGAGCCACAACCCTCCCGCGTGGAACGGCATGAAGCTCTGCCGGGAGGGGGCCGGCCCCGTGGGCGAGGATTCGGGCCTGATGGACGTCCGAGATCTGGCCGAGAAGGGGGCCGAGCCTGCGTCCGCCGCGCCCGGGCGAGTCACGAAGCAGGAGATGGTGGATGACTACGTCGACCATGTCGTCTCGTTCATCGACGCGGACGCGATGGCGCCGCTCGTGGTTGTTGCCGACGGCGCGAACGGCATGGCCGGTCTCGTCCTGCCCCAGATCGCGGAGCGCCTTCCGATCAAGCTCGTCGGTCTCTACCTCGATCTCGACGGCACGTTCCCCAATCACCCTGCCGACCCCATCCAGCCCGAGAACCAGGAGGATCTTCGCCGCGCCGTTCTCGAGCACGGCGCGGACGTCGGCCTGGCCTTCGACGGCGATGCCGATCGCGTGTTCGTCGTGGACGAGCGCGCTGAAGGCGTGTCGGGCTCGCTGATCACCGCGCTCGTCGCGGAGGCGATGCTCGAGCGCGAGCCCGGGGGCAAGGTGCTGCACAACGTGATCTGCTCCTGGGTCGTGCCCGAAGTCATCCGGGAGCACGGCGGGGAGCCGATCCGCACCCGGGTTGGGCACTCGTTGATCAAGAAGGTCATGGCCGAGACCGGGGCGATCTTCGGCGGCGAGCATTCGGGTCACTACTACTTCCGCGACCACTACCGGGCCGACTCGGGGCTCATCGCGGCGCTCATCGTCTTGGAGCGACTGTCGCAGTCGGGAGGGAAGATGTCCGACCTGTTGGCGCCCTACCGTCGCTACCACGATTCGGGCGAGATCAACTCGACCGTTGAGGATCAGGATGCAGCGATCGAGCGGCTCGCGCGAGCGCAGGCGGACGGCAAGCAGGACCGGCTGGACGGCCTGACCGTCGAGTACGAGGATTGGTGGTTCAACGTTCGCGCGTCGAACACCGAGCCGCTCCTTCGGCTCAACGTCGAGGCGAGGACGGAAGTGTTGCTGGAGGAGAAGACGCGCGAGCTGCTCGCGCTCATCAGGGAGGGCTAATGGCGCTCGACAAGGAGCTGTTGGAGATCCTGGCGTGCCCCAACTGTCGGGGGAACGTCGAGTACCGAGAGGCGGAACAGCTGATCGTCTGCGTGGGCGACTGCGGGTACCAGTACCCGGTCCGCGACGACATCCCGGTCATGCTCATCGACGAGGCGATCAAGCCCGAGGGGCGCTGAGCCCTGGAGGATCCCGCCGCCCTGCGCGCCGGCGACCCGCAGGGGCTGATTGCCTACTACCTGACGTTCGGCGACCAGCTGAAGCGGTCCTACGGATCGGCCGCCTCGACCGCGATCGATGCAGGAACAGCTCGAGCGGTCGTGTTCTGTGGGATGGGCGGGTCGGCCGCGGCCGGGGACCTCGTTGCGGCTGCCTACGCGCAGGAGGCGCCGGTGTCCCTTTCCGTGCTGCGCGGCTACACCCTTCCCGCGTGGGTCGGACGGGACACGCTGGTGATCTGCCTCTCGTACTCGGGCGACACTGAGGAGACCCTGGCCGCGTACGACGAGGCTTTGGCGCGAGGCGCCCATCTGGTCGCGATCAGCGCGGGGGGGGAGCTTGGCGCGCGGGCCGCGAAGACTGGTACGCACATCTCGGTGCCTTCCGGTGCCCCAAAGCCTCGAGCGGCACTCGGGGACCTGACGGCCGCGGCGATCGGTGCGCTGGTTGCGGCGAGGGTGCTTGAGGACGCCGCGTCAGAGATCGAGGAAGCGTCGAGTTCCCTCTCGGCGGTGGAGCTCGACGTGGACTCGGCCGCGGCGGCGAACCGCGCGAAGCAGGTGGCAGCCTTCGTGGGCTCCCGGATCCCGGTGATCTGGGGATCGGAGGGGGTGTCCTGGCCCGCGGCCTGGAGATGGAAGTGCGCGTTCAATGAGAACGCGAAGATCCCGGCGTTCGCATCAGCGCTGCCGGAGCTCAACCATCACGAAGTGGAGGGATGGAGAGAGGGACACGTCGGAGCGTTCTGCCTGGTGGTCCTGCGCGAGCCCGGTGAGCACGGCTCGGTCCAGGACCGGCTCGACGCGACGCTTCCCGAGATCCGTACCGCAGGAGCCGAGGTGCTCGAGGTGCGCTCGGAGACCGCGCGGTCGCCACTCGGACGGGGGCTCGAGCTGATGCTGATCGGCGATATCGCCAGCGCGTATCAGGCGATCGACCGCGGCATCGACCCCGCGCCGATCGAGGCGATCGACCGCGTGAAAGCGCGGCTGTCGGGCGGCGCATGAAGGTCGGGCCCGGCGACGACAGTGCCGAGAGAGCGGCGGACGCTGTTCGGGCCGTGGGAGGTCCGACTCCTGAGGTGGCGATCATCCTCGGGTCCGGTCTCGGATCCGCGATCGCCCGCATCGAGCCGGACGTTGAGATGTCGTTCGGCGACATCCCCGGGTTCCCCACGCCGACCGTTCCGGGCCACGAGGGCAGGCTGATCCTCGGGAAGCTTGCGGGGGTCGAGGTCGCGGCGTTCCTCGGACGCGTGCATCTGTACGAGGGACACCCGATGGATCTCGTGACGCTGTCGACTCGGCTCATCGCCGAGCTCGGGGTTCGGACGCTCATCTCGACCGGAGCCGTCGGTGGGATCGATCCCACGCTCGAGGGCGGGCAGCTCGTCGTGGGGACCGACCACATTAGCTTCCTCGGCGATGCGCCCCTTCGAGGATGGCGCGATGGCGAAGGACGTCCGCCGTTCGTCGATCTCAGCAGCACGTACGACCCCGCGCTCGCGGAGCTCGCCCTGACCTGCGCGACCCAGCTGAACATCCCTTGCGCGAGTGGCGTGTACGCTGCGATGCCGGGACCGAGCTACGAGACCCCGACCGAGGTCGAGTTCCTGCGCCGTGCGGGCGCGACGGTGGTCGGGATGTCGGTGGTTCCGGAGGCGGTCGCCGCGACGGCGCTCGGGATGCGCTTCGGCGCGCTGTTCTGCGTGACGAACGTGGTCGGAGTGGAGCCGGTCGATCACGGAGACGTGACACGGGTGGCGGACCGGTTCGGAACGCGGCTCGGCGATCTGCTCGAAGCGATGCTGTCCAAGCTATGACGGAGGAAGACCATGGAATGTGACGTCAAGGACCTCGGCCTCGCGGCCACCGGCCGAGACAGGATCGACTGGGCCGCTCGAGAGATGAACGTGCTCGCCCTCATCCGGGAGCGCTTCGAGAAGGAACAGCCACTGGAGGGGATCCGGGTCGCCGCATGCCTGCACGTCACGACCGAGACCGCGAATCTGCTCGCCACCCTGAAGGCGGGCGGGGCGGATGTCGTCGCGTGTGCCTCCAACCCCCTCTCCACCCAGGACGATGTCGCCGCCGCGTTGTGCGAGCAGGAGGGCATCAGCACGTACGCGATCCGCGGAGAGGACGACGAGACGTACTACCGGCATATCCGCTCGGTCCTCGATCACAAACCACACCTGACGATGGACGACGGTGCCGACCTCGTCTCGATCCTGCACCGGGAGCGGCCGGAGCAGGTGAAGGAGCTCATCGGCGGCACGGAGGAAACGACGACGGGCGTCATCCGTCTCCGGGCGATGGCCAACGATGGAGCACTGGGCTATCCGATCGTCGCGGTGAACGATGCGCAGACCAAGCATCTGTTCGACAACAGGTTCGGGACCGGTCAGTCGACGATCGACGGAATCATCAGGGCGACGAACCTGCTGCTTGCGGGCCGTGTCGTCGTCGTCTGCGGCTACGGGATGTGCGGTCGGGGGGTGGCCTCGAGAGCCCGGGGCATGGGTGCGCGAGTCGTCGTGACCGAGGTCTCTCCGGTTGCGGCGCTCGAAGCGGCCATGGAGGGCTACGAGGTCCTGCCGATCCGGGAGGCCGCCCGGCAGGGGGAGGTGTTCGTCACGGTCACCGGCGACACGGGTGTCGTCCGCCGCGAGCACCTCGAGGTCATGAAGGACGGGGCGGTGCTCGCGAACTCCGGGCACTTCGACGTGGAGATCGACAAGGGTGCGCTCAAGGAGCTCGCGACAGCACACCGGCACATCCGAGAGTTCGTCGACGAGTACACGATGCCGGACGGACGCAGGATCCACCTGCTGGCCGACGGCCGACTCGTCAACCTCGCTGCTGCGGAGGGACATCCGGCTGCCGTGATGGACATGTCGTTCGCAAACCAGGCTCTCTGCGCCGAGTGGATCGTCCAGCAGGCGAAGGACCTCCGCCCCGATGTGCACACCGTTCCTCCCGAGATCGATGCGGAGGTCGCGCTGCTCAAGCTCCGATCCATGGGGATCGAGATCGACGAGCTCACCCCGGAGCAGGAGGCGTACCTGCGGTCGTGGGAACACGGGACCTGACGCCGGCGTGAGCGAGGAGAACCAGCCGGTCTCGGTGGGCGTCGTCTTCGAGCGATTTCCAGCGTCCGTTCGCGGCGCGGTGGTCGTGCGGGGTCTCGATAGCCAGCCGCACCAGATCTACCTCGACTCCGCGGAGGTCGTGGAGGCCGGTCAGATCGATCGCCACGTCAGCTGGGTGAGTGCCGAGCAGGCAACCCTCGATGTGGCGCCGCACGGCGAGGTCCTGATCCCGTTCGACATCCCGTTCGCTGGTCTTCCTCCCGGCTCGTACTGCGTGGTTGCCGAGGTCCTCGTCGATGGAGGTGCGCGCATCCGGGGGCCCGAGGGCGGAGGGAAGCGCTTCTCCGTTCGACGCTCGGGCTGACGCCGGCCGTTGTGTCGGCACCTCGTCGTACGGTCGCGAGGTGTCCCTCTTCGATTGGTTGTTCCCGCCTCGATGTACGGCGTGTGATGCGCTAGATGGCTGGCCGCTCTGCCTAACATGCACCCGCAACGTTGGCGTGATCATCCCGCCGTGGTGCGAGCGTTGCGGCCGCCCCTGGGAGGAGCCACTCACCGAATGCGCCGATTGCCCGCCGGCTGTGGTGGACCGATCGCGCGCCGCGTTCCTGTACGAAGGCCCAATGGCCGATGCGATCAAGGGCATGAAGTTCGGGGGGACCCACGCGCTTGCTCCCCATCTCGGCGGAGCGATCGCGGAGCTGGCCGACGGCCTCGAGGGGGACGTCGTCACCTGGGTCCCGCTGTCGCGCAGGCGCAGGGCCCGGAGGGGTTTCGACCAGGCCGAGATGCTCGCGCGGGCGTTCGCCAAGCGAGTGGGCCTCCCTGCGACTCGTCTGCTCGTGCGTGATCGTGGTGCCTCGTCTCAGGCACGCAGGACCGGGGCCGAGCGGCGTGCCGCCCTGCGCGGCGCATTCCGCATCAGCGGCCACGCGATCCCGGGGCGCGTGCTGCTCGTCGATGATGTTCTGACCACGGGCTCAACCGCCGCAGCGTGTGCGGAGGTGCTGAAGGCCGGGGGCGCAGACGAGGTGACGCTCCTCACGGCGGCGAGATCGCTCGGAGGACCGGTGCCGCCCGGGTGCCGGCCTCTGGCGCAGCCGGAGCGAGCGCGGGTACCATAGCGTGGGCTCGTGTCTGGGTCTGTGGTTGCCCGGGGAGACGTTCCTCGGTAGTCGATGCCAGCCGCAGGCAAAACGACCCACGTAAGGCGACCATTGGTCGCTGAGCATGGTGCGGCTTAGATGTAAGCCCTGCCCCGGTCTTCTGATCGGGAGAAGGAGCTAAACCGCCGGAGGTCGGCGAATCTGCCGTCCGAAGGCGGCGAACCCCTCGGCAGGCGAGTGTGGGGTCAAAGACCAGGTCAGCCAGGCGCTGAGTCGGGGGATCGGGGTCAAACCCGATCCCCCTCTTCTCAGGCGGGAGGAGGGCGGATGGATGTGACCGTGCGTGGCAGGGGAGCCCGGGTCGATCCGGAGACCAAGGAGCGCATCGAGCAGAAGATGGCTCACCTCTCCCGTCTTGATGCGCGGATCGACCGGGTGGACGTTGAGGTGACGTTCGAGACCCGCGGCCGCATCGGGGGTGGCCACCGGGTGGAGGCTTCCTGCCGGTCCGGCCGCGTCACGTACCGTGCTCATGCCGACGGTGACGAGGTGCTCGTTGCGATGGATCGCCTGGTCGAGCGGCTGGAGAGGCAGATATCCGATAAGCACCGAAGGGGCCGGCATAAGGCCTCCGGCACCCCCGGCAAGGTACAATCCGCCCGCATGGGCTCAAACGAGGGTGAACCCCCCGCCCTGACCTGAGCGCCCGCAAGGAGGCGGCAGGCGTGGCGAGCAAGCCCCCAGCAGAGAAACTGCGCGTCATCATCGTCGATGATCACGCTCTGTTCCGTCGCGGCCTCGAGATGGTCTTGGAGAACGAGGTCGACATCGAGGTTGTGGGGGAAGCCCACGACGGCCAGCAGGCGGTCGATCGCACGACCGAGCTCATGCCCGACGTCGTGCTGATGGACGTGCGCATGCCCCGGCGATCCGGCATCGAGGCCACCCAGCGGATCAAGGAGCTGATGCCTCACGTCAAGATCGTGGTGCTCACGAACAGCGATGAGGAGGCCGACCTCTACGAGGCCATCAAGGCCGGGGCCTCGGGGTATCTGCTGAAGGAGATCTCCTCCGAGGAGGTCGCGGACGCGATCCGCTCGGTCGTGCAGGGGCACTCCCGCATCTCGCCCGCCATGGCCTCGAAGCTGCTGTCCGAGTTCCAGGCGATGAGCAAGCGGACGGACGATCGCCAGCCGCTCGCGCCCCCGAAGCTCACCGAGCGCGAGCTCCAGATCCTTCGCCTCGTGGCGAAGGGCCTCGGCAACCGCGACATCGCCCAGCAGCTGTTCATCTCGGAGAACACCGTGAAGAACCACATCCGCAACATCCTCGAGAAGCTCCAGCTCCACTCGCGGATGGAAGCGGTTATCTACGCGGTCAAAGAGAAGCTCTTCGACATCAAGTAGTCGCCCCGGACCTCCGGGAATCGCTCTGTAGAATCGTGGGTTGAACCCTCTCCTGGAGATGCCTGTGGTACTTGGAAAAATCACTGAGCTCGGCGAGAACAAGAAACGGAAGCACTACGAGCACATGGCCCAGCTCGTGGCCACGTTCGAGCCCGAGACCGAGGAGCTCTCCGACGACGCCCTCAAGGCGAAGACGGACGAGTTCAAGCAGCGCCTGAGCGACGGCGAGGCGCTCGATGACCTCTTGCCGGAGGCCTTCGCCGCCGTCCGAGAGTCTGCTCGCAGACACCTCGGCCAGCGGCACTTCGACGTCCAGGTGATGGGGGCCACAGCCCTGCACGAGGGCAACATCGCCGAGATGAAGACCGGTGAGGGAAAGACCCTGGTCTCCACGATGCCGGCCTACCTCAACGCGCTGACCGGCAAGGGCGTCCACGTGGTGACGGTCAATGACTACCTGGCCAAGCGCGACTCCGAGTGGATGACCCCCGTCTTCCGCGCGCTCGGCCTCTCCGTCGGCCTGATCCAGGCGCAGATGACGCCTGGCGAGCGACGGCCGCAGTACGAATCCGACCTCACGTACGGCACGAACAACGAATTCGGCTTCGACTACCTCCGCGACAACATGGCGATGCGCGAGGAGGACATGGTCCAGCGCGGGCACTTCTTCGCGATCGTGGACGAGGTCGACTCGATCCTGATCGACGAGGCACGGACGCCGCTCATCATCAGCGGCCCGGTCCAGGACTCCGCGAAGTGGTACCAGACGTTCGCACGGCTCGCTCCGCGGCTGAAGCGTGACGTCGACTACGAGGTCGACGAGTCCAAGCGCACCATCGCGGTGTCGGAGGAGGGCGTCAGCAAGGTCGAGGAGTACCTCGGTATCGAGAACCTCTACGAGCACGTGCACACGCCCCTCGTCCACCACATGCAGAACTCGATCAGGGCGAAGGAGCTCTACAAGCGCGACGTCGAGTACATCGTGAAGGACGGCGAGGTCCTCATCGTCGACGAGTTCACCGGACGCGTCCTGCACGGACGGCGCTACTCCGAGGGCCTCCATCAGTCGATCGAGGCGAAGGAGAACGTCCGGATCAAGGAAGAGAACCAGACGCTCGCGACGATCACCATCCAGAACTACTTCCGCATGTACGAGAAGCTCGCGGGCATGACCGGCACCGCCGAGACCGAGGAGTCGGAATTCTTCCAGATCTACAAGCTCGAGGTCGCGATCATTCCGACCAACCAGCCGATGATCCGGGACGATCGCGACGACCTCGTCTACAAGACCCGCCGGGAGAAATACAACGCGATCGTCGAGGAGACGAAGCGGCTCAACGAGCTCTCCTTCCCGGTGCTCATCGGGACCGTGAACGTCGAAGTCTCCGAGACGCTCTCGAAGATGTTCACCCGGGCGGGGATCAAGCACAACGTCCTCAACGCCAAGTACCATCAGCGCGAAGCCGAGATCGTCGCCGAGGCAGGGCAGCCCGGCGCGGTGACGATCGCGACGAACATGGCCGGCCGCGGAACCGACATCAAACTGGGCGAAGGCGTGACCGTGTCGAAGCAGACGCCGATGCGGGATGAAATGGGCAAGGTCGTCAAGGACGAGTCGGGAAATCCGGTGATGGTCGAGGAGGTTGGCGGACTGCATATCGTCGGCTCGGAGCGACACGAGTCCCGCCGGATCGACCGTCAGCTCCGCGGCCGCGCCGGCCGGCAGGGCGACCCGGGCGCGTCCCAGTTCTTCCTCTCGCTCGAGGATGACCTGATGCGTCTCTTCGGGTCGGAGCGGATCGCGAAGCTCATGGACCGGACCGGTGTCGAGGAAGGCGAGGTGCTGAGCCATGGGCTCATCACGCGGTCCATCGGCCAGGCGCAGAAGCGCGTCGAGCTCCAGAACTTCCAGTCCCGGAAACGGCTGCTC
>CAZKFH010000020.1:0-35998 GCA_964551945.1 uncultured Actinomycetes bacterium | reverse complement strand
CGCCGATGAGAAAAAGATCGGCGCGCTCGTGAAGAAGGCGGTGAGCTGAGCCCAGCTCCTGAGCCAAGCTCCCTTCCAGTCACTACGACCGAACGGGGGTGTTCCCTGACCTGCCGAAACGGCTGCCGCTCAGCCTGAAAGCACGGCGTCTACCAGGGGGCCGGCCATCGTGCCGATGTCCTCGACCACGCGATTGTTCAGCACGACGATGACCGACCCGTCCTCGGGTAAGCACCCTGCCCACGCCACGTATCCGATGTCCTCGCCGGTATGCCCCACGGCCCCCGCGTACGGGTTGTACAGCCCTAGCCCGTATCCGTCCTGAAGGGTTGCCATTTCGTTCAGCGAAGCCTGGGAGACGATCTCGCCGGCGCAGAAGGCTTGCCACCAGTTCGCCAGAGATCGCGAGTCCGTTGCCATGGAACCTGTCGTGGGGCCCGAAGTGGCAGAAGCGATGGATGGAAGGTAGCCCCCACCCTTCTCCAAAGCTGCGGTGGACTCGCCATAGGGCATGGCCATGGGGGCGGTGGGCTTTTCGTCAGGTTGATAGATGAGCCGCCCTATCCCGTCGATGTCGAGGACGCCGTCACGCAACACGTCGACCACCGGTCGCCCACTAACCTGCTTGATCACTAGCTCGAGTAACAGATAGTTGGTGTTCGAATAAAGGAAGTGCTGACCGGCGTTAAGGGGGCGGTCGTCGGGGACCCGATCCAATAGTTCAGCCGTCGTCCAAACCCGTTGTCGATCGGTCGACAGGATCTGCTTCATCTCGTCCCAATAGTCCGGGATGCCGCTGTGCATCCCCAGTAGGTGGCGGATCGTCGCCCCGTTGGTGTCGAAGTCGAGGTCCGGGGGCAGGTGATCGGTGGCCGGGTCGTCGAGGTCCAGCTCACCCGCTTCGACCATCTGCATCACCTGGGCGGCGACCACCGACTTGGTGACGCTGCCGATGGGGAACTGATCGTTGACGCGAACGTCTCGAACCCCATCAGCCTTCCCGACAGCTCCGCTCCACGTGCCGTCGGGGGACATCACGGTGGCTGCCATCCCGCTTCTGCCGGCCATGTCGCCCAGGGCCACTTGGAACTTCGCCGCCGTCTTTTCCGAGACGGGGTCCTCGCTTATGTCAGTGAACGCGGCGGTCGGGAAGGGTTCAGCCGGTTCACTCGGGGAGACCGATGCAACGCCTGGCACCGACGGCTCAACCGAGGCCGCCGTCTCCGTTCCGCTCGGGGTCGATGCGCATCCCGTCAGCCCGACCACCAGGGCCAAGGCCAATACCCGGCCATGACACTCCCACCTCGCGGACCCCCGAGCAGACGGCGGTCGCTCGCTTCTACACCGTCCACCCCGTGGAGATGTTCAGCCGCACCTTCCGCGCAATCTCGGCCGCCGAAGGGCTGACGCTCGTCGAGGAAGCTCGTCTCTTCGCCATGCTGAACATGGCGGGGGCGGACGCGCTCATCAACTGCTGGGACGACAAGGCCTTTTGGAACTTCTGGCGGCCCATCACCGCGATCCGCGAGGGCAACAGTGATGGAAACCCCAAGACCATCGCTGACCCGGGATGGACATCGCTGGTCCCCGCTCCTCCGTATCCGGACCACCCGTCCGGCTACAACTGCGTCACGAGCGCGCTGATGCACACCGCCGAGGCCTTCTTCGGCAAGGGCAAGATGTCGTTCGACATCACCGCGTTCATCGGGAGCCCTCCGGCACCCGTGACGCGGACCTACCAGCGCTTCAGGGACGTGATCGCCGACGTGATCGACGCCCGCGTGTACCTGGGGATCCACTTCCGCGCTCCCGACGTGCAAGCTGCCGGGATCGGCCGCGACGTCGCCCACTGGCTCGACAAGCACTTTTTCGAGCCAGCCCACTAAAAGACCAACGCTGCCTCGCTAAGCGAAGCCGAGCCTCCGACTAGGGGGCTCGGCTATCACCAAGAACCTTCGGCCCAATGGGCCAGGGACGAGATCGCTTGGCGGGCGCCAGAGGTCGCCATCCCTAACCGTGACATCACTAGCAACGGGCGGGAGGTGGCGACGGCTCCCCCCGCATCAGGAGGCGCTCAGCGCCGCACGGTGGTGGCGGGTAGCAGCCACCGCGGCAGCGTTCCCCTTCCTCGTGAAGAGGTCGATCGCCTCGTCGAGCATGTCGCCCGCTTCCTTGTGGCCGCCCTCATGGGCGGTGAGCACGATCGCCGCATCCACGAGGGTGTCCGCGTGCATGTTGATGTCGTCGGTGCGTGCAACAAGTCTGAGCGCCTCGCGGGCCATCGCCTCCCCCGCGGGGGCGGCCCCCGACGCCGCAAGGACGCGAGCGCGGGCGCTTCGCCACATGACCTGCGTGGCCACGTCATCTTCGGCCGATGCTTTCTGGCTGACGGCCGCGAACCGGTCCGCCTCATCGAGTTTGCCCTGCGCAACGAGCGCGCGAGCGAGCGAGGCCGCCACGGTCGCGTGGAACCCCTGCTCTCCCATCTCGGCCGTGGCGTCGAAGCCGCGACGGAGCTCACGCTCTGCCGCTTGCGCATCGCCCGCGAGCATCTCGATCGCGCCCGCGGTCTCGGACACCCACGTCGCCCGGAGGCGGAACCCGTATTCCTCGAGCGTGGCGCGGGCGCGATCCGCGAGCGCACGAGCCTCTTCGAACCGCTCTTGCATCGCTCGAACGACCGCCAGCGCCCTGAGCGCGGGCGCCTCGCGGCCGCCGGTCCCATCGGCGGATGCGAGGAGGTCCCGACAGCGACGCTCCACCTCCTCGACGTGCGCGGGGCCGTAGGCGCCCGACCCGACGTACCGCCCGAGGCACTCCGCCTCCTCGCGCGCGTCGCCGGCGCGTCGGGCATGCAGGATCGCCCGGGCGAGTGCCTCGTCGGCTCCCGCGTACCAGGAGCGGGCCCAGCGGACGTCGCCTACGAGTCGCCAGGCCTTGGCGAGTCCCGCATCGTCACCAAGCTCCTCGAGCGTCGAGATCAGTCGCTCGGCGGCCGGTTCCGCCTCCTCGCTGAATCGCTTCGGGTCGGCCGACCCGAGGACGAACAGCCGGCGGATCGCGATCTTCGCCAGCGTGCTCTCATCCTCGGCGCTCGTCGAGGCCCGCGCCGCATCGTCCAGCGCGGTCTTGGCGGCGGGAAGATCGCCCGTCTCGAGGAGCGCCTCCGAGAGGTCGAGGAGCACGAACCGGCGCTCGTCGTCGTCCGATGGATGCAGCTCGGCCGCGCGTCCGAGGAGGTCCCCAGCCGCGGACACGTCACGACGCTCCAAGGCTCTTCGGCCGGCGTTCCCAAGGGACGAGGCGGCCCGGATCCGGAGCAACTCGAGCTCCCCGTCGTCGCCACCGAGCTCCGACCGGTACCGGACCGCCTGCTCCAGGTGATATCCGACGACCTCCTCGAACTCGAGGCTTCGTTCTCCCGCCGCCTCCGACAGCCAGTCGGCAAAGCGCGCGTGGAGGTCGGCCCGAGCCTCCTTCGGCGTGCTCGCGTACGCCGCTTCTTGCACGAGCTGGTGATGAAAGCGGAAGCCGTCTTCCCTGGCGAACGACGAGACGTCCGGTCGGATCAGGTCCTTGCGCACCAGTGCCTGGAGGTGGCTCCCGACCCGCGCCCGGATCGACGCCGGTGCCAGCTCCGAAACCGCACCCCACCAGAACGCCTTGCCGATGACGGCGGCGGACCGAATCACGACTCGCTCCTCGTCGGACAGACGGTCGATACGGGCGCCGAGCAGGGCGTGGATGGAGGCGGGGACCGCCACTGCCGTCAGGTCGCCGGCCACGACGACATCCTCGCCGCGCCGCTGGAGGAGCCCCTCGTCCTCGAGCATGCGGAGCATCTCCTCGGCGAAGAGCGGGTTGCCGCCCGAGGACTCGGCGATCCGACGAACGACGGGGCGAGCGACGCCCTCGCCCAGGTGGGAGGCGACGAGCGCCTCGCTCTCCTCCTCGTCCAGCGCTGCCAGCGACACCGTCGTCGTCCCCACCCAGCTCGGACGACTTTCGAGGAGCTCCGACCGGGCGAGGCAGAGCACGAGCAATCCGGTGTCGCGGGTCGAACCGGCCAGGTACTCGAGCAGGTCGAGAAGCGTGGGCTCCGCCCAGTGGAGGTCGTCCAGCACCACGACGAGGGGGCGGTCCGTTCCGAGCCACTCGAGGAACTTCCGGACCGCCCAGAAGGTCTCTTGCAGCGCCGAGGTTCCCGCGCCGACACCGAGGACCTCTGCCAATCGCTCGGCAACTAAGGTCGCGTCCTCCGCACCTGCGAGGCGGACATCCAGCTTGGACCGGGCCTCCGACCGGCCGTCGTCGTCGGCAATCCGACACGCGCGCTTCACCAGTTCTGCGACCGGCCAGAATGTGAGGCCATCTCCGTACGGCAGACAACCGGCCGTCAGCACCAATGCATCGGGTGGGAGCGCGGCAACGAACTCGCGGGAGAGCCGCGACTTCCCGACGCCCGCTGGGCCCAGGACGGTCATCAGATGGGTCCGTCGCTCCGTTGCGGCCGCCTCGAAGCCGCTGCGGAGGATCGCGAGCTCCCCGGCACGGCCGATCAGGTCCGGTTCTGGCCCGGCCCGGGCGGGGTCCGCGGGGCGGACGGCGACCAGCCGATACGCGTGCACCACGTCGGGCTTGCCCTTCAGGTTAAGGGGGCCGGAGTCCTCAACCGTGACGTGGTCTCGCACGAGCGCGTACGTCGGTGCGCCGATGAGCACCTCACCGGGAGGCGCGGCTTGTTCCAGCCGAGCCGCGACGTTCACCGCATCACCGAGCACGAGCGTCTCGCCGAGGTCCTCGCTTCCGACCGCGACCTCACCGGTATTGACGCCGATCCGAACCCGAAGGCGAACGCCGAACTCCCGGTCGAGCTCATCGTTGAGGGCGTCGAGCGCCCGCTGCATCTCGTCCGCAGCCCGAACGGCCCGGAGCGCATCGTCCTCGTTCAGGCGAGGGATCCCGAAGACGGCCATCACGGCGTCACCGATGTACTTCCCGACGGTCCCGCCGTGCCACTCGAGGACCGCGCGCATCCGAGCGAAGAACCGCACCATCACCTGCCGGAGCGGCTCCGGATCGAGCCGACCGCCGAGGCTCGTCGAGCCCTCAACGTCGCAGAACACGACCGTGACGATCTTCCGCACCTCGGACGCGGACGGGAGCACCGGCGTCAGATCCGCTCCACACGACATGCAGAACGCGGCCGTCGAAGGATTGCTCGTCGAGCAGGCCGGGCAGGGGCGCATCAGGCGAAGTCTAGGCCACGTCCCTCGCTCCCTTGCCTGCTGGTGGAGGGAACCGTACGCTTCTCCGACCGACGAGAGAGGAGAACAAGTGCCCGACTACGAGTTCCCGTTGATCAGTGAAGATGACGATGACGCCGCGGCCCAATCGTTGACGGATGAGCTCTCTCCGCTTCCGGACGTGAAGCGGGAGCTCCTGTACGAGGACACCGGGGGTGACTGGAAGAGCGGCGAGCGTGGCAGCGCGGTCGGGACCGTGACCCTGACACACACGCAAACGAAGCGCCCGAAGCAGGTCATCGTGCATGCCTTCTTCGTCTTCGACAACGGCGAGACCGTGGAGTACGCGGGGCTGGTTCCCGGTGAGGGCAAATGGCTTGGGAAGGGCCGACTCGGATACCGGGGCGGGACGGGGAAATTCGCGGATAGGAGCGGAGAGCTCGCCGTGGAGTCGACGAACCCCAAGCACTGGGGCTGAATCGATCGAGATCCCGAGAAATCACACTGGAGCGGACGACGGGATTCGAACCCGCGACCCCCACCTTGGCAAGGTTCCTGGGACAGTACATCGCAGTTCGCCTTGGTTCATCCTTACAGGTCAGAACACCACCAGGTCCCTTTCGGCCGCCAACGGACGGCGGCGAACCGGGGCGAACGGAGGAACATAGGGCGGAAAATAGGGCGGGAAATTGTTTGGGGGGTGCACCACCTTTGGAAAAAAAGGTGGCCAAGGTGGTGCCGCTCACCTGCAGGGATGTGCGAATAGCGCTTCTGACCAGGACATCTCGTACTCACTGCTACTCGTAATTGCCCAAGTCTTTCCGTCCTCTCACGGGAGAATGACGGGAGATAGGCAAGCGGTTGCGACGCTCAAGCAGGCTGACAAAAAATGTCACACCCCGTCTCTAGGATGATTGCGTGACTCCTGTGCCTGGCCGTGAAGATCTCCGACGAGAGAACGCGCCCGAAAAGGGCCGGTTCCAAGTCCTCGCGCTCGATGGGGGCGGTCTTCGGGGGATTTTCGGGGCCGCGGCTCTGGATCAATTGGAGGCCGACTTCGATACCTCCATCCTCGGCCACTTCGATCTGATCGCCGGAACATCCACAGGGGGGCTGATCGCGTTGGCCCTGGCGGCCGGACGATCACCTGGCGAGATTCTGGATATATACCTGAGGGAAGGCCCCAATATCTTTCCCACATCGCGCTGGGCGCGGCTTCGCAGGCTGATGAAGCCCTACAGCCCCGAGCCTTTGCTAACGGCGGTGACCGACATCCTCGGAGACAACACCCTTGAGGACAGCCCCGTGAGGCTCGTGATCCCCGCTTTCGATCTCACTTCAAACGACGTGTATGTCTTCCGGACCCCCCACATCGAAAAACTGCGTCGCGATCGGCGAGACCGAATGATAGATGTCGCAATGTCCACGACGGCGGCTCCAACGTTCTTACCTTCGCACGAATTGGCAGGGCTGCGGCTTATCGACGGCGGAGTTTGGGCGAACAACCCCACGATGGTTGCGGTAGTGGAGTCTCTATCCGCATGCCAGCAGCCACCTGAGTCCGTACATGTATTGAACATCGGGACAACGTCAGAGATCGTTCATAGGAGCCGTCGGTTGGACAAGGGCTCTGCCTTCTGGTGGATACGCGAAATCGTTGATGTCGCCTTTCGCGGACAGGCACTGAGCGCGACAAACCATGCGGGCCTCTTGTTGCCTAAGGGTCATGTCCACAGACTGGATGTCCCCGTTCCCAAGGGTCTGCACGGCTTGGATCGAGTTGATGCGCAGAACCTCGTCGGCAACGCCAAGGCCGCGAGCCGAAAAGCGTCCCCTGCGTTATCGGCCTTCTTCAGCCATCGAGCTATCTCGTACAAGGAGACTTGAGGGATCAATAGATGGAACGTCTTTCAACGCTTTATGACAAGTATGCAGCTCTACTCGACATCACTCGGGAGGAGCAAGAGAACGCGATCCGAGAGTACGACGAACTCGGTAACTGGCTGATCGAGAACCTCAAGGGACGAGCCGAAGCGAACGTCTATCCACAAGGGTCATTTCGACTAGGCACCGTAGTAAAACCAGCTGATGGTGGTGGCGATTTCGACATCGATCTCGTCTTTTGGCGGAACCTCGCGAAAAGCTCGATCAGTCAAGAAGAACTCAAGGCATCTGCAGGCGAGCTCCTGACGGCTTATTGCCGGGACAAGGGGTTCTCTGAGCCAATCGAACTTGGTCGGTGTTGGCGCCTAGAATTCTTCGAACTTGGATTCCACTTGGATGTTCTCCCTGTGATTCCCGATCCCGAAATCGAGACCGGTGTTCTCCTAACCGATAAGGAACTTCGGAACTGGCTTTACAGCAACCCGATTGGTTACGCGCAGTGGTTCGAAGAGCGTATGGACAAATCGCTAGTCGAGGAAGACCTGATCAGGCTGGCTAAGCGCCTGGGCCGATCCGTCGAGGAGGTACCTCGACGCTTCGTACGGACGCCGTTGCAACGAGTGGTGCAGTTACTAAAGAGGAGTAGGGACGAGTACTTCTCCTCAAAGCCTGAGATTGGTCCAGCCTCGATACTCATCACAACTCTCGCCGCGCGTGCCTACGCTTCACAAAGGGATCTTCAGACGGCTCTGCTTCAGACCGTGGAAGCAATGCCTGCGACCATCGAGAAACGACCCGATGGATGGTGGGTTGAGAACCCGGCTCATCGACAGGAAAACTTCGCTGACAAGTGGAACAGATACCCGGACCGCCGGGAAGCATTCTTCGCGTGGCTAGGTGCCATTCGGCACAGTCTTTCGACGTCCGTCGAAGCAGTAACCCTCTCAGCAGCCTCCGAGGAACTAACACCCGTCTTTGGCGGTGCATCAGTGGAGGCAGCGCGGATTCTCAGCGGGAAGGGACTCAGCCCTGAGTTTGAAGCTGCCAGGCGCCGTGGCCGCGCGCCTCGCGAACAAATGATCGAGGAGAAGTTTCCGGTCCATCTGACCGACTCCGTCAGGATTTCGTGTGAGGTGGCCGAGCCTGGTTACCCGAACCGGTTCATGCGCCGACGAGCACAGCATAGCCGGCGACTAAGGAAGTCACGGGCACTACAGTTTCAGATCCTCGACACATCCGTCGAGGAACCTTTCGATGTGTACTGGAAGGTAAGGAACTTCGGCCATGAAGCCCAGATAAGGGACGAACTTCGAGGGGAGATCGTTCCTGATGACGGCAGCCGGGTTCACTCCGAGCGCACCCTGTACCGCGGCGATCACTACATAGATTGCTACATCGTTAAGGGCGGCAGGTGCGTGGCTCGTGCTCGAGAATGGGTGCCGATCGGTTCGTCGAGCTGAACCCAGATACTGATGGCGATGGGTCGTCACGAGCTGCTCGGTTGGCGGTGACAAGATCGTTCTCCCGATTCCGCGCGTGTGCCTAATCTCCGAGAAATCCGTCGCCACAAGCCTGGATGGCTGCCTGCTGATCCTGGGCCGAGATGTCGTTTTCGTCGGCAGGTCCGTTGGCCTCAAGGAAATCCAACGCGCATTGGCAATACCCGGTTTGGCCGCCGCTGCTCGCTTCACAGCTCGCCATAAAGCTGTTTCGGAACGCCTCCGAGTATCCGGACGGCTCGGGTAGATAAGACTCGGTGAATGCGACCTCGAATTCCTGCGCGCTAAGCTCGTCGAAACTTTTCGTCGCGATCGTCCGGCCCGCGACCTTGACCTCATACAAATCAGCACGTGGCACGTCGACGGCGAATGTCACGCGGCAGGTTGAGTAAATGTCCGTCCCATCTGCCCTTCCTGGCGCAGCGATGAGGGAGGTCGATGCCTCAGCAATCTTCGCCCCACCTTCGTCAAGGACGAGAACGGGTAGCTCTTCGAGATCCGTGCATCCGCCGAGATCGGTTGGCGGAATGCCGAGGTCATTCCCCCCTGTGAACTCACGGGTAATTGTTCCGGTTAGTGGAAAGACCTCTCCGTCACCCTTGCGAGTGAGCAGAACTGCCCCTGCAATCAGGGCGGCGGCAAGAACGATCGCAGCCGAAATGACCCAGACCCATCGCGGAGTCCGTATTCGGGCGGGTCTCTCGGTCTCAGTCATCGGAGTTAGTCCGGGGGGCAGTCGTACCCTGTGGCTGCGATTCCGTCCGTTGCACGGCTGACGGCCCTCACGGCAGTAAGGATCTTGCCAGATGCATCGAAGATGTCGGGATTTTGGAGTTCCTGTTGCAGGTCGGAAAGAGCTTCGACGAGGACTATGACTGGTGTTGCCTGCTCAAAATCTCCTGCCCTCTCGAAGTTGGCAGCGTCCGCGGTGAAGCTACTGACCCAGCGATCGAGTAGGCGCTGCGTCTCCGGATCGCCGGGAAGAGTTTCAATGTCGTTGTGGTAGACAGCGAGGTCCTCTTGGTAGTGGTAACAGAAGGATTCGAGGGCAGCGATGGCCGGGTCTACCGGTTCTGGATTGGCCGAACTGTTGCCCCCACTGCCTCCGCAGCTTGAGAGAAGCAGCGCCGCGACGAAGAGCGTCGTGCAACGGCTGACCATCAACAGGAGTCTAGCGGGGCGGTCCGGAGCCTCACGGGCGGGCCCTCACACGCTGCAGGGACTCCCTACCTGGTCACCAAATAGGACCTCCACCGAGTCACCCACGATCGTGACGCTGACCGGCCCACTAAATGAAGCCGGAAGCCCTGTCGAGACTTCCTCTCCAGTGTTCAGCGTGATGGTGACGACGCGAGGCGAAGCTAGAGCCCCCTCGGGCAGGGTGATCTTCTGGATCTCCCAGTGATCTATGGATTTCCCCGGTCCAACTTGAATACAGCTCCCGATGGGGTGGGGGGCAGTCGCTCGCTCCTCCGCAGGGCGGTCGATGTCCGTGAGAGAGGTGAGGTGATCGCCCTCGACGCGGGCAAGCCATTGTCCTTCGATGCTGAGTTCCTCCAGCCCATTGAAGTCGAGGAGCTTCTGGCTGCTCACTCCCGCCACGAGGGCTTCCGCTTCGCATGTGGTCTCGCTGCGAGTCGCACGGAACACGCCGCAGAGAAGGGTGGGTGCCCCTGACCGAATCCAGAGCTCACCCCTGACCGCGAACCAGCCCGAAGGCCGTGCTTCCACCGCCGCTGCCGGAGAGGCGAGCTGGCTCGAGCTGGGGATGTGGTGGACTCGGATCGTCGGCGTTAGGGGGAAGGCGCCTGGAGCTGAGCAGAGCGGCATGTTCGATGGGTCCGTGACCCCTTCCGTTCGGGTTTCCGGCACGGTGATATCGCGTACCCGAACCTGTCCACCAGATCGCTCGAACTCAAAGTAGGCGAGGTCCGCTGGGGCGGGGCCATCGAGGTATTGGCCGTACTCATTGAAGCTGGCTCCATGCGCGGGCTCCTGAAATCGCTGAGCCGAGTCACACCAGCCGATGAGCTCCTCGATCCCAAACGGCACGTGGGTTGAGAACGCGTCAAGGACACTCAGGGAGTCGTCGGCGTGATGAATGACCCACACGGGGTGACCGTCAGCCAGGAACTCGGGCGACGCCTCACCTCTAGGAGGGATGTCCAGCGTGTTGGAGCCCTGCAGCCCAGCAGATGTCACGTCCTGGTTGGATGGAGAGACAAAAGCTCGCGCCGCTAGGAAGACACCGGCTGCAGAGACGACGAGGGCGAGCAGGATTGAAGCAATTCGTCCACCATGCTCCGGAGGAATAGAAGGTCGGGGTTCCCTCGTCTCGATCCCATCCCAAAGTTCGGGTACCTGGACCCGATCGACATGCCTGAGACGACGATCGATGTCACTCATTTCCATCCTCCAAGAGTTTCCGGAGCCGGCGGCGCCCGCGATGCAGATGCACGCCGATAGCGGTAGGCGTAGAACCCAGAATCCTGGCAATCTCTGCGGCCTGGTACCCGGCGTAGTGGTGAAGGACCACCGCTGCCCGCTGTCTCGGAGAGAGGCTTCTTAGGTGTTCGAGCACTTCGGGAAAGGGATCGACCATCTCGTAGGTCATCTCCTGGGGGTTGCTCGCCACGTTACGCCGGGCCTTCAGCTCTCCGGCCGCAACCCGAAACGCCGTCCGCCAAACCCACGCGGTCACCGATTTGATGACTTCGCCTCGTGCGAGGGCCTGAGCGAATGCTTCGGAAACGGCGTCGCTGGACAAATCTGGATCACCCGAGAAGAGAAGCAGGGCCTTCCAGAGCCGCTGTCCCTCATCGTGGTAGGCCTTCTCGACCTGCTCATGCCACCCTTCCGTCTCCAAATCCTTCACGGGCATCATCCAAGGGGAAAGGGTGGCTTCAGACCAGAAACATTAACAACGGGCGGGAAAGGGCTCGGAATGTAGGAGATTCCTAGAGAAGGCCAGCGAGTGACATAGAAGGGTTCGCTCGTCTCGACCCCGTCCTCTGACGAGAGAATGACGGGAGACAAGGTAAGCGGTTGCGACTGCCCCAATCCCCCGTCCGCAGTCACGTAGGAGCGATCTTCGCAGGTCACGAGGTGACAGTAGGACCGGAATCGGACCGCAGCGCGGCGCGTGGACCTCCACGACCGTGTCCCACTCGTCAACCGCGAATACCCGTCCGATGCCAATGTCCACCCTTCGCCACGACTTCGGCGTACCGTCGCGGGTGCCCTGCCAACGGAGCATCCTGCCTTCAGGATCGGGTTGGAACGTCAGTGGATTGGCTCGATACCCCTGCCCCGAGAAGCCCAGGCTCTTATAGAAGGCGACGACCTCCTCGACCGAGTCGTTCGTGCCTCGAGGAGTGATCGTGACCTCGCAGCAGTTGTCCAGGTTGCCTCCGCAGTAGGGCTCCTTGTCCTTCTCCACGAACCCGGAGATGGGTTCGCTGCCCGGGTAGCGCGGAGCCTCCGGATCGCTTGCCTCATCCCGAAAGGGCCCTGACGAGTCCGCTCGTTGGTCACAGGCCGGCATCAGCAGCATCAGGACCAGCATCTGGATCGCGCGACGGCTGCTCTTCACTTAGGTCGTCTTTCCATCAACGTCACCCGTGCCAGCCTAGGGAAAGAATGTGAGGGGCACGTGCAGAATGAGTGAAGGTTGCGAGGTGACCACTCAAGCCCGGTCAGAGACCACCGTGAAGGTGCCGTGGATCGATCCCACGCAGGCGCCAGCTCGATCACAAACGCGTGTCCTGCTTCCTGGTCGTAGAGTCAGGAGACGTGACGGTGATTAGCGAATCAGACGACGGCTCGCTTGCGATCCGGGCAGTAGACGGAAGGCTAATCCTTGCTCCGGTCGTTACCTTGGGCGGCGAGACTGAGCTTCAGATCACTGTCGCTCGGAGCGATGTGAGCGCGCGTGTCCAGTTCCATGCGTTGGAGGGGATCGCGCCATTCGCCACTATCGCCGAGTTCTTCGAAGAGTTGGCCCTTCACTGGCGAGGCCTTCCTTCGGAGCAGACCTGGCGGTCGGTCGAACGGCGACGTTCAGATGTCTTGTTCATCCGATCGGGTCGGGCACTTCCGTCTCCTGGTCCGAATGGGGCCGCTTCTTGGCGAGTGGCATGCACAGATCGCCATCACCCTTGAGGCCGGTTCGCTAGCTGAAGTCGCCCGTTCAGTCCGCGCTTTCATGGAGCGCCTACCGCGCTAACCGTGGCGCGATCTCGGACCACTCTTACGTTGACGTCGGGGCCGGAGATGGAGCCGGATAGGGCGGATAGATAGAGATGTACTGCCAGTCGACTTCGTGGTCCGGAGCACCTGGCCCGATCGCTTGGCACCCGACAACCGCTTCCTTCGCATAACCCGGCCGCTTTCCAGCATCCAGGTCGAGTCTCAGTATGCGGTGACTCTTGGGATGGACCACGTACCCCATGGTGTAGCTGAGCCTGTGACCGAACCGAAAGCTGTACTGGTAGGAATCTTCGTTGAAGACCTCGACGAGTACCCCGCCCTCTCGATCCGCGTAGTAATGGACGTGTTCCTCACGCGTCTTGCCATCGTGGCAAGAAATCGGAGGGAATCCCCGCGGGGACGGGGAGATGCTCGTCCCAGGGGCGGCCTGGGGCTCGGCCTCGCCACCTGAGCTGAGACGGCCGCATGCCGTGGAGGCGAGGACGATTACTGCGAGCAGTAAGGACGCCCGTTTTGTCAATGCGACTCTCATGCTAGGTCTTAGAGACTGCCCACGTCGCGTGACGTAAGGGAATCGACCCTTTCAGGCTCCCAGACCAATCCTTTCGCTACCGAAGCCAACGTCGATGTGAACCTGACTTGGGACAACGATGGTGACTTCGACGTCAATGTCTACGATGCGGATAACAAGCTTCTCGGACGTAGCGACGACTCCCTTCAGGATCGCGTGGAGACCGTAACCCTTAAGGGAGTCGCTCAGTGCACGGATCTACGGGTCGAGGTCGTGAATGCTCTCGCGCCGCCGGCGCTGACGATGACGCTCGACATCAATCGTCTGGGTGGGCACCCTTCGGAGCTGGCTCATACGGTCCGTCGCTGCCAAATGGACGGCAAGAGAAGCTAGCGTTGTAAGGAGGGGCTGGCTCTCGCTCTGTTTCTGGAGTCTCGTTCACGAACCACGAAAATGTAGGGGTTTCCGGATACAGCTCGCCGGAAAACGTCACCGGCTTGGTGAACACAACCTTGTCCTCGCGGTCGGTGATCGAGACCCGGCAGTCGGAAACGCCAGGGTGGCCTTGCCCCAGCCATCTCGTGTGCAGGCTGATGTCCCAGGAGATGCTTTCTTCTGAGATGGGCCGCCTGTTCACCTCCAGGATCTCGATCTCATGGAGGTAGGGGGTTCCTATATCGAGTCGCTCAGGGTCACAGACGACGGAAGCGCTCACGGCCGTATCCGTTACCGAAAGTCCAAAGGTCGCATCGGCGCTCCTTGGCGGGGGGTCCGTCTCTGAGATGTTCTCCGTGTACTCCCCCACCACCTCGCCATCTTCGCCGAATGCCGTCCAGGTGCAGCGATGGATCCCGGGGAAGGAACCGGAGGACCAGGAGACCCAGTAGGAGATCTTCGCGAGGTGTGGGGTCGACTCCTTGATGCCGACGTCGTGGAACACGTAATTCCCGCTTGGCTCCGCCGTAGCGGCGGGTTCGTTTGCCGGGACGGCGGGGGTATCGCTTCCGAATGCCCGAAGGCTGACCGCCACCGCTGCGATCGCGAGCGCCGAAGCCACGATCCCCGCTTCGATCCGCCGCCGTCGGCTTCGACGCGCAGCTCGCCGCAGGACCGACTCATGCCAGTCGGGCGAAGGCGTGACCGACGCCGCCTGTTCCCGAAGCAGCTCGCGTAGCTCACCCATACGTTCCTCCCAACTTTTTCTCCACCGCGAGACGAGCGCGGTGCACGCGCGCGCGTGCCGACGAGGGCGCGATCCCAAGCCGGCGGCCGAGCTCGGTGGAGTCCAGCTCCAGCCACTCAGCAAGGACCAAGGCTTCACGAAGCTTCGGAGAGAGGCTCGCCAGCGCGGCGAGTACATCCCGGCGCGCTTCCACCTGCGAGGCGGGTCCCGTCCCGGTCAGGTCCTCTCCAGGGCCTGCCTGGACAACCACACGACGGACGAAACGCCGGATGCTCTGCCGATGAAGGTTCAGGGCGACCGTGTGCAGGTAAGCCACCGGCGCCTCCATATCCCGCACGCGGTCCCATCGTTCATACACACGAGCCAGGGCCTCCTGCGCCAGGTCCTCGGCCTCCCATCGGTTTCCGGTGAGAAGAAAAAGGGTCCTGACGAGGCGGGGGTACTCCCGTGCGAAAATCGATTCGAAGTCATGACCTGCGCGTTTGGACAATCGGACCTCAGAGGTGATGGTCACACTAGTTCTAAGTCTCACGGGAGCCTCGCTGTTGCATTCCTAGTCATTAGCTCCCAGATCGGTTCTTCTCGCGAAGCGAACCTTTGTCCCGCGTCGGCCGTCCAATCGGAGTGCTGGCCTTGAGAGCAGTAGGCGCCGTTCTCCTGTTGACGTCATGCGCGGCCCTCGATCCGGACACTCCCCCGCTGGCCGGGCCTTCCCCGTCCCAGTCAGGAACAGCCCATGAGGGTGGGTCCCGAGAGCCCTTTGTGCCACGGGCGGACGTCGAGGGCAATGTGGCGATGCTGCCGCTGACCTTCCCCGACGGCTCCTCCGTTGTTCTGCGTTACCCCTCGGAACTGAGACTGGCGCAGTCGGGCGTGCAGCCGGACGTCGACTTCATCTGGGATGGCAGATGGATCGGAGCCTTCGTCTTCGCGCACGGCGGACCGTATTCGGAGTTCCTTGGCAGCGAACGGCCGTCAGTGGTTCATCGAGCGGGAGATTCAGACGTCGAGGAGTGGCCCGCTCGGCAGGGCCTCCAGGGCCGCGCGCAGAACACGGAACGATGGCTGCTTTACCGACTGCCGTCGTGGACCGTTCACGTTCCTTTGAACGACGACACACCTGTCGAGGCTGTGATCAAAGCTCTCCGCATCACACAGACGGCAGAGGGGTTCGTCACGGTTCATGCCCGCGCTCCAGCCGAACTGCCGCGCGGCGCAGGCGAGGGGGGCGGATCCCAGCTCGCCTTTGGCGACGGGGACCCATCTGCCGACACCGTCCAGGGAGGACAAGACCTTGTGGTTGCGCCCTACAGTTGTGATCAGCCGGGCCGCGAAATCTCGCTGGGCGGAACGTTCGGCTCTGCCTGCGTCTTGGACTCGCTCATCGTTCGGGTCCAGGTCTTCCGAGGCACGCCGGCCGAGAAGCAGTTCGTGGAGCTTCTAATAGAGGAGGTCGAGGCCCACGACATGACCCATCCCTGATTTCCTTAGCGCCGAACGGCTGCCGCCTCAGCCTCATCAAAGGGGGCCTGACTATGCGTTTCGGGCTCGGGCAGCGTCTTTATTGAGAGTGAAGGAGGCGCGGACCATCGGGCTGGCTGAGAAACCGACCGGAGAGACCCTGCCGTTCGAGGGGTTCTTTCAAAAGGAGCACGCCCGACTGTTCGGAACCCTGTGCCTTATGACCGGCAACGCCACCGAGGCCGAAGACGTTATGCAGGAAGCATTCCTCAAACTGTGGGAGCGGTGGGAGCGGGTAGGTGGATTGGAGGACCCCATCGCTTATCTCTACCGCACCGCCTTCAATGTCTTCAGAAGCAGACGCCGACGACTCCTCCGCTCGGCCCGACGCTCGGTCATCCAGCATTCTGAGGATCCCCTGGAGGCGGTGGAGCTTCACCACGCGGTGATGGCGGCGCTCCGGAAGCTCTCGCCTCGACAGCGGGCGGCTGTGGTCCTTACCCAGCTCCTTGGTCTGAGCTCGGCAGAAGCCGCTCAGGCCCTGCGGATCCGGGCCGGGACCGTTCGGGTTCTTGCCTCACAAGGTCGGTCAGCCATGCGCGAGAGCTTGGAGGCTGAGGATGCCTGAGCTGAGAGCGCTCTTCGAGCAAGCACGCGACGCGATTCCGCCTCCGCCGGATGCGTTGCGCAGTCTGGTCGAACGACGGCGGGTCCGTCGCCGGAACCAGCGCCTCGGCGTCGCGGTCGTCGCGCTGCTGGTAGCCGGGACTGGCATCTCGCTGGGCATCCGGGCATTCATGTCGCCGCAGGCCCGGCCCTCGGAGAGCCCTCCGGCACCGACTCGGATGGGGTCGGTCAATCCTCAGGTCACTGCAACGATCGAGGTCGGCGAGCACCCGCTCGGGCTCGCCGTCGGAGACGGAGCCGTCTGGGCCATTACCCAGCCGAGCGAGGGGACGAGCGAGCTTGTCCGCATCGACCTGGCGACCAATGCGGTCGAGGCACGGGCGCCGTACATCGGCCATCCCCTTGAGATAGCCGCGGGCGCGGGCGCAGTGTGGGGAGTGCGAACCTCTGAGGGTCCCGACGAGCTCCTTCGCATCGATCCAAGGACACTCGAGGTCACGAGCCGGCTTCCCGTCGCGGACCACGTGGGATCCCTCACCGCAGGAACGGAAGGTGTCTGGCTCATCCTCCGCAACGAGGACTCTCCGCCCTCGCTGGCGAGGCTGGATCCTGAATCCGGAGAGGTAGTCTCGGAAGTTCCGCTCGCCGGTCTCGACCATGTGATCGGCCTTGAGCTTGCGCGGGGCTCGGTGTGGTTGCGCGGCTGGGAGGATCCCTCGCGTGCGCGCGGGTGCGCTCGGGTGATGCGCGTCGATCCTGCCGCAAACGCCATCGTCCAGGACCTCACCATCCAGGGTCCGGTGCAGGCCGGCGCTGGCGGCCTGCGCTTCGCCAGTGGGAGCGGGGCGGTGTGGGTGAACTGCCGCGAGCAGCGGGAACAGCTCTTCGCCGTCGGCACCGATGCCGACGGCGAGGTAGGGCCACCTCTCACACTCCCGCACGGAGTCTTCTGGCCGATCGGGGCAAGCGTCGATGGGGTGTGGTTCGCGGGCTTCGACACGTCGGACCGCCCCCTGCTCGGACTCCTCGACCCGCTCAGTGGCGAGGTCATCGCGTCCGTGGAAATCGGAACCTTGTCCGTGGAGAGCGCCGTCTATCACCCGGCGACCGACAGCATCTGGGTCCCCGACTCCCGCGGTACTGCTGATTCCCTCTTGCGGATCGACGTCAGGCCCTAACCGATACTTATCGCTCAACCTCGAAAGAGACGGGTGCGAAAGCTGCATGGCCTTCCTCGTGGGGAGTCGAATAGAGGACCACGATCGCGAGCTAACAGTTCGTCGGACCGTCGAGACGAGCACCGCCCTGGCCTTCGATCGCGATGTCGGACACAGAGGTGTTGGGCGGTCCATCGAATACGGCGACGAACACATCCCAAGGAGCCCTCTCATCCGGCACCCGGATGATCTCGGCGCTGACGGAGCGCCCGTCGTCGAGCAGGAACCGAACGGACTCGGCCGCCTTTGGTAGAACGTGGAACTGCATCACGACCGCTTCCTCGTCAGTCTGGCGAAGGTAGACAAGGTTGATCCTCCCTGGGCGGATCGCACAGACATCTGGATCAGGTTTCTCCGAGTAGCTCCACTCTCCCGTGTCCTTCGCCCACCCGATCGCGGGGCCCTTCTCATCCTCGAACATGAAGACTTCCCAACCGGTGCCGCCGTCCTCGCCACGTGCGAGCACGAACCGATCCCCCGGGATCCCGCGAGGCGCTCCTTCCGCGGGATGCAAGCCCCACTCACCGCACACCACCCTGCCGTCGACGGGATCGATGTCCTCCGTGATGCCGATACTGCCGAATACCGCATCCCGTGCGCCTTCCACCTTCGGAGCGGTCGCGGGGTGTTCCGGGCTTCGGTACACGACCCTTCCCTCTTCGTCAGTCAGCTCGACGTGGCAGGTGGCAGACGACCTCGAGGGGATCGGCCCCGTCCAGTAGACGGATGCGAGGAAGTCCAGTCCCTCAGGACTCGGTCGAATAGACACGGGCCCAAACACCTCCTCCAGGCGGGGGGGTTGCAATGGCTCGCGGTACCCCACCAGGCGAGCTCGTTCCTCGGAGGTAAAGCCCCCAGTCACGTCTGCAACGACCATCCCTTCTCCATCCAGGACAAGGCGAACGAATCCGTCCGCGAGGTTGGGCGTGCAAACTCCGGTGGTCGTCGGCGAGAAGCAGAAATGCGCCACCCACCCGTCGCCCTTCAATTCGACCCCTCCATAGTCAGTACTCCCGGTCGGGTCACGAAGGCCTGCTTGCGTCATAGCAGCAATGGCCACTGTGCCAGCTCGCTGCGCGGGCGGAACCACAATCGCCTGGGCCGGGTCGGCTTCATCGCCTATCGCCTCTCCCGTGGCGCTTGGCGTTGAGGTCGGCTCGGTCGAGGTGCTCGGCACCCAGGCTGGACAACACGCCCTGAATCCGGGCTCGGTCAGCGGCCTTGGGTCGGAACCGTCGGCGTTCATGATCATGACCCCCTGGGTATTCCAGACCCAGTAGGCGATCTGCGCCCCGTCAGGCGACCAGGATGGGTCCGCGACGGGAGCCGATCCATCGGTCACCCGGCGGGCTCCGGTCCCGTCGGCGTTCATGACCCAGATATCCCGCTGAGACTCACCCTGTGGTCCGGTTTTGCTGGATCCGACGAAAGCCATCTTCGTTCCATCGGGCGACCACGCGGGCTGTGTGAGCTCGGCGATCCCGTGGCTCCCAGGGGACAAGAGCTGCGACCGATCCGTCCCATCGAGCTCTACTGTCCAGATGCCATCGCCTTCTCCATCACACAGGACCGCGAATGCCAATCTCGTTCCGTCCGGCGACCACGAAGGCTGGAGGTCGTAGCAGGACTGTTCGCCCTCATAGCGTGAGATCTGGCGCAGGTTCGAACCGTCGGGCGCAACCACGTAGATCCCCTCCAAGGTGTCGAACGCTATGAGCCTTCCGTCCGGCGACCAGACCGGCGGCCCGCTCTCGCCTGAGGCTTCTCCGGAAACGCCTGTCACCACCACTCGCTCGCCGCTGCCATCCGCCCCGGCCACGTAGATGGTCGTGTCGAGCCCGCCGCCCCGGTTCGGGTTTCCGCGCCGAAAGGCGATCTGCGATCCGTCCGGCGACCACGCCGGCGCCCGCCCCTCCACGATCCTCTCCAGGCCGGTCCCGTCTTCGTTCACGAGATAGATCGAGTCCGCTCCCTTTCCGACGTAGGTCCCCTCGAGCATCACGACCGCGAGTCGATCCATTGACGGAGAGGCCCCGCGCCGGACACCAGGTTCCCCTCCGAGAAAACCCCGCGCCACCAGCACCACGCCAATGCCCGCGATGGCAAGAGCGACGAGCCCGGAAGCCAGTCGTCCCAACGGGATCCGGGGGCTAGTTTGGTCCGGCTTCCTGATACGAACGTGCGGTCTTAGGTCCGGAACCTCGATCCGATCGAGCACTCGGAACCGCTCGTTGAGTTCAGACACCGTCGGCCTCCTCCATCATTCGACGGAGACGGCGGCGACCTTGGCTCAAGTGAACGCGGACCGTGGCCGCACTAGAGCCGAGGATGCCGGCGATCTCGTCCGGCCTGTATCCCACGTAGTAGCGGAGGACCACGCAGGCGCGCTGCCGAGGCGACAAGCCCGCCAGCGCCGAGAGGAGGTCGCTGGCTTCGTTATCGAGACTGTCTATTGCCTGGTCCTTGAGGGGAAAGCTCCGCATCCTCCGCTCCTTCAGTTCCCCTGCAGCGATCCGGAAGGCGGCTCGCCACACCCATCGGCTCGGGGAGCGCACCTCCGCGCCTCGCGCCAAGCACTGCGCGAACGCCTCACCCACCGCGTCGCTCGCGACCTCGCGGTCTCCAGCGAAGGCGAAGACGGCCCTCCAGAGCCGCTCGGATTGCTCTGCGTAGACGGTTTGGAGATCTCGGTCGGCATCATCACTGTCCTGCGTCCCGGGCAGCACATGCGGTAAGGGGCCCTGCCGAGGCGAAATGTGTAGGTGCCGTTCCGAATTGTCCACGCGGATCTAGCTCGGACTTTAGTTCCGGAGCAACGTGCGTGAGCCTGAGGTCAAGAGGCCCGGCACACTGGCTCTTGTTACACCCGAACAGCCCTCGACCAATACATATGTGAGACGTTCGCATTCGAGGAGGAGTTCTTGGCCGGAAACGAGCAGAGCGACGAGGAGCTCCTCCGGGCTGCCTTGCAAGACCCCCAAGCCTTCGAGGAGCTCTACCGGCGGCTCGTCGGAAAGGTAGTGTCTTTCGCTGCGCGCCGATGCGCCTCAGCTAGCGAGGTGGCCGATCTGGTCGCGGGCGTCTGGCTCGAGGTGATCGCCTCAGCCGATCGTTTCGATGCACGTCGTGGACGGGCCGTGCCCTGGATCCTGGGGATCGCCGCGAATCTGAGCGCCTCGGAGACTCGCCGTCGGGCGAGGGAGCAAGAGGCCGGCATCCGTCTTGCCGGGCGCCGAATCCTCGATGAGAACGACGAAGCTCGTCTTGACGAGCAGATCCAGGCAGCCACCGTAGGAGAAGAGCTTCGAGCAGCCCTTCTACTGCTCGCCCCCGCAGAGCGTGCGGTTGTCGAGCTCATCGTTCTCGACGGGCTGAGCCCGACTGAGACAGCAGAGGCTTTGCGAATTCGAGCCGCAGCCGTTCGGATGCGTTTGTCCAGGGCTCGGCGGAAACTCCGGCGTGTCCTTGGGGAGGACTTCGTCGCGAAGACACAACTTCTGCTACTGGAGGAGGTAATCCCATGACTGATCGCGACGTGCGAGAGCGTAGGGCCGACGGGTTCGAAGCGCGTCTCCTTCCGATGCTTCTGAAGGCGCTGGAAGAGCGAGACTCCCCGCGGATTCCTCGCCGACCGACGTCGCCCCGCATCGTTCGCCGAACCATCGGTGTGGCAGTCGCGGCGGCCTTCCTCGTGGTCGCAACCACCGTCTTGGTGGCGAGCCAGAACGCGATCGAGGTCCGCGCGACCGATGCCATCGACGATCCGGCCGAGGTGACACAGGACCTGCGTGACGCGGGCATCGAGGCAAGGATCCTCATCGTGCCCGTCCCCCCGTCTGCGGCGGGAACTTGGTGGAGCCTCTCCTTCTCACCCGGCACTCAGGTCGATGACCTAGCGTGGGCGAAGCTCAAAGCCCAGGTCGGGGTGGGGGTAGCGGGGCTACCCGAGGAAATCCGGGATCGAGGACGCGGTGTCTTCCACCACGAGGTTCTGGAGCTCCCCAGGAATCTCGGAGGGCCCGTGACGCTAAGCGTCGGACGCGCGGAGCGCCCCGGAGAGGCAGAGGCTCCGATGGACAATGAGCTCGCCCCGAACGGCGCCTTTTGGTGCCTGGACCTGCACACCATGCCTGCGGACCGTGCCGGACGACTGCTCGAGGACATGGGGTATGAGGTCGTGTGGGTCTACCAGACCTTCGAAGGGCCCGGGGGCGAGGGACGTCAGGTTGACACACCACCTCAGGGTTCCGGTATCACAACTGCTTTCTTCCGTGCACCCGACGTGGTGGACATCCGGCTTGCTCCGGAAGCGGACGTCGAACGGCTGCGCGTTCAGGCAGGCACCCCAACTCAGGGAAGCAATGTTCCTGCCTGGGCCCCGGCCTGCGAGGATTCTGCGACCACATAGGGGCGAGCGATCTTCGGACCGGCCCCCTACACCTTTCTGGCCATCTGCTGCCCTGTATCAGTGACGTGCAGGATGTACGGACGGTGGAGCAAGACGATGCCTTCGAGTCCCTCTACGCGACCCATGCTGATCGCCTTTGGCGAGCGCTGTACGTGTATGGGGGAGATCGCGATGTCGCCAGCGATGCGATGGCGGAAGCCTTCACGCAGCTCCTGCACCGAGGCTCGGAGGTGCGGTCGCCCTCCCGTTGGCTCTGGCGCGCCGCGTTTCGAATCGCGGCCGGTGATCTGAAAGCTCGACGGATGACGGAACACCTGCCCACGGACTTCGACCTTGCCTCTCCGCCCACTGGTGAGTTGCTTCCGGCGCTGCGGGTTCTGCCTCTCAAACAGCGAGCGGTCCTCGTCTTGCACTACTACGCCGGCTACAAGGCCCGAGAGATCGGCGACATCCTCGGGTCAACGGCAGCGACGGTTCGAGTCCATTTGAGCCAGGGACGAAAGCGGCTCCGCACGCTTCTGGAGGAAGACGATGACTGATCTCCGCGATCGATTCGGTGAACTCGACCAACTATCCGTACCGGATCTGCGAAGCGACATTCGAGGGAGGCATCCGTCGAAGGCGGTTCGGGTCTCCTCCTGGCGCCGCGGTGCCTCCGGCGCAGTGGCACTCCTGGTCGCCTTCGCTGGGCTCACACTCGGGGTGCGAGGCTTTCTGGGGAGCGAGCAAGAGATCACTACCCCGACTGCCTCCTCTCTCGCCGATCCTGAGGAACGAGCCGCCAGCGTCGCGATCGCCGCTCTCCTCGAGCGGGGACTCTACGATCCGTTCGCCAGCTCCTTCGATTACTTCTCGGTGCGAGCAGTTGAGGGCCGGTGGGAAGCCTCCTTCTGTTCCAGCTATCCGACACATCAGTGCGACGGTAAGACTGGCGACTCGTTCATCTACGTCGCCCAGGAAGGTGATGATCTCGTCGTCGAGGAGGTCGCCGGCGGCTTCACAGAGGAACATCGGAACCAGCTCCTTGGCTACCGGGAACCCGCGGAGTCTGGGCCTCCCGAGTGGAGATGGGGTCCGTTCTTCATCAATAGGCTCGGGGAGCAGAAGGCGGTAGGGGCAGGTTCCCTGTGGACCGGAGCGATCCCCTCCAGCCTCGGAGCGATCTGCACGATCGAGGTGCTGGATGATGACGGCAAGGTCCTCGTCTCGCGCGAGATCGAGTCCGTCGCACCGGGGAGCGAACAGGGGCGAGATGGAACGTTCTTCCTCGAGATTCCCGAAGACACGCGAGCTGCAGACGGGAGGGTTATCTGCACGGAGCTGCTCCCCGTGCAGGTTCAGCCGGAAGGTGAGCGGCATGTCCTCGCTTCGGGAACGTTCGAGTCAGGTGAGTACCGAGGCACGCCCTGGAGCTTTGTCGTCTGGCGGGCCGCTGACGTGGACGATGAGGCCATCCTGGCGCTGTGGAAGCGGAACCTCGGCCCGGACGCGTACTGCTGGGGGATCGACTCCGAGCCGCGGAACCCTGAGTCGCACGGCCAGCAGATCGTGCCAGGATCGTGTGGTCGCCTGTCCGAGAGCGACCACCGAGCACCGTTCGGCGCCCGCAGCTTCGATGGCGGATTCGACGGTGCTCCCGCCATGGCGTCGGGGGAGGTATCTGCCGAGGTGCGTGCGCTTGAAATCCGACTCGCAGGTGGCGAGACCCTCTCAGTCGAGCTCCTCGACCCTCCTGCTGAGCTGGGAATCAAGGGCCGGTTCTACATGGCCGTCTTGCCATCCGGAGCAACGGGCGAGATTGCCGCTTTGGACGAAGATGGGAATGTTCTGGCGACCCGCCAATTGGGTCGCTCGTGACAGGTGTCTCGCGGGAGCCCAATTTCTGCCTACTCGGGAGGATGGGCCGGAATAGCCAGGGCCGCAAAAATTAGGGTCTGGGAAACCAGACGAATAGGGAATCCGGATTCTGGGTCCGACGAGAAGCTTGGGGCAAGGTCTGGGGCCAATCTTGGGGCCAACACCCGCCCTTCCGAGTATTTATTCGAACGAACCTGCAGGTTAAGGCGGCTGTTCTTTGAGCGGACGACGGGATTCGAACCCGCGACCCCCACCTTGGCAAAGGCGTTTGGTTCGTTCGCCGCCATCCGCCTGAGTCCGTCGTAACCCCTCAGAGGCCTGTCTGCGGCCTTGCGGTCAGTCGCGAACTGCTACGAACGGTCCCGAATCGAGGTCGTTTGGTGCAAATTCTGGTGCAAGTCCAGGACTACCCGCGAAGCACGCGAAGCTGGCCAGAAGCGCCGAAGTCAACTGGATGTAGCGCCCTCCGAGCAGATCCATCTGGGTCACTCGTGTTATTCCTCTGACTTGCGGGTAATAGAGTCGCCGCGGGAATTGCACCGGACAGGAAGCGCCTTCATACGTCGGGTTGAATCTCCGGCCCACAGGGCCGAACGCATGTCGAACGTTGCTCGCCATCAAGAGCGGAGGTCCGTTGAGTCAGTCCCTACAGGAGATCCTCAAGAGCCGTTCCATTCGCTCTGTGTACCAACCGATCGTCGAGCTCGAGTCGGGCCAGGTCGTCGGTTACGAGGCCTTGGCGAGAGGCCCCGCAGGCTCGCCGCTCGAAACTCCCGCCGCTCTCTTCGAGGCTGCGCAGAAGGAGGGCCTCACCTCTGAGCTCGAGTGGGCCTGCAGGGGCGCCGCGGTGGTGGGCGCCATCGAACAGCGGCTCGGGCAAGGACTGACCCTGTTCGTGAATGTGGAGCCATCCTCCCTCACCACAGCGGCTCCCCCGGAGGTTGCGCATGTGGTGGACCTCGCGGCCACACAGCTGCGCGGGGTCGTCGAGATCACCGAGCGAGCGATCGCTCAGCAACCTGCCGAGCTCCTGACGGCTCTCGCAAGGATCCGAGAGCTGGGATGGGGAATCGCGGTGGACGATATCGGTGCGGATCCCCAGTCCCTGGCTCTCATGCCCTTTCTCAGGCCCGACGTCGTGAAGCTCGACCTGCGCCTCGTCAGAGACCGGCACGACAGCCAGATCGCAACCACAGTGACAGCCGTCAGCGCTCACGCGGAGCAAACTGGCGCGTTGGTCCTGGCCGAAGGGATCGAGACGGACGAACATCGACAGACCGCTCTCGCCATGGGAGCCACGCTCGGTCAAGGATGGCTCTTCGGGCATCCCGGTCCGCTGCCGGACGGACCCATGCTCCAAGCGATGCTCCAGGAAGGGGAAGGGCTTCCGTTCATCGAGCGGGTCCACGTGCCTCAGTCAGAGACTCCGTGGGACATCGTGAAAGACACCTCACGGCTCCGCGTGGGCGACAAACGCCTCCTTTCCGCGCTCGCGCGGAGGCTGGAGGACAACGCGCTGACCACGTCGGAGCATCCGGTGGTGCTCTCGGCATTCCAGGAGGAGCGCTTCTTCACGCCGACGGTGCGCGACCGCTACGTCAGGATGGCTGCGGATTTACCCCTTGTCGCAGCCGTGGGTGTCGGCATGTCTCACGAGCCTGGTGGCCAAGTTCGAGGAGCTGCGATCACACCTGACGATCCTCTCAGAGACATCTGGGCCGTCAGCGTGGTTGGCCCACACTTCGCCGGCGCTCTCGTCGGTCGGGATCTCGGCGATGGCGGCGGAGACCACCAGCGGCGCTTCGAGTTTGCTCTCACCTACCAGCGAGAGAGGGTCGTGCAGTCAGCTCAGCTGCTTCTCCAACGCATCACGCCGCTCCCCTGAGTTGGTTGGTGCAACCTTGTGAGCCTCGACTTTCCGTAGGTGCGACCGAACCCTACTTACCGGCGGCCTCTTGGAGCGAACGACGGGATTCGAACCCGCGACCCCACCTTGGTAAAAAAGGGGCGCTTGGTTGGTTCACCCCCCGTACGCTTGCGTCCATCGTGGCCGGTCAGACTCTTCCCCCCGGCTTCGCGACTAGTCCCGAACCGTGGCGAACGGCCGCGAACCTAGGTCGTTTGGTGCAAACTTGGGTGCAAGTCCAACACGATTCCAAAATGAACCCGGGAGTAATCTTGGTGGCGTGATCGTCGGGACGGCCTGGGCGTTCGTAGGGCTCGCGCTTGCGGCGTTCTCGTGGGTCATCGTCACGCCGATCAACCTCTACTTCTTGATCTTGGGCGCTGCCGCCACCGTCGTCGGAATCTCGCACGTCGTAAGTAGTCGCTGTGTCGAGTAAGGACGGAGCTGGTTCATTTCAGATCTTCGCCATGAGCGGGTTTCAGCCGTGGCCATACTCACGCGTACCCAGCGCTTCGTCCGTCAAGTACAAGAAGGGTCCAATGTGGGCAGTGACAACCTTGGCTTGCTCGGCGATGTTGCTCAGCGTGAACAACCTAGAGATCCCGCGGACAAAGCGCTCGATGACCTCCGTCAGCCTTTTGTTGAGCCTTTCATAGAACGCTCGGAGACCCTCCGGGTCGAGGGTCATGATGGCGACGTCCAGTTCATCCGCCACGATGAGCTCCATCGCAGCCCATTCCGTCTCAGGAGAAGGGATCGCGTGACCTTTTCCCATAGTGATATTGAGGTTCCAGTAGCGACCGGTGTCCCCGAAGTATCCCAGTGTCCGGAGAATCGCTGCCAAGACTTGATCGTTCCGAATGAACTCCAAGTCCTCTCTTGCAGCAGGACGCTTTAGGTATTCCTCGTCGAAGGCTTCTCTGATGACCCGACCTAGAAGGGGTGTGACAGCGTGCGTGTGTTCAATATCCTCTTTCTCCGGGAACATGCCAGTTCGAGCGATAACGCCATAGGCAATGGCGCACTTCAGCAAACGTTCGATCCCGCTGGCTAGCAGCTGCATGGGGGCGTGATAGAAGTCGTTTGCGGGGCTGATTCGCTGCAGGTATCCGAGTCCTTCTTCGATGAGGCGAACCGCTACGAAGACTTCCTCCGTAAGAAACGCCGCCCGAACCGCGGGATCCCTCGATTCTTCGTCGTTCATCTGCCTGTCCCTGGTGTGCCGTTAGGTAACCCGGTCACAATCGCGAACCCCGCCGCTTCATAGGCAGCTATCACCTCGTCAGGCGTGGTATTGGGCAAAGCGACCGCGCAGTACTTCCGCGCGCGGGTGAGTCCCACGTATCCGATGCGCGTCTCCTCATCAGGGTCCTCGCCCAGTTCGCCCTTGATCCAGTCGCGCGCGCTATCACCTTTGGCTGTCGGCTTCCCCGAGAGCAACAACACCGCTTCATGTGATTCGCCCTTCGCTGAGTGCACCGTACGTGCGATCGACACCGCCACCGTCGTGGGGAATACATCGGCGGCGAGACGACCGTGGTCACCGGCGCGCGCCCTAACGACAGATGAGACCTTTCCCGCGGGTGCATCGCTCAGCTTGGCAACAACTGCGGTCACCCAACCTCGGGCTTCACCGATCCAGTCCTTGAGCGACTTGGTCCCGGCTGGTTTCGGCAACCCCATGATCAGATGGCAGGCGGCGTTGCGAAGCCGGGTTCGGTCGACCGAATCGAGCCGACCGATCGTTCCCCACGCCAGGCGGCGCAAAGCATCCTCGACTGCCTTCAGGGACCGGACCTCGAACGAGCGAGTCGCCGCGAAGACCGCCGCGGCATCCCCAAACACGCGTACCTGCCATGACGCGCTCACGTTCGAAATGCTGTTCAGCTTAAAGGCAAGTGAGCTGGTCCGGACCAGCACGGGTGCCAGATCGACTGCTAGATCGAGGCTCTCGAGGCGGGCCCTAAACGACTCAACCGCGCGTGATGGCTCCTCATACAGCAGAAGCTCGGGCACAACGCCGAATTCCCTCGCATCGCCCGCGGCATCCTCCGGCGCGGCCCGCGAGGAAAGCCGATGAGTGACGTTGCAGATGGCCTGAGACGAACGGAAGTTGCGGGTCAACTCCAACGTCTCGAGTGCGTGATCATCCGCGAAGGTGCGGCATGCGACCGGATCCGATCCTTGCCATTCGTAGATCGCTTGGTCGGGATCACCGATCAACACGAGCGAAGCAAGCTTGCCGGTCGACTTGAGAAGCGAAAGGCACTTGAGCTGGACGGAACTCGTGTCTTGGACCTCATCGACGACGAGCTCGTCGAACCGTCCCGAGACGAGGTCTCGGATCGCTGGGTGCTCGTCCAAGACCTTCATCGCGACGTACATCGAGTCCGAGAATGACGCGAAACCCTGACCGAATAGCTCGGTTTTGAGCCCGAGGGCCTGGTCAGAGCCCACAGCGACTATCTCCTCGGATTTGAGAGGAGACGACGGGCGACTCTGAGCATCGAACGTTCCGTCTGGTCGGAAGTGGAAGTCCGAGATCTTTGCCCAGAAGCGATTGTCTCCCAACCACACGTCGTTGATGTCGACCGGCGGAGGTTGACCATCGGGCATCATGCGTGGGGTCTCGCCGCAACCCATGACGAGATGGCCGAAGGGGTAGAACACGAACCGCAACAACAACGTGTGCAGCGTGCCGCAGAGGTGCGGTTCACCCAAGACCAGGCCCGCTTCTGCTGCCGACGTTCGGATTTCAGCGACAGCGACATTGGTGTAGGAAGTCACAGCCATTGACCTGGGAGGATCGTCAAGACCCCACCATGCGGCACGCAAGCCTGCCGTTCTCGTCTTCCCACTACCGGGGCACGCAACAAGCAGAAAGTCTCCATCGGCCTCGACCGCGGCGCGCTGCTCAGGCGACACGAGCTCGGGATCCTCCAAGCGCTCCTGCAGGAGATCTCGCGCGGTTTTCATTCCGATGTTCCAGGCCGGTTGGTGTCGTCTCCCTCACCCTCATCATCGCTCTCGGTCAACCAATCGATTGCATCCCCGAGATACGGCGGCACAATCAGCGCCTGACCATCTCGAAGCTCGGAGACGACGGCCTGAGCGAACGGGCCCTTGATGGACGCGATCTTTCCTAGCAAGGCGTCCGCCTGTTCGGAACTACTCCTGCCAACCATGTCTGAAGCGAGGCGCTCGGCAACCTTAGGGCGGATTCGGCCTAGAGCGGCAAGCGCGAGCTCCCAGTTCCCCGCCTCGACGAGATCCCATTCGAGGGTCCGACGCGAGATGAAAACCTTCAGGTTGTCCGATTCCGTTTCCTTGAGCTTGCGAGCAGTGGCGGACAGAACCTCATCGGCGCCCTCCACGTCCTCTTTGGCCGGTGAAGGCACATCGCCATCGGTCACGATCGAGCATTTGTAGGGGAGTCGATCTTGTCCGAACAGCGCAGCAAACGGAGCGAACGACAGCCCACCGACGTTAATGACGCTGACGCCGGACTCAGACAGCGAAAGCCCTTTTGCCGTAGCGACCTCCGGTGCAAGAATCTGTTCGGCCACCCCCTCCACCAACAGCACGCGGCGCGCGAACAGCAAGGATGCTTTGGTGACATCCAGGAAACGGCGAAGGTGCAGGAGATGCTTCTCGCTCAGTCCGAACTCGGCAATGGCCCGCGCAACTATCGGCTCCGATCGCATTCGACGAGTTAGGACGGTGATGCGCTCGACGCCGGCCGAGGAGGCGAGATTCGGCGAGTGCGTAGTTGCGATGACCTGAACTCGTTTCTCACCGACGCCCTCGAGGTAGCGCATCAGAAGATCCTGTAGCTGGGGATGGAGATGTGCTTCGGGCTCTTCGACGAGGAGGATGTGGAGGGCCGCGTCCGGTTCCTCAGCGAGGCCGGCCAACACAGTCGCGATGTACAAGAGGTTGTTGAAGCCGAGGCCGCTCTCTGCCATCTCCGAAGGGGCGGGGTCCCCGATCAGGGCCCGGAGGCTGCCCGCGATTCGGTCGAAATGGGGGTCGGCGAATGCAAGGCCGATCTCTTGACGGTAACGAGGCCCGAGAACCTCGTCCAGACGAGCTTGAATCTTGTTGCGCGCCTCTTTTACCCCTTCCTGGTCTCCGAGCCGCTCGTTCACCTCGGCGACAAGCTCCTCGATCGCAGCCCGTCCCTCCTCATCCCGCACGAGAGCAGCGAGGAGCCCTTGCACTCGATTGCGGCGGCCTGGGCGCAGGTCGGCCTCTGCGTTCCTAAGTGGCGGCAGATACGTGTACTGGACCGCGAGGCGAGCGAGTTGCTCGATCTCGCTGTTGTCGTGATCCCCTCCGAAATGGTCGTACGTTACTTTGCCGCCTGACGTCAGGCGAGCGGTCAGACCGAGGCGGGCGGTGTGCTCACCGTGCTCCGGTGCGAGGGCGGTTACCATGCGGCCTTCCTGAAGCGCGTCCATGCCTTCGAAGATCGCCTCGATGCTGAACGTGTCAGTCACGGCCTTGCCGGCGGCGTCGTGGGCAAAGTCCCTTTCAGCGGGCGTCAGTTGTTCGGCGGGACCCGCCTCAGCAGCCGAGAGAATCCTGACAGCGTCGATGACGTTGGTCTTGCCCGAGTTGTTTTCGCCGGTGAGGACAGCGAAGCCGCCGCAGAGGGACACCTCGCAGTCGAGGTTGCGGAACCCTGAGAGTCTCAGCCGTGACAGATGCATCACTCCACCTTGCCAGCGCCGTGGGTGTTGGGCAACGGGTCCGTCGCAGCTCTCACCTCAGGGGCCCTGGTGGGTGGTGGCCGGAGCTGTTCGGCGCGAGCGAGCCCAAGTGGCATAACAAATCAAGCAGGGGACATCTACTCAGCAGATTCCTGGTTCGACTCCTGCCAATGGCTCACGGATCATCTCTACACCCAGCCCCGTTCGGGATCCCACGTGCCCCCCGCAGTCCCGTCGAGCAGCGGGTCGATGAACGGTCCGACGACCGCGAGCGCCTCTGCGAGGGTGCGCGCGATAGGCAGGAGCGACCGCTCAGCCTCGGCAGCGTAGCCTCGTTCCCAAAGGCCCCGGTCGGGAACGGTGAAGCGGGAGGGCAACGCAATTCCGCGCCGTTCTGCCTCCGACCGCAGGGCCTTGATCTGCGACTCTGCCGCTACAGAGGCTTCGGTGACGATGGCGACGAGGTCAACGAGGTCTTTGTAGCGGGTCGAGGGAGCCTCCGTCTCTCCGTACCGCTGGAGAATCGCGGCAATCTTGTCCGCGATGTGATCGACCAGCGGATAGGCGCGATACCCATGCTGTTCCACATCGGGCATCATCACTCGCGCGAGAGGGGGCACGTCCTCGGGCTGACCTGTCATCTTGAGGTCCGATCCAACGAGATCGACGTGGAACTGCACCCACGCCGTCGTGCCCAGGTTTGCGGTCACCGGGATTCGCACGCCTCCGGCACCGCCGGCTGCAGACTGACTGGCACCGAGCTCAAACCGGAACCAGTCACCGATGTCCTTGGCCGCGGCTTCCCGCAAGGCCACCTCCGCCACCTCACGTGCCGCGTTCCTGTACACGTCGACATCGACCGTCGCGCGCACACCGAGATCCCGAGCCAATAGGGCGGTGGCTCCCTTCACGATCCAACCATCGTCCACCAGGTAGAGGCGCTCCAGCAGACGGTCGTATGCCATCTGCCGCTGGAGCTGCGGGAGAGACCAACGGCTGGTTTTCGCGTTCTCCTTCAACTTGTCCGTCAGGGCGCGGCGGAATGCTGCCGGGCTGGCGTAGGAACGGTCGTCGGTCACTGGCCAAGCCCTTTGTCCGCGGTTACCTTCGCCTGGCCCGCTTCCCGTGCGGCTGCCGGGTCGAAGTTAGCCCGACCCTCTTTCATCCACTCCCCTGTCTCCGGGTCGCCGACCAGGTCGAGCAGCCAGCGAAGGAGAGCAACACCATCACCTCGGCGAAGTCCCAGCTGCGCGGCGTGTGGGGCGAGAGCGTCAACGAAGGTACTCGGATAGTCATAGACGCCGCGGATGGCGTCGGCTACCACTTGACCGACGCCTTCTGGGTCCTCGCGATCGTAGAGGAGGTCCGAAGCGATGCGGGAAGGGCGAGTGACAAGGAGGCCCCCAAGCTCAACCCACTGTCCCGGATGTAGCCGTCGCTGATGGAGTCGCACGTCGGGCCTGCGAGTCTGCCGCCTGGTCGGCAGGGTGAACTCGTGGCGGTCGGCGGGCAGGTGGCCGAGCCCATAGAGAGCCGCTGCCGACCGGTGCGAGACGACGCCCTGGACCGCCGTCCGCTCCCAGGCGGGGATATCGGGGGCGAGCTGGAGCCAAGCCGCGCGGAGGTCGAGATGATCAGGCATGGGCGCACCAGTCATGCAATACACGCCGCGAGCTACCCGCTCGAGCACCGACCCTTCGACGGTGAGGCGGTCGAGGGTGGCTCGGGCGATGCCGGCCAGCTCAGCCTGGCGGCGCGTCACAAGGCCCCACTGGTTCTCTGCGATCCTCGCAAGACGATCAAGCGTCGAATATCGTGGCATAGAGCTGCATTATACATCACTTTTGAGGGTATTTGCAGAGTAGTACCAAGGTGATACCTACGGCATCCCTCGCTTGCGACGCGTTTCGCAGCATACAGTAGCCAATTCGCTCTCCTCGGTGCCCGGCGGGGATCTCACCCAACCTGATAAGATAATAAGTAGGTGAGTAAGTTACTCACATTTTAAAGGGGGTAGAGCAGGTGCCTGGCCGCAATGACTACGCGCTCGTTGCTCGGGAACTGAAGCGTCGGCTCAACGGGAAGGCCTTCCTCACGATCGGTCGCAGGAAGGTGACCGACATCCTGCGGGAGGTGAGCGGCGAGCCGACAACGCGCATCAAGAGCGTCGTAGCGCGCGACCTGACCCAAATCCTGCTGGAGCAGGGACTCCGCTGCTACCCGAGCCCAGAGGAGACGAGCACATTCGACACCATCCGGGTCTTCAGGGCCGGATCGGTGTTCGGAAACCTAGTCGACCTGATCATCCACCCGAGCAATGAGACGGACCATGACGTCGGCGCGATGCTCAAGAAGGTGAAGGGGACTTGGAACTGGTCGACCCCGACACCCGGGGCTGTCGAGACGTTGCCAGGTGACGAGTAGTCGGGGCCGGGTCTGGTCTCCAGCCCTCACTCACAACTCTCTAGATCCTAGGGATTGAAGGAGAGCTGAAGCGCGCGACGACGATCCTGACGGGCGCTCCTGCAACCGTAGTGTAGCCGCCAATACCATTCCCTCCGAGCCACCTGCGGAGTAGGTCGCTCGCGGCGGAACTCCACGGCCGGCAGCTCCCCGCCCTCAACGGACTCTCTCCGAAGGCAGATGGGTACTTCAGGCTCTGGCAGCTCCACACCGCCGCTCAGCACCCATGACCTCCCTGGCATCGAGCTCACTCCTCCGCTCCCGCTTCATGAACGGAACCCGCCGACTCTGCGGCGCCGGCTTCGAGGATCGCGGCCAGCGTTTCCGCTCCTAGCCGATCTCCACCCGGTACCGCATGCGCGTACACGTTGAGCGTCGTGGAAGCCCTCGCGTGATTCAGACGTTGCGACACCGTCATGATCGGAATTCCCGCAGCGAGCATCTGCGTCGCCATGAAATGACGGAGGTCGTGCAGGCGGAACCGCGCGAGTCCTGCAGCACGACGGCGAGAGATGAACCGCTTGGTCACCCAGTTGGGCTGCCAGGGAATCGAGCCGTCGGTCAGCGAGCTGAACACGAAGGCGGTCGGGGCAAGCGCGACGCCCACCCCCCGTGCCCTGGTTTCGACCTGCCCTCGATGCCCTACCAGCACTTCCAAGGTCGCCGCATCGAGATCGGTTCGGTGGGTTCGGTGGGTCTTCGTCGGGCGGAGCTCAGGACCGCGGGGGCCTTGGACTAGCGCCCGGGTGAAGGCGATTGCTCCCCTCTCCCAATCGACGGCTTCCCAGCGGAGCGCCAGAAGCTGACCGCGGCGTGCCCCCGTTGACGCTGCCAACCTGAGGAAGCAAAACAAAGCCGGGTCGTCCCGCCTCGCGGCCTCGAGCAGCCTCGCTACCTGTTCGGGGCTCGGCGGGCGGATCTCTGCCGGAGGTACCCGCGGCGGGCTCGCGTTGGTCGCCGGATTGAGCCAGATCCAGTCCCATCTCACCGCCTGGGCCAGTGCCCGGTGCAGAACGCCGTGGACGCGAGCGACGGTGCCGGGAGCCAGGGGTCCGTCGTTGCGGCCTCCAGCGCGGAGGAGGTGACCGTAGAAGTCGTCGATGTCCTCGGTGATCAGCTTGGCGACAGGCAGATGCCCGAGGTGCGGCTTGAGGTAGCAGTCGATCACCGAGCGCGTGTGGCTGAGCGTTGTGCGAGCCCATCCGGGCGACGCCGCCTCGAACCATGTGTCGAGGAGATCGGCCAGCGTGCCAGCCCGCAGGCCGGCGTACCCGGCCTCCTCAACAAGCTCGCGGAGCTGGGCTTGAGCGTGGCGTCGGCTGCCGTGGACGGTCCTGCTCGCCCACCGCTGGTGGCCAGTCTCCGGATCCGTCCCGAGATAGACACGCAGCTGCCAGGAATCCCGTCCTCGCTGCCGGATCGATCCTCGTTCCATGGCGCGACTGTACGCAAGTCATGGACAAGCCATGGCCAACTCATGGACAACGGTAAAGCCAGAAGCGAGAACCGGAAGGCCAGAACCGCAGGTCAGCGGGCCTCCGAGTGGAGCGGACGACGGGATTCGAACCCGCGACCCCCACCTTGGCAAGGTGGTGCTCTACCAACTGAGCCACGTCCGCGCGGAGCCAAGTCTACCAACCTCGCCGCCGCGCCTCAGACCCGACAGAGGCGGGCTCCCTGCCCTAGACCGTGAGCGGATGGGTGGTCTTCACGCAGGTCAGCTCGTCAGTGTTTCCGAAGCACGACCGGAGGAAGGCGGTATACGAGCCGGCCGCGGCGGGCTTCGGAGCCGTTACCGTGAACTTCGAGGTTGCGGGGGTGAACACCCCGGATGAGGCGTACACGACCTTGCTCTCCAGGGTACCGGCCGGTGCGATGCCCACCTCGACGCGGCCAGGGATCATGTAGCCCGCTATCGCCACGGTATCGAAGTTGCTCCCTCCGCTCACGACCGCCCAAGGGATGGTCGCGGGAGAACCGGGAGCGGCGGCGCCGGCTTCGAGCGTGGACCCGTAATTCGCGGAGTAGGCGGGGGCGGCACTCCGGTTGAAGGGAATCGTCCACGAAACCTGCGAGGCCGACATCGTGCCCGTCATAGGTATGGCGCAGGTGTAAGTTCCGGCGGTCGTCGAACACAGCTCGAACCACTTGTCGGTCTTCGGAAGCCAACCCGAGATGAACGTTCCGGCCGCCAACCAAGCGCCGGCGTCCACACCATCGAAAGCGAAGGGCCACACGTAACCGGCACCAGGGCCGATCCCGTCGACACCCGGGAGCCCGTCGTTCACCTTCAGAGTCAGCGTCAGCTTCTTGCCGGCGAGGTCGGGCGTCACGGTCGCGTCGCCAAGGTCAAGTCCGACGCGTGCTGGAGTCGCGTCGCCGGAACCGTCCGTTCCCACCGTGGCGGGGCCCGTCGCATCGGTGCCCAGGGCGAGGGTGCCCGATACCGTGACAGTCGTTCCAACGGTGACAGTGTCGACCTGGAGAGAGCTGGTTTCGGCGGGGAGGGCAACACCCTGGAACGCGAACACACACAGCAGCACCAGAGCGGTGACGGATCCGATCCTTCTCATGACGGGCTCCTTTGAAGGGCGATCTCATAGGATTTCTGCAATGAAGTCCGATATCCCTTTGTGCGGAGGCACAAGGCCTCGGCCTGCTCTCTCAGCGCCCTGAGGAGCCGAACCCCCCCTCGGCACGCTCGGAAGCCGGGAGATCCTCGACCTCTGTGGGCGTGGCCTCGGCGAAGGGCACAATCACCAGCTGGGCGATGCGGTCCCCCCTGTGGATCTCCACGGCCTCATGCCGGTCGAGG